>NZ_PDWP01000005.1 GCF_010093235.1 Pseudoxanthomonas suwonensis | reverse complement strand
TCCGGCAACAGCCGGACGCAGCGAGCCGCCAATTATGCGGGGGCAAGTGGTTGATTGCAACCGGAAGGGGAAGGGGGTCAGAGTCACTTTTCCTGCCCGCCACGTACCTGCGCCCGGCTACGCCCGGGGAAAAGTGACTCTGACCCCCTTCCCCTTCCGGTTGCAATCAACCACTTGCCCCCGCATAATTGGCGGCTCGCTGCGTCCGGCTGTTGCCGGATCCGGCCCGGAACGCGATCCGGCGCCGCCCGTGCAGTCGAATTCCTTTCCCGCATCGCGTTCGGCCAGTCCACCAGGACCCGGCCGCGGGGCCGCCGTCTCCCGGGCTATGGGCGACACCAGACCTTTCGAGGTGCGTATGTCCCGCGTTTGCCAAGTTACCGGCAAGGGCGTGCAGACCGGCAACAACGTCTCGCACGCAAACAACAAGACCCGCCGCCGTTTCCTCCCCAACCTGCACGAGCGCCGCTTCTGGGTGGCTTCGGAGAACCGTTGGGTGAAGCTGCGTGTTTCCACCGCTGCCCTGCGCACCATCGACAAGAAGGGCATCGATGCCGTTCTGGCCGACCTGCGTGCCCGCGGCGAGAAGATCTGAGGAGTAACCGACCATGGCTTCCAAGCGCGACAAGATCCGCCTGATCTCCTCGGCCGGCACCGGCCACTTCTACACCACCGACAAGAACAAGAAGAACACGCCGAACAAGATGGAGATCAAGAAGTACGATCCCGTCGTTCGCAAGCACGTGATCTACAAGGAAGGCAAGATCAAGTAATTGATCGCCTCCTGTTCTGGAGAAAGCCCGCCACCCGGCGGGCTTTTTCTTTGTGCGGGGGCCGGGACGGTTTCGCCCGGTACAATCGGCGGATGCACTGCGACCACGACATCGCCATCGTCGGCGGCGGGGCCGCCGGGACCCTGGCGGCGATCCACCTGTTGCGCCAGGCCCGGCCCGGATCGCGGATCGCGGTGTACGAACCGTCGCCGCGACCGGGCGAAGGCGTGGCCTATTCGACCCGCCGCCGCGAACACCTGCTCAATGTCCCGGCCGGGAGGATGTCCGCCCTGCCGGACGAACCCGCCGACTTCCTGCGCTGGCTGGCCGGGCGCGAGGAGTACGCCGGTGGCGGGGACCTGTCCGGCTGCTCCCTGCCGCGACGCGACTACGCCGCCTATCTCGGCGACCGCCTGCGCGAAGCCGTGGCCACCAGCGCCGCCACGCTGGAGCTGCGCCACCACCGCATCACCGCGCTCCGCCGCCACGACACCGGCTTCAGCCTGGAATGGGAGGACGGCCGCGCGACCGCCGGCCGCGTCCTGCTGGCCACCGGGAACGCCCCGCGGCCGCTGCCGGCGCGCGGCGCTTCCACGCTCGGTGCGCCGCGCCTGCTGGAGGCGTGGGACAGCGAAGGGCTGGCAACGATCGCGCCCGATGCACGGGTGTGCATCGTTGGCACCGGATTGAGCATGGTCGACGTGGTCCTGACCCTGGCCGGCACCGGCCACCGCGGTCCGGTCCACCTGCTTTCGCGCCACGGCCTGCTGCCGATGGCGCATGCCCCGGATTCGCCGGTCGACACCGGACTGGACGTGGACGCCCTGCTCGCCCTGGACCTGCGCGCGCGGTTGCGACGCCTGCGCCAGCGGGTGGCCGAAGCCGCCGCCGACGGCCTGCCCTGGCAGGCCGTGCTGGAGCGGCTGCGTCCCCGCGTGCAGGCGCTGTGGCGCTCGCTCGACGCAGCCGACCAGCGCCGCTTCCTGCGCCACGTGGTGCGCTACTGGGACATCCACCGCCACCGCATCGCGCCGGAAGCCGACGCCGTGCTGCAGGAACTGCGCGGCAACGGACGCCTGCAGCTGCACCGCGCGCGCCTGGACCTGGTCACCGCCGGCCCTCGCTGCGTGCACGTGGTCGCGCGCGACCACCACGGCAATGCGCTCCCGCTGGACGTGGAGCACGTGGTCAACGCCACCGGCGTGGAACTGCGGGTGCAGGCCATGCGCAACCCGCTGCTGGAGCAGCTGCTGGGCGATGGCCTGGCCGAAGCCGGTGCGCATGGCATCGGCCTGGCCACCGACGCCGAGGGGCGCCTGGTCGACGCCCACGGCATCGCCCGCGACGACCTGCGCGCCATCGGCAGCCTGCGCATCGGCGAGGCCTGGGAAAGCCTGGCCGTGCCGGAGCTGCGCCAGCAGGCCCAGGCGCTCGCCTGCGCCTGGAGCGACGCCGCGGCCTAGGTCGCGACCGCGCCGATCGCCTGCAACGCCGCCTCCAGCTGCGCCTGTGGCTCCAGCGCAGCCGCGACCGGGGTCACGTCCACCTCGTCCAGCGGCGGCTCCAGGGTCGCGAACTGGCTGTCCAGCAGGGTGACCGGCATGTAATGGCCGCTGCGCTGGCGCATGCGCGCGGCGATCAGCTCCGCGTCGCCATGCAGGAACAGGAAGTGCAGCGGCAGGCCGGTGGCGCGCAGCATGTCGCGATGGCGCCGGCGCAATCCCGAGAACGCCAGGGTGACGCGCTCGCCGGCGGCGACGCGGCGCCGCAGGTCATCGGCGATCCGCTGCACCCAGGGCACCCGCATCTCGTCGGTCAGCGGCTGCCCGGACGCCATGCGCGCGCGCGCCTCCCCGCTGTGGAAGTCGTCGGCATCGAGGAAGGTCGCCTCCCAGGCCTGGGCCAGCGCCTGCGCCAGCGTGGTCTTGCCGCTGCCGGACACGCCCATCACCACCGCCACCCGCACCGGCGCACTCATGCCGCACCACCTCGGGCAAGCGGCAGCTCGACGCGCACGCGGTAGGTGCGGCCGGCCTCGACCGGCTGCAGCAGGCCATCGGCCAGCGGCTGGCCATCGACCCGGACGCGCATCGCCTGGACGCCGGCCACGCGCTCGACCTCCAGCTCGACCTGCGCGCCGCGGAACCGGCGCGATGCCCTGGCCGAGTTCCAGTGCGAGGGCAGCTGCGGTGCGATGCGCAGCGCACGGCCTTCGCCGCGCAGGCCGAACAGGTCCTCGACCAGGCAGCGGTAGAGCCAGGCCGCGGTACCGGTGTTGAACAGCTGGCTGGAACGCCCGGCGGTGCGCGGATGCAGGCGCCAGGCACCGCGGTAGTAGTTCGGTACGAACACCGGCAGCTGGCCGCGCTGCAGGCAGTCCTGCGGATCGGGCCCGGGCAGCATCGCGCGTAGCACCTGCCAGGCGCGGTCGCTCTCCCCGGCACGATACAGCGCGTGCAGGTAGAACGCGGCGGCGTGGTTGTACACCGCGCCGTTCTCGGCCGATCCGGGGAACTTCTGGGTCAGGCGGCCCACGTCCTCGCGCATGCCGGTGTAGGGCGGATCCAGCATCGCCGCGCCATAGGGCGAGATCAGCTGCTCGTCCACCGCGCGCAGCAGCTTCGCCCGGCGTGCCTCGTCGGCGGCGCCGCTGAGCATGGCCCAGCTCTGCGGGTTGAGGTAGATGCGGCCCTCGGTGTCGGCGCGCACGCCGAACACCACGCCGTCGTCGGTGATGCCGCGCCCGTACCAGTCGCCGTCCCACAGGTGCCTGTTGACCGCCTCGTTGAAGGCATCCGCGCCCTCGCGGAACACGGCATCGGGACGTCCGTGGCGGGCACTGATGTCGGCCCACAGGCGCAGCGCGTGCGCGCTGGCCAGGGACAGCCAGCCGGACACGCCGCGGCCCTTCCAGCCGACCATGTTCATGGGATCGCACCAGTCGCCCTGGGCGATGTAGCTGAGCCCGCGTTCGTCGCGCTGCGCCAGCAGCCAGTGCATGGCGCGGTCGACGCGCTCGGCGACGGTGGCGCTGTGCCCGTCGCTACCGGCCACCACCTCGTCGAGGATGGCGTCGTCGCCGGTCTCGTCCAGGTAGGCCTGCAGGCATACCGGCAGCCACACGCAATGGTCGGTGTGCGGCACCTGGTTGATGTACTTCAACTCCGCGCCCTCCACCAGCAGGATGCCATCGGGCATGGCACCGTCGGCCCCCTGCTGCGACAGCGCATGCAGGAACGAGGCACGCGCGGTGGCCGGGCGCAGGTAGGCCATGCCCATGTGGTCCTGCAGGAAATTGCGCGTCTGCGGATCCGTGGTCAGGCGGTTGGAGTCGCCGTGGTAGTACACCTGGCGCGGCAGCCAGCGGTTGGTGAAGTGGTCCAGCCAGGCGTCGGGCGACTCGATCCGCAAGCAGCCGCCGCCCTCCTCGAGGTAGCGGGCGGTCGCGGCCTCGGCCGCGGCGAAGCCTGCGGCGGACAGGTGGCGATCGCGCAGGGCGCGCACCTCGTCCTCGTCGTGCGCCGGTGCGAACAGGAAGCGCAGTTCCTCCACCTGGTCCGCCTCCAGGTCCAGGCGGTACTGCAGGGCGGCGGTCGGGGTCTCGTACAGGGCGTCGCCGCAGGCCAGGGTCTCGTGCCTGACCACCGAGTCCGGGGCGTGCAGCCCGCCCTCGCCCTCGAAGGTCGCCTGGTTCGCCTCCCAGGCATCGGGCGCGCGCTCGTGCAGCAGCACGGTCAGGTCCTTGAAGTCGCGCTGGCGGAACCAGTCGGCGACCTTCTGGTATGGGGTGACGCTGCTGCAGACGATGCCGCCCAGGTCGGCGCGGTAGCGGCCACCCTGGTTCATCCACGACATGTAGCCCACCGGGAAGTACGGATACACGCTGATCCGGCGGCGGCGCCCGGACACGTTGCGCACGCACAGGCTCCACAGTTCGGCCACGTCCTCGGCGGCCAGGCGCACGCGCATCTCCAGCTCGATGCCATGGCACTGCACCGTCCAGCACGCGTCGCCCGCGCCCACCGAGAAGGCGAAGGCGTCCGGCGTGCGGTTGACCGGCGCATGCGGCGCCGAGAACAGGCTGCCGCTGTCCTCGTCGCGCACGTAGCAGAAGCGTCCGGGATGGTGCGCGTAGTACGGCTGCTCCGGCTGCATGAAGGTCTTCGCCTCCAGCGTGGGCGCGTGCGCGTACTTGGCCGGCTCCGGCTGCATGAACTGCGCGGTGGCATAGCCGCGGCAGTTGAGCTGCAGCAGCATCCGCCGGTTCCACAGGAAGGTCGACGCCTGCGGCATCGCCGTCGGGCTGGCCAGCACGAAGCGGCGGCCCTGGTCCTCGAATCCGCCCACGCCGGGCACGTAGTCCATCTTGTTCGTCACGCTCATGCCTGTGCTTCCCGCCTTGCAGACAGATCACGCTGGATGCGCGCCAGCTCGGCCGCATCCAGCGGGTAGAAACGCATCACCCACGCCGCGATCAGCGCCACCACGCCCGGGATCACCGTCAGCAGCAGGCAGATGCCCAGGCGCGAGGCGTCGGACTGGGCCTGGTTGGCCACGTAGCCCATCGCCGCAAGCGTCCAGGCGATGCCGGCCGAGGCCATGGCGCCGCCCATCTTCTGCGAGAACGCGGCGGCGGCGAAGGTCATCGCGGTGGCGCGGCGCCCGGTCTTCCACTCGGTGTAGTCGGCGCAGTCGGCGTACATGGAGAACGCCAGCGGCGACTTCGGACCCAGCAGCAGGCCGACCAGGGTGTTGAGTCCCAGCATCACCCACACCTGCTCCGGCGGGACGAAATACATCGCGCAGCTGAGCACGCCCACGGCGGCCATCAGCAGCATCAGCAGGCTGCGCTTGTCGATGAAGCGGGTCATCAGCGGGGTCAGCGCCGCGCCGGCCGCCAGCGCGACCGAATAGGCGCCGAGGAACAGGCCGGTCAGCTCCGGGCGTTCGACGTGGTACTTGAGGTAGTACACCAGCGATCCGCTGCGCATGACGATGGTGATCATGATCACCAGGGCCAGCACGAACAGCACCAGCCACGGCCGGTTGCCGAGCAGGTCCATGATGTCCTGGCGCACCGCGCTCTTCTGCTGGGGCGGCGGCTGGATGCGCTCGCGGGTGCTGGCGAACACGGCGGCGAAGCAAGCGACGGCGACGAGGCCGTACAGGCCCATCGTCAGCTGCCAGCCCAGCTTTTCGTCGCCGCGACCCAGCCACTGGACCAGGTCGAGGGTGAAGTAGTTGACCACGGTGGTGCCGGCGAAGGCGGCGATGAAGCGGAAGCTGACCAGGGTCGTGCGCTGCTGGCTGTCGGAGGTCATCACGCCAGACAGCGCCGAGTACGGCATCGCCAGCACGGTGTAGGCGATCATCAGCAGGGTGAAGGTGGCATACGCCCACAGCAGGCGTCCGCCGCCATCGAAGTCCGGCACCGTCCACGTCAGGACACCCATCGCCGCCAGCGGCAGCGCGCCGTAGAGCATGTACGGTCGGAAGCGTCCGAAGCGGGTGCGGGTGCGGTCCGCGATCGCGCCCATCAGCGGATCGGTAATGGCATCCACCAGCCGCGTGGCCAGCATCATCGTGCCCACCGCCGCCGCGGCCAGGCCCATCACGTCGGTGTAGAAGATCAGCAGGAAGGCCGAGATGTTGGCCCAGTAGAGGTTGAAACCGAAATCGCCGATCCCGTAGCCGGCTTTCTCCCTGAAGGACAGGCGGGCGGACGGCTCGGCCGCGGGCACTCGCGCGGCCGCGGCCACGTTCTGGTCGTGCTGCATTCCCTCTCCTGATGCAGGTGGCGTCCGCTGGGAACGCCCGGTGGCACGTGACAGCGTTGTCAGATTGCTCGCAACCTGCGTGCGGCGCAAGCGCGGCACCATGCGCCGCAGTACACTCGCGGGCCGGGTGAGGGGAGGAGATCGACTTGGTGTCGAGCTGGATCCTGCTGCTGGTCTCAGTAGGCTACGCCGCGCTGCTGTTCACCGTGGCCTGGTGGGGCGACCGGCGGCCGATGTATCCCGACCGCCCGTGGCTGCGCCCGGTGGTCTACAGCCTGGCGCTGGCGGTCTACTGCTCCTCGTGGACCTTCTACGGAGCCGTCGGCAGCGCGGTGCGCAACGGCATCGGCTACCTGCCCATCTACCTCGGCCCGATCCTGCTGATGGTCTTCGGCTGGCGCATCATCGAGCGCCTGGCGCTGATCGCGCGCAGCCAGAACGTGGTGTCGATCGCGGACTTCATGTCCGCCCGCTATGGCCGTTCGCGGCGGCTGGCGGCACTGGTGGCGGTGATCGCGCTGGTCGGCATCATTCCGTATGTTGCACTGCAGTACAAAGCGGTGGCGATGAGCCTGGCCGTGCTGTCCGGCCAGCACGTGGAGCAGGCGGGGATCGCCGCGGACCCGGCGCTGTACGTGGCCTTGCTGATGGCGCTGTTCGCGGCGCTGTTCGGCACCCGCCAGGTCGATGCCACCGAGCACCACCACGGCATGATGCTGGCCATCTCGCTGGAGTCGCTGGTCAAGCTCGTCGCGCTGGTGGCGGTGGGCGTGTTCGCCTGGTTGTGGCTGCGCGGCAACGAGATGCGGGTGACCGATGCGGCGCGCGAGCTGTTCGTGCAGGCGCCGCCGATGGGCTTCGTCGCCCAGACCCTGCTGAGCTTCCTTGCGATCGTATGCCTGCCGCGCCAGTTCCAGGTGGCGGTGGTCGAGTGCGGCGACGTGGCCGACATCCGCCGCTCGCGCTGGATGTTCGGCGGCTACCTGATGATCGTCACCCTGATGGTGATGCCCATCGCAACGGCTGGCATCTCGCTGTTCGGCGGCGATCCGCGGGTGGCCAGCGACACCTTCGTGCTGGCGCTGCCGCTTGCCGAAGGCAGCAACGCGCTGGCCCTGGCCGCCTACGTGGGCGGCTTCTCCGCGGCCACCGGCATGGTGATCGTGGCGAGCATCGCGCTGGCGACGATGGTCAGCAACGACCTGGTGATGCCGGTGCTGTTGCGTGGCGGCTGGGGCGAGCGGCACGCGGCCGCGGACGTGGCCTCGCTGGTGCTGTGGGTGCGCCGCCTGTCGATCCTGCTGCTGTCGCTGTGCGCCTATGGCTACTACCGCTGGATCGGCGGCGACACCGCGCTGGCCGCCTACGGCGTGATGGCGTTCGCCGCGGTGGCGCAGTTCGCGCCTGGCCTGATCGGCGGCCTGTACTGGCGCGGCGCCAGCCGGCGCGGCGTGGAGTTCGGCCTGCTGGCCGGCTTCGCCACCTGGATCTACACCCTGCTGCTGCCGGCGCTCACCCGCTCGGGCCTGTTCGACGCGCAGTGGATGGAAGCCGGTCCGTTCGGCCTCTACTGGTTGCGCCCGCAGCAGCTGTTCGGACTCAGCGGCTGGGACCCGCTGACCCACGGCACGTTCTGGTCGCTGCTGCTCAACACCGGCGTGATGATGGTCGTGTCGGCACGCTGGCGTCCCAGCGTGGACGAACGCCTGCGCATCGCCCCGTTCCTGGACCCGTATGCCGAACGGCAGACCCTGTCGCGCGGCGAATGGTCCGGCAACGTCAGCGTGGGCGACCTGCTCGCGCTGGCCAAGCGCATCGTCGGCGAACGCCACGCGCGGCGGGCCTTCGCCGAGCAGGCCACGGAGCTGGGGGGCGAGCTGCAGCCGGCCAGCGCCGCCGATCGCGCCTGGATCCAGTTCACCGAACGCCTGCTGGCCGCCTCGATCGGCGCGGCCTCGGCGCGCCTGGTGCTGACCTCGGTGTTGCGCGGCTCGGGCATGCACCTGGACGAGGTCATGGCGCTGCTGGACGAGGCCGGCCAGGAGCTGCGCTTCAACCGCGAGATCCTGTCCACCACCCTGGAGAACATCAGCGCCGGCGTCAGCGTGGTCGATCCGGACATGCGCCTGGTGGCCTGGAACCGCCGCTACCAGCACATGTTCGGCTATCCGGTCGGCATGCTTTACGTCGGCCGTCCGGTGGCGGACCTGATCCGCTACAACGCCGAGCGCGGCGAGCTGGGCGAGGGCGACATCGAGGAGCACATCCGCAAGCGCATCGAGCACATGCGGGCCGGCACGCCGCACGTGTTCGAGCGCGTGCGCGCCGACGGCACGGTGATCGAGATGCGCGGCCAGGCCCTGCCCGGCGGCGGCTACGTCACCAGCTACAACGACATCACCGCCTACAAGCACGCCGAGCAGGCGCTGCGCGAAGCCAACGAGACCCTGGAACAGCGCGTGGCCGAGCGTACCCGCGAGGCGGAGGAGGCGCAGCAGTCGCGCACCCGCTTCCTGGCGGCGATCAGCCACGACGTGCTGCAGCCGCTCAACGCCGCGCGCCTGTTCGCCTCGGCCCTGCGCGAGGGCGGGCAGGATCCGTCCGAACAGCGCCACCTGGCCGAGCGCGTGGACGCCTCCCTGCGCGCCGCCGAGGAACTGCTGGACGGCCTGCTCGACGTCTCGCGCCTGGACACCGGCGCGCTGCAGGCGGAGATCTCCACCTTCGACGCCGGCGAGCTGCTGCGCGAACTGGCCGCGCAGTACGCGCCGGTCGCCGCGGGACGCAGCCTCGACCTGCGCGTCCATGCCCGTGCCTGCCCGGTGCGCAGCGACCGCCGCCTGCTGCGCCGGGTGCTGCAGAACTTCATCGCCAACGCCCTGCGCTACACCCGCCAGGGCCGGATCGTGCTGGGCATGCGCGTGCGCGGGGACACCGTGTACCTGCAGGTCTGGGACACCGGTCCGGGCATCCCCCCGCAGCACATGCGCCAGATCTACGAGGAATTCCAGCGCTACCAGCAGCCCTTCGACTGGGGCGAGCGCGGCCTCGGCCTGGGCCTGTCGATCTGCCAGCGCATCTCGCGCCTGCTCGACCATGGCCTGGACGCGAACAGCCGGGTCGGCCGCGGCAGCATGTTCTCCATCGCCGTGCCGCGCGGTGCGCCATCGGCTGCGATGACCGCGCCGGTGATCGCGCTGCCGGGCGAGGATTCGCTGGCCGGCCTGCGCGTGCTCTGCCTGGACAACGACCGCGAGATCCTCGATGGCATGCGCCTGCTGCTGGCACGCTGGCAGGCCATCGCCATCCCCGCGGCGACGGTCGACGAGGCGCTGGAGCGGATGGCCGACAGTGCCCCGCAGGCAATGCTGGTGGACTACCACCTGCACGACCGCATGGACGGGCTGGATGCGCTGGATGCGCTGCGCGCGGCCGGCGGCGCCATCCCTGGCGCCCTGCTGACTGCCGACGGCCGCGACGAACTCAAGCGGCAGGCGCGCATGCGTGGTTACCGCCTGCTCACCAAGCCGGTGAAACCGGCCTCGCTGCGCGCCTGGCTGGCGGCGCAGGCCGCGGCATCCGCGCGCGCCGGTGCCTGAATCCCGGTCCGCGCGGCGGCTTGCTGCGGCCACGGCGCTGGCTTACCGTGGCCGGGTCCGAGCCGCGCCGCCATGACCGTCCTCCTGCATCGTCTTTCCGCCCTGCTGCTGCTCCTGTCCCTGGTGGCGGGAGGATGGCCTGCGCAGGCGATGCACGTACCGGCCCCGGTGGCGCCCGGGCCGGAGCATGCCGCTGTCGCCGATGGTGATGCCATGCATGGCTGCCACGACAGCGCACCGATGGCCATGCCCCTGGAGCAGGATCCGCACCGGGCTCCGGCGGATTGCTGCGACCACCACGGCGGTGGCGACGCGGACGCCTGCGACCTCGCCTGCGCCTGCCCGCCCGCGGTGGCCGCGCCGGCACCGGTGCCGGCCGCCACGGCCGGTTTCGCCGACGCCGTGCCGGTAGCGACTCCCGCGCACGGAGACCCGGGATACATGCCGTCGCCACCGCGACGGCCTCCCATCGCCTGAGCCACGCAGATCGCAGCCGCGCGACCGCCACCGGCGTCGCGCCTCCTCCGCGTGCGCCCAGTGCGCCCTTACCGGATCAATGAACATGCCCGCTTCCCGGGACCCTTCCGCCATCCCGCCGTCGTCACCGGCGCGCCGTCGCTTCGTCCAGGGCCTGGCCCTGGCCGGGGCGGCCGGCACCGGCCTGCTGCGCACGCCCGCGCTGGCCATGACCTCACCGCTCCTCGCCGGTCGCGACTTCGACCTGTCCATCGGCCCGACCATCCTCGACATCACCGGCCGGCCGCGTCCCGCGGTGGCGGTCAACGGCAGCGTGCCGGCACCGCTGCTGCGCTGGCGCGAGGGCGACACCGTCACCGTGCGCGTCAGCAACCGCCTTGCCGATGCGCCAAGCTCGATCCACTGGCACGGCATCCTGCTGCCGGCCAACATGGACGGCGTGCCCGGCATGAGCTTCGACGGCATCGCGCCGGGCGATACCTGGCTCTACCGCTTCACCCTCAGGCAGTCCGGCACCTACTGGTACCACAGCCATTCACTGTTCCAGGAACAGGCGGGCCTCTACGGGCCGATCGTCGTCGACCCGCTGCAGCCGCCGCCGTACCACTACGACCGCGAGCACGTCCTGCTGCTTTCGGACTGGACCGACCTCGCGCCGGATGCGCTGTTCCGACGGCTGAAGAAGGCGCCCTCGTACGACAACCTGTACAAGCGCACCGCCGCCGACTTCCTGCGCGACGCGCGACGCGACGGCCTACGCGCCACCCTCGCCGACCGCGGCATGTGGGGACGCATGCGGATGACGCCGACCGACCTGTCGGACGTCAATGGCAACACCTATACGTACCTGCTCAACGGCCAGCCGCCGGCCGCCAACTGGACCGGGTTGTTCCGCCCGGGCGAGAAGGTGCTGCTGCGCCTGATCAATGCCGGCGCGATGACCTACTTCGACGTGCGCATCCCCGGACTGAAGATGACCGTGGTCGCCGCCGACGGCCAGTACGTGCATCCGGTGACGGTGGACGAGCTGCGCATCGCCGCCGCGGAAACCTACGACGTCATCGTCGAGCCTTCGGGCCAGGATGCGTACACCATCTTCGCCCAGGACATGGGCCGCACCGGCTTCGCCCGCGGCACCCTGGCCGTCCGCCACGGCCTGGCCGCACCGGTGCCCGTGCCCGATCCGCGGCCGCTGCTGACCATGGAAGACATGGGCCACGGCGGCCACGGCGGCGGCCAAGCCATGGAGGGTGGCTGCGGCGCGGCGATGATGGCCGAGGGCAGCTGCGGCGCCGGGATGCATGGCGGCCACGAAGCACATGCGGCGCACGCGCCGGACGTCGTCCATCCGGCCAGCGAGTCAAGCAACCCGCTGGTGGACATGCAGTCCTCGCCCAGCGGCCCGCGCCTGGACGATCCCGGCATCGGGCTGCGCGGCAACGGCCGCCGCGTGCTCGCCTATGCCGACCTCCGCAGCCTGTTCGACGACCCCGACGGACGCGAGCCGGGACGCGAGGTCGAGCTGCACCTGACCGGGCACATGGAGAAGTTCGCCTGGTCGTTCAATGGCGTGCCCTTCGCCTCCGCCGAGCCGCTGCGCCTGAACTACGGCGAGCGCCTGCGCATCGTGCTGGTCAACGACACCATGATGCAGCACCCCATCCACCTGCATGGACTGTGGAGCGACGTCGAGGACGCCCGGGGCGAATTCCAGGTGCGCAAGCACACCGTCGACATGCCGCCCGGCACGCGCCGCAGCTACCGCGTGCGCGCCGACGCGCTGGGCCGCTGGGCCTTCCACTGCCACCTGCTCTACCACATGGAGGCCGGGATGATGCGCGAGGTGCGCGTGGAGGAATCCGCATGAAGCGCCTGCTCCCGATGCGCATCCTTCCCGCGATCCTGCTCGTGCTGCCTCCGGGTGTTGTTCCGGCGGCAGCCCGGGAGGGCGGCCACGGCGACCATCGCCGGCCTGTGTCCGCCCAGCCAGCGTCCGCGGGTCATGACCACCACGCCGGGCATTCCGGGGCCGCGCCGCGCCCGTCCGCGCACGACCCGGATGCCGGCCACGCAGGGGCCACGTCCGCGGCGCCTGATGCCCCCGGACACGGGCACGGGCACGGACACGACGGCCATGCCAACCATGCGACGACGTCGCACGGAGCCCACGACCACGCGCCTGCGCCTGCGCCTGCACAGGCCCCGCATGGCACGCATGCGCAGCGCGCGTCCCATGCCCATGTCACCCATGACGACCTGGCCCCCGCCGCGACCCCGCCGCATGACCACGCCGCACATGCCATGGCTCAGGCACATGGCGCAACTTCGGCACAGCCGGCACCCCGCGAGCCGATCCCGCACCCGACCGACGCCGACCGCGCCGCGGCCTTTCCCCCGTTGCGGCATGGCCACGCCCACGGCGGCGGTATCAACAGCCTGGTCCGCTTCGACAGGCTGGAGGGCTGGGATGCGGATCCGGGCACCGGCCAGGCCTGGGAAGCCAAGGCCTGGGTCGGCGGCGACGTGCAGCGCCTGTGGCTGCGCAGCGAAGGCGAGCGCGAGGACGGGCGTACCCTTGCCGCGGACCTGGAGGTGTTCTACGGCCGCGGCATCAGTCCCTGGTGGGACCTGCTGGCCGGCGTGCGCCACGACTTCGCCCCGGGCGACAGCCGCACCTGGGCTGCACTGGGGGTGCAGGGCATGGCCCCGTACAAGTTCGAGGTGGCGGCCACTGCCTACCTCGGCAGCGGGGGCCGCACCGCGCTGCGTGCCGAGGTCGAATACGAGCTGCCACTGACCCGCCGGCTGCTGCTGGAACCCAAGCTGGGACTTGAGCTGCACGGCCGGGACGATGTCCGCCGTGGCATCGGTGCCGGCCTGTCCACCGCCGAGGCCGGGGTGCGGCTGCGCTGGGCGGCCACGCCGCGGTTCGCGCCCTACTTCGGCGTGGTCCACGAGCGCAGCTTCGGCGATACCCGCCGCTACCGGGCCGCGGAGCATGGCCAGGCGCGCGACACCCACTGGGTCGCCGGCCTGCGCTGGTGGTTCTGAGCGACGCAGCCCCGGGCAGGGCCCCCTAGGGGAGGCCCTGCCCGGGTTCTTCGCCGACGCCGGCGCGGCGCGAGGCGTCGAGGCGCCCGACCAGTTCGACTGCGGCCTCGTACGCCTGTGCCATGTCTTCCAAATGCGTCCGGTCGCCATCGCGGCGGTATGCGTGCAGCGCGAATCCCAGCAGGTTGAGCCGGTTGCGCAGTTCATGCAGCAGCAGCTCATCTCCCTCGGGCTGGCTCATGGCGGTTGCGCCTCGATCGGGTAGTGGGCCGACGACAGCCCGCGGGCGTGGCGGCGGCCGGCCCCGGAATGATGCGGCGGCCGCCGTGATGGCCCCGCCAATCCCCCGGACGGCCTGCATGCCTCCACGCCACGCTGACATGCCGTCCACGGCCCGCTGCCCACACTCGCGTCCACCGCCGTGCGCATGCGCCTCCCGGAGCATCGATGAACGCCGCGAGCCTCCCCAATGCCGTGGGCATCCCCCGCCGGCGATCCGCCGCGTGCAGGACGGATTGACCATGGACGCCCTGCTGCTTTCGCGCATCCAGTTCGCGTTCGTCATCTCCTTCCACGTGCTGTTCCCGGCCTTCACCATCGGCCTGGCGTGGTGGCTTTCCTTCGTGGAGTGGCGCTGGCTGCGTACCCACGATGCGGCCTGGCGGCGGATCTACTTCTTCTGGATGCGGATCTTCGCCATCTCCTTCGGCATGGGCGTGGTCAGCGGCATCGTCATGACCTTCCAGTTCGGCGCCAACTGGCCGGAGCTGAGCCGTGTCGGCGGCGGCATCCTGGGCCCGCTGCTGAGCTACGAGGTGATGACCGCCTTCTTCCTGGAGGCCAGCTTCCTGGGCGTGATGCTGTTCGGCTGGGGCCGGGTGTCGGAGAAGCTGCACTTCCTGGCCACCTGCATGGTCGCGGTGGGCACGCTGTTCTCGGCTTTCTGGATCCTCAGCGCCAACAGCTGGATGCATACGCCGGCCGGTTACGCGCTGGCCGACGGCATCGTCGAGCCGGCGGACTGGCTGGCGATCATCTTCAATCCCTCCTTCCCCTACCGCTTGGTGCATATGACGCTGGCGGCGTTCATCACCAGCTGTTTCGTGATCGGCGGCGTGTCGGCCTGGCTCCTGCGCCGCGGCATCCAGGTCGACGAGGCGCGGCGCATGCTGCACGCGGCGGTGGCCTTCGCCGCGATCACGGTGCCGCTGCAGATCCTGGCCGGCGACATGCACGGCCTCAACACCCTGGAGCACCAGCCAATCAAGGTCGCGGCGATGGAGGGCCACTGGCATCCGGCCGAACCCGGCGCCGGGGTGCCGCTGACCGTGTTCGCCGTGCCCGACCAGGAGGCGGAGACCAACCGCCACGCGTTCGCGATCCCGCGCCTGGGCAGCCTGATCCTGACCCATGAATGGGACGGCGACATCCCGCCGCTGACCTCGGTGCCGCCGGAGGAGCGGCCGCCGGTGGCGCCGGTGTTCTATGCCTTCCGGATCATGGTCGGCATCGGCGTGCTGATGCTGCTGCTGGCCTGGGCCTCCGCCTTCGCCTGGTGGCGCGGCACGCTGCTGCGCAGCCGGCTGCTGCTGGGCGCCTGGAACCTGATGCTGCCAGCGGGCTTCATCGCCCTGGTCGCCGGCTGGTTCGTCACCGAGATCGGGCGCCAGCCCTGGGTGGTGCATGGGCTGATGCGCACCGCCGACGCGGTTGGCGAGCAGAGCGTCGGCATGGTCCTGGCGTCGCTTGCCACCTACGTCGTCGGCTACGCCTTCGTGTTCGGCTTCGGGGTCTGGTACCTCGCCCGGCTGGTGCGCCACGGCCCGGTGCCCGACCGCGATGGACCGGACCTGGAAGGCGGCGAGCGCACCCCGGCACGGCCGATCTCCGCGGCCGGCATTCCCGGAGAAGACCAATGAACATCGAGCAATGGTTGCCGGTCGCCTGGTTCGTGGTGATCTGCTTCGGGGTCCTGATGTACGTGGTGCTGGACGGTTTCGTCCTGGGCCTGGGGATCCTCGCGCCGTTCGCGCGCAACCCGCAGGAACTGGACCTGATGATGAACACCGCCGCGCCCATCTGGGACGGCAACGAAACATGGCTGGTGCTGGGCGGCGTCGGCCTGCTGGCCGCGTTCCCGGCGGTGTACGCGCTGGTCCTGTCTTCGCTGTACCTGCCGGTGCTGGTGATGGTGATGGCGCTGGTGTTCCGTGGCGTGGCCTTCGAGTTCCGCTTCAAGGCGCGGCGCTCGCGCTGGGTCTGGGGCGGGGCGTTCTTCGCCGGATCGCTGCTGACGGCGGTGGCACAGGGCGTGATCCTGGGCGCCATCGTCCAGGGCCTGGCGGTGGAGGACGGTCGCTACGTGGGCGGCGCGTTCGGCTGGTTCAGTCCCTTCACCATGCTTACCGGGCTGGCGCTGGCCGCCGGCTATGCGCTGCTGGGCGGCAGCTGGCTGATCCTCAAGACCGAAGGTCCGGTGCGCACGCTCGCCTGCAGCCTGACCCGCATGCTGGCCGGCGTGGTCATCGCGGCGCTGGGCCTGGTCAGCGCCTGGCTGCCCTTCCTCAGCTCGCGGGTGATGGCGCGCTGGTTCGAGAGTGGCAACTTCTGGTGGCTGTCGCCGGTGCCGCTGTGCGCCCTGGTCGTGTCGGTGCTGCTGTGGCGCACGACCGGACGCGGCGGGCCCGACTCGCGGCCGTTCCTGCTGTCGCTGCTGCTGTTTGCGCTGGCCTTCGTCGGCCTGGTGCTGGGCATGTGGCCCTACCTGGTGCCGCCCACCTATACCTTGTGGCAGGCGGCCGCGCCGGCGTCCTCGCAGGTCTTCGCCCTGGTCGGTCTGGTCGTGCTGCTGCCGCTGGTGCTTGGCTATACCGCCTGGTCCTACCGTGTCTTCCGCGGCAAGGTCAGTGCCGACGCGGGCTACCACTGACGCATCACGCCACCGCAACGCGAGGCGCGCATCGCCTTTACCGGTCTCCACACACACTGGCGGTTCCCCCCGACCACGGAGCACCGCCATGGCCCTGCCCGATTACCCGAAGCCGCCGTTCAAGCGCCAGCAGCAGTCCTTCCCCGGCAAGACCTCGCGCATGGAACCGCGCCCGGACCATGGCGAGGACAGCTACGTGGGCAGCGGCCAGCTGGAGGGCAAGCGCGCCCTGGTCACCGGGGGCGACAGCGGCATCGGCGCCGCGGTGGCGATCGCCTACGCGCGCGAGGGCGCGGACGTGGCCATCGCCTTCCTCCCCGGCGAGCGCGACGATGCGCAGCACGTGCAGGAGCACATCGAGGCCGCGGGCCACCGCGCCCTGCTGGTGGAATGCGACATCAGCGACGCGCACCAGGCGGCCGACCTCATCGAAAGGGTCCGCAAGGAATTCGGCGGCCTCGACATCCTGGTCAACAACGCCGCCTACCAGCGCTACTTCGAGAGCTTCGACGAGATCACGCTGGACGAATGGCGGCGTACTTTCGAGACGAACGTGCACGCGGTATTCAACCTGGTGCGGCTGGCCCTGCCGATGCTGGAGAACGGCGGCTGCGTGATCAACACCGCCTCGGTGAACTCGAAGAAGCCCAAGCCCAACATCCTGCCCTATGCGGCCACCAAGGGCGCCGTGGCCAACCTGACCATCGGCCTGGCCGGACTGCTGGCCGACCGCGGCGTACGCGTGAACGCGGTGCTGCCCGGCCCGATCTGGACGCCCTTCATTCCGGCCGGCATGTCGGAGGAGGAAGTGGAGACCTTCGGCGACCAGACGCCATTCGGACGGCCCGGCCAGCCGGCCGAGCTTGCCTCCGCCTACGTGATGCTGGCCAGCGACAAGGCCAGCTACACCTCCGGCGCGCTGCTGACGATCTCCGGCGGCGCGGTGGTGATGTAAAGGCCGCGACCTCAGGCGGGTCCAGGCGCGGTGGTTTCCCGCTGCGCCTGGACGCCCATCCCATGCGACGGCACAGGGGTGCCCCCATTGCCGCGGAACAGCCGCGGACCGTTCCGCCGGCTGCGCTGGCACGGCGGCATGCGCTCCGGCACGTAGTCCTCGATCGCACGCCACCCGACCACAGCCCACTGTCCCTCGTCGGCCGGCAGTTCCGGCGACCACCAGCAACGGCCATCGAAGGTGCCCGCGAACCAGGTGCTGTAGCCGTCCTCGCCACGCGCGCGGATCGCCAGCGGCGCACGCAACGGCGGTACCACGTCCGCGCTGCGGCAGCAGGGGCAGTCTCCGGAAGGGCGGCTGCCGAAGCCGTCCGGCATGCGGGCGCTCATGCCGCACCCCCGTGGATGCGGCCGCCATGGCCGGGCCGGTCCAGGGTGCCGCGGGGATCACGCGGCGGCACTTCCCGCTGCTGCCGGTCGGCCTGGCGCGCCGCCATGCGGTCGGCCAACGCAGGCGCCAGGCGACTGGCCAGCGAGTTGAACCTGGACATCGCGCCGACCTGGGTGGCGCGGCCGCCCTGGCTGGCCGCGCGCAGGATGGCCGCGGCCACGTCGGACGGATCGATCAGCGGCGTCGGCAGCTTCGGCTCCTGGTCCATGTAGTTGCGCGCGTGTTGCGGGAAGGGGGTGTCGGTGGCGGTCGGCTGCACCAGGACGATCGAAACCGGGCTGCCTGCGACATGTTCCTCCTCCACGCGGAGCGCGTCGGTGAAGCCCTTCACCGCGTGCTTGGACGCCGAATACATCCCCTGCAACGGGATGACCGCGTCGGACACCTCGCTGCCCACGTTGACCAGCACGCCACCGCTTGCGCGCAGGAACGGCAATCCAGCCAGCGAACCATTGACCACGCCCCAGAAGTTCACGTCGAACAGGCGACGGCTGTCCGCCTCCGAGACCTCCTCCAGGCGGCCGTAGATCGAAACGCCGGCGTTGTTGACCCACGTGTCGATGCCACCGAAACGCTGGTGCGCGAGGCGTGCCACGGCGTCCACATCCGCGCGCCGCGACACGTCGCATTGCGCGGCCAGCGCCTGGCCACCGGCCGAAGTGATGGTCGCGACTGCTTCCTCCAGCACGTCCAGGCTGCGTGCAGCCAGCACCACGCGTGCGCCCTGTTCGGCCGCCGACAGCGCGGTGCAGAGGCCGATGCCACTGGAGGCGCCGGTGATGACGATGACCTGCTGGTCGAGAGGCTTGTGCTGGGCCATTGGAAGGCTCCCGGAGCGGCGGGGGGCCGCCATTGGGCCCTGCGCGGCGCCCAGCCGGCGTGAAACAGCGGCACCCGGCGATGCAGACCTTGCATGGTTGCAGCGGATCAGGCGAACGGGACCTTCCGCGCCACCATCATGTAGAAGATCGCAAGAAACGAGAACAGCGCCGGGAAGCCAAGCGCGGTCCAGGCGCCCAGGACACGGGCGTACTGCACCGGCAATTCCCGGCCGCGCGCGGCCGCGGCCACCGCGATGTCGCGCAACCGCATCTGCAGCCAGACCACCGGCAGCCAGCACGCCGCCGCGATCACGAACAGCACGATTGACCAGTACAGCCATGGCGTGGACAGGGGGATATCGCGCCCACGGGCGAGGTAGAGCCCGCTCAGCGGCTGGAACACGATGGTGGTGGCGGTGAACATCCAGTCGGCCACCACCACCAGCCTTGCGACCGGCGCAATCACCGCAGGGTCGCGGGTACGGCTGATGAAGAGCAGGTAGAACGCCGTGCCCACGCCCGTGCCGAACAGGAACGTCGACGAGAGCACATGGAGGAACTTAACGGTCACCAGGTCCATGCGCTCGGTCCAGGAGGATCAGGGCCAGGATCGCCCCGGCGATGGGGATGTTCTTCAGCAGGGGGCCGAACGGATGCAGCCAGAACTCCGGTAGCCAGAGGCTGATCAGCACGGTGTAGCCGGCCATCAGCAGCAGCTGCGCGTGATACACAGGACGGCGTCCTGGCAGCACCAGCATGGCGATGCCGAGCAACGCGTCAAGCAGCGCGCCGGACCACAGGGCCACATCCGCCAGCCCCCCCTGGAGTCCGACGCGCGCCAACAGCGCGTGGCTGGCCTGGCGCGGATAGCCCCACAGGGACACCCAGGCCGTGCCGAGCCACATCGCAGCCAGCGACAGGCGCAGGGCAAGCACCGCGCGCCGGGTGCGCAGGACGTCCCGCAACCGAGACGCCTCCTGCGCGTCGATGAACCTCGACGGATCGCGCGGCGGGCGGCCGAGCACCGCGCTGATGCCCGCAGGATCACCGGTGTTGCCAGCCTCCAGCATGCGTAGCGCATCCGGGCCGACCAGCCCGCCGGTCAGGCGTGCGGCCAGCGGCAGGAAGGGCCGCAGAGGCTGCATGGGAACTGCCAGCACCCGCGGGTTCCTGCCGAGCGCCGCGCCCAGCAGGCGCAGGTATCCGTGCATGGGAAGCGGGCGCGGTCCCACCGCGTCCAGGGAGGCGGGAGGATCATCGGTGCAGGTCATGACCCGCACCAGCGCCTCCACCAGGTCGTCCACGTGCAGGGGCTGCACCAGCTGCGGGCCGCCCCCAGGCAACGGCAGCACCGGCAGCGTCGCCAGCCGGAGGAAGAAGCGGCTGCTGGCCCCCTCCGGCGAGAACACCAGCGAAGGCCTGACGATCACCACCGGCGCCGGAAGCTGGCGCAGCAGGACCTCGGCGCGCCCCTTGGAATCGAAGTACGCGGTGGCGCCACCAAGCGCCGCGCCAAGGGCGGACAGGTGCACCAGCCGTCCGATGCCGGCCTGTACCGCGGCGCCAAACAGGGCGGCCACCGCCTTCACGTGTACCGCATCGAAGCTCTGCTCAGCTTGCGCCTGGAAGATGCCCACCGCGTTCAGCAGCACATCGTGGCCCTGCAGCAGGCGCACCAGTTCGTCGCGCGGCGGCAGGGCATTGAAGTCCAGGAACAGACCGGCTCCCTGCCCGCGTCCCGCGAGGACCACCTCATGACCCGCCTGCCGCAATCTCTGCGCGACCGCGCTTCCGATCATTCCCCGTCCGCCGGCAACCAGGATCCTCAGGCGCCGGGGTGGCGCACCGTCCTGGTACGCGCGCTCGGATCGGGTTCGATGGCCAGCATCGTCTCCACCCTGGTGGTCTCCGTCCGCAGCTGGCGCCGCAGCCGATCGGTCCCCGCCGGCACCAACGCCGCCAGCCAGTGGGTATGGGACTGGCCCGCACGCCACGCCGGCGGATGGTCGGCGCGCCACACGCTGCTGGGTTATGCCATCCACCATGCCAGTTCGCTGATGTGGGCCACCGGGTACGAGGCGTGGGGACGCCGGCGCCCGGCCGATCCGCCGCTGCTGCGCGCCGCCGGCGTGGCCACGCTGGCCTACGTGGTCGATTACCACGTCGTGCCGCGCCGGCTCAGCCCGGGCTTCGAGAACCGCATCGGCGCCGCGGGCGTGGCGGCTGCCTACGCCGGCTTCGCGCTGGGGCTCGCCCTGTGCGACCTGGCCAAGGCGCGCCGGCATCGCTCAGGCGCCCCTCGCCCGCAGCGCGGCGCGGAACTCGTGCAGCCAGGGCAGCACGCACAGCAGGAGCGGCGGCAGCAGCAGGGCCAACCATAGGCCTGGCGACGCGGGAGCCAGGCGCAGCGCCCAGCCGGCCGCGCGGGCATCCCCACCCTGCGCGAGCACGACCGTGCCCAGTGCGATCCACGGCGCCATGTCCAGCACGCTGTGCAGGTGCTGCTCCAGGGGCGTGATCGTGCGCCGTCCGAACGCAGCCAAGGTATCGACATATCCGGCCACGGCGTGGACCAGGGCCAGCAGGGCGAGCGACAGCAGCAGTCCAAGCCCCGGCGCGAAGGCCAGCCAGGCCAGCACGCCGGCGCCCAGCAGGCCGAGCTGCACCGCGTGCATGGTCGATTCGCGCAGCCCGGAGGTATGCGGCAGGTCGGTGCGGCGGTGCTGGGCGAAATCGAGGAAACCGGCGGCGAGCCAGCCCAGGTATCCGGCATAGGCCCATCCGCCGGCGGACATCAGTCACCGTCCTCCAGCGGGTACGGCTCCAGCGGTGCATTGGCCGGCCCGTTGAGCACCACGCCGCTGCGCGCGTCGAAGCGCGAGCCGTGGCACGGGCAGTCCCACGACTTCTCCTCGCTGCTCCAGCGCACCACGCAACCCATGTGGGTGCAGCGGGCGCTGTAGGCATGCACGGCACCGTCCCCGGCGCGGTAGACGGCCACGCGATGCAGGCCACGGCGCAGCACCGCCCCGCTGCCGGGACTGATGTCCTCGACCTTCGATACCTGTGCCGGCCTCACCCAGTCGCGGTACTGGAGCACGGCATTGACGTTCTCGCGCAGCCACTCGCCACCGGCCCGCAGCGGCTGGCGGCCGGGGTCGTAGAGCCCGCGCCAGGGGTTGTCGCGACCCTGCACCAGGTCGGTGACCAGCAGGCCGCCGAGCGTGCCATGGGTCATGCCATTGCCGGAATCGCCGGTGATCAGCCACACGTTGTCGTGGTGCGGATCGGCGCCGATGAAGGCCAGGCCGTCGGCCGGCTCCAGCACCTGGCCCGACCAGGCGGCGTGGAAGGATTCGACCTGGGGGAAGCGCTCGCGCGTCCATGCCTGCAGCCGCGCATAGGCCTCCGGATCATCGTCCTGCCCGGTCTTGTGGTCCTCGCCGCCGACCAGCAGCTCCATCCACGCCGGATCGGCGGTCTCGCGCAGGCGCACGTAGTGGTAGGGATCGGCGTCGTCCCAGACCAGCGCGTCGGGAACGGTGCCGGCCGGCACGCGCCCGGCGACCACGTAGGTGCGGTACGGCGCCTGCTTGGGGAACGTGGCGGTAGTGCCATGGAACGGGACGTTGGCCGCGACCACCACGGCGCGTGCGCGCAGCACGCCATTGTCGTCCAGGTGCAGCGCTGGTTCGTCGCCACCGGTGACGCGTTCCACGTTCGCGCGCAGGAAGCGGCCACCGGCGTCCCGCACTTCGCGTGCGAGCGCGAGCAGGTAGCCGCCCGCATCCAGGCGCGCCTGGCCGGCGAAACGGATCGCCGGACCGAACCGCGCCGGCAGCTCCTCGCCGGCCTCGCACCAGCGGACTTCAAGCCCCGATTCGCGCGCGGCCTCCATTTCCTGGCGCAGGCCCTCCGTGTCGCCCTTGTGCGAATAGAGGTAGCCCGGCACCCGCCGGAAGCCGCAGTCCGGCGCGCCCGCCGCGAGGTCCTCGATCCAGTCGATCGCCACCGCATGGCTGGCCGCGGCAAGTCGCGCACCGTCCTTGCCATGATGGCGCTGCAGCAGGGTGAAACGGTCGTCCAGGGCGGAGGCCAGGTGCGCGGTGGTGCGCAGGGTCTCGCCCGCGCCCACGCCTTCCCGGTCGATGACCAGCACCTGCCTGCCCTCGCGCAGCAGGCAGGCGGCGGTGGTCAGCCCCGCGATGCCCGCACCCACCACCACCACGTCCTGCGCGCCGGCGGGCGCCTGGGTTTCGAACCAGCCGGCCGTGGCGTCGCCGATCGGTGCCCAGACGGGAATGGTGAGTGCAGTGGACATGCGGGCTCCTTTTGCATGAATCGCCCCGCGCCGCCGGCGCGGGGCTTGTGGCCGTCGACCGCACCTTCCGGCAGCAGGCGTGAAACCGTTGTCTCCAGGCTTCAAGGCGGCACGCCGCCGGAACCACGCCTGGTCAGTGGCCTGTCGCGTGGCTGGCACCGCTCCGTTCGTCGTCGCGGCGCGCAAGGTGGTTGTAGATGGTGCGCACGCTGATGCCGAGTGCACGCGCGGCGGCGGCCTTGTCGTTGCCGAAATGGGCCAGGGCGGCGTCCACGGCGCGCGTCTCGAGTTCGGCCAGGGTCATCGTCCCGATCTCGAAGACCAGGCGTGCACCATCGCCGTGCGCGGGAACCGGCGCGGTACCTGCCGGCTCCACGTGCAGCAGGGGCGAGCGCTGCAGCAGGTAGGTGGATTGCACGGCTGCACGCAGCTCGCGCACGTTGCCGGGCCATGCATGGCGTAACAGCGCGCGGTCGGCGCCGGGCGCGAGCCGTTTCTCCTGGCCGTACTGGCCATTGAGGTGGTGGATCAGCAGGTCGGCCAGTGCGACCACGTCCTCGCCGCGCTCGCGCAGCGGCGGGACGCGCAGTGCCAGCGCGGAGATCCCGTAATGGAAGTCCTGCCGGAGCTGGCCGTCGGCCACGCTGCGCAGCGGATCCCCGGCGATGCAGAACAGCAGGCGCGGCGCCCCCGCGTCGGCGGGACCGGCGCTGGATGCGCGTCCCTCTACGATCGCCAGCAGCCTGGCCTGCACATGGTGGGGCAGGCGTTCGATGCCGTTGACCAAGAGCGTTCCCCCGGCGGCGCGCGCGAAGGCCGACGCCGCCGGATCCCCGTCGTCGCCGAACAGCGCCGACTCGATGCGTGCCGCAGGCAGCGTGTCGCAATCGACCACGACGAAGGCGCCGCCGCGGCCGCTGGCCGCGTGTATGGCGCGCGCCACCGCCGTGCGCCCGCTGCCAGGCTCGCCGGCAACCAGCACGGGAGCATCGCAGGCAGCCACCCGCATCGCCATGTGCGAAAGCCTGCGCATGGCGCCCGAGGCGCCGGCGAGTTCGACCGCGCCTGGCCCATCGCCGATGCCGGGCCAGCTGCACCGGGCGATGCGCCTGAGCACGGCCTGCAGCTGCTCGGGGCGAAAAGGCTTGACCAGGTACTCCACCACCGGCGACGCGATCGCACGCACCGCCGTATCCACGCTGGGCCGGCCGGTGGCGACGACGATCTGGCCATGGCGGGCAAGGTCCAGTCCGTCGAGCAGGTCCATGCCGTTGCCGTCCGGAAGGGTCAGGTCGAGCAGGATCAGGTCGGTGGCGTGCTCGCGCACGAAGGCCCGCGCCTCGGCGAGCGTGCCCGCCAGCTGCACGCCGCAGCCCTCGTCGGCCGCGAGCTTGCCCGCGGCACGCGCAAAGCCGGTGTCGTCGTCGACGATCAGGACGGTGGGGGTCATCTGCTACCTCGGGGGAATGAAGGCAGCATCGACCCCCACCGGTTAAGCGCAGGTGGGCGCGATCGCACGGCCACGTCAAAACGTGACGCCGCGCGCCGCGCCCGGGCCGTTACTCGGTCGGCTGGGTCGGCGGTGGGGCGGTCGGATCGGGCGCAGGCTCGGTCGTGGGCTGCACGCAGTTGGGATCGTTGTCCGCGCACGGAACCGCTGGCGAGTTCGGATCCACCGGCGAAGCGGGCGGCATCGACGGATCGGTCATCGTCGGATCGGGCGCCGTCGTGGTATCGGCGGGAACGGTGGTGTCGGCAGGCTGCACCGTACCGGTGGTCGCCGGATCGACGGCCGGTTCATCGCGGCGATCACAGGCGGCGACGCCCAGTACGAGCACAGCGCAAAGCAGGGGGATTCGCATGGCATTCCTCCACGGAGGCCGCACGTGCGGCAGGTGCATGAAAACCCCACGGGGCTTTGGCCGGCGTGAACGTCCCGCTGCATCGGGGATGAACGCAGGGGTTGCGCTTTACGTGGCGTGCACGAGGCGCGGCCGAAAGTGCCCGCTCCGGCACCGACGCCGCGTACCGTTGATCGACCATGCCAAACCAGCATCCGCACGCCCGCCCCGGCACGCCCGACCTGGCCCGGCTGCGCCGCCACCTGCCCGAGCTGTTGCAGCACTTCGTCCCGGATCCTTCGCCGCAGCCCGCTCGTCCCACGGGGCCCGACATTCCCGAACGCCTCGGCACGGAGGGCGCGCGATGAGCCACGACAAGTCCGCCGACCGCGACGACGAGGCACACCGTGGCGAGCAGCCCGGCAAGCACGAGAGCCGCGACCGCAACGATCCGGAAGTGCAGCCGGGCGCGCGCACCGGCCGCAAGGAGCCTCCCTACGTGAATCCGGAGCCTCCGCGTGGACCTGGCGAAGGATAGGCGGCGGAAGTCCCCTGCCCTGCTGCTGGTGGACATGATCAACCTGTTCGACTTCCCCGGCCGATCGCAGATGGCCACCGCCGCGCGCCGGATCACGCCGGCCCTGGTACGCCTGCGCGACCGCTTCGACCGTGCCGGTGCACCGGTCATCCACGTCAACGACAACTTCGCGCAGTGGCGCGGCGAGTTCCGCGAGCTGGTCGCGTCGTGCATCGACGCCGGCGGCATTCCCGCCGAGATCGCCACGCGCCTGGCTCCGCAACCGCATCACTACCACGTGCTCAAGCCCAAGCATTCGGCCTTCGCCAGCAGCGCACTGCCCGTGCTGCTGGCCAAGCTCGGCGTGCGCCGCCTGGTGATCACCGGCATCGCCGCCGATTCCTGCGTGCTGGCCACCGCCCAGGATGCCAACATGGCCGAATACGAGACCTGGGTGCCCAGCGACTGCGTGGCCTCGCGCCAGACGCAGCGCAAGCGCGAGGCGCTGTCGCTGCTGGGGCGCTCGCTCAACGCGCGGACGCAGGCCAGCCGCCGCGTGCATGGGCTGTTCCCCGCCTAGCCCCCCCAAGAGAAAACGGACGCGTCGCGCGGCCGTTCCCGTTCCCTTTCCCGTTCCAGTTCCCGGCTACTTCGCCACCGGCGTGGTGGTGCCGGCACCGGGACCTGCGCCAAGGTCGGCGCCGGTCACCGGATCGGAATCCGGATGCGACGCGGTGCGCTCCACCAGCGCTTTCATCGCCGCCTTCTGCGTGGCCGTCAGCTTGACCGTGGCCTCGCCGTCGCCACCATCCACCGCCGCCTGTTGCTCGCGATCGGACACCACCTCCCACTGCGGGCCGCTGTTCCACGGCCCCTGGGCGTCGCCTGCGCCCTGCGACATGTCGAAGTAGATATCGGTGAAGCGCGGATCGCCCGGCAGCTTGCCCGCCGGGAAGTTGTCCTGGATCGAGTACAGCGCCTTCTCGAAGGACTTCTGGTGCGCGATCTCCCGGGTCATCAGGAAGGTGAGCGCGTCCTTGATGCCCGGGTCGTCGGTGACGTTGATCAGCCGCTCGTACACGATCTTGGCGCGCGCCTCGGCGGCGATGTTCGATCGCATGTCGGCCATCGGTTCGCCGATCGTGTCGACGTAGGCCGCGGTCCACGGCACGCCGCTGGAGTTCACCAGCGCCGGTCCGCCGCCGTAGAGGATCTGCTGGGTGTGGCTGGGGCTGTTCTGGGTGAGGGTGCGCATCTCCATCGCCTCCTCCATCCCTTCCGACAGCACGGCCTTCGGGCCGCTGTTGAGCATCGCGATGATCGAGCCGATGATCTCCAGGTGGCTCAGCTCCTCGGTGGCGATGTCGTAAAGCATGTCCTTGCGCCCGGGATCGTTGTCGCCCAGTGCCTGGGTGAAGTAGCGCATGGCGGCGGCCAGCTCGCCCTGCGGACCGCCAAACTGCTCGAGCATGAGCGTGGCCAGGTCCGGATCGGGACGGGCGACGCGTACGGTGTACATCAGGCGCTTGTTGTGGATGAACATGGGGATCTCCGTGGGAGCCTGGCTGGGGGTGCGGCGGGTCAGCGCTTCGCGGTGACGCCTTCGGTGGTCTCGCGGGCGAGGAACGCGAGGATCACGGACTCGTGGTGCTCCAGCAGCCACTGAGCCATCGCCTCCCCCTCGGCGAGGAGCCGGCTGCAGACCGCGGCGATGTCTTCGTGGCCGGCCTCGCGCGCGGCGATCACCAGCGCGCGGTACGACGCGATCTCCATGTGCTCGAACGCATAGCTGATGCCCACGCCCTTGGCGACCTCGTCGCTCATCATCGAGTTGCCTGCCGCGTGCATGGCGGCCATGGCGTCGGCGAGCATGCCGCGCGCGGCCGGCACCGAGCCGTCCAGCCGGGCGATGCAGGTCTCCAGCTGCGATGACTGCTGCCGCGTTTCCTCCACGTGCGCCTGGATGCGGGCGCGCAGCTCCGGGTAATGCTCGAGCCGACCGGCCATCGCCTTGAGCATGGTCTCGGCTTCCTGTTCCATCGCGTAGGCGTCCTGCAGCCACATGAGGAGCCGCTCGGTGGTCGATCGTGTGCTTGCCATTCCTGTTTCCCTTCGCGTCGTGCGGCGTACCGGCCGCGGCATTCGACCCTGCGCCCGCGGGGGTGCAGGGTTCGTGGTCCGTGCGTGCAGGCTTTTCAGTGCATGGACTTTGTGACGAAGTGCAAGAAGTCGAGGCTGACTGCATCCACCAGAACGCCGGCTTGGCTATCGTGGGCGCGGGACTTCACGCATCGCTCACACGGAGTCGCGTCGATGCCAATGGAAGGTTCGATCCTGTACAACGCGCCCGCGCCCGTCGCGGAACGGCTGTTCTGCGAGGCGGTGCTGGACTCGACCCCCGACCTCGCCTGCCTGGTCGACCGGAGCCATCGCTGCGTCTACGCCAACCGCGCGATGCTCGAGGCCGTTGGCCGGCCTGCGGGGGAGGTGCTGGGACGGAACCTGGCCGAACTGGATTGCGCGGCGCTGCTGGTGACGCTGCACGGTTCGGCGGTCGACCGGGTATTCGCCACCGGCAAGCCCGTCCGCGGCGATGTCCCGGTCAAGGGGCCATGCGGGGAACGCATCCTCGACTACATCCTCGCGCCGGTGCGGGCCGCCGACGGCAGCGTGGAAGCGGTGGCCGCCACCATCCGCGACGTCACCGAGCGCACCGCGCACGAGGACATGGCACGCCGCAACGAGCGCCGCCTGCGCGCGATCGCCAGCGCCAGTTCCAGCGTGATCTACCGCCTGGACCCGGAATGGTCGCGGGTGCAGATCCTGGTCGGTCCCGGCGTGGAGAACCCCCCGCCGCTGTCGCTGGCGGAGCTGCGGCACGCACGCCTGCATCCGGACGACCAGGTCCGGGTCGCGCGCGCGGTGGACAGGGCCCGCGAGGAAACAACGGTATTCGAGGCCGAGTACCGCTGGCTGCGCGGCGACGGAAGCTACCACTGGCTGGCATCGCGCGTGGTGCCGGTACGCGGCGACGACGGCGTCGTGCAGGAATGGGTCGGCGCCACCACCGACGTGGACGACCGTCGCCAGGAGGAAGCGCATCGCCGGCTCCTGATCGACGAGCTGAACCACCGGGTCAAGAACACGCTGGCCGTCGTTCAGTCCATCGCGGTGCAGACCCTCGGCGGCGCCGACGGCGGCCCGGCGGGTGTCGAACGCTTCCAGGCGCGGCTGCTGGCGCTGGCCAAGGCGCACGACCTGCTCACGGCCTCCAGCTGGAGCGGCACCTGGCTGCGCGACGTGGTGGAAACCGCGATCAGCCCCGGCATGGGCCATGGGCTGGAGCGCTTCCGGATCGACGGCCCGCCGGTGCGGCTTGGCCCGCGGCCGTCGCTCGCGCTCTCGATGGCGCTGCACGAGCTGTGCACCAACGCGCTCAAGTACGGCTCGCTTTCGGTGCCGGAAGGGGAGATCGCGATCCGCTGGCGCACCGGCCAGGGTCGCCTGCGCCTGGAATGGCGGGAAACCGGCGGCCCCCGCGTGGTCGCGCCGACGCGCCGTGGTTTCGGCACTCGGCTGGTGGAGCGCGGCCTCAGCCATGACCTCGATGGCGAGGTGGAACTTGCATTCGAGCCTGCTGGCGTAAGCTGTCTCATCGATGTGCCGCTGGCCGAGGAGGCTGGACGATGAGCGACGAGAGCCCCGTGCGCGCCCTGGTGGTCGAGGACGAATTCCTGCTCCTGGCCCTGCTCGAGGACCTCCTGCCCGACCTTGGAGTCGAGGTGACCGCGCGTGCGCGTTCGCTCGAGGGCGCGCTCGCCGCCGCGAAATCGCCCGCGAATTTCGACGTGGCCCTGGTCGACGTGAACCTGGGCGGGGAGCGCTCCTACGAAGCGGTGGACGAGCTGCTCGCCGCCGGCATCCCCACGCTGTTCATTACCGGGTATGGCAGCGGCAGCCTGCCGCCGCGCTTCGCCGCGCTGCCGGTGCTCGGCAAGCCCTTCGGGCGCGACGACCTGGCACGGGCACTGGCCATGCTGTGCGGACAGCGCATGGCCACGCGCTGATCGTGGCCGGCCTGCCGTGCCGTCGCGGCCGGCCATCGCCTGCCTGGTCGTGCAATGCCTGCACCGGTCCTGCAATCGGCGCATTCGGCATCGCTTCCTGTTCCCGGGCTGACCGCGCATCGACGCGGCCGCCGGAATTCACGGCGCACGACGTCCGCACCGCCCACCATGTCCACGTCGCCGCAAACGGCGCCCACGCGCCCGGAGGTATCCCATGGCGGACGAAACCGCTACCGGCGTCGCCGAACTGAAGGCGGTGGTCATCGACCTGCTGCACCCGGCGACCCGCAACCCACACGACACGCGACGCACAGACGACGCAGGGAGCAATGCAATGGCCAATCGCGACAGGCAGACCAGCGGCCCACAGCCCGCAGGCGGGAAGAACCCGGTTGCCGGCGACCACGACACGGCGCGCGCACGCGCCGGCGGAGCGGACTCGCTGCCGGCGGCGGCCGATCGTGGCCACGAGGGCCAAGGCCCGGCAAGCGGCACCCACCATGCTGCCGACACCGGCGACAGGCATGGACCGGGGCGCGCCGGCGGGCGACGCGGCGAGGAACGGGCGACGACGGATGACCGCCAGTCCGAGTACGGCGCCGGAATGGAGGAATCACGCAGGAGCGACACCGATGCCGACGGCGGCACCTGGCCGCCGCGCGACTGGGACGCGAACGGCAATGCCAAGCGGCACGGCCAGGTGGAACACGGCCGCGGCCCGGGCGGCTACGAGGACCGCTCGCGCGAGCTGCGCGACTACGGCCCGGGTCCGGAGGGTGCTACCGGCGAAGCGTGGCGCACCTACGAGCACCACGGCGACGGCAAGCCCGACGCGGACGCCGATGGCAATGCGAAGCCAGGCGCAGGCAAGCGCAAGTAGGCGTCCGGCCAGGCGGGCCGGCGACGTGCGTGTGGAGTAGAGAGGAGAAAACAAAACCGGTCACGACGAGCCTTGCGGGCGTCCACGCCACTTCCGGTGCGATGCACCCGGTGGTGGCGTCCGGTGTGCGCAGCTGGGGATGCCGCGCATATCTCCATCCCCGGTCCGTCTTGGTCCGGGACCAGCTTTCCCGGCGAAGGGGGTCGCCTGGGAGTGCAGGGGATTCGGCGCCGGAGGGTATGGCCGGACGCCGTGCACGCTGGTCCGTACATTATCCTGAACGGGCCGGCCCGGCGCTGTCGGGCTACTCCGCACTTCTGTAAGGAAAAACCTGACATCGCCTCACGATGGACTGTTCCATGTGACGGACGCCGCGCGGGGGGCCAGAGTCTGGTCGCAGGCATACGGGCGCGGCTGTCTGGCCGTGGAGCCCGGGCGCAGCGCTGGCGGCCATCGCGGTCCCGCCGGCACGCCGCGACTGCGCAGTCCTGTCCGGCGCCAGCAGACCGACAGACCAGTGAGGCGCAGCACGGACGCCAGGCCGGCCAGGCTCCAGGGCCGTGCGTGCGACGGACGTGGTGGGCCCACCAGGATTCGAACCTGGAACCAAGGGATTATGAGGCCCTTAAAAGTGGGTTTCAAAGGGTTTTAGCTCGTCTCAAGAAGAGCGGCAATAGATGCTAAATAATTGATAGAAAAGGGATTAATCCAGAAATAGCAAAGTCCCCCTATCAAAACGACAAACGGCCACCAAACGGCCACGAGAGTTTTACAGGCAGCTCGTACCACTTCTACACTTGCAGCCATCTGTCTTTTTCTTTTCCAGGAAGCCGAAGATGGCAAGGCTGACCTACGCCCAACTCAAGGGCATGAAGCTCAACCAAGAGTGCAGCGACGGGGGAGCCCGCCTCCATCTATCGCCTCCGGGGAGACTCAAAGCACCAGCCCTCGGCACCCCGCTGTCGAGCCCATGAGCTCCAGCGAGCCAGGTATTAAACGCCAAGTAGTTGGACACCGCCGACAGCGTTGTTAGACACCCCGAGACTAGGCTGTCCGAATCTTTCTTTTCCGCATCGACTCGCCTTTCAGTTCCAGCTTATGGCTGCTGTAGATCAAGCGATCCAAGATCGCATCTACCAGCGCGGGATCATGGATGAAGGCATGGAAATGGGGGCAGCGTGCTGAGTAGCCATAGGCGTGAGCGCCTGATCCCGGATCATGTGCTCGATGCTCAGGCATCTACTAGGCAGCAGGAGGAGTGTCAGATGCCGCCGGCTTGAGGTCGCTCGTACCAGCTGCGGCTTCGGTTGACGATGCGAACCACCGATAGCATCACCGGCACCTCGATCAGCACGCCGACAACCGTCGCAAGTGCAGCTCCTGAGTGGACACCAAAAACACTTACCGCCGTGGCTACGGCGAGTTCGAAGAAGTTGCTGGCGCCAATTAAGGCCGAGGGACCGGCAACGCAGTGAGCCACGCCCAGTTTGCGGTTCAGTAGGTAGGCCAGTCCGGAGTTGAAATAGACCTGGATGAGGATGGGCACGGCCAGCATGGCGATGACCAGTGGCTGCGCCAGGATCTGCTGGCCCTGGAAGCCGAACAGCAGCACCAGCATCAGCAGCAAAGCCGCCAGAGAAAGCGGGCCGAGCCGGGCCAGCCAGCCGTCGAGCCTGGCCTGTCCACCATTTCGCATCACCCAGGCGCGCACGCCCGTAGCGATGATCACAGGCACCACGATGTAGAGCCCTACGGAGATGACCAGCGTGGCCCAGGGGACGGTGATGGAGGAGATGCCGAGCAGCAGCGCGACCAGAGGGGCGAACGCCACCACCATGATGGCGTCGTTCAAGGCCACCTGGCTGAGCGTAAAAGCCGCATCCCCACGGCACAGGTTGCTCCACACGAACACCATCGCGGTGCACGGCGCGGCCGCCAGCAGGATGAGGCCGGCGATGTAGGAGTCCACCTGATCAGCCGGCAGCCAAGGCCCGAAGACGTGGCGTAGGAAGAACCATCCCAGCAAAGCCATCGAAAATGGCTTCACCGCCCAGTTGATGAACAGCGTGGTACCGATGCCGCGCCAGTGCTGACCGACCTGACGCAGCGCGCCGAAGTCGATCTTCATCAGCATCGGCACGATCATCACCCAGATAAGCACGGCCACGGGCAGGTTTACCTGCGCCCACTCGATGCTTCCAAGGCGCTCGAAGGCGGCCGGCCATCGGTGGCCCACCAGCGTTCCCACCACGATGCACAGTGCTACCCAAAGGGTCAGATAGCGCTCGAAGAAACCCATGCGTGGTGCTGCATCACTCACCGGTTTCCTCCTCGGCCTCGACAAAGCCAATCTTGTCCAGGGCGGTCTTGAGCTGCGCACGGTCTTCCCAGGCCGACGAGGGAAGTGCCAGGAAGGCCATCAGTCGGGCCTGGATGACACGATGGGCCTGCCTGAACGCCGCACGCTTGTCGTCATCGCTGCCGGCTGCTGCTGCGGGGTCAGGCAAACCCCAATGGGTGCGTAGGAAATCCCCGAACACCACCGGGCAAGTCTCTGCTGCCGCCGAGTCGCACACGGTCACGACCAGGTCCATGCGCGGGGCCTCCGGCGTGGTGAATTCGTCCCAGGACTTGCTGCGCAACCCGGCGGTGGAAATCCCCTCGGCCTGCAGCTGGGCCAGGGCGAACGGGTTCACGGTGCCGGTGGGCTGGCTGCCAGCGCTAAACACTTTGAAGCGGTTGCCGGCCCACGCACGTAGTGTGGCCTCGGCCAGGACGCTACGGGCACTGTTGCCGGTGCAGAGGAAAAGAACGTTGTGGGTCATGGCGAGGTTGTCATGTGGAGGAAAGCGGGGCGCTTGCAGGAGAACGGCGCCGGATCAGCAGCCGCAGGCGGGATCGTTCACCTGCGTACATTCGGCGTTGCTCGAACCGGAGCAGCAGTTGTGGGTGAGGTACTCGATCAAGCCGTTCATTGCCTGGAAGTTGGCGCGATAGCAGACGTAGCGACCTTGGCTCTCACCCTCCACCAGACCGGCATGCACCAACTCCTTCAGATGGAAGGACAGCGTCGCGCCGGGAACGCCCAGCGCCTCACCGATGTCACCAGCCATGCGGCCTGCAGGGCCGGCTTCGACCAGCAGACGGTAAGCAGCTAGGCGGGTCGCATGGCCCAAGGCGGTCAGGGAGGCGATTGCATCTTTCGTTTCCATTTTTCTAGAATAGTGGAATGAATAAGCCAGAACAATCCCCCTTCAGCCTTCCCACCCACTTGGACGTGGGCCTGCTCCCTACGCCCGCGCACGAGGTGCTGGGCGACGGCGACATGCATCCACCTCGCATCCTGCTGCTGTACGGCTCGTTGCGGCCGCAGTCCTTCAGTCGAAAGCTAGCGCTGGAAGCCGAGCGCATCCTGCAGCACCTCGGCGCCGAGACCCGGGTGTTCGACCCGCATGACCTGCCGGTATTGGACAGCGTCGACAAAAGCCACCCGAAGGTGCAGCAGCTGCGCGAGTGGTCGCAGTGGTCGGAGGGCCAGGTCTGGGTGTCGCCCGAGCGCCACGGCACGATCACCGGCGTGTTCAAGAACCAGATCGACTGGCTGCCGCTGGAAGATGGCAGCGTGCGACCGACCCAGGGTAAGACCTTGGCGGTGATGCAGGTCAACGGCGGCTCGCAGTCCTTCAACGTGGTCAACACCCTGCGGGTGCTGGGCCGCTGGATGCGCATGGTCACCATCCCGAACCAGTCGTCGGTCGCCAAGGCCTGGCAGGAGTTCGACGACAACGGCCGCATGAAGCCCTCGTCCTACTACGACCGCGTGGTGGACGTGATGGAGGAGCTGATGAAGTTCACCCTGCTGGTGCGCGGGCGCAGCGACTACTTGGTAGACCGCTACAGCGAGCGGCGAGGCGCCGAAGAGGCACGCCGAGTCTCAGCCGCTGCAAGCGTGGCTGAGTAGGCCCAGAATCAATCCCTCCCAGGTGTCCAACTCGCTGGAGACCGTTTCCAGTTCATCTGGTGGCGGCGTCCAACTGGCTGTTTGTACCAGGCCTGCAACCGCAGAGGAGAGTCCAGTAAGGGGCACTCAACCTTACGGTCTAGTTAGCCACCTGCAGCAGACCCACTCAAGCGTCACCCGTGGGGACTATCCCCGACCGTCTACCGGAGAGTCCCGCAAGGGGGCTTTCCGGTTTTTTTCGACCTGGAGGGCAACGGTTGGCCAGCCCAAGGAAGGCCTCCAGAAGCCCCGCAGAAGCGCTCCAGAGGCCGATCCCTCCCGGGGGTGGCTAGGGTGTAAAGCCCCCAATATGGGGCGGCCTGAGAGGCAGCCTTTACGAGGAGCAAGCCACTGCTTCCGATCACACAAAACAAAGCCACTACTAGACAAGCCCGGCCACCAACGTCCAAGGGACCAGGCAGACAGGGCGAACGCAAGCAAGACCGCCCACCGGCAACAACGACCCTCAGGCAACAACCAGAAGAGCCCTACGCCTACGTGAGGCCCACCCCCAGGCCTCTCCACCCAGGCGAGGCAAAGCAGCACCCATAGTCGACCTGAGAGCTCCCCAAGGAGCTCCCAGGATTTCTGCAAAAAACTGTCAGCCACCCTCGATATGCCCACAGCGCGCGCTTACCCCCCTGGGGGGGTGGGCGCGTTTGCTTATGGGCGATGGAGACCCCCTGCCATGCGTACAGAGAAGGATGCCCCCTACTACCTCCGCCCCACCCCGCGCCTCCTCCGTCTCCCCCAAGTGATGGACATCACCGGCCTGTCGAACCCGACGATCTACCGGATGGTCGAAACCGGAGCTTTCCCCAAGCAGCGCAAGCTGAGCCCCAGGGCGGTGGGCTGGCTTGAGCATGAGGTGCAGGAATGGGCGCTTGGATGCCCCGTTGCGCAGATCGGCAGCACAGCTGTGCAGATCCAGGATCACCGGAGCAGCTCAGCACGAACGGCCACAGAACGGCCACAGAACGGCCACGAGAGACGCCCAATAACAACGAAGGCCACCCGAAGGCGGCCTAAGTTATTGATCTACATGGTGGGCCCACCAGGATTCGAACCTGGAACCAAGGGATTATGAGTCCCCTGCTCTAACCGTTGAGCTATAGGCCCTGTAAGGGTTTCAGGCGGGTTTGGAGACCGGTCGTGGTAATTCCGGTGTAACCGGGCGGCTGGTCAGGCGGCCTTGGAGTGCATCCATGGCGTCCCGCATCGAGGCGGCGTGAGTGTACCGTTCGGCCATCGCCCGCGTCTTCCATCCGCCCATGGTCTGGATCGTCGCCGCGTCCAGGCCGGCGTGCGCGGCGTTGGTGGCCGCGGTGTGCCGCATGGTGTGCGGGGTGCAGTGCTTGGCGATGCCGGCGCGCTTCACGCAGCGGGCGAAGATGGCGTTCATCTGGTAGGCCCTGCCCGACTTCGCCCGCGGCGACGCGAAGATGAAGGCCTCCGGCTCCATCCCGCTGACCAGCTCGGCCAGGTAGTCGGCCAGGATCTGGGGCATGGGCTGCTCGCGGCGGCCGGCCTTGTCCTCCCGGATCCATAGGATGCGCCGATCGGCGTCGACGTCGCCGGCGCGCAGGTTCAGCGCGGCAGAGTGCCGCAGCCCGGTGAACAGCGTGACCATCACGAACGGGTGCGCCAGCGGGGACTGGTCGACGAGGGCCGCGTCCAGGAGACGCTGGGACTCCTCCGGCGTCAGGTACACCAGCTTCCCCTCCGGCTCGGCCTGGCGTGCCAGCACCGGCACCGCGGCCAGCAGCTTCCGGCGGCGCATGGTGTTGAGCATGTGCAACAGCGCAGACCGCTCCCGGTTGATCGTGGCCGGGCTCGCCCCTTCCGCCTTCCGCTTCGCCACGTAGGCCAGCCAGTCGTCGTCCGTCAGGCGGGCGACCTGCTTCTGCCCGAGGTGGGGCTTCAGGTGGTCACGGAAGCGGCGCGCCTTTGTGTCCAGGTCCCGGCCGTCATGGCCGGCCAGGTACTGCAGGTACTCATCCGCAGCCTGAGAAACCGTCTGGGCGGCGTTGTGGCGACTGCCTGCCACCCCATGCGCGGATGCCCGCTTCGTCGCCCTGAGGGACGCCACGAGCGCCTCGGCCTGGGTGCGGGTATAGCCCTCCGACTCGAGACCCACAACCTGGTGGTGCCGGCGCCGGTTGACCATGACGTTGACCGACCACCGGCCGTCGCCGTTGGCCAGGCGCGTGTACGTGATGCCGCGCTCGCTCAGCGACTCACCAGCGGCCAGCGCGCGCATGCGTGGCCGAACCAGTTTCAAGAAGGCGCTCATTTGCCGCGGTTCAGGCGCCCTAGCCGGGTATGCCACGCGGCGAGGTCATCCATCGCGCTATCGAAAGCCTCCTTGTACTCCGTCGCATCAGGGTGGTCGCTCAGCGCGTCATGCCACCGGACAACCTCGCCTGCCGCATCCACCAGCGCGTCCAGGACCGCCTTCTGCTTCACCTGTGCAGGCAGCGGCGCACCAGCTCCCATTAGGCGCTGAATGATCTCAGCGTTAAGAGATCGACCCGCAGCTCTCGCCTCCGCCTGCAACAACACCATCAGGCCGCTCGGTATCTCGAAACTGAAGCTCGCTTCCAACCGCCGAACGATCTCGGCAGTGAGTGAGCGCCCATGGGACTTCGCGGCCTCCTCGAGCTTGGCCTTCAGGTCTCTGGGTAGCCGAATCTTGAAATGCGGGATATCTGCGTTCATTGGCGAAGCATGACCCAATTTGGGCCTTGACGGCAAGAATCAGGTGTGAAACAGTGCCCGCCGATGGCCCACTGATGGTCATCAATGGCCCAAAGGAGAAAAGAGGATGTCCGCAACTGCCAACGCCCGGGTCAACGGGCCCGAGGCCGCAAGGTACCTGGGGATCAGCATAAGCACGCTCGAAAAGATGAGGCACGAAGGCCGGGGACCGCGCTACATGAAGGTCGGCGGCCGGGTCTTCTACCGGCTCAGCGACCTGGACGCTTACCTCGAGCGCTCGGTGGTGGAGACCGCCGACAGCCGTGCCGCCTGAAAAAGAAACGGCCCGCCCAGGTGCGAACTGGACGAGCCGTAGTGACCAACCCCGTCTGGAGAACGAGTAATGGCAACCGAGATGCTACACCAGGGCGATAGCGCCCGCTGCGACACCATGGAGGCGATGCACGCCGCCACCGGATTTGAGGCGGCGATCCGCTTCATCGACTGGGCGGACTCCCAGCGCCAGCTGACAGCGGAGAAGGCAATCGCCCGTTTCGGCCTGGCCCGGGCCACGGCGTACCGGTGGGTGCGCGCCTACCGCGACGCGAGGGGGCTGGCATGAGCGCTCAACCCCTGCCCCCGTACACCCACAACGATGAGGCGCCCATCGAGCGCCTGCAGACGCGGATTCGCTTCCTGCAGGAAGTGCTGGCGATGGCGCCTGAGTCCTTCGAGCAGACAGGCGGAACCACGCACGCGAGCCTCAGCGCCTGGACCTTCGGCATGACCCTGATGCTGGACGACATCAACCGCGAGGCCATCGAGGCCTGGAGGGGCCGGAAAAAATGATCGACCGCGAACCTAAGAATCCGAGGACCGAACAGATGACCGACCCCGCAGGCCCCGAAGCGCGCGCGGCGATGCGCGCCCAGCTCAACGTGATGAAGCGCGCCGTGGACGTGGTGCGCAGCATGGGGCAGACCACCCTCAACGCCTACGTGGCCACGCCCGAAGGCCGGCAGCACGTCGTGGAGCTGCAGCAGCAGGTATCCGAGTGGCGCCAGCTCCTGGCCACCGGCGTGCGCGAGCTGGCAGACGCCGACCGGATGATGGTCCGCGCGCTGCGCAAGCCATGGAGGCTCCGCGCATGACGGCCACCATGCACGCAGAGGCGCTCCGGCGCCTCCTGCCGGACATCAGCGAGAGGACCGCGGCCCAGCTGCTGGAGCTTCACCGGTGCCCTACCCCGGAGCGCGCAGAGCGCATGGCGATCGAGCTGGAGGGCGCCCGCACGCTGGCCCTCCAGCTGCGCCAGGCGCTCATCCAGGAGGCCCAGGATGCCGCCTGAAGCGCGCGACCGACCGTTCGTCCTGCGATGGCGGTCGGCCGTGCTCAATGCCCCCCTGACAGCGACCCAGAAGCTGTGCCTGCTGGTGCTAGCTGAGTGGGCGGATGCCGATGGCGGGAACTGCTGGCCCGCCATGGCGAGCATCGCCGAGAAGGCATCCGTCAACGAGCGGACGGTACGCCGATGCATGGAGGAACTCGACGAACTCGGCTGGTTCACCAGAAGCCACCGGCGCTCCCAGAAGGGATGGAAGCAGTTTGGCTACACCCTCACCATCCCAGATGCAGCGGACACAGTGCCCTGTAGAACCACTGATGTACCGGACACCTTGCCCGGTAGTGATCCAGCTTCTACCGGACATTCAGAGCACTTGCACCGGACATTGGCGACAGATGCACCGGGCACAGTGTCCACTGACCTAGCTTTACCTATCCAAGACCTAGGAAAAGAAGAGAGCCCGTCTCCGAAGAGGAAGGTCACCAGGATCAGGAGCCAGAAGCTGACCTTCGCTGAATGGATGCAGACCATCCCTGATGACCAACAGGCGGTCCCCGAGGGTCACCACGTCTTCCGCTATGCCCAGCGGGTGGGATTGCCGATCGAGTTCCTCCACCTCTGCTGGTGCGTCTTCCAGGCGAAGCACGAGACCGACAGCAAGCGGCAGGCGGACTGGCTGGCGACCTTCCGCCGAGCTGCAGAGGACAACTGGTATCGCCTGTGGTGGATCGATGACAGCGGGCAGTACCAGCTCACCACGCAGGGGAAGCAGGCCGACCGCCTCCACGAGACCAACATCAGCTCGACGCGCGATCCCAACCGACTGCCGAGGCTTGTCGCATGACCACGCAACCACACCCCCGGGGGGAGAGGGCCAAAGCTCCCGACCCCGGAGCCGGACACCGGCCGCCACCGAGAGCACCCGCATCCACAATTCGGAAGACGAGGCACGAGAGCCTGCGCGCTGCCCTGACGAAGCGCGCGCTGGAGAAGCAGTTCATGCGTGCCGGCCTGACGCGGAAGACCGCCGAGACGGAGGTCGCCCGCCTGACCCAGAAGCAGCGCTGGCAGCGCCTGAGCGAGAAGAACCGGGCGGAGATCGCCTGGAAGGTGGCAACCCAACCGGAGAACGCACGATGAGCGACGAGATCACGGCCCGCATTGACCGCGCGGCGCGGGCCTTCAACGAGGCAGCGAGCGAGCTGGCGCTGGCCATGCTGGGCAAGCTGGAGAAGGACGAGCCGGAGCTGGCGGCGAAGGTGGCGCAGGCGCTGGAGCGCGGGGAGCGCATGGTGGTGGCCCTGGAGATGGACCCGGCCAGGCCGAGCATCTGGTGGGCCTCGGTCGATGACTACGAGAAGTTCCGCCGGATCATGACGATCCCCTGCGGCGCACCCAACTGAGGGCCGGCCATGGGCGCCCTGAAGATCGAGCCGATCTCCCAGCGCTGCGCGGTCTGCCAGGCGCCCGTGGCCATCTCGCCGGTGGGGCGCCCCCGGCTGTACTGCAGCAACCGGTGCCGGCAGAAGGCCGCGCGCATCAGGCAGATCTTGGTAGGTGCGCTGACGCGCCTTGAGCTGCTCAACATGCAGCTGGCGCCGGCGATCGACTGGTCCGACGAAGACCACAGAGTGGCGTGATACGAAACCCCCGCTTTCGTAACGCCACGGCATTTCTCCGCGTCCGCGCGCGGCGTACAACGGGCCTCAGGTTCCTGGGAAGCCCACGACGATGATCACGATCACCAACGCCGCCCTCGCGCGAAACATGCGCGCCCAAGGGGTCGACGACGACACGATCCAGCAGATCCTCGCCGCCCGAGCACGCCTGCAAGCCAAAGACAACGCCGACACGGAGACCCAAAGCATGAGCGGCACCGACGCTGTTTCCCAGATCAACGCCTCGCTCGACAAGGTGAGCGAGAAGATCAAGTCCTACCGCGATTCCACCGACCAGCGCCTCGACGGCATGCAGGCGCAACTCCAGAACCTGGAGCAGCACGTGGCCATGAGCGCCGCAGGTGGGCACACCTACGGCCCGGGGCCGGGTGTGGGCGAGAGCGCGGCGGCCAAGTTCCAAGAGGATCCGTCCTTCGCAGCTGCGGCGGAGAGCGCCGGCCGCGGCATGAAGCCGAGCCAGTTCTCGGCGCGCATCAACGTGGACACCTCGATCCGCGCGGCGCTGTCCAACGAAGGCCTGGGCCAGGAAGGCGACACCTCCGTGCCCAGCACCCCGGACCGCCGCGGCATCGTCGGGCCCGTACTGGCGCCCCTGCGCCTGCTCAGCGTCCTGCCGCATCGTCAGACCAACAGCAACTCGGTGGAGTTCGTGCAGCTCAACGCCACCGGCGATGCCGAGGAGCAGATCCTCGAAGGCGACGAGAAGGCGGAGCTGGAGTTCAGCGGCGTCCTGAAGACCGCCAACATCATCACCATCGCCGGCCACACCACGGCATCGAAGCAGGTCCTGGCCGACGTCTCCGCGCTGCGCCAGCAGATCGACGGCGTGATCCGCCAGAAGGTGTTCGCACGCCTGGAGAACCAGATCATCAACGGCCCCGGCGGCGACGGGAAGATCAATGGCCTCCTGAACCAGGCGACCGCCTTCACCCCGCTGATCGGCACCACCCCGGCGGACCGCATCGGCGAGGCCCTCGTCACCATGGCCAACGAGGGCTACTCGCCCAACCTGGTGCTGCTGAACCCGCTGGACTGGTTCAGCATCCAGCTGACCCGGAAGAACGAGGAGGACGACGAGTACGTCTTCGGCTCGCCGACCATGCCGGTCCCGCCGTCGCTGTGGAACACCCGCATCGTGACGCCCTCGAGCCTCGCCGCCGGCACCGCGCTGGTGATCGACACCAGCTTCGTGACCGTGCTGGACCGCGAGCAGATGAGCGTGCTGGCCACGAACACCCACAAGGACTACTTCACCCGGAACCTGGTCGCCATCCTCGGTGAGCTGCGCGCCGGCCTGGAGATCCTGGACGTCAAGGCGGTCCGCTCGTTCGACCTGGTCGAAGACGACGCGCCGGTGCCCCCGTCGTCCTCGGAGTAACGCGCAGACCGGACAAGCCGTGAGTGTCCGGCGATCGTCGAAACAACCGCGGCAGCCAGGGTGGACCGACCTCGTGGAGAACCTCGGGACATGACCTGGCCCCATCCCCGGCCTCACGGCCGGGGGGTGGGTCGAAACCTCAGGGGCGCCCGGACCGGAAACCGCCCGCCCCCTCACGCAGGGGTTTTTTTCTGTCCCACGGAATTCAAATTGGCAGCGATTTCAGCCCGAATCGCCTGTCCCACAAGGGATTCCGGCCTTTTTGAATAGCCCTGTTTCGTGGCCCGCCCCGAATTTATGAGCAGAAATCCGAATTTCAGCTAGGAGCCCCCCCCATGACCACGATCAACCTAGCCGTCACTCCGCACGAGTTCACCCGGCCGCTGACGGTCCCCGTGCGCGCCGGCCAGACCATCGAGCAGATGCTGCGCGCCGTGCTGGAGCTGGGCGGGCTCGGCGGGTGCGACATCGCCGACGATGTGATCGTCGAGATCGAGGGGCGCGCGGTCCCGCGCAGGTTGTGGGCACAAGTGCGCCCGCGCGCCGGCAAAAGGGTGCACGCCTACTGCGTCGGCGCGCTGCAGGGCGGCAGCGTCAAGCGGATCGTCGGCGCGGTCGTGATGCTCGCGGTTGCGTGGTGGGCGGGCGCTGCGCTGGCAGCCGTGGGCACTGGCGGAACCGTGTTCGGCCTGTCGGGTTCTGCCGCCTACGCGGCAATCGCCGGCGTGCAGATGCTGGGGTCGCGCGCACTCCCTTCGCTGGTCCTGGAGCCGGGGGTATGAGCATCGTCAACGTCCACCTGTCGGACCTGCACGCAATCGTTGGCGTCGACACCGCGGCCCATGTCATCGCGGAACCCAACGGGCGGCCCATGCCGGTCAGGGCAAGCAAGCTGTTTCCCTTCATTCACGCCATGACGGTGATCGCGGTCCGCGGGGAAGGACACGCCCTTACCCACGTGGTTCATCGCCTGCACCGCGGCACCCAAACACTGACCGTTGACCTGATCATCGAGGTACTGCCGGGCCTGGGACGAGAAGCGGCCAGGGGCACGCCCACTGAGCTGACCGTGGTTGGCTGGTCTGCCGCAAAGCGGCGCATGGTCGGCGCCCAGTGGGACGGCGGCGATGTCATGCGCCCGATCGGCACCGCCATCGGCCCGAACACCGGCTGGGATGCTGAAACCGCGCCGGTGATCGACCACCCCTCAAAGATGCTGGCCTGCGCGCGTGAGCAGGTCCGGCGCCAACGCCTGTCGCACCCTGGCGAACCGATCGGCGGGAGCTTCTGGATCGCCGACATCCGCCCTCGCGAACTGACGATCCGTGATTACGGATCTCTGGAGGAGTAGCCATGGCATCGTCCCTACGTGAACTCGTCGTCTCGGTGACGGCCGACACCACCCGCTACCAGAGCGAGATGCAGCGCGCGGGGCGGATGGCCACGGACTTCGGCCGCACGGTCCAGCAGACCGCGCCCCAGGCGGTCCGGGCATGGGACATGCAGAGCGCCGCGGTACGCAGCCACGCGACCGCCATGGAGGCCAGCACGCAGGCCCTGGGCCGGTACGCGACGGCGGTGGCGGGCGCCCTCGGAGTCAGGGAGTTGATCGGCATGGCCGACGACTGGGGCCAGCTCAACGCGCGGATCCGGCAGGCGGCCGGCGCGGGCGAGGACTTCGGGGAGGTGCAGAGCCGGCTGGAGGAGATCGCCAACCGGACCTTCCGGCGGTACAGCGAGGCGGCGGACCAGTTCGCGGCCACCGCACGCCCCATGCGGGAGCTGGGCTTCGCCACGCGCGACACGCTGGACGCCGCAGAGGCGCTCGGCCTGGCCCTGGTGGCCGGTGGAAGCAATGCCCAGCGCGGCGCCGCGGCGCAAGATGCCTGGGCCAAGAGCGTGGTCCAGGGGAAGATCGCCACGGACCAGTTCCAGACCCTACTGCTGCAGACCCCCCGGGTGGTGCAGGCGTTGTCCGATGGCCTCGGGAAGTCCACGGCCGAGCTGCAGCAGATGGCGACGGACGGCGAGCTGCTCATCTCCCGCGTTCTGCCTGCGCTGACCTCGCAGATGGGCACCCTGCGCGAGGAGGTGGACCGCATGCCCACCACCGTGCAGGACGCCACCAACCGGCTCCTGGACGGCCTGCAGCGCTGGGCCGGCGGCACGAACGAGGCCACCGGCGCCACCGGTCTGCTGGTGCGGGGCCTGGACCTGCTGACGCGGCACATCGATGAGGTAGCCACGCTGGCGATCAGCGCCGGCCTCGGCGTCCTGGGCAGCAAGATGGTCATGGCTGGCAAGGGCGCTGTGGAGGCCGCCCAGGGCTTCATGCAGGCCCAGCGTGCGCAGGTCGCGCTGACTGAGGCCCGAGTCCGGGATGCGCGCGAGGCGGTGGTCGAAGCCGCCATCCAGAAGCAGACGCTGATCAACCAGCGCCGGCTCTACGCCAGCATGATGGCGACGGCAGCCACGAAGCAGGAACTGACCTACGCCACGACCCGGTACGAGCGCGCCGCAGAACGCGCCGCCGCCGCCACAAAGGCCCATCAACTCACCGTCGACCAGCTGCGCAATGCCGAGCTCGCGGCGACCGCCGCCACCAATCGCCTGGCAGCTGCTGGCCGGGGCCTGCTGGCGCTGGTGGGCGGCCCGGGTGGCCTGGCGCTGACGATCGGCACCGTGGCGGCTGGCTGGCTCCTGTTCCGCGACAATACCGACGAGACCCGCGAGGCGCTGATCGACCTCAACGCCACGCTGGACGAGACGATCGCCAAGTACGTGACGCTCAACCGGGCTCAGCAGGCCGGCGCCATGCTGACCCTGAGCGACAAGATCGAGGAGGACCGCCGGAAGATCAGCGAGACCCTGCGGCTGATGGCGAACGAGGCCGACTTCACCGACCTGGCTGGCACGTTCGGCCCCGGCCTGCAGCAGCTGGAGCGGGCTTTCATGGCCGGCCGGATGGGTGCAGACGAGTTCTCCAACGCGGTCGCCAAGATGGCCGACGAGCTCGCCGCTACGGGCCAGATCGAGGAGGTGCAGCGCCGCGGCCTCATCCGATACGCAGAGACCATCGGCGACACCTCCCGCCGGCTGGACGAGAACAACGCCAAGATGGGCGCCCTGACCGGCCAGAATGACCGGCTGGCGGCCGCTGCGGACAGCTCCGCGGCCTCGGTGCGCGGCCAGGCCTCTGCCCTGCGCGACGCCGGCAGCGCGGCTGACGAGGCCAGGAAGCGGATCCAGCAGGCCTTGGCGAGCATGCCGGGCCAGATCGCCCGCATCGGCAAGTCGCCGGTGGAGATCGCGCGCATGGACGGCAACGAGATGGTGGAGGCGGCCATTGCCTCCGGCCGCGGCGCGTACACCCGGGCAGGCCGGCCGAACGAGGCGCTGCGCCAGATCATGGACGAGGCCCGCCAGAACGTGGAGTGGACCCAGAAGCTGGTCGCCGCGCAGGAAGCATACGAGCGCTCCACCAAGGCGGCTTCCGCCGCGGAGGCTGAGGCGAAGCGCCGGATGGACGAAACCAAGCGAGCAGCGGACCAGCTCGCCGAGCGCTACGCGGACCTCGAGGCATCCCAGCGGCGCGAGATCGAGCTGTACGGCCAGACCGGCCGCGCGGCGCAGCTCGCCTATGACCTGGCGCACGGCGCCCTGCAGCAGTTCAGCGAGACCCAGAAGGCCGTCCTCCTAGAGCAGGCCGCCTGGCTGGACCAGCTGGACGAGATCGCGGCGCACGAGGAAGCGGTGGCCCAGATCCGCGCGGACCACGCGAAGGCCGTCACGGAGCAGGTGGACCGCATGACGGTGTACGCGGAGCAGGCGGGGCGAAACATCCAGAGCGCTCTGGGCGACACGCTCTACAGCATCCTGGACGGCCGCTTCGACGACATCGGCGACAGCTTCGCCAACATGCTCAAGCGCATGGCTGCGGAGCTTGCGGCTTCGCAGGTGCTGAGCGCGCTCGGCGGGGCGCTGGCCGGCTACGGCGGCACTGGCACGTGGGGCAACCTGATCCGGGGCATCGGCGGCGCCATGCAGACCAGCGGCGGTCGCGCCGGCGGCGGGCGGGTGGAGGCGTTCAAGGCGTACGACATCGCCGAGCACGGCCAGCCGGAGATCCTGTCCTACGGCGGCCGCAACGTCCTGATCATGGGCGCCCAGGGCGGCATGGTTTCGCCGCTGATGAACGCCAAGGGTGGGGGCACCGGCGCTGTCGGCGCGCAGCAGCCCAAGATCAACGTGCAGATCGTCAAGGGCGCGAACGAGGATCGAGTCGAGTCGAGCCAGGCCCCGGGCGGCGGCCTGAACCTGAAGATCATGATCCGCGACACGGTGCGCGGTCTGGCAGCGAGTGGCGAGCTGGATGGGGTAATGCAGGGGCGGTTCGGCCTGCGCCCGAGGGGCGTTCCGACCGGTTGAGCGGGTGTAATTCCGGTGTAAGCGTGCCGGAAAAACCCGGAAACAGGGGGGTACGAAGGGACACGTTCAAGGCCACGGAATGGCCGCAAACCCTTTGTTTTAGCGGCTTCTGGCTATTCCCGGAAACCACCGGAAACCCGCCGCGATCGGATTATGAGTCCCCTGCTCTAACCGTTGAGCTATAGGCCCCCGAAGCCTGCGGAGTGTAGAGGAGGGCCGCGGCGCGCGGCCAGTCGCCGGATCTGCCGGACGGAAAAAACGAAGGCCCCGCCAGGGGGGCCTTCGTCGTGCCGGTGAGACCGCGCGCCCGTCAGTCGATGTCGAGGAACGAACGCAGCTGCTCGGAGCGGCTCGGGTGGCGCAGCTTGCGCAGCGCCTTGGCCTCGATCTGGCGGATGCGCTCGCGGGTGACGTCGAACTGCTTGCCCACTTCCTCGAGGGTGTGGTCGGTGTTCATGTCGATGCCGAAGCGCATGCGCAGCACCTTCGCCTCCCTCGGGGTCAGGCCCGCGAGCACGTCGCGCACCGTCTCCATCAGGTTGGTGTTGGTGGTCGAGTCGATCGGGGACTCCACGTTGGTGTCCTCGATGAAGTCGCCCAGGTGCGAGTCCTCGTCGTCGCCGATCGGGGTCTCCATGGAGATCGGCTCCTTGGCGATCTTCATGACCTTGCGGATCTTGTCCTCGGGCATGTCCATCTCCTTGGCCAGCTCCTCCGGCGTGGCCTCGCGGCCGTACTGCTGGAGCATCTGGCGGGAGATGCGGTTGAGCTTGTTGATCGTCTCGATCATGTGCACCGGGATGCGGATGGTGCGCGCCTGGTCGGCGATCGAGCGGGTGATCGCTTGGCGGATCCACCAGGTGGCATAGGTCGAGAACTTGTAGCCGCGGCGGTATTCGAACTTGTCGACCGCCTTCATCAGGCCGATGTTGCCCTCCTGGATCAGGTCCAGGAACTGCAGGCCGCGGTTGGTGTACTTCTTGGCGATGGAGATCACCAGGCGCAGGTTGGCCTCGACCATCTCCTTCTTGGCCTTGCGCGCCTTGGCCTCGCCGTAGGCGAGCTGGCGGCCGATCTCGCGGATGTCGGCCAGGTCCAGGCACATGGCCTGCTCGATGGCGATGGTGGCCTGCTGCTCGGCGATGATCTGGTCCTTGACGTCGCGCAGGGCCGAAGACCACTTCTGCTTGCGCTTGAGGACCTCGTCCACCCACTCCAGGTTGACCTGGTTGCCTTCCCAGGCGCGGATGAAGTCCTTGCGCGGCATGCGGGCCACGTTGGTGGCCAGGTGCAGCACGCGGCGCTCGCGCTCCTTGATCTCGGTGAGCACGTCGCGCAGCTTCCGGACCAGCATGTCGGTCAGCGGCAGCGGCAGCTTGAAGGTGACGAACTGCTCGGCCATGTCGGCGCGCAGCTTGATCACCTTCTTGTCCTGGGCGCCGCCCTTGGCGTGGGCCTTCTTGAACTTGGCGTAGTCGGCGGCCAGCTGCTCCATGCGGCGGGCGACCTCGGCCGGATCCGGGCCGGTCGGGCCGGCATCGGCCTCGTCGTCGGTGGCGACATCTTCCTCGTCGTCGTCCACGTCGTCGGCATCGGCGTCGACGGCCTCCTCCACCGCCGCCGGCGGCTCGGGGGTCTCGTCGAGCAGGTCGTTGAAGCCGACCACCACCTCGGCCAGGCGCTTCTTGCCGGCCTTGTGCAGCTCGTACTCCTCCAGCAGGGCCTCGATCGTCGCCGGCACGGCGCCGAGCGCGGCCTGGACCTGGCCCAGGCCTTCCTCGATGCGCTTGGCGATGGCGATCTCGCCCTCGCGGGTCAGCAGCTCGACCGTGCCCATCTCGCGCATGTACATGCGCACCGGGTCGGTGGTGCGGCCGCCTTCCGAATCCAGCGCGGTCAGCGCGGCGGCGGCTTCCTCGGCCGCGGTATCGTCGATCTCGCGGTTGCCGGTGTTGCCGTCGTTGAGCAGCAGGGTCTCGACATCCGGCGCAACCTCATGGACGTCGATGCCCATGCCGTTGATCATGCCGATGATGTCTTCGATCTGTTCCGGATCGACCAGGTCATCGGGCAGGTGGTCATTGACCTCGGCATAGGTCAGGTAGCCCTGCTCCAGGCCCTTGCTGATGAGCTGCTTGATTTCGGATTGGGCTGGACGTTCGTTGGCCATGTGCGGCGCCACCGGTCTCTGGAAGGGGGTGAAGTGAACCTAGCATTATAACAGGCCGAGGGGTCCGTGACCCTCCCGGCCTTTCACATCAACGACTTGCGACCGCTTCCGTTCAGCCGTTTTCAGGCCTTCAGGAGGAAGGTGACCGGCCCGTCGTTGACCAGGCTCACCACCATATGGGCCCCGAAGCGGCCGGTTTCCACCCTGCCGGGGAGCTGCCGGCCACAGGCTTCGACCAGCTGGTTGAACACGCGTTCAGCCTCCGCCGGCGGGGCCGCGGTGCTGAAGCTGGGCCGCATCCCCGAATCGGTATCGGCAGCCAGCGTGAACTGGCTCACCAGCAGCAGGCCGCCACCGGAGTCGAGCAGGGAGCGGTTCATCCTGCCGGCATCGTCGGCGAAAACGCGATAACCGAGCAGCCGCTGCGCCATCCGCGCCACCGTCGCATCGCCATCCCCCGGCTGCACTCCCACCAGGGCCAGCAGGCCCGGGCCGGTCTGGCCGACCACTTCCCCCTCGACCTCGACCGAGGCACGGGTGACGCGCTGGATCAGGGCAAGCATGCGGTGCGGTTCTCCATTGGGACTGGCAGCGCAAGCATCGACCCTGAGCGATCCGCTGTCACCCGCCGGACGGCCGGCACCGGCGACCGGCTAGACTTGGCGGATGTCCGCGCAACGCCGTGCCCGCTTCCTCTACGCCCTCGCCTCGCTCGTGGGCTGGCTCCCCTGGCCGCTGCTGTACCGCCTCGGCGACGGCGTGGCCGCGCTGTGGCGCTGGCGCGACGTGCGCGAGAGCCGGGTGGCCCGGCGCAACCTGGAACTGGCCTTCCCGGAGCTGGACGCACCGGAACGCGCTGCGCTGCACCGGCGGATCCTGCGCACCACCGCGCGCCAGGCCCTGGAAACCATCAAGCTGTGGACGCGCCCGCCCGCGGAGAACCTCCGGCTGCTGCGCGCCCGGCATGGCGAGGCGCTGTACGACGCCGCCCTGGCCGCCGGCAAGGGCGTGATCGTGGCCGCGCCGCATTTCGGCAACTGGGAGCTGCTGAACCAGTGGCTGGCCTCGCGCGGACAGATCGCCGTCGTGTACCGGCCGCCGGAGTGGCCCACCGGCGACGCCTTCCTGCAGATCGTGCGCGGCGTGGACAACGTACGCCAGGTGCGTGCCGAAGGCCCGGCCGTGCGCCAGCTGTGGAAGGTGCTCAAGGAAGGCGGCGCGGTCGGCATCCTGCCCGACCAGCAGCCCAAGGCCGGCGACGGCGAGTTCGCCCCGTTCTTCGGCAAGCAGGCGCTGACCATGACCCTGCTGTCGCGGCTGGCCGAGCGCAACGGCGCGCCGGTGCTGTTCGCCTGGTGCGAGCGCGTGGGCGAGGGGCCGCAGTTCGAGCTGCACGTGGAGCCGGCGCCGGCGGCGATCGGCGATCCGGATCCGCAGAAGGCGGTGGCCTGCCTCAACGCCGAGGTCGAGCGCATCGCCCGGCGCTCGCTCGCCCAGTACCAGTGGACGTACAAGCGATACACCCTGCGCCCGCCGGGCAGCGGCGAGCCGAACCCCTACGGGTAGCCGTTCCAGGGTCCGCCCCGACCCATCCGCCATGGCGAACGCTTACGATCGGCTTCCCGCGACCGCGAAGAACCGCCGTGACCGAGTCCGTGACCGAGTTCGAGCCGCCCACCCCGCCCGCCGTCCCGGCGACGGGGAGGTGGCAGCCCCTGCCACGCCGGGGCGCGGTGCTGTATGCGGGTAGCGCCGCGGTATCGGTGGCGCTGCCGGGGACGGTCGCCGCGGCGATGATCGGTCCCGTCCTGCTCGACGTCCCGCGCTGGCTCCCCGCCGCGGCCGCCGCCGTGCTGGGCGTGCTGCTGGGCGGATCGATCGGCCTGCTGCGCCACCGTCGCATCGGCTGGAGGCTGGACGATGACGGGTTCGCCACCCGTCGCGGCGGCCTCTGGCGGATGGAAACCCTGGTGCCGGTCTCGCGCGTGCAGCACCTGGACCTGGAACGCGGCCCGCTGGAGCGCCGGCTGGGCCTGGCCACGCTGGTGGTGCATACCGCCGGCACGCGCATGGCCGCGGTGAGGCTGCCGCTGCTGGCGCTGGAGGACGCCGAGGTGCTGCGCGACCGGCTGGCGCGGCAGGTCGAAGCCGGCGACGCGCTGTGAGCAGCCACGAGGCCGTCGCCGGGACCGTGCCCGACCAGCGGCTGCATCCCTGGTCCTGGCTGTTCGTGCTGCTGCAGCAGCTGCGCCAGTTCGTGGTGCCGCTGCTGGCGCTGCTGGTGGCCGGGCGGCGCGAGAGCGGCCCGTGGGAATACGCCGAGTACGCCCCGCTGCTCGGCATCGTCGTCCTGGTCGCGATCTCGGTCCTGCAGTACTTCACCTACCGCTACAGCGTCGGCGCCGACGGCATCAGCGTGCGCAGCGGCCTGCTGCAGCGGAACCTGCGCCAGATCCCGTTCGCGCGCATCCACAACGTGGTGCTGCACCAGAGCCTGCTGCACCGGATCTTCGGCGTGGCCGAGGTGCGCCTGGAAGCGGCCGGCGGGCGGAAGCCGGAAGCGCAGATGCGCGTGCTGGGCCTGTCGCAGGCGCTGGAACTTGAGCGCCTGGTGCGCGACCGCGGCGCGGCGCCGGCCACCGGTGCGGAGGCCGCCCCCGCCAACCCACCGCTGCTGTCCCTGTCGACCGCGGAAGTGGTGCGCCTGGGCCTGGTCTCCAACCGCGGCATGATCGTGTTCGCCGCCGGCTTTGGCCTGGTGTGGCAGGTGTTCCCGGAAAAGGCGGTGGCCGGCCTGCTGCAGGAATGGTTCCGCAGCGCGGTGGGCTATGCCGGCGGGATGCACCTGGGTTGGCTGGCGGTGGCCACGGGGGCGCTGGCGCTGGCTGCCGTGTTCGTGTCCGTGCTGCGGCTGCTGTCGGTGGCCCTGGCCCTGGTCCAGTACCACGGCTTCCGCCTGGTCGAGGACCAGCGCCGGCTGACCGTCGAGCGCGGCCTGCTGGCGCGCGTGCGCACCAGCGTGGCGCCGCGCCGCATCCAGGCCTGGCACCTGGAGGAGACCCTGCTGCACCGCTGGTTCGGCCGCCGCGCACTGCGCATCGACACCGCGGTGGGCGGCCAGGAGAACGATCCGCGCAGGCTGCGCGAGCTGGCGCCCATCGCCACGCCGGAGGCGTGCGACGGGCTGCTGCGGCACCTGGTCCCGCAGCTGGAATGGCCACCGCAGTGGCGGCCGCTGCCGCGACGCAGCTGGTGGCGCCTGTTCGCCGCCAGCGTGCCGTGGAACGTGCTGGTGGCCGCGGTGCTGTGCTGGCACTTCGGGCCCTGGGGCCTGCTGGCCCTGCTGTGGCTGCCGTGGTCGGCTTACGCGGCGCGGCGCCAGGCCGGCTGGATGGGTTACGCGGTCAGTTCGCGCCAGGTCGCCGTGCGCGGCGGCTGGTGGTCGCGCTGGTGGCGACTTGCCGAGGTCGACAAGATCCAGGCCCTGCGCCTGCAGCGCTCGCCGCTGGACCGCTGGCTGGGCACGGCCAGCCTGCTGATGGACACCGCCGGCGCCGGCGCGATGTCGCCGCCGCTGCGGATCCGCTTCCTGCCCGAGGCCGAGGCGCGCGAACTGCACGCGCGCCTGGGACGGATGCTGGCCACGCGCCAGCTGCGCTGGTGAGGATGGCGGCCGTTACCAGGCCGCCGGACCCCAGTAGCCGATCCGCTTGCGGATCTTGAGCTTGCGCCACAGGTTCATCGGCTTGGGCTTGCGGTTGCGCCCGCCCTGGGCCACGAAGGCATCGATCGCATCGAGCACGCGTTCGCTGGAGCGGCCGTCGCGGTAGGGGTGCAGCTGGTCGGCGAACTGGCGGATCGCCGCCATCAGCTCCGGCGGCCGCGACAGCGCGCGCCGGATCGCCGGCTCGAACTGCGCCGGGTCGTCGATGTCGATCAGCTGCGGCCCGGGGCGACGGTTCTTGAAGGTCACCACCGGCTTGTAGGTCAGCAGGAACTCGTTGAGTGCCGAGGAGGTGTCCGAGCACATCACGTCGGCCTGCGGGAACAGCTCGAGGATGTTGTCGTTCTCGGCGAAGGTCAGGTACTCGTTCTGCAGCGCCTTGTACTTGGCGACCATCGCCGGATCCATCTTCGGATGGAAGGTGACGATCCAGCGCCACTCGCCGGTGCGCGACAGGCGGGCGATCTCGTCGTACAGCACCGGGGCGGCGCTCCAGGACGGCGAGAACGTGGAGTGGTAGAGGACCACCGGTGGGTTGCGCACCGGCTCCGGCTCGTCCCCGAGCGAGGCCATGAACGGGTCGATCTTGGGGAAGCCGGTCTCGGCCACCGAGAAGTGGCCCAGCTTCGCGGCCAGGGCGCCGAAGGCGGCCGTGTCGCGCGGCCCGGTGGTGCAGTACAGGTCGAAGAAGCCGCGGATGTAGATGTGGCGCGGCTTGCCGGCATCGAAGCCATGGAAGGTCTCGACCTTCACCCCGGGGAAGAAATGCGGCACCGCGTTGCTGGAGGTGATGACGGCGTAGGGCTTCCAGGCGCGGACTTCCTCCACCGTCAGCAGCTTCTCGTCCGGACGCAGGTCGGCGGCGCCGGGGCCGTCGAAGAACCATGCGGTCTCATCGCCGCGCGCACGGATGGCTTCCTGGATGGGACGCAGGATGGCCAGGGCATAGCGCTCCGATCCGTACAGCAGGTAATGTTTCGGCACGTCGCCTCCGGGCGTTGGTAGGGTGCGCGATTATCGCACCGCGGCCCGCGGCGCGATGCCTCCCCGCCCCCCCTTCCGAACGGTCCGCGACGCCCCGATGCCCGCCAGCACATTGTCCGATCCCGATACCTCCGGCACCGGCCGGGTGCCGCTGTCGGCCTGCATCATCGCCTTCAACGAGGCCGACCGGATCGGCGACTGCCTGGCCTCGCTCGCCTTCTGCGACGAGATCGTGGTGGTGGACTCCGGCTCGACCGACGGCACCCGCGAGGTGGCACGCGCCGCCGGCGCCCGCGTCCTGGAGCGCCCGTTCGACGGTTTCCGCAGCCAGAAGCAGTTCGCCGTGGAGCAGTGCGCGCACGACTGGGTCCTGTGCCTGGACGCGGACGAACGCGTGGACGCGCGCCTGCGCGCGGCGATCGAGGCCGAGCGTGACGCCGGCTTCGTCCGCGCCGCCGGCTACCGGTTCGCGCGCATGTCCGAGTACTACGGCCGCTTCCTGCGCCACGGCACGGCGTACCCGGACCGGGTGCTGCGCCTGTTCGACCGCCGCCGCGGCGGCTGGCGGGGCGGCCGCGAGATCCACGAGGCGGTGTCGGTGGACGGCGAGGTCGCGCTGCTGCCGGGCGACCTGCTCCACTTCCCGTACCGCTCGTTCATGCAGCTGCTGGACAAGAAGCAGCGCTATGCCCGGATGATGGCCGAGCACGACTTCGCGCGCGGCAAGCGCGCCACCCTGGGCAAGCTGCTGCTGGCGCCGGCGTGGCGTTTCCTCCGCGGCTACGTGCTGAAGGCCGGCTTCCTGGACGGCTGGCCCGGGCTGATCGAATCCTTCGTCAGCGCCAACTACGTCCGCCAGAAGACCATCATGCTGTGGCTGCTGCAGCACGGGCAGCCACTGGTGGATCCGCCGCGGCGCTCGCCCTGAGGCATGATCGTCAGCGCGGCGGGGCCGCCAGCTCGCGCGCGTCGAGGTAGCCGTCGCCGTTGGCGTCCTGGCGCACGAAGCGCTCGGCCAGGCGGCGGCGATGCTCCTGGAGGCTGAGCGGACGCCCCTTGCCGCCGGGCTGCTCGTCCGGCGAGAGCACCCCATCGCCATCACGGTCCATGCGCTCGAAGGCGTAGCCCATCCAGGCCACGTACTCCTCCTGCGAGACCCGGCCGTCGCCATCGGTGTCCATGCGCGCCAGGTAGTCGGAGGTGTGCTCGACCTGTGCGGCGGCGCTGCCGGCGCAGGCCAGCAGGGCCAACAGCAGCAGGCCCGGACGCAAGCGTCCGGGCCCGTGCGGGATACGGCAAGGGGACTGGCGTTGCATCAGTGCGCCAGCGCGTAGCCCTTCAGGCGCATCGAGTACTCCTGCAGCGCGCGGATGCCGGAAGCCTCGGCCTCCTGGCACCAGGCCTGCAGCTGTCGCAGGCGCTCCTGGGCATCGTTGCTGCGCGCCTCCAGCAGCGCGGCAAGGCGCGCGCGGTGCTCGACCAGGGCCTTGATCCGGGGCCGCTGCTGCACCCACTGCTGCAGCTGCTCGCGGGCATCGGGCTTGAGCCAGCGGCCGTCGTCGACCAGGCCACGGCGCATGCGCCGCGGCAGCAGCTCGCGCATGCGCGCGCCGGCGGCGGCGGCTTCCTCGCGCAGGGCCGGCATCAGCACGTTGCGGCGGTAGTCGGTCATGGCCTGGAAGCGGTGCGACAGCAGCGCGCGCAGGGTCTCGGTGTCCGGCGCGGCGATGTTCGGGCGGATGTCCAGGCTCGGCGCGACGCGCAGCACCTTGGCCAGGCCGACCTTCTCCATCGCCTTGATCGCCACCCAGCCGATGTCGAACTCCCAGCGGCGCATCGAGAAGCGTGCCGAGGACGGGAAGGCGTGGTGGTTGTTGTGCAGCTCCTCGCCGCCGATCCAGAACGCCCACGGGGTGAGGTTGGTCGAGGTGTCGGAGGATTCGAAGTTGCGGTAGCCCCACCAGTGGCCGAGGCCGTTGACCACGCCGGCGGCCCAGAACGGGATCCACGCCATCTGGATCGCCCACATGGCCACGCCCGGCAGGCCGAACAGGGTGAAGTTCACCAGCAGCAGCAGGGTCGGGCCGAGGTTGGCGTGCGGGGTGTAGACGTGGCGCTCGAGCCAGTCGTCCGGCGCGCCCTTGCCGTACTGCTCGATGCTGGCGCGGTCGGCGCGGGCCTCGCGGTACAGCTCCACGCCCTGCCAGAAGACCTTGCCGATGCCGCGGGTCTGCGGGCTGTGCGGGTCTTCCTCGGTCTCGACCTTGGCGTGGTGCTTGCGGTGGATGGCCACCCACTCGCGGGTGATCATCGAGGTGGTCAGCCAGGTCCAGAAGCGGAAGAAGTGCGAGACCACGGGGTGGAAGTCCACGCCGCGGTGGGCCTGGCTGCGGTGCAGGTAGAGGGTGACGGAGAAGATCGTCAGCTGGGTGAAGACCAGCAGCACGGCCAGCAGGCCAAGCCAGCCGAGGCCGGCAACGCCGGAGGTGAGGAACTGGATAACGGAATCGGACATTGCCGGAACAGGCTCGGTAGCGGAACGGTCCGGACCGGGGTCCGGGTAAGGACATGATGGGCCCTGCTCCGGCAAACTTCATCCTGCACCGCACGGTATGGATCCTGGCGGCTGCCGCCGTTCAGGAAACTTTCCCATGTCGTCACCCTCCCCCCTGGCCGAACCGGCCACCCCGCCGCCCCTGATCGAACTGGATCGCGCCAGCGTTGTGCGCGGCCAGGTCCGGGTCCTGGACGAGCTTTGCCTGCGCATCGACCAGGGCCAGCACACGGCCATCCTCGGCCCCAACGGCTGCGGCAAGTCGACCCTGATCAAGCTCATTACCCGCGAGCTCTACCCGCTGGCCCGGGCCGGCGAGGCCCCGGTGCGGGTGCTGGGCCAGGCCCGCTGGCAGGTGGACCGGCTGCGCTCGCAGCTGGGCATCGTCACCGGCGACTTCGGCGCCACCCTGGCCGGGCTGGAGGGCCTCACCGCGGAGGACGCGGTGCTGGGCGGCCTGTTTGCCAGTTTCGCCCTGCCGCCGTTCAGGGAAATCGACGACAGCCAGCGCGAGCGCGCCGCCGAGGCCTTGGAGCGCGCCGGCGCCCTGCCCCTGCGCCACCGTTACTACGCCCAGCTGTCGGCCGGCGAGCAGCGCCGGGTGTTGATCGCCCGCGCCCTGGTGAACCGCCCGCAGGCCCTGCTGCTGGACGAACCCAGCACCGCGCTGGACGTGGTCGCCCGCGGCCACCTGCTGGAGCGCCTGCGCGCCCTGGCCCGCGGGGGCGTGACCCTGGTCCTGGTCACCCACCATGTGGAGGAGATCGTCCCGGAGATCGGCCGCGTGGTGCTGATGCAGGGCGGGCGCGTCCTCGGCGACGGCACCCCGGCGGACATGCTCACCGGCGAGCGGCTGTCGCAGACCTTCGGCGGCCCGGTGCGGGTCTGGCAGGAACCGCTGGACGGCGGGATCCGTTACCTCGCCGCGGCGGGCTGAGGCATGCCCGAGCTGCCCGAGGTCGAGACCACCCGGCGCGGCCTGGCGCCGCACGTGGAGGGGCGACGGGTCACCGCCGTGATCCTGCGCCGGCCCGACCTGCGCTGGCCCATCCCGCCTGAGGTCGCCCGCAAGCTGCCCGGGCGCCGCATCGCGGCGGTCCGCCGCCGCGCCAAGTACCTGCTGCTGGACACCGAAGCGGGCGACAGCGCCCTGCTGCACCTGGGCATGTCCGGGATGCTGCGTGTCCTGCCGCCGCAAACGCCGGTGAACGCCCACGATCACGTCGACATTGCCCTGGACTCGGGACGGGTGCTGCGCTTCACCGATCCGCGGCGCTTTGGCTGCCTGCTGTGGCAGCCGGCCGGCACCATCCACGAGCTGCTGCAGGACCTGGGCCCGGAGCCGTTGTCGGACGACTTCGACGGCCACTGGCTGTTCGCCCGCAGCCGCGGCCGCAGCGCGCCGGTGAAGGCGTTCCTGATGGACCAGCGGATCGTGGTCGGCGTGGGCAACATCTACGCCGCTGAAAGCCTGTTTCGCGCCGGCATCTCGCCGCTGCGCGCGGCCGGCAAGGTCTCCCGCGCCCGCTACATCGCCCTGGCCGAGGCGGTGAAGGAGATCCTCGGTTACGCCATCACCCGCGGCGGCACCACCCTGCGCGACTTCCTCAACCCCGACGGTGCGCCCGGCTACTTCGAGCAGGAACTGGCGGTCTACGGCCGCGGCGGCCTGCCCTGCCCGGCCTGCGGGACCCCGTTGCGCGAGGCCAGCATCGGCCAGCGCACCCGCACCTGGTGCCCGCGCTGCCAACGGCAGGGCGGGACGGAGCCGGCAGCCGGCCCCGGACGACGGCAGCGGCCGTGCCCGCGGCGGCGGGGAGCCCCCGGCTCCACCGTTCCGTTTGCTGAACAGGGAGATGTCCCCGGGCTCCCCGGCGCGCGTGCCGTGCGCGGGGTGCTTAAGATGACGCGCCCCTCCCCTATCCGATCGCGCCCATGCACCGACGCCAGTTCCTGGCCCGCACGGCCGCCGCTCTCGCCGCCGCGGGCCTGCCGCTTCCGCTGTTCACCGCCGCCGCAGCCCCTGTCCCGCTGGGCAACCGCCATCCCTTCGACTATGCCTGGCTCAAGGGCCACGCCCGTGCCATGGCCGGACGTCCGTACCAGCCGCGCAGCGAGTCGCTGCCGCCATCGGTCGCGTCGCTGGACTGGGACCAGTACCAGTCGATCGGCTTCCGCCAGGACCACGCGCTGTGGGGCGACCTGCCCGGCTCGAGGTTCCAGGCCAAGTTCTTCCACCTGGGCCTGTACTTCAAGCGCGCCGTGCGCATGTTCGAGGTCGCCGGCGGGCAGGCGCAGGAGCTGGCCTACGACCCGGGCATGTTCGACTACGGGCGCAGCGGCATCAACGGCAAGCGCCTGCCGAAGGACCTGGGCTTTGCCGGCTTCCGCCTGAACTCCCCGGACGACGTGCGCCGCGACTGGGCGGCGTTCCTGGGCGCCAGCTATTTCCGCGCGGTCGGCTCGAGCATGCAGTACGGCCTGTCCGCGCGCGGCCTGGCGATCGACACCGGCATGCCGCGCCCGGAGGAATTCCCGGACTTCACCGCGTTCTGGCTGGAGCGCCCGCAGCCGGGCTCGGAGACCCTGGTGGTCTACGCCCTGCTGGATTCGCCCAGCGTCGCCGGCGCCTACCGCTTCGCGATCACCAGGGGCGAGCCGCTGGTGATGGACGTGGACGCCGCGCTGTACCCGCGCAAGCAGATCGAGCGCCTGGGCATCGCCCCGGCCACCAGCATGTACCAGGTCGGCGAGAACGACCGCCGCATGGCCTGGGACTGGCGCCCGGAGATCCACGACACCGACGGCCTGGCCATGCACACCGGCAACGGCGAGTGGATCTGGCGGCCGCTGGGCAATCCCGAGCACCTGCGCTTCAACGCCTTCGCCGACGACAACCCGCGCGGCTTCGGCCTGCTGCAGCGCGACCGCGACTTCGACCACTACCAGGACGACGGCGTCTTCTACGAGAAGCGCCCGAGCCTGTGGGTCGAGCCCAAGCACGGCTGGGGCAAAGGCTCGGTGCAGCTGGTGGAGATCCCCACCGTCGACGAGACCTTCGACAACATCGTCGCGTTCTGGAACCCGGAAGCGAAGCCGCAGCCGGGCCAGGAACTGCTGTTCGGCTACCGCCTGTTCTGGGGCGAGCATGCCCCGGCGCGCCCGCAGCTGGCCGAGTGCGTGGCCACCCGCACCGGCCTGGGCGGCGTGGTCGGCAGGAAGCGCGAGTACTTTTCCTGGCGCTTCGCGGTGGACTTCGCCGGCGGCGAACTGGCGGCGCTGGCCGCGGCCAACGCCGAGGTCGAGGCGGTGGTGGAAACCAGCCGCGGCCGGCTGGAGACGGTCTCCGCCCGCCCGCTGCACCCGATCAAGGGCTATCGAGCGATGTTCGACGTGGTGCCGCCGGACGACTCCACCACCCAGATCGACATCCGCCTGTACCTGCGCCACAAGGGCCGGCCCCTGACCGAGACCTGGCTGTACCAGTGGAATCCGCCCCCGCCGGCGCAGCGGGTGGTGTACTGACGCATCCGCCCGCAGCCGGTTCCCGCGCGGAACCGGCTCAGGCCGACGCCAGCTGCGCCTCCCGGATCAGCTCGGTGAACTGCACCAGGCGGAACGGCTTCTGCAGGAAACGGACTCCGGCCGGCAGGGCCGGCAGCTGGGTGCGGGGATGCCCCGAGGCCAGGATCACCCGCGCCAGCGGACGCGCGGCCAGCAGGTGCGCGGCCAGTCCGATGCCGTCGACCGGTCCCGGCATGTGGATGTCGCTGAAAAGCACGTCGCAGGACCAGGTCTCCAGGATCCGCATCGCGGCCTGGCCGTCGTCCGCGGTGCGCACGTCCATGCCCATGTCCTGCAGCACGTCGCACAGCAGGTCCCTCAGCTCGAACTGGTCCTCCACCAGCAGCACCTTCGGCGCCGCGCTCATGCCGTGCCTCCGGGCACGGTCCCGCGCGCGGGCGACGCGCGCTCCATTCCGACTTCCATCCTTCCCCCTGTGGGCTGCACAAAACCTGCACAGGTTGGGAATGGCGCGTGAAGACGGCGTCGACAACGCGGTCGTTACCATCTCGCGCTTTCACTGAACGGAGCCGGGCAGGGGGATGGACAAACAGGGGATCGTGACCGGGCGTGATTCCGGCATTCTCGCCGTCGCGGTGGTGCTGGCCGCTGCGACCATCGGCCTTGAACTGGTGGTTCCCCTCGGCTACACGGTCTGGCTGCTGTATTTCCTGGCCATCGGCACGACCATCTTCCAGCGCCGTGCCTGGGTCCCATTGGCGATCGCGGGGCTGGCCTGCGTGCTGCTGGTGCTCGGCTTCAACCTCGCGCCGCCCAGCGACAACTCGGCCTTCTCCGTCGTCAACCGCTCCATAGGCGCGATCTGCTTCGCCACCACCGCGCTGATCGTGGTGCAGGCGATCCGCGCGCGGCAGCAGGCCGAGCGCGCACTGTGGCTGCAGCAGGCGGAGAACGCCGTCGCCCTGGCCCTGCAGGGCGACCTCACCCCGGACCGCGTGGCCGAGCATGCACTGCGCGAACTGTGCCGCCTGTGCGGCGCGCAGACCGGCGTGCTCTACCAGCTGGAGCAGGAGCAGCTCGCCCTGGTGGGCGGAGTGGCCCTGGCCAGGCAGGCCCCCGCGCGCATCCCCGCCGGCAGCGGCCAGCTCTGGGAGACCGTGGCCCGGCCCGAACCGCGCCTGGTGCGGGGCCTGGCGGCCGCGCACGTGGCGGTCGAGTCGGCACTGGGCGACAGCCCCGCGCGCGCGGTCCTGGTCTCCCCGGTCACCGCCGACGGGGCGGTCAATGGTGCGCTGGAACTGGGCCGCACCACGGACACCGCCAACCAGGAGCTGGCCCTGGAGCTGCTGCGCCGCTGCGCCGAGAAGATCGGCGTGGCCCTGCGCACCGCGCGCCTGCGCGCCGACCTCATCGCGCTGCTGGAGGAAACCCAGCGCCAGAGCGAGGAACTGCAGGCGCAGCAGGAGGAACTGCGGGTCGCCAACGAGGAGCTGGAAGAGCAGAGCCGCACCTTGCAGCAGTCGCAGGCCAACCTCGAGGCGCAGCAGGCCGAGCTGGAGGCGACCAACGTCCAACTGGAGGAACGCACCCACGAGCTGGAGGCGCAGCGCCAGTACCTGATCGCGGCCCAGGACGACCTGCTGCGCAGCCGCGCCGAACTGGCCGCGGCATCCCGCTACAAGTCCGAATTCCTGGCCAACATGTCGCACGAGCTGCGCACCCCGCTCAACAGCGCGCTGATCCTGGCCCGCCTGCTGGCCGAGAACCGCGAAGGCACGCTGACCGACGAGCAGGTCAAGTACGCGCGGGCGATCCATTCGGCCAACAACGACCTGCTTGCGCTGATCAACGACATCCTCGACCTGTCACGGATCGAGGCCGGCCACGTGGAGCTGGTCGACGAGACCCTGCACACCGGCACCGTGCTCGCCCGCCTGCGCGAGACCTTCGAGCCGCTGGCGCAACAGAAGGGCCTGGAGTTGCGCATGGAAGCGGCCGCGGACGCGCCGGCGCAGTTCGTGGCCGACGGCCAGCGCCTGCAGCAGATCCTGAAGAACCTGCTGGCCAACGCGGTCAAGTTCACCGAGCACGGCTCGGTATCGCTGAAGATCGAGGCCTGCGGCGAGCGGCGCATGCGCTTCTCGGTGAGCGACACCGGCATCGGCATCGCCCGGGAACAGACCGAGGTGATCTTCGAGGCGTTCCGCCAGGCCGATGGCAGCACCAGCCGGCGCTTCGGCGGCACCGGCCTGGGCCTGGCCATCTCGCGCGACCTGGCGCAACGCATGGGCGGCACCCTGGTCGTGGAGAGCGAGCCGGGCCGCGGCAGCTGCTTCACCCTCGAGCTCCCGGTCGACGGTGCGCCCGCCGCCGAAGCGGAGGCAGGAGCCGCGGTGCAGGCGGAAGCACGGCCGGCCGCGCCGGTATCGGCCGCGGTCGTCGCACGGGCGCAGGACGCAGGCAGCGCGCAGCCGGCCGGGGCCGTCCCGGCGCGCGTTGCAGACGACCGCGGGCAGCGCCGCCATCCCGGCCGCCTGATCCTGGCCATCGAGGACGACGCCCGCTTCGCCGAGGCGCTGGTCGCGCTGGCGCACGAGCTGGACTTCGACTGCGTGGTCGCGACCACGGCCGAGGAAGGGCTGGCCCTGGCGGCGGAGCATCGACCCAGCGGCATCCTGCTCGATATCGGCCTCCCGGACGTCTCCGGGCTCAGCGTTCTGGAACGCCTCAAGCGTGACCCTGCCACCCGCCACATCCCGGTGCACGTGGTCTCGGCCCTGGAACGCAGCCAGGTGGCGATGGAACTGGGCGCGGTGGGCTATCTGATCAAGCCGGCGACGCGCGAGCGCCTGGCCTCGGCCTTCCACCAGCTCGAGGAAACCCACGCCCGCGACATGCGCCGCCTGCTCATCGTCGAGGACGACCGCGAACTGCGCGCGAACCTGCAGTTGCTGCTGGCCCGCGACCAGCTGGAGATCGTGGCGGTGGGCACCATCGCCGAGGCGCTAGCCCAGCTCGGGCAGAGCACCTTCGACTGCATGGTCACCGACCTGTCCCTCCCCGACGGCAGCGGCTACGACCTGCTGGAGCGGATGTCCAACGGCGCCGCCGGCGCCTTCCCGCCGGTGATCGTGTACACCGGCCGGGCGCTCACCCGCGACGAAGAGCAGCGCCTGCGGCGTTATTCCAAGAGCATCATCATCAAGGGCGCGCGCTCGCCGGAGCGGCTGCTGGACGAGGTCACCCTGTTCCTGCACAGCGTGGAGGCCTCGCTGCCCGGCGACCAGCAGCGCCTGCTGCGCGAGGCGCGCCGGCGCGACGCTGTGCTCGACGGCCGCGCGGTGCTGCTGGTGGAGGACGACGTGCGCAACGTCTTCGCCCTGTCCAGCGTGCTCGAGCCGCTGGGCGTGCGCCTGGAGATCGCGCGCAACGGCCGCGAGGCGCTGGAGACGCTGGGCGGCGGGCGCGAGTTCGACCTGGTGCTGATGGACATCATGATGCCGGAGATGGACGGCCTGGCCGCGATGCGCGAGATCCGCCGCAACCCCTCGTGGCAGGACCTGCCGATCATCGCCCTGACCGCCAAGGCCATGGCCGACGACCGCGAGAACTGCCTGGCGGCCGGCGCCAACGACTACATCGCCAAGCCGGTGGACGTGGACAAGCTGATCTCGCTGTGCCGGGTATGGTGCGCGCGGCGATGAACGCGGCCGAGCTGTTCGACCTGGAGCTGGGCGTGCTGCTGGAAGCGGTCTACCGGCGCTACCACTACGACTTCCGTGACTACGCGGCCTCGTCGCTGCGCCGGCGCGTGCGCCAGGCGATGGAACGCTTCGGCTGCGACTCGGTGGCCGCGTTCCAGCACCGCCTGCTGCACGAACCGGCCCTGTTCACCGAGGCGATGCAGTACTTCACCGTGCAGGTCTCGGAGATGTTCCGCGACCCCGGCTATTTCCGCACCCTGCGCGAGCAGGTCGTGCCGGTGCTGCAGACCTATCCCTCGTGCAAGGTCTGGGTGGCCGGCTGCAGCACGGGCGAGGAGGTGTGGTCGCTGGCCATCCTGCTGCACGAGGAAGGCCTGCTCGACCGGACCCTGCTCTACGCCACCGACATCAATCCCGAGGCGCTGGAGGCGGCCGAGGCCGGCGTGTTCCCGATCGACCGCATGGCCGGCTTCAGCCGCAACTACCTGGCCGCCGGCGGCCGCGCCTCGCTGTCGGACTACTACACCACCGGCTACGACGGCGCGCTGTTCGACCGCCGCCTCAGGCGCAACGTGGTATTCGCCGACCACAGCCTGGCCACGGACGAGGTGTTCTCCGAAGTCCACCTGGTGTCGTGCCGCAACGTGCTGATCTACTTCAGGCGTGCCCTGCAGGACCGTGCGGTGGGCCTGTTCCACGACGCCCTGGTGCACCGCGGCTTCCTCGGCCTGGGCAGCAAGGAATCGCTGCAGTTCGGCGCGCACGCGGACCGGTTCGAGGCCTGCTCGCGCGAACACCGGCTGTACCGGAAGGTCGCATGAGCAAGGCGACGTCCCTGTCCCGCCGCTTCGACGCCATCGTGGTGGGCGCCTCCTCCGGCGGCGTGTCCGCGTTGCGGATGCTGCTGGACGCGCTGCCTGCCGGGCTTCCGGGGCCGGTGCTGGTGGTGCAGCACCTGCCGCGGGACCGGCCCAGCCAGCTTGCGGAGCTGTTCGGCCACGGCTGCCCGCTGCCGGTGGCCGAGGCGGAGGACAAGGCGCGGCTGCGCCCGGGCACGGTCTGGGTCGCCCCGCCCGACTACCACCTGCTGGTCGAGGACCGGGAGACGCTCGCGCTTTCGCAGGACGAGCCGGTGATGTTCTCGCGCCCGGCGATCGACCCACTGTTCGAGAGCGCCGCCGCGGTCTTCGGCCGGCGCCTGCTGGCGCTGCTGCTGACCGGGGCCTCCAGCGACGGCAGCCAGGGCATCGCGGCGGTGCGCGAGGCCGGCGGGGTGGCCTGGATCCAGTGCCCGGACGAAGCCGTCTCCTCGATGATGCCGGCCTCCGCGCTGGCCCACGCCGGCGCCGACGAGGTCCTCACCCTCGGCCAGATTCGCGAACGATTGCGGGGTTTCCAGCCATGAACGTCAGTCTTTCCGCCCCCGCGGCCAGCCCCTCCCCGGGCAAGGCCAACGTCCTGGTCGTGGACGACGTGGCCGAGAACCTGGTGGCCATGCGCGCGCTGCTGCAGCGCGACGACGTGGAGGTGCTGTGCGCCGGGTCCGGCACCGAGGCACTCGAGCTGCTGCTGGCGAACGAGGTCGCCGTGGCGCTGCTGGACGTGCACATGCCGGAAATGGACGGATTCTCGCTGGCCGAGCTCATGCGCGGCGCGTCGCGCAGCCGCGAAGTGCCGATCATCTTCCTCACCGCCTCGCCCAGCGACCCGCGGCGCGCCTTCAAGGGCTACGAGGCCGGCGCCGTGGATTTCCTGCACAAGCCGGTGGAGCCGCAGGTGATCGCCGGCAAGGTCAAGGTGTTCGTCGAGCTGTTCCAGCAGCGCCGCCTGCTGCGGGAGCGCGCCGACACTCTCGAGCGCGCGCTCCAGCTCAACGAGACGATGATGGCCGTGCTTACCCACGACCTGCGCACGCCGCTGTCGGCGATGCTGGTATGCGCGGAGAAGCTGGCGATGCAGCTGCCGGACGACGCCCGCGTGCAGCGCACGCTGGCGCACCTGGAGAACAGCGGCTGGCGCATGGCGCGGATGGTCGAGCAGCTGCTGGACTTCTCGCGCATCCGCAGCGGCGGGCTGCACCTGCAGCCGCAACCCCTGGAACTCGGCGACCTGCTCGCCGGCGCGGCGGGCGAGATGCGGCGCGCCCATCCGGACGCCCGGATCGGGCTGCAGGTGTCCGGCCCGCTGCCGCTGACCGGCGATCCGGACCGGCTGGCACAGGTGGTCGCCAACCTGGTCGGCAACGCCGTGCTGCACGGCAGCGGCGGCCAGGTGGAGGTGGCCGCGGCGGCCGCCGGTACGGACGGCGTGCTGCTGCGGGTGTCCAACCCCGGGCGGATCGACGATGCGTTGATGCCGCGCCTGTTCGAGCCGTTCAAGGGCTCGTTCCGCTCCAGCCATGGCCTGGGCCTGGGCCTGTTCATCGCCCAGCAGTTCGTCCTGGCCCATGGCGGGCGGCTGGACGCCGTCAACCGCGACGAACAGGTCCATTTCGAGGTCTGGCTGCCTTCAGTCGCCGGCCGAGGCTGAGGTCGCCGCCGGGTGGCGGGCGCCGCCGCGCGGCGATAGATTGCGCTGGCACGGATGCCTGCCAGGAGCGGCCAATGAAGCACGGGAACGGGATCGCCGATGCGCGCATCGTTACCCGCCTCGCCAGCGGCGTGCTGGCGCTCGCGGGGGTCTGGGCGATCGCCCGCACTGTCCTGCGCCTGCTCTCCGCAGGAACCGTGGACGCCCTGCAGCTGGCGGTGGCCGTCGGCGCGCTTTACGGGCTCTACCTGTTCGGCTGTTACGCGCTCACCGGACGACTGCCCCTGCGGGCGAAGGATCGCGGGAACGACGGAAGGCGCGGGCGTGCACCCGCCGCAGCGGGCGGCTACAGGAGCGGCGCCTGCAGCGGCTCGATCAGGCCCTCGCCACGCATGACCTTCTTGAACTCGGGCCGGCTGACCGAGACGTAGCGCTCGTTGCCGCCGATCTCCACCTGCGGGCCGTCCTGCACGGCGCGGCCCTGGGCGTCGACGCGCACGTTCATGGTCGCCTTCTTGCCGCTGTGGCAGATGGTCTTGATCTCCTGAAGCTCGTCGGCCCAGGCCAGCAGGTACTGGCTGCCCTCGAACAGCTCGCCGCGGAAGTCGGTGCGCAGGCCGTAGCACAGCACCGGGATGCGCAGGCGGTCGACGACCTCGCTCAGCTGCCAGACCTGGGCCCGGGACAGGAACTGGGCCTCGTCGACCAGCACGCAGCCCAGTTTCCCGTGGGCGGCGATGTCCTGCTCCACCAGCCACTCCAGGTCGGTGTCCCGGTCGAAGGCCGTACCCTCGGCGCGCAGGCCGATGCGCGAGGCGACCACCCCGCCGCGACCGCCGCGGTCGTCCAGGCGCGGCGTCAGGATCAGCGTGCGCATGCCGCGTTCGCGGTAGTTGTACGCCGACTGCAGCAGCGTGGGGGTCTTCCCGGCGTTCATCGCCGAGTAGTAGAAGTAGAGCTTGGCCATCGCGGGATTTTACGGCAGCGCCCCCCCCGGGGCCGAGGCCCGGGGCCGCCAGGCGCGTCCGCGGCGGACCGGACCCGGCCGGCAGGCCCGCCGCAGCGGGTAGAATGGCCCGCCCGTTCCATCCGTCCCGCCGTGCTCAATCCCCAGCAACGCGCCGCCGTACTGCATGACCAGGGCCCGCTGCTTGTGCTTGCGGGCGCCGGCAGCGGCAAGACCCGCGTCATCGTCGAGAAGATCGCCCACCTGATCGCCACCGGGCGCTACCCGGCGCGGCGCATCGCGGCCATCACCTTCACCAACAAGTCGGCGAAGGAAATGCGCGAGCGCGTGGCCAAGCGCATCAGGGGCGACGCGGCCGACGGCCTGACCATCTGCACCTTCCACGCCCTGGGCCTGAAGTTCCTGCAGATCGAGCACGAGGCCGCCGGGCTCAAGCGCGGCTTTTCGATCTTCGACGCCGACGACGCCGCCGCCCAGGTCAAGGACCTGATGCCCGGCGCCAAGCCGGACTCGGTCGAGGACGCGCGCAACCTGATCTCCCGCGCCAAGAACGCCGGCCTGTCGCCGGAGCAGGCCCTGGCCGTGGCCCGCTCCACCCGCGAGATGGAGGCGGCCAGGCTGTACGCGCGCTACCAGGCGCGGCTGCAGACCTTCAATGCGGTCGACTTCGACGACCTGATCCGCCTGCCGCTGCAGATACTGGAGAGCAACGAGGACGTGGTCAGGGCCTGGCGCGAGCGCATCGGCTACCTCCTGGTCGACGAGTGCCAGGACACCAACGACGCCCAGTACCGGCTGCTGCGCGCCATCGCCGGCCCGGCCGGCAACTTCACCTGCGTGGGCGACGACGACCAGAGCATCTATGCCTGGCGTGGCGCCAACCCGGAGAACCTGGACCAGATGGGCCAGGACTACCCGAACCTGCAGGTGATCAAGCTGGAGCAGAACTACCGCTGCTCCAACCGCGTGCTGCGCGCGGCCAACGCGCTGATCGCGCGCAACCCGCACAAGCACCTCAAGACCCTGTGGTCGGACCAGGCCGACGGCGAGCGCATCCGCGTGTGGGAGTGCCGCGACAACGAGCACGAGGCGGAGAAGGTCGCCGGCGAGATCGCGTTCCTGCACGAGGCCAAGCAGGTCCCGTGGAGCGAGTTCTGCATCCTGTTCCGCAGCAACCACCAGTCGCGGCCGCTGGAGAAGGCGCTGCAGCTGCTGCGCGTGCCCTACCACCTCACCGGCGGCACCGCCTTCCTGGAACGCCAGGAAGTGAAGGACGCGCTTTCCTGGCTGCGGGTGATCGCCAACCCGGACGACGACGCGGCCTTCCTGCGCGCGGTGCAGTCGCCCAAGCGCGAGGTCGGCGCGACCTCGCTGGCGCGCCTGGCCGAGCTGGCCGCCAGCAAGCACATGCCGCTGTCGCGCGCGGCGCAGTCGATCGGCGCCCTGCAGCAGCTGCCGCCGCGCGCGGCCAACGGCCTGGGCGCGTTCAACGACGCCATCGCCGACCTGCGCGAGCACGCCACGAAGCTGAGCGCCGCGGACCTGGTGCGGCGCCTGGCCGAGAAGTCCGGCCTGCTCAACGAGCTGCGCGCGCAGTGCAAGGACGAGGCCTCGTTCCAGCGCCGCAAGGCCAACCTGGACGAACTGGCCGAGTGGTTCGAGGGCGGTCCGCGCGGCGCCACCGCCGGCGACCTGGCCGCGCAGCTTGCACTGCTGTCGCGCAACGACAAGGACGACGGCGGCAACCAGGTGCGGCTGATGAGCCTGCACGCGGCCAAGGGCCTGGAGTTCGGCTATGTCTTCATCATCGGCTGCGAGGACGGCACCCTGCCGCACGATGCGGCCATGGAGGAAGGCTCGCTGGAGGAAGAGCGCCGGCTGATGTACGTGGGCATCACCCGCGCCAAGCAGCGCCTGTGGCTGAGCTACAGCCGCGAGACCCGGCGCTTCCGCGAGAAGGTGCGGCTCAAGCCCAGCCGCTTCCTGGACGAACTGCCCGCGGCCGAGCTGCAGCGCGACGGCGCCGACCCGGTGGCCGACGCCGAACGCAAGAAGGAACGCGCCAGCGCGGGCTTCGCCGCGATCCAGGCGCTGCTGGACGACTGAGGCCCGGTCCGGTCCTCAGTCCCACTCCATCCGGTACCAGGCCGAGGCCTCCTGCCCGGGCTGCAGTTCCGGCGAGCCGAGGTTGAAGGCATCGGCCGGGCCTGTCTGCGGCTCCACGCAGGTCGCGTGCGCGGTGCCGTCGTAAACCACCCAGTGGTCGCATCCGGAGGTCAGGCGCAGCACCTGGCCGGCGCGGTGCAGCACCACCGGCGCGGTGTTGACGAAGCAGTCGTCCCACGGCCCCGGCCCCGGCGGGACCAGCGGCAGGGTGGCGACATGGCTCTCGTCGCGCGGATACATCGCGGTGGGCGAGAACTCCAGCCGTTCCGGCTTGCGGAACCACGGATGCCAGCCGAAGGTCAGCGGCATGGCCCTCTCCCCGGCGGTGACCGCCAGCTCCAGCAGCAGGCCGCGCGGCTCCAGCACGATGCGCTGGCGGGCACGTCCGCCGAACGGCCAGCGGCCGTCCTCCGGCAGTTCCAGCGCCAGCTCCAGCTCGCGCTGCGAACGCTCGACCACCTGCCAGGGCAGGACGAAACCGACGCCGTGGATCGCGTGGCCGCCGAGGTTGCGTGGCAGCTGGTGCGCCTGTCCGGCGAAGGCGAAGCGGCCGTCGCGGATGCGGCCGCACCACGGCACCATCGGATACGAACCCCAGGCGATGGCCGCATCCGAGCCGTACTCGCCGTAGCCCACGAGCTGCTCGATCCCGTCGACCCGGATCTGGGCGATGCGGCCACCGGCCTCCGGCGCCACGTCGATCGCCACGGCGCCTTCGGACAGGGTCAGCAGCGGGCCCGGCGGCAGCTCGTCGAGCGCGCCCGGCAGCGCGACCTCACGCTCCATACGGGTGCAGGGTGCGGATGCTGCCATCGGCTTCGTAGTGCAGCTCGGTGACCTTGATCGACCGCAGGTGGGTCACCCCGCCGGACAGCACCGAGTCGTGGTAGTACAGCCACCACTTGCCGCCGAACTCGACGATCGAGTGGTGGGTGGTCCAGCCCACCACCGGGGTGAGGATCACGCCGCGGTAGGTGAACGGGCCATACGGGTTGTCGGCCGTGGCGTAGCACAGCTGGTGGGTGTTGCCGGTCGAGTACGAGAGGTAGTACGTGCCCTGGTACTTGTGCATCCAGGGGCCCTCGAAATAGCGCCGCGCATGGTCGCCGGCCTTCAGCGGCTGCCCGGACTCGTCGAGGATCACGACCTCGCGCGGCGCCTCGGCGAACCGCTTCATGTCCGCCGACAGGCGCGCCACGCGGGCGCCCAGCGCCGGCTCGTCGTCGCCCGGCTCCTCGTGGGCCGGGTCGTAGCGGTTGTCGCGGTACTTCTGCAGCTGGCCGCCCCACAGGCCGCCGAAATACATGTAGTGCTCGCCGTCGTCGTCGCCGAACACGGCCGGGTCGATCGAATAGCTGCCCTCGATCGCCTCCGGCTCGGCCTTGAACGGACCTTCCGGGCGGTCGCCGATGGCGACGCCGATCTGGAAGATGCCGTCGGCGCGCTTGGCCGGGAAGTAGAAGTAGTACCTGCCGTCCTTGCATGCCGCGTCCGGGGCCCACATCTGCCTGGCCGCCCACGGCACGTCCTTCACGTGCAGGGCCACGCCGCAGTCCTCGGCCGGGCTGTCGGGCGAGTCCTGGCGGAAGACGTGGTAGTCCTCCATCTGGAAGTGGCCGCCGTCGTCGTCGAACGCAGCGCCTGTCTCGATGTCGTGCGAGGGATAGATGTACAGCTTGCCCTCGAACACGTGCGCCGAGGGGTCGGCGGTGTAGATGTGGGTCACCAGCGGTCTGGAGATGGCCTTGGTGGCGATCTCTTCGAGCTCGGCCTGGGTGTATTCACGGTCTGCCATGGGATCGGGATTCCTCGGGGATTGCTTTGCTGATGCCTCAGGCCGGCTGGGCGACGCGGCGCGCGGCCAGGTCGCGCTCGATCTGCGATTCCATCGGCTTGTTGATCTTGTAGAAGAACAGCAGGGCCGCGGCGACCAGGAACGGCACCGAGCAGTACAGGCTCACCGCCAGGCGGATGCCGTTGATCGTGTCCGGCGACTGCGCCTGCAGGTCGGCGTCGTAGCCGTAATGGGCGAGGATGCCGGCGACCAGGGCACCGCCCACGCTCAGGCCGACCTTCAGGCCGCACAGGATCGCGGAGAAGATGATGGCGGTGGCGCGGCGGTGGTTCTTCCATTCGGAGTAGTCGGCCACGTCGGCCACCATCGCCCACAGCAGCGGGATGGTGATGCCGTAGAAGAAGCCGTGCAGGATCTGCGCACCGAACACCAGGCCGATGCGATCCGGCGGGATGACGTAGAAGGCGAGCATGAACAGGGTCGAGATGACCAGGAACACGCCGAACACGTCGCGCTTGCCGAACCGGTCGGCCAGCTTCCGCGAGAAGCCGATACCCACCACCATCAGGATGATGCCGCCGGCATTGAACAGGCCGAAAGCGGAGGTGGTGGCATCCTCGGGCAGTTCGAAGCCGGCCAGGCCCATGCCGACCAGGGCCGAGTTGATGCCCCCCAGGATGCTGTAGAAGCCGATCGAGTCCAGGAAGCGGGCCATCGCCGGCTCCTGCAGATAGTTCTCGAAGTAGTAGACGTAGGTACCGCCCTTCAGCGCCAGGGTGGTGAACACCAGGATGGTCACCAGCAGCATGATCAGCCAGGGCCGGTTGCCGGCCAGGTCGGCGAGGTCCCGTCCGATGCTGGACTTCTGCTCCTGTGCCGGCACCACGCGCTCGCGGGTGGTGAAGAACGTGATCAGGAAGAACACGGTGCCGACCACCGCGAACAGCAGCATCGTGTTGCGGAAGCCCTGCACGCGGTCGCCGTCGCCGAGGATGTTGACCAGCGGCAGCAGCAGGGCCTGCACTACCAGCTGGGCCACCATCACCGCCACGAAACGGTAGGACGACAGGCTGTTGCGCTCGCCCATGTTGCCGGTGAGCACGCCGCTGAGCGCCGAGTACGGCAGGTTGTTGGCCGCGTACACCAGCACCAGCAGGGTGTAGGTGGTCGCCGCGTAGATCACCTTGCCCTGCGGGCCCAGGTCCGGGGTGCTGAAGGCCAGCAGCGAGAGCACGCCGAACGGCACCGCGGTCCACAGGATCCACGGCCGGAACTTGCCCCAGCGGGAGTGGGTGCGGTCGGCCAGCACCGCCACCAGCGGGGTGAATACGAACGCACCCAGCAGGCCGACCACGAAGATGATGGTGGCCGCGGTGGCGGCGGGGATGCGGTAGATGTCGGTGTAGAAGTACGCCAGGAACGTCATCAACGTCTGGAAGATCAGGTTCGCCGACAGGTCACCCAGGCTGTAACCGACCTTCTCGCGTACGGAAAGGATCTCGCTGTTGCTGCTGCTCATGCGTCCCCGGCTGGATGCTTGGTGGAATGGCAGTCCGTTCCCGGACGGTGTCCGATGATGCCCCGCCACGCGGACGGGACGCAGGTTACCGCTACCATCGGCCCCGAAGCATACCCCAAGCGCGGCGTCGAAATACGCGGCCACCGGACGGGCGTGAGCGATTCATCCGCGCGCGCCGCGTGCGGTGCCGGAATAGCTGTTTTTCAGGGGTTTTTGCCCCCAAAAGAACGCGGCCCACGCCGACGCCGAAGCGCCGGGTGGGCCGCAATCCTTACTGCAGTGCAGCAATCAGAACGTGCCGCGGATACCCACGGTGACGGTCCGGCCCGGGTCGTACAGGTCGTTCACCGCGTTCGGGTAGGCGAAGTAGGAACGACGCTCCTCGCCGGTGATGTTCAGCACGTTGAAGGTCAGCTGCGGCTGCGAACGGATGTTCTTCAGCGTGTAGCTGGCCGACAGGTCGAGCTGGCCACGGTCCTCGCCGTAGATCTGCGCGAACGGGATGCCCTGCTGGTTCGGACCGGTGCCGGTGGCGCCCTCCGTCCAGGTGTAGGACAGGCGCACCGAGGCGACGTCGTTTTCCCAGTAGGTGGTGGCGTTCCACAGCGACGGGGCGACGCCGTAGACGTTGCCGGCCAGCGCTTCGGCGTCGCGGCCCAGGGTCTTGATGTCCAGCTTGGTGTAGTTGGCCATGAAGCCCAGGCCTTCCAGCACCACGCTCAGCGGCTGCACCCAGATCGCCTCCCAGCCGCGGATCTCCAGCTCGGCGTCGGCGTTGACCTGCTGCTGCACGTTGACCGTGGCCACGTCCGGGCCGCCGCGCGAGTTGATCGCCCGCTGCTGCGAGTCGACCAGGCCCTCGAACGGGATGCCCAGGCTGCGGAACGGACGGGTGGTCACGCCCTGGTAGGTGTAACCCTCGACGCGCTTGTTGAACAGGGTCAGGCCGACGAAGCCCTCGCCGCCGGTGTACCACTCGCCACCGATGTCGAAGTTGGTGGAGATGTACGGGGTGAGGTCCGGGTTGCCCTGGTTGGCCACCTGCGCCGAGATGTCGGTGAAGGTGGTCGCCGGCAGCATCGAGCTCGGGTTCGGGCGGGTCATGGTGCGCGAGGCCGAGGTGCGCAGCACCACGTTGTCGGTCACGTCCCACGCCGCGCTGAACGACGGCAGCCACTCGGAGTAGTCGCCCTCCAGGGTCTGCCAGACGCGGTTGCCGCCGATGGTCACCGGCCCGCTGACCTCCTGGTCGGTGGTCACGTAGCGCACGCCGAAGTTGTAGCGCAGGCCGCGGCCCAGGATGTCCGACTCGCCGTTGACCATGATGTAGGCGGCCTTGCTGGTCTCGTCGAAGCCGCCGGTGGAGCCGCCGGTGTTCGGGCCGCCCGCCTCGTCCGCCGCGTCGCGGTACTGGGCGTAGTTGGTGTCGCGCATGAAGCGCTTGTAGTCCACCGAGACGAAGCCCGCCGGGCCCGGCACGATGTAGTCGGCCAGCCTGGCGTCGTCGACCAGGTCGAACGCATACGGCTGCCAGCCGCTGCCGGTGTCGCCGAAGCCCTGGATGCGGCGCTGGTTGTTGTCCCAGGCCACGCCGACGGTCAGGTTGTTGCGGTCGTCGCCCAGCTGCAGGTCGGCGCGGAAGCCGCTGGTCTCGGTGACGCGCTTCTCGTTCTGCGCCCACACGCGGCCGCCTTCCCAGGTCCAGCCCAGATTGGGGTCGTTCAGGTCGATGCCGGTGGTCCAGCTCGGGACGTCACCGTTGTTGGTGTACTGCAGGGTGGTGAACGGCGAGTTGAACAGGATGGTCGGCGACTCGCGGAACATCCAGCTGCGGCTGGCGTTGGCCTGCACGTCCAGCTTGATGTTCTGGTCGGCGCCGAACCAGAAGGTCGCGCCCGGGGTCACGTGCCAGTACTTGACGTCCTCCACGTACGGACGCGCTTCCAGGAAGAACTGGGCGTTGGTGAAGGTGGCGCTGGTGACGACGTTGTTCGCGTCCAGCTGCATGTCCAGCGGGATGATCGCGCCGTTGCGGCCCACCAGGTTCATGTCCAGGCGCTGGTTGGTGCGGTGTACGTCGGTGTACAGCACGTCGACGTAGGCCTCGACGCTGTCGTTCGGACGCCACTGCACCGAAGCCAGGAAGGCATCGCGGTCGCGGTCGCCGGACATGTGCACCGGACGGCCCAGGCGCGGGATCAGCGCTTCGCCGATCTGCGCGGCGGACAGGCCCGGGTTGTTGGCCTCCAGCCACGCGGCGTCGATCGCCTGGCCCGGGGTCAGGCCGGCGGCGATGGTCGAGCCGTTGTTCGGAACGCTGTCCGGGATGCGCCAGCCGTTGCCACCGGTGACATTGCAGGGCTGGCCCAGGGCCGGGCAGCCGTCCGGGGCGCCGCCGTTGCCGCACTGGGCGTTGGTCAGGTTCGGGTTGGTCCAGCCGATGGTCTCGTAGCCTTCCACGCCCAGCTTGCCGCGCTGCGAGGTCACGCCGGCCAGCACGCCGAAGGTGCCGTCCGCGTTGGTCCAGGACCCGATCACGGTGCCGCGCGGGCTGGTCTTCTCGCTGTTGTCGTTGTAGTCGGCCTGCAGCGAGTAGGTCAGGTGGGAGCCCGGCATGTCGAACGGGCGCATGTTGCGCATGTCGACCACGCCGGCGGCGCCGCCTTCCGGCAGCTTGGCGGTCGGCGACTTGTAGACCGTCAGCTGGTTGAAGAACTCGGTCGGGAAGATGTTGAGGTCGACCTCGCGGTTCTGGTTGGTCGCATCCAGGCCGATCGAGGCGGTCGCCACCGAGGCGCCGTTGATGGTGGTCTTGGTGAAGCTGTTGGGCAGGCCGCGGATGGCGATGTTCAGGCCTTCGCCGTTGACGTCGCGGTTGAGCTGGATGCCCGGCACGCGCGCCAGCGACTCGGCGATGTTGGTGTCCGGGAACTTGCCGATGTCCTCGGCGAAGATCGAGTCGGTGAAGCCGGTGGAGTCACGCTTGGCTTCGGTCGAGTACTGCAGGCTCTGCCGGAAACCGCGGACGGTCACCGTATCGAGCTGGACCGCCTGGTCGCCGTCCTGCCCGGCCTCCGTTTCCTGCGCGAACGCGCTGCCGCTGGCGATCGCCAGGCACAGCAGGCCCAATGCGCGCGACAGTTCTGTCTTGCAAGGCTTCCTGTTCACCGTATTCCCTCCCGTTCTGGTGGACAGGGCGCCGCGTCGTGCGAGCGTTACGTCCACCGGTGTCTCTGGCTGTTGGTATGTGATTTCGCTGCCGGGCGATATCGCTGTTTTCATGGAGCGACACCGGTCCCACAAGCGGCGGCGATGGTAGCGCTCACAGAAAAGCATGCGCAACCCGCATTTCAATGCGGTGCCGCATGTTGCGCTGCACGATGAAAAAGCCTGTATTTCAAGGGGGATCCGCACTCGCGGATGACAGCGCTGACATCGCTGGTATTACTCGCGCTCGAGGTGGTGGCGAGTATCGTGCTGTGTTAATGATACCGATATCAAAGCAACGCACCTCGGGAAGGGAGCTTATGCTGCACTGCGATAATCGCGTATTTATGTTGCGCTGCAGCGCAGCCGCGCGCGGAGGTAACCGGTGAACATGGCGACTCCGGCACCGGTCGCCGGCAAGGTCGGCAGGTACCGCTGGCGCGTGTGCGCCATGCTGCTGGCCGCCACCACGATCAACTACATCGACCGCCAGGTGCTGGGCGTGCTCGCGCCGTTCCTGCAGGACGAGATCGGCTGGAGCGAGATCGAGTACGGCTACATCGTGACGGCCTTCCAGGCCGCCTACGCGATCGGCCTGCTGTGCGCCGGCGCGGTGATCGACCGTTTCGGCACGCGCATCGGCTACGCGCTGGCGATCGGCATCTGGTCGCTGGCGGCGATGGGCCACGCACTGGCCGCCAGCGTGATCGGCTTCATCATCGCGCGCTTCGCCCTGGGGCTGGGCGAAGCGGGCAACTTCCCGGCCGCGGTCAAGACCGTGGCCGAATGGTTCCCAAAGCGCGAGCGCGCGCTGGCGGTAGGCATCTTCAATGCCGGATCCAACATCGGCGCGATCGCCGCGCCGTTGATCGTGCCGGTCGTCGCCGCGGCCTGGGGCTGGCAGGCGGCCTTCCTGTGCACTGGCGTGCTCAGCGCGATCTGGCTGGCGCTGTGGCTCACGCGCTACCGCCCGCCGGAGCAGCAGCCCAGGCTCTCGGCCGCGGAGCTGGCCCATATCCGCTCCGATCCGCCGGAAAGCACGGTCAAGGTGCCCTGGCTGCAGTTGCTGCGGCACCGCCAGGCCTGGTCGTTCGTGGCGGCCAAGTTCATCACCGACCCGGTGTGGTGGCTGTTCCTGTTCTGGCTCGGCAAGTTCCTCGCCTCCGAGTACGGACTGTCGCTTGCGACGATCGGCCCGCCGATGATCGTCGTGTACCTGATGGCCGACGTCGGCAGCATCGCCGGCGGCTGGCTGGCCGGGCGCTTCATGCGCCTGGGCTGGAGCCTCAACCGCGCGCGCAAGGCCGCGATGCTGGTGTGCGCGCTGTGCGTGGCACCGGTGGTGCTGGTGACGCAGGTCGACAACCTGTGGCTGGCGGTGGGCCTGATCGGCCTGGCCATGGCCGGCCACCAGGGCTGGTCGGCCAACGTGTTCACCCTGCCCTCGGACATGTTCCCGCGCCAGGCGGTGGCTTCGGTGGTGGGCATCGGCGGCTTCGCCGGCGCGGTCGGCGGCATGGCCATGTCGCTGTTCGCCGGTGCCCAGCTCCAGGCCACCGGCAGCTACGGGACGATCTTCCTGATCGCCGGATCGGCCTACGTGGTCGCGCTGCTGGTGGTGCACCTGCTGGCGCCGCGCCTGGATCCTGCCCGTTTCGAACTGCCGCGCGCGCACGGCTCCTGAGCCGGCGTGCGCCTCACTGACGCCACGGCCGCGCCATGCGTGCCGGCCGTGGCCGCCATTGCGAGAGACCGATGATGACCAAGCGACACCTTGCCCTGCTGCTGGGCGCCGCGTTCCTGCTGCCGGGGATCGCGCTGGCGCGGCCGGACTGCCGCAGCCCCGCCACCGTATGCGAAGCCCGCACCTCCGGCAGCCTGCCGCTGATCGAGCGCGGCGTTCCGCTGCCCGTGCTGGTGGACGAGGCCGACTTCGAGGCGGTGAAGCTGGCGGCCGATGCGTTGCGCGCCGACCTGGCCGCGGTCGCCGGCAAGGACGCGGCGACGGCGCAGCCGAAGCTGGCGATCATCGCCGGAACCCTGGGCCACAGCCCGCGCATCGACCGCATCGTCCGCGATCGTCGGATTGATACCGGTGGCGTAGAGGGCGTGTGGGAAGCGTACCTGCTGCAGGTCGTGGACAAGCCGGAGCCCGGCATCGACCGCGCCCTGCTGGTGGTCGGTGCCGACCGCCGCGGCACCGCCTACGGCCTGTACGAACTGTCGCGCCGGATCGGCGTCTCGCCGTGGACCTGGTGGGCCGACGTGCCGCCGGCAAGGCATGCGAGCCTGTACATCGCCCCGGGCCGCTTCGTCGACGCGCCGAAGGTGCGCTACCGCGGCATCTTCATCAACGACGAGGACCCGGCGCTCGGTGGCTGGAGCAAGGCGACCTTCGGCGGCACCAACCACCGCTTCTACGAGCGCGTGTTCCAGCTGATCATGCGCCACAAGGCCAACTACCTGTGGCCGGCAATGTGGCTGCCGCGCGCGTTCTACGACGACGATCCGAAGAACGCCGAGGTCGCCGATGCCTACGGCGTGGTCATCGGCACCAGCCACCACGAGCCGATGATGCGCGCGCACGACGAGTGGTCGCGCTACGGCAAAGGCCCCTGGGACTACCGCCGCAACGCGAAGACGCTGCAGGAGTTCTGGCGCGGCGGCATGGAGCGGCTGCAGGGTCGCGAGGCCGTGGTCACCCTGGGCATGCGCGGCGACGGCGACGAGCCGATGAGCGAGGAGACCGCCACCGCCCTGCTGGAGCAGATCGTGGCCGATCAGCGCCGCATCATCGGCGAGGTCACCGGAAAGCCCGTCGAGCAGACCCCGCAGGTGTGGGCGCTCTACAAGGAAGTGCAGGACTACTACGACAAGGGCATGCGCGTGCCCGACGACGTGACCCTGCTGTTCGCCGACGACAACTGGGGCAACATCCGCCGCCTGCCCGACCCGGCCGACCGGCGCCCCGGCGGCTACGGCGTGTACTACCACTTCGACTACGTCGGCGGCCCGCGCAACTACAAGTGGATCAACACCACCCAGGTCGAGCGCGCCTGGGAGCAGATGCGCCTGGCCTGGGCCCACGGCGTGGAGCGGCTGTGGGTGGTCAACGTCGGCGACATCAAGCCGCAGGAACTGCCGATCAGCGCCTTCCTCGACCAGGCCTGGGATCCGGACGCGGCCGACCTGGAATGGATCAAGGCCTATCCGTCGCGCTGGGCGGCCGAGCAGTTCGGAGCGGTGCACGCGCAGGCGATCGGCGACATCCTCACCGGCTACACGAGGCTCAACGCGCGGCGCAAGCCGGAACTGATCGACGCCTCCACCTGGAGCCTGGTCCACGACCGCGAGGCCGATCGCGTGCTGGCCGAATGGGATGCGCTGGTCGCCAAGGTACAGGCGCTGGCACCGAAGATCCCGGCCAGCCACCGCGACGCCTGGTACCAGCTGGTCGAGTACCCGGTGCTGGCCAGCGCCAACCTCAACCACCTGCACGTGGCCGTGGCCCGCAACCGCCTGTACGCGGCGCAGGGCCGGGCCCCGGCCAATGCCTGGGCGACGAAGGCGCGCGAACTGTTCGCGCGTGATGCCGAGCTGCAGCGCGTGTACGAGCAGGACATCGCCGGCGGCAAGTGGGTGCACATGATGAGCCAGCCGCGCATCGGCTATACCCACTGGCAGTCGCCGCCGCGCAACATCCTGCCGGCGCTGGTGAGTGTCGATGCCCCGGAGAAGGGCGTGACGGGCGTGGCGATCGAAGGCGATCCCACCGGCTGGCCGGCGAGCCTGCGCGCGCCGCGGCTGCCGGAGCTGGATCCGGTGGCCGCCCCGACCCGCGAGGTGGTGGTGTTCAACCGTGGCCAGGCGCCGATTCCGTTCACCGCCACCAGCCGCGCCCCGTGGCTGAAGGTCTCGCCGGCCGCCGGCGAGGTTGCCGACGAGCAGCCGCTCAGGCTGGAGATCGACTGGGATGCCCTGCCGGAAGGCCGGCATGAAGGCGTGATCTACATCCGCGGCCAGGACTGGACCGAGGTCTATGTGACCGTGCCGGTGAACAAGCCCCCCCGCCACCGCGGCGCGCGCGGCTTCGTCGAGGGCAATGGCGTGGTCGCGATCGAGGCCGAGCATTACAGCCGCGCCGTGCCGCCGCCCGGGGGCCAGTGGCAGGTGATCCCGAACCTGGGCCGCACCCTGTCGGCGGTCACGGCGTGGCCCGCCACCGGCGAGCCGCTGGTGCCCGGCGGAGATGGCGCGCGCCTGGAATATCCGGTGGTGATGCATGAGGAAGGCGAAGTCGAGCTGCGCGTGCTGGTCTCGCCGACCCTGGACATCCGCCATCGCGGCGGCCTGCGCTACGCGGTCTCGGTCAACGACGAGGCGCCGCGGCTGGGCAACATCCGCCTGGATCCCACCCCCGGTGATCCCGACTTCACCGCCTGGGAAGCGGCGGTGATCGACAACGTCCACGTGGCCCGCTCGCGCCATCGCGTCCGCGCCGGCGCCAACACCGTCAAGCTGTGGCTGGTCGATCCGGCGCTGGTATTCCAGCGCATCGAGCTCGTGCGCCGCGCCACCCCGACCACCCTCGGCCCGGAGGAGAGCGTGCGCCGCTGAAGGCACGCGCTATCCCCGACCGCACGCAATTACATGGAAGACCCGATGAGCACCACCGGCCGCCCGCTCCACCTGCACCAGGACCGCCTGTTCCCGTCCGATCCGACCCAGCGCGCGATCGCGCGACGCCTCTATGCGCAGGTGGAGGGGCTGCCGATCGTCAGCCCGCACGGGCACACCGACCCGTCCTGGTTCGCCAGCAACGCCAACTTCGCCAACGCCACCGAGCTGCTGCTGGTGCCGGACCACTACGTGTTCCGCATGCTCTACAGCCAGGGCATCGGTCTGGACGCGCTGGGCATCCCGCATGCCGACGGCAGCCGCGCCGCCGTCGACCCGCGCGAGGCCTGGCGGGTGTTCGCCCGGAACTTCCACCTGTTCCGCGGTACGCCCTCGTCGATGTGGCTCAACCACGTGTTCCATGACGTGTTCGGGCTGCGCGTGCGCCTGGACGCCGACACCGCAGACCAGTACTACGACACCATCACCGCCGCGCTGCAGACCGAGGCCTACCGCCCGCGCGCCCTGTTCGAGCGCTTCGACATCGAGGTGATCGCCACCACCGAAGGCCCGCTGGATCCGCTGGTCCACCACCAGTCCATCCGCGACAGCGGCTGGAAGGGCAAGGTGGTGACCGCCTACCGCCCCGACGAGGTGGTCGATCCGGAGCACGAGGCCTTCGCGGCGGCACTTGAGCGGTTCGGCGGGATCACCGGCGAGGACGTGTACAGCTGGGACGGCTACCTGCGCGCGCACCGCAACCGCCGCGCCTTCTTCAAGTCGCTGGGCGCGACCTCGACCGACCACGGCCACGAGAGCGCGCTGACTGCGGACCTGTCGCAGGCCGAGGCCGCGCGCCTGTTCGCGAAGATCCTCAAGGGCGGCTTCAGCCGCGAGGAAGCGGCGTTGTTCCGTGGCCAGGTGCTGACCGAGATGGCGGCCATGAGCCTGGACGATGGCCTGGTGATGCAGCTGCACCCGGGCTGCCATCGCAACCACAACCCGCTGCTGTTCGCCCGTCATGGCCGCAACGTCGGCGCCGACCTGCCGCTGGCCACCGACTACGTGCATGCCCTCAAGCCGCTGCTGGACCGCTTCGGCAACGAACCGGGCTTCACCTTCATCCTGTTCACCCTGGACGAAAGCACCTATTCGCGCGAGCTGGGGCCGATGGCTGGCCACTATCCGTGCCTCTACCTGGGCCCGGCGTGGTGGTTCCACGATTCGCCCGAGGGCATGTGGCGCTTCCGCGAGCAGACCCTCAGCACGGCCGGCTTCTACAACACCGTCGGCTTCAACGACGACACCCGCGCCTTCCTTTCCATCCCCGCGCGCCACGACGTCGCCCGCCGCATCGACTGCGCGGTGCTGGCGAAGCTGGTCGCCGAGCACCGTCTGGAAGAGGACGAGGCCGCCGAAGTCGCCGTGGACCTGGCCTACAACCTGCCCAAGCGCGCCTACAAGCTGTAACCCCCGCGGACGCGGATCCCCCGCGCCCGCCGCCGTGGAATCGCCTGCATGACGACCGAGTCCCTGCCGCCCGCGCGGCATCGCGCCCGCCGCATCGCCGCGCTCCTGCTGGGCCTGGCCTCCCTGGCCGCCGGCCTGCCACTGGTGGCCGCGGAGACCCCGCGCGAGCGCATCCGCCTGGACCAGGGCTGGCGTTTCCACCGGGGCGATCCGCCGGGGGTGGACGGGCGCCTGGACTACGACGTGCGCCCGCAGGTGCAGGCCAGCGCCGACGGCAAGGACGCCGACAGCCGCCCCGACGAAGCGGTGCGCGTGCGCGCCGACCGTCCGGTGCTCAAGCCTTGGATCCTGCCCACGGCCAACCGCTTCATCCGCGACCCCGCGCAGCGCCACGCGCGGCCGGCCGCCCGGCCGGACGTCGGGAACATCCCGTTCCTGCGCGCGGACTACGACGACTCGGCCTGGCAGCAGGTCACCCTGCCGCACGACTGGGCCATCGCCGGACCATTCCTCGCCGAAGGCCCCTATGGCGGCATGGGCCGCCTGCCCAGCTGGGGCGTGGGCTGGTACCGCCGGCAGCTCGACATCCCCGCCGACCAGCGCGGCCGCCGCATCTTCCTGGACCTGGACGGCGCCATGTCCTACGCCACGGTCTGGCTCAATGGCCAGCTGGTCGGCGGTTGGCCCTATGGCTACAACAGCTGGCGCGTGGACCTCACGCCCCATGTGGCGTTCGGCGGCGACAACACGCTGGCGATCCGCCTGGACAACCCGCCCGAATCGGCGCGCTGGTATCCGGGTGGCGGCCTGTACCGCGACGTCTGGCTGCTCAGCACCGCGCCGGTGCACGTGGCGCAGTGGGGCACGACGGTCACCACGCCGCGCGTTTCGGCGGAATCGGCCGAGGTGCACCTGCGGGTCGAGGTGGACAACACCACCAACGACCTCGTGCGGGTCGCCGTGGAGAGCGAGTTCTACGCGCTGGATGCGGATGGCACGCACGGCGCTGAACCGGTGGCGCGGATCGCGCCGATCGGCTTCCAGATCGTGCCGGGCGGCAGCAGCGCCGCGACCTCCGGCACCCGCATCGCCCATCCGCGCCTGTGGGGACCCCCGCCGAGCCAGCAACCGCACCGTTATGTCGCGGTGACCACGGTGCGCCAGGAGGGGAAGGTCGTCGATCGTTACGAGACCCGCTTCGGCATCCGCCAGGTCGAATGGGATCCGGACCGCGGCGTGGTGGTCAACGGCGAGCACATCGTGCTCAAGGGCGTGAACCAGCACCACGACCTCGGCGCCCTCGGCGCCGCGTTCAATGTCCGCGCCGCGCGACGGCAGCTGGAGATCCTGCGCGCCATGGGCGCCAATGCCATCCGCCTGGCGCACAACCCGCCCGACCCGCAGCTGCTGGAGCTGGCCGACGCGATGGGCTTCCTGGTGGTCGACGAGATCTTCGATTCCTGGGAGAAGAAGAAGACCCCGCTGGACTTCCACCTCGTGTTCCCGGAATGGCACGAGGCCGACCTGCGCGCGATGCTGCGCCGAGACCGCAACCACCCGTCCGTGATCCTGTGGAGCGTGGGCAACGAGGTCGGCGAGCAGTACGACGGCGAGGACGGTGCCGCGATCGGGCGGCGCCTGGTCCGGATCGTACGCGAGGAGGATCCGACCCGCCCGGCGACCGCCTCGATGAACTGGGCCAAGGCCGACATGCCGTTCCCCGCCGCCTTCGACGTGGTCAACCTCAACTACCAGGGCGAAGGCATCCGCCAGGAGCCGGAGTTCGAGGGCACCGAGCGCATCCGCACGCCGCCCTCGTATCCCGCGTTCCGTGCCGCCTTCCCGGACAAGGTGGTCTTCGGCAGCGAGACCGCCTCGGCGCTGAGCACGCGCGGGACCTACCTGTTCCCGGTGACCGCGGCGCTGAGCGCGCCGGTCCGCGTCCGGAACGGCGGCGGCGACTCGCAGCGACGCCTGGTCAGCGCCTATGAGTTGCACGCGGTCGATTTCGGCTCCAGTGCCGACAAGGTGTTCGCCACCCTCGACCGGCATCCCTACGTGGCCGGCGAGTTCGTGTGGAACGGCTTCGACTACCTGGGCGAGCCGACCCCGTACTACGAATCGCGCAGTTCCTACAGCGGCATCATCGACCTGGCCGGATTCCCCAAGGACCGCTACTGGCTGTACCAGTCGCGCTGGCGCCCGGAGCTGCCGATGGTCCACGTGCTGCCGCACTGGAACTGGCCGGGACGCGAGGGCCAGGTCACGCCGGTCCACGTGTTCACTTCCGGCGACGAGGCCGAGCTGTTCGTCAACGGCGTCTCCCAGGGCAGGAAGAAGAAGGGGGCCTACGAGTACCGCCTGCGCTGGGACGAGGTGGTCTACCAGCCGGGAACGCTGCGCGTGCAGGCCTGGCGCGATGGCAAGCCCTGGGCGTCGGCCACGGTGGAGACCACCGGCGCACCCGCGCGACTGGCGCTGGAGGCCGACCGCGCGCGGATCGGCAACGATGGCCGCGACCTGTCCTTCGTCACCCTGCGCGTGGTCGATGCGTCGGGGCGCCCGGTCCCCGATGCCGATACCCGCGTACGCTTCCAGGTGGAAGGCACCGCGGAACTGGTGGCCACCGACAACGGCGACCCGCGCGACCTTGTGCCCTTCCCCTCCGCGGAGCGCAATGCCTTCAGCGGGATGGCCCTGGCCATCGTCCGCGGCCTGCCCGGGCACGAGGGACCGGCGCGCGTGCGCGTGGAGGCCGACGGCCTGGAAGGCGCCACGCTGGAGCTGCGCGTGGAGCAGGGCGCCGATGCACATTGATGGCCACGCACGCCGTGGCCCCCACCCGACGCGTGCCCTGGTGCGCGAACCCGCAGATCGAAGCCGGAGGTAACCCATGATCCGTTCCCGCACCGTCCTGCTTGCCACCCTCGCCCTGGCCTGTGGCAGCGCGTTCGCGGCTCCGCAGACGCTCAGGGAGGCCTACCGCGAGGACTTCCTGCTGGGCACCGCGGTCAACGACGCCATCGTCAGCGGCGAGGACGCCGCGCAGCAGGCGCTGGCCGTCCAGCATTTCAATGCCATCACCCTGGAGAACTCGATGAAGGTCGAGGTGCTCCACCCGGAGCCGGGCAAGTGGGATTTCGGGCGTGCCGACGCATTCGTCGAGTTCGGCCGCAGGCACGGCATGTTCCTGGTCGGCCACACCCTGGTCTGGCACAACCAGACTCCGGCCTGGTTCTTCCAGGATGCCGACGGCGCGCCGGCCGGCACGGAAGCGATGCGCGAGCGCCTGCGCCAGTACATCCACACCGTGGCCGGGCGCTATGCCGGCAAGGTGCAGGCCTGGGACGTGGTCAACGAGCAGATCGGCGAGGACGGCCGGTACCGCGACACCACCTGGGTCCGCGCCTACGGCGGCGACGGCGATGCGCTGATGCGCGACGCCTTCCGCTTCGCCGCCGAGGCCGCGCCCGATGCCGAGCTGTACTACAACGATTTCAACGCCTGGCGGCCGGAAAAGGTCGCCGGCATCGTGCGCATGGTCGGGATGCTCAAGGGACATGGCATCCGCATCGACGGGGTCGGCATCCAGGGCCACTGGGGCCTCAACTATCCGGCGCTGGCCGACATCGAGGCGGCGATCGATGCCTATCACGCCGCCGGGGTCAAGGTGATGGTCACCGAGCTGGACGTGGACGTGCTGCCGCTGACGAAGGAAGGCCAGGTCATCGGCCAGGGCATGCTGCATCCGCAGTTCCAGCTGCCCGAGTTCAAGCGCTTCCTGGATCCGTACCGCGACGGTTTGCCCGACGAAGTACAGCGCCAGCTGGCCGACCGCTACGCCGAGCTGTTCGCGCTGTTCCACCGCAAGCGCGACAGGCTGGCGCGGGTGGCGGTATGGGGCGTGGCCGACGACATGTCCTGGAAGAACGGTTACCCGGTTCCCGGCCGCACCAACTACCCGCTGCTGTTCGACCGCCAGCGCCAGCCCAAGCCGGCGTTCGACGCAGTGCTGCAGGTGCCCCGCGACAGGTGAGCCGCCGGCGCCCTCAGTCGGTGCCTTCCCCGCCGTCGTCGCCCGGCCTGCAGTGCAACGGAAGCGCCCAGGCGCCGGCCTTGACCAGCGCGACCCGGTCGGATGGATCGAAGGCGATGAGCACGTCGCGCTCGCGATCCGGGCCGCCATGCGGATCCGACCATGGCAGCTGGCGGGCGGCGATCACCAGGAACGGCAGCCGCGCCACCACGTCACCGCTGCCGTCCCAGCAGCCGGTATAGGCGCACAGCGACACGCCGCCCTCGCTGGAGAAGGCCAGGTCCATCGGCGTGAGCCCGCCGTCGGCGGCGATGCTGCAGCCATCCCAGGTGCAGGCCACTTCCACGTCGTTGAAGCAGCGCCAGGTCTCCGCCTGCGCATGTGCGCAGGCCATGCCCAGCGCCAGCACGCACAGCGCGCGCATCGACTTCCGCATCCGCGTCCCCATTCCCTGCCCTTCCCCAAGGGCCCGGAACCCGATGGTGCCCTGCCACGCCCGCGATCGCCAGCCTGAAGCAGACAGGCAACCGGGCATCGCGTCGCACACATTGAGACACCAACCGCGTACAACCCGGCGCTCCACGATGGAGCACCCATGCCTGCACTCGCCCCCCTGACCGCGTTCGACCGTCCCGCGCTGCCCATTCCCGCGCCGGACGGCGCCAGCTTCGCCCTGCGCCTGGCGGGCAAGTACCAGGGCCGCGTCACCGGCCATTTCGTCCAGCCCGGCCGCGAAGGCCGCTATGCGCCGCTGCCGGACGGCCTGCCGCCGCGCCTGGCCGCGGCCCTGCGCGCGCGTGGGGTCGAGCAGCTCTACGCGCACCAGGCCGAGGCCTGGGATGCGGTGACCGCCGGCGGCAACGTGGTGCTGGCCACGCCCACCGCCTCGGGCAAGTCGCTGTGCTACACCCTGCCGGTGGTCAGCGCGGTCATGACGCGCAAGGCCAAGGCGCTGTACCTGTTCCCGACCAAGGCCCTGTCGCAGGACCAGGTGGCCGAGCTGCTGGAGCTCAACCGCGCCGGCGACCTCGGCCTGAAGCCGGCCACTTTCGACGGCGACACGCCCGGCGACCAGCGCCAGGCCATCCGCCTCAATGGCGACATCGTCGTTTCCAACCCGGACATGCTCCACCAGGGGATCCTGCCGCACCACACCAAATGGGCGCAGTTCTTCGAGGGGCTGGAGTACGTGGTGATCGACGAGATCCACACCTACCGCGGCGTGTTCGGCTCGCACCTGGCCAACGTCCTGCGCCGGCTGAAGCGCGTGTGCGCGTTCTACGGGTCGAAGCCGCAGTTCATCCTGTGCTCGGCCACCATCGGCAATCCGAAGGAGCATGCGGAGGCCCTGCTGGAGGACGAGGTGCGCGCGATCACCGAGTCAGGCGCGCCCAGCGGCGACCGCCACGTGCTGCTGTGGAACCCGCCGGTGGTGAATCCGGACCTGGGCCTGCGCGCCTCGGCGCGCTCGCAGTCCAACCGCATCGCACGCGCCGCGCTCAAGGCCGGGCTCAAGACCCTGGTGTTCGCGCAGTCGCGGACCATGGTCGAGGTGCTCACCAAGTACCTGAAGGACGTGTTCGACAGCGATCCGCGCAAGCCGGCGCGGGTGCGCGCCTACCGCGGCGGCTACCTGCCCACCGAACGGCGCGAGGCCGAGCAGGCCATGCGCGCCGGGCGCATCGACTGCATCGTCTCCACCTCGGCGCTGGAACTGGGCGTGGATATCGGCAGCCTGGACCTGGTGGTGCTCAACGGCTACCCGGGCTCGGTGGCGGCGACCTGGCAGCGCTTCGGCCGCGCCGGCCGCCGCCAGCAGGCCTCGCTTGGGGTGATGGTGGCCAGCTCCGATCCGCTGGACCAGTACATGGTGCGCCACCCGGAGTTCTTCTCCGCCTCGCCGCCGGAGCACGCACGCATCGCCCCGGACCAGCCGGTGATCCTGCTCGACCACATCCGCTGCGCCGCGTTCGAGCTGCCGTTCCTGCAGGGCGAGCGCTTCGGCAACGTCGAACCGGAGGTCTACCTGCAGCTGCTGGCCGAGGACGGCGTGGTGCATCCGGATGGCGGGCGCTGGGAGTGGATCGCCGACAGCTACCCGGCCAACGCGGTGAGCCTGCGCTCGGTGGCCGACGGCAACTTCGTGGTGGTCGACCGCACCGATGGCCGCCAGGTGATCATCGCCGAGGTCGACTTCAGCTCCGCGCCGCTGATGCTCTACGAAGGCGCGATCCACATGGTCCAGTCCGTGCCCTACCAGGTCGAGCGGCTGGACTGGGAAGGGCGCAAGGCCTACGTCACCCGCACCCACGTCGACTACTACACCGACGCGATCGACTACACCAGGCTCAAGGTGCTGGAGCGCTTCGACGGCGTGATCGCCGGTACCGGCACCTGCCACCACGGCGAGGTGCACGTGGTGAGGCGCGTGTCCGGCTACAAGAAGATCCGCTACTACACCCACGAGAACATCGGCTACGGCCCGGTGAACCTGCCGGACCAGGAGCTGCATACCTCTGCCCTGTGGTGGCAACTACCGCAGGCCGAGCTGGAGGCGCGCTTCGCCGGCCGCCAGGACGCGCTGGATGGCTTCCTCGGCGCCGGCTACGCCCTGCACGTGGTGGCCAAGGTGGCGGTGATGGCCGAGTCGGCCGACCTGCAGAAGGCCGTGGGCAGCGGCGATGGCGCCTGGTTCGCCAGCGGCGACGGTCGCGGACGCGGCCAGCTGCGTGCACTGGACGGCAGCATGGTCGATCCCGACCGCCACGACAGCTTCGTGCCTACCGTCTACCTCTACGACAACTACCCCGGAGGCATGGGCCAGAGCGAGCCGCTGTGGAAGCGCCAGCGCGAGCTGGTGGTAAGCGCCCGCGAACTGGTCGAACGCTGCGACTGCCGTGCCGGCTGCCCGGCCTGCGTCGGCCCGGTGCTGGCCGCGCAGGAGGACGAGGAGACCACGCCCAAGGCGCTGGCGCTGCGCGTGCTTGGCGCGCTGGAGGCGGCATGAGCCTGACCCTGGCCAAGCTGCAGCAGCTCAAGCGCCAGGCCGGCGCCAGCACGCCACAGCGCGCGGCATCGCCTGCCGCGCCAGCGGCCACCGACCTGGACCAGCTGCGCCGGCTGCTGCGGGTGCGTGCGCGTCCCCTGGCGGCGCCGGTCGGCGGCGACCGCAGCCTGCCCGGCACCGAGATCGCCAGGGGACTGTTCCTGGTGGAAGGGTTCCTGCCGGCGCCGGAGGTGCCGGAACTTCTCGATGGCACGTTCGACCGCGGCGAACCCATTCCCACCGGCGAGGTGCTGTTCTTCGACACCGAGACCACCGGCCTGGCCGGCGGCACCGGCACCCGCGCCTTCATGATCGGCGCGGCCGACTGGTGCGGCGGCCAGTTGCGCATCCGCCAGCTGACCCTGGCCAGCATGCGCGCCGAGGCGGCGATGCTCGACGTCTTCGCCAGCTGGTTGCAGCCCCGCAGCATCCTGTGCAGCTACAACGGCAAGTGCTACGACGCCCCGCTGCTCGCCACCCGCTACCGCCTGGCCCGTCGCGGCAGTCCGCTGGCCGGTCTGCGCCATGTCGACCTGCTCTACCCGACCCGCCGCAGCTACCGCGGCGTGTACGAGAACTGCCGCTTGGCCACGATCGAGCGCCAGGTGCTGAAGATCGTGCGCGAGGACGACCTGCCCGGATCGGAAGCGCCGGCGGCCTGGCTCAGCTATATCCGTGGCGGCGGCAGCGGCCTGCTGCGCCGGGTGCTGGCGCACAACCGCCAGGACGTGATCACCCTGTCGCGGCTGCTGGCCAGCCTGTCGGGAGTGGGCACCACCGAGGGATTGTTGTTACCCGCGCGTGAAGCAGGCGCGGGTCGGTAAATTGCCGCCGGCTCCACGCTGACGGCATAGTGCAGGCATTGGCGCTACCGGCGCCCGGGAGCTGGACGAATGGACACTGAAGGGAAGGAATCCGCCGGTGACGGGCCGCAGTACAGGGACGTGGTGATCCTGGGTGGCGGCCTGGCCGGCCTCACGCTTGCCCTGCAACTGCGCCAGCGCGATCCGGACCTTTCGGTGACCGTGGTCGAGCGCCGCGCACATCCCGTGCGCGAGGCGGCGTACAAGGTCGGCGAATCCACGGTCGAGATCGGCGCGCACTACTTCGCCGATGTGCTTGGCCTGCGCGAGCACCTGGAAAGCGAGCAGCTGCGCAAGTACGGCCTGCGCTACTTCTTCAGCGATGGCCAGCACCGGGTCGAGGACTGCAGCGAGATGGGCGTCAGCCACCTGCTGCCCACGCCCTCCTGGCAGCTGGATCGTGGCCGCTTCGAGAACTTCCTTGGCGACAGGGTGCGCGAGGCCGGCGTCGAGTTCCTCGACCAGGCCGTGGTGCGCACCCTGGAACTGTCGGAGTCCGATGCGCCACACCTGGTGAAGTTCGACCACGATGGGCAGTCGCAGACGCTCGCGGCGCGCTTCGTGGTCGATGCCTCCGGCCGCGCCGGCCTGATCAAGCGCAAGCTCGACCTGGCACAGCCCAACGACCATGACGCCAACGCGGTGTGGTGGCGGATCAACGGGCAGACCGACCTGGACCAGTGGTCGGACGATCCATGGTGGCGCCAGCGCTTCCAGCCTGCGCGCCGGATCAACTCCACCAACCACATGTGCGGGCCGGGCTACTGGTTCTGGCTGATCCCGCTGGCCTCCGGCTCGCATTCGCTGGGCATCGTCTGCGACGCGAAGATGCATCCGCTGGAGACGATGAACACCCACGCCAGGGCGATGGAATGGCTGCGCCGGCACCAGCCGCGCGTGCACGAGGCGCTGGACAATCCCGTATTCGAGCTGCAGGACTTCCTGTTCCTGCGCCACTTCTCCCATGGCTGCAAGCAGGTCTATTCCGAACACCGCTGGGCGCTGACTGGCGAGGCCGGGCTGTTCCTGGATCCGTTCTACTCCCCGGGCAGCGATTTCATCGCCATCAGCAACACCTACGTGTGCGAGCTGGTGGAGCTGGACCGCGCCGGCACGCGCATCGGCCCGTATGCCGATTTCTACCAGCAGCTGTACTTCTCGTTCTACGAGAACACGCTGACCCTCTACCAGGACCAGTACCCGATCTTCGGCCACCCGCAGGTGATGCCGATCAAGGTGCTGTGGGACTACGTCTTCTACTGGGCGCTGCTGGCGCCGCTGTTCTTCAGCCGGCGCCAGGCGGACCTGGTGATCCTCTCGCGGCTCAAACCCCATTTCGCCGAAGGACGTGCACTGAATCTCGCCATGCAGCACCTGATGCGCGAGTGGGGCACGCGTGACAGCACGCCCGACCTCACCCAGGCCCGCGCCTACGACCAGTACGAGGTGGAGTGGTGCCGGGAAATGAATGGCGCGCTGGCCGACGAGCTGGACGACGACGCCTATGTCGCCCGCACCGCACGCTGGGTGGCGGGCATGCGCCAGCTGGCGGCCGAGGTGCTGGCCCTGGCCCGCGATGCCTTCACGGATATCGGCGATCATGGCCTGGACGCGCTGCTGGCGGGGCATGACATCGACGCCCATCCGGCGATGCTGCCGCCGCACTGGTTCGCGCCGCTCGAGGAAGCCGCGCCGGCGGCCGCCGAAGCCTGAGCCTCCTGGTGCAGAATGCGGCCAGCCCTCTCCGGCGGTGACCGCCGCACGGGTCCGCACTGCCACAGCAAGGACGCCTGCATTGATCACCCGGGATTTCCTCGTCCAGCACATGGACGAGTTCGAACTGGCCAACCCCCTGGACCGCAAGCCGGATGTGCGCCTGCGCATGGGGCTGGGCTGCAGCCTGTACATGCGCGATCCGCAGTGCCCGCGGACGCGGCTGGCGCTGGCCCGCTGCGCCGACCACTACCTGGACCTGGTGGGCGGGCGGATTGCCAGCGGCATGGACTCGGTCCGCAATGCGTCCCTTGGCGATTACCGTCCCGGTGACGTGCGGCTGGCCGAGGCGATCGCCGCAGGCGACGACGTCGACAACCATTCCTTCGGTGGTGTGTTTTACGGCGAGAGGGAGCCACGGATAGCCAGCCATTTCGACCTGGAGTTCGGCGCCGCAAGCAGCCAGGCCGCGCCCCTGCACACGCGTCCGGCCTTCTTCCGCGCTACGTTCCCGCTGGGCTGGTGGCGCGAGCGCGGCGGACTGGAGGCGTTCGCCCGGCTGGTCCACCACTGGTGCACCCTGCTCAGTCCGTTCCATGGCTACGCCGGCTACGCGGCCCTGCCCAGCCTGGACCAGGCCGAATTCCGGCGCAGCGGCTACCTGGCCACGATGGTGGCCGAACGCTTCCCGGGGCTGGACGTGGACCATGCCTCGTCCGTGGCCTCGATGGCACGCCGCTGCGGCCCGCCGCTGAAGCTCAAGAGCGCCAACTGGCTGACCGCGCTGGACGATGAGGTCCTGCGGGCGCTGGGGGGACGCGCGACCGTGCTCGACGACCTGGGGGCCGGGTTCGGGCTGCACGAGTACGACGGCGGCGTCCTGGTCCAGGCCGGCGCGATGCCGGAGCTGGGTGACCGCGAACTCGACGAAGTTCCCGCGGCCTACCAGCAGCTGTCGTGGAAGCTCCGGCCGCTGCGCATGCAGTACCCGGACGGCTGGTCCTTGCTCAGGTCCCCCGGTCCAGCGGCCGGCGACAGTACCGCGCTCACCAACGCCTGGCTGGCGCGACTGGACTGAGCCCTGGACCACTGTCCCAAGGTCGTGCCAGCCGCATCGTCAGGCCACCAGGTCCAGCAGCAGCACGCCGGCCAGGCCGACCACGGAGATGGTGGATTCCATCACCGTCCATGAGCGGAAGGTCTGCGCCATGGACAGGTTGAAGAATTCCTTGAACATCCAGAAGGCCGAGTCGTTGACGTGGGAGCCGAACACGCTGCCGGCGCCCACCGCCAGCACCATCAGCTCCGGCGACACGCCGGTGGTCTCGACCAGCGGGCCGACCACGCCGGCGGCGGTGATCACCGCCACGGTGGAGGAACCGATCATCACCCGCAGCAGCGCGGTGGCCAGCCAGGCGAACAGCAGCGGTGGCATCTGCCACTGCCCGGCCAGGGCGGCGATGGTCGCGCCCACGCCGCTGTCGACCAGCACCTGCTTGAACACGCCGCCCGCGGTGATGATCAGCAGGATCACGGCGATGCCGCCGATGGCGGCATTGAGCCAGCGTGTCTGCTGCTCCAGGCCGACGCCGCGGCGATGGCCGAGGAACCAGAACGCAAGCAGGGTCGACAGCAGCAGGGCCACGGTCGGGTTTCCAAGGAACAGCAGCGCGGTGCGCACCAGGCCTTCCGGCAGCACGCCGTCGGCAACCACCGAGACGCTGATCAGCAGCACCGGCGACAGCGCGATCAGGAACGAGCATGCCGCGCCCGGCAGCTCGCCGCGCGCACCATCTTCCGGACCGTTGAACAGGTCCGGCAGCGGCGGGTTGATCGATTTCAGCCCGCGCGACAGCCAGGGGCCTGCAATCCCCACCGCCGGCACCGCCATCACCAAGCCGTACAGCAGGGTGCGGCCCATGTCCGCGCCGAAGGCGTTCACCAGCACCACTGGTCCCGGATGCGGCGGCAGGAAGCAGTGGGTGGTGCTCAGCGAGGCCACGGTGGGGATGGCCAGCAGCAGGATCGGCAGGCCGGTGCGTCGCGCCAGCGAGAAGATCAGCGGCACCAGGATGATGAAGCCGGCATTGAAGTACAGCGGGATGCCGACCAGGAAGCCGGTCAGCAGCAGCGCCCACTGGATGTTGCGCTCGCCGAAGGCGCCGATCAGGGTGGTGGCGATCTTCTCCGCCGCGCCGCTTTCCTCCAGCACCTTGCCCAGGATCGCGCCGAGCACGATCACCAGTGCCAGCCCGGCCAGCGTGCTGCCCACGCCGGTGTCGATGGTCTTCACCAGGTCCTGCGGCGCGATCCCCAACGCCAGGCCCAGCGGGATCGCCACCACCAGCAGCGACAGGAACGGGCTCAGCTTGCGCGCGGTGAGGAAGATCTGCAGCGCGATGGCGGCGGCGATGATGAGGAACGTGACCATCCAGCAACTCCCCGGGAGTGAGTGGTACGACGTCCGGCCACGGCCGGCGCGATCAGTTCGTGCGGGTGCGCGGGATCAGCCCTCCGTTGCCGCGCGACGCTGCGCCAGCGCCTCGCGGCCGGCGCGCAGGGTCTCGACGATGGCATCCACGTCGTAGACGCAACCGCCCCAGGTGCCCCCGCTGGCTTCCTGCAGCGCGGCCCACAGGCGGGTGTCGGCCGGCAGCTTCGGATGCGGGGCGATGGCCGGGTGCAGCGGGCGCGACGCCAGCACCTGCGCAGCTTCCGCCGGCGACAACGGGTTCGCCTCGTCGGTGCCGATGAAGTCGATGCTCCCCTGCAGCGTGTTGCGATCGATCACGATCCGCACCAGGTCGCCATCGCGCAGCCGGCCGATCGGTCCGCCGGCCAGCGCCTCCGGCCCGACATGGCCGATGCAGGCGCCGGTGGAAACGCCGGAGAAACGCGCATCGGTCAGCACCGGCACGTGCTTGCCCCAGGGCAGGTACTTGAGCGCGGAGGTGAGCTGGTAGGTCTCCTCCATGCCGGTACCCGCCGGGCCGCAGCCGGCCAGCACGACGACGTCACCGGCCACCACCGCGCCCTCGCCCTTGGCCTTGATCGCGGCGATGGCCTCGTGCTCGCTGGCGAACACCCGCGCCCTGCCGGTGTGGCGGTAGACGTTGTCCGCGTCGACCACCGAAGGATCGATCGAGGTGGCCTTGATCACCGAGCCGTCGGGCGCGAGGTTGCCGACCGGGAACACCAGTGCAGACGTCAACCCGGCGGCACGGGCCGCGTCCGGACCCATGATCACGTTGCCGGGATCGACGCCATCGAGCTCGCGCAGCCGCTGCCGCGCGATGCGGCGTGCCTGGCTGTGCTCCCACCATTCCAGGTTCTCGCCGACCGTGCGGCCGCTGACCGTGGGGATGTCCAGATGCAGCAGTCCCATGTCGCGCAGGTGCAGCATCACCTCGGGCACGCCGCCGGCCATGAACACCTGCACCGTGGGATGGTGGCGCGGGCCGTTGGGCAGGGCGTCGACCAGGCGCGGGGTGGCGCGGTTGGCGGCGGTCCAGTCGGCCACCGTCGGCGCGGCAAGTCCGGCGGCACGCGCGATCGCCGGCACGTGCAGCAGCAGGTTGGTGGAACCGCCGAAGGCCGCATGCACGACCAGCGCGTTCTCCACTGCCTTGCGGGTCAGGATGGCCGACAGCGGCGTGCCGGCCTGGGCCAGCCGCATCAGGGCCAGCGCCGAGCGCCGCGCCATGTCCAGCCATACCGGCTCGCCGGAAGGTGCCAGCGCACTGTGTGGCAGGGCGATGCCCAGCGCCTCGGCGATCACCTGCGAGGTCGCGGCGGTACCGAGGAACTGGCAGCCGCCACCGGGCGATCCGCAGGCGCGGCAGCCCATGGCCGCGGCGTGTTCGAGGTCGATCAGGCCATGCGCATAGCGCGCGCCGATGGTCTGCACCTTGGCCGTGTCCTCGGCGCCGCGCGCCGGCAGGGTCACGCCGCCGGGCACGATCACGCTGGGCAGGTCGCCGCAGCCGGCCAGGGCCAGCATCATTGCCGGCAGGCCCTTGTCGCAGGTGGTGATGCCCAGCACGCCGCGGCGCGTGGGCAGCGAGCGCACCAGGCGGCGCATGGTCATCGCGGCGTCGTTGCGGTCCGGCAGGCTGTCGAACATGCCGGTCGTGCCCTGGGTGCGGCCATCGCACGGATCCGAGCACATCACCGAGAACGGCAGGCCGCCGTGGCCGGCGAACGTTTCCGCGGCGGCGCGCACCAGGCGGTCGATCTCCCAGTGGCCGGTATGCAGGCCGAGTGCGACCGGCTGGCCGTCCCCGGCGCGCAGTCCGCCCTGGGTGCTGACGATCAGGTACGGATCGCGCGCGATCTCGCTGGCGCGCCAGCCCATGCCGGCATTCTGGGTCATGCCGAACAGGTGGCCGCTGGGCGCCTGGCGCAGGGTCGCGTCGTCGATCGGCAGGCGCCCGGGCGGACCCTCGCCGGAGGTACGGGTTTCCGCCAGGGCGGTTCCGTCGCCGAGGATCGCGTCGAGGGCATCAGCCTGCATCGTTCACCTCATGCGTCGGCGGTGGTCCACTTGCCATCCACCAGGCGCCACAGGGTGCCGGTGGGATTGGCATCGCGCAGCGCCGGCGGCAGCCGGTGCGGGCGCACGTTGTCGTAGCTGTGCAATGCGGAAAAGCGCAGCAGCGAGGCCGGGATGCCGACCGCGGTGAACGCCGGATGGCCAGTGGCCGGATACGGGCCGCCGTGGTTCTGCGCCGGCGACACCGCCACGCCGGTGGGCATGCGGTCGTTGATCAGGCGGCCGACGCGGGTGCGCAGCACCGGCGCGATCACGTCGTACTGCGCATCGTCCGAGCCGGCGGTGTCGCTGTAGATGGTACCGGTCAGGTTGCCCTCCAGCGCATGCGCGACCTGCAGCATCTGCTCTTCCGACTCGGCCAGCACCAGCAGGCATACCTGGCCGAAGGCCTCGTTCTGCAGCTCGTGCGGGGCTTCCAGGAACCGCTTGCCGGACACGCGCAGCAGGGTCGGCTGGAAAGCGAAGCCGGCGGCGTCCTCGGCGATGCCGCCACCGGCCAGCAGTTCGGCGCCGGCCGCGCGCAGCGAGGCCACCGCTCCGGCCACCGACTCCGGCGCGCGCGAGGTCAGCAGCACGCCGGCCGGCGTGGCCGCGGTCAGGCGCTGCATCTCCTGTACGAAGGCTTCGGTGTGCTCGCCCGGCGGCAGCACGGTGACACCCGGGCGGGTGCAGAACTGGCCCGCGCCCATCGCGCAGGAAGCGGCGAGCTCGCCGGCGATCGCCGCGCCGCGCTCGCGCAGCGCGCCGGGCAGCACGAACACCGGGTTGACCGAGGACATCTCCAGGTAGGCCGGCTTGCCGGCGGCATCGGCCGCGGCCTTGATCGCCATGCCTGCCGGGCGGCTGCCGGTGAACGCGATGGCCGCGGTCCGCGGGTCGGCGACCAGGCGCAGGCCCAGCTCGTTGCTGGTGTGGAAGAACATCTGCACCGTGCCCGAGGGCAGCCCGCTGGCCTGCACCGCCTCGGCCGCGGCCTGGGCCAGCAGCAGCGAGGTGTACGGATGCGCCGGATGCGCCTTGGCGATCACCGGGTTGCCCGCGGCAATGGCCGCGGCGAAGTCGCCGCCGGACACGCCGTTGAAGGCGAACGGGAAGTTGTTGGGGCCGAACACCACCACCGGGCCACCCAGCGGACCATGCATGGAGCGCAGGTTGTTGGCGGTGTCGATGGTCGGGCGCGCCCAGCTGCCGTCACGCGCCGCCTGCGCGGCCTGGCGCAGCTGGCCGGTGGTGCGCGGCAGCTCGGCCTTGCGCAGGCGCGGCTCGGCCGGCAGCCCGGTTTCGCGGTGCGCGGATTCGATCAGCGCCTCGGCGCGCGCCTCGATGCCGGCGGCGAAGGCCTCGAGGAATTCCGCGATGCGTTCGCCGGGCAGTCGCGCCAGTTCGACAGCCGCGCGCTTGCCGGCTTCGAGCATGGCGTCGAGGTCTTCCCAGCCGGAGACCGGGAAATCGTGGCTGTCGAGTTCCAGCTTCTGGGAGGGATTCCAGGCGCGGAAGCTTCCGGCCGGGGAGTCGGCCGCGGCCCAGCGGCCGTCGAGCAGGATGGGTTGCAGGTTGGACTTGCTCATTGCACGGGGTTCTCCAGGACCAGGCCGTCGATCTCGATGCGCACCACGTCGCCGGACTGCAGGGTGAAGGATTCGTCCGGCACGATGCCGGTACCGGTGAACAGGAAGGCGCCAAACGGGAACGACAGTTCGCGGAACAGGTAGCCGGCCAGCTCGTCCAGGCCGCGCTTGATCTGCGAGGTGCGGGTCTGGCCGGAGAAGGCGACCGCGCCATCGCGCAGGATCTGCAGGCCGATCGCCAGGTCGTTCATGGCCGTGGCCGGGCACAGGCGGATCGCCGGGCCGATCGCGCAGGAACCGTCGTAGACCTTGGCCTGCGGCAGGTAAAGCGGGTTCTCGCCCTCGATGCTGCGCGAGGACACGTCGTCGCCCACGCTGTAGCCGCGGATCGCGCCGGCCGTGTCGACCAGCAGCACCAGCTCCGGCTCGGGCACGTTCCAGTGGCTGTCGGCCCGCACCCGGATCGGCTGGCCATGGCCGACGGTGCGCCAGCCGGCGGCCTTGAAGAACAGCTCCGGGCGCGGCGCGGCGTACACCTTCTGGTAGACGTCCGCGCTCTGCGATTCGGCCTCGCGCGCCATGCGGCTGCTGAGGTAGGTGACGCCGCTGGCCCAGGCCTCCTGGACATCCTCGATCGGCGCCAGCAGCGGGCCATTGGCGGGCTCGTCGGTGGCCGCTCCTTCCAGCGCCGCCTTCGCCGCCGCAGCCGGCAGGGCCAGCCAGGCGGCGAGGCTGAAGCCCGCGGGCAGGTAGCGGCCGTCCAGGGCCCAGCGGGGACCATCGGCGGTGGCGTGGCGGGTAAGACTGGCGGTCATGGTCACTCCACTGTTCGACGGTTGGGGGAAACGGGCCGGTCAGGCCGCGGCAAGTACTTGGCGCAGGTGGTCGGGCGTGGCCGGGTCGAGCGCGGCGTAGGCATCGCGCAGCGCCGCGACGAAGCGCGCATCGCCGGCCAGCGTACCGAACACGCCGTCCAGTGCGAGGAACGCGTTCACGTCCTGGGCTGCATCGCCGCTGCAGGCCGCGCCGATACGCGCCAGCCCGGTCGCCAGCGGATCGGGGATGGCCACGCCACGTCCGGCCTGGCGGCGCACGAACTGCAGCCAGCCGGCCACCGGCAGGCACAGGCGGTCGATCGGCCGGCCGGCAGCCAACGCCTCGGCGATGGTGCCCAGCAGGCGCACCGGGATCTTCTGCGATCCGTCCCAGGCGATCTGCGCCAGCAGGTGGCGGATGGCGGGATTGCGGAAGCGCTCGAGGATGGCGCCGACATAGGCGTGCGGGTCGAAGCCTTCCGGCACCTGCAGCGAGGGCACGATGTCCTCCCGCATCAGGCGCTCGACGAAGCCGGCCAGCACCGGATCGCGCATGGCATCGGCCACGCTCTCCAGCTCCATCAGCGAGCCGAGGTAGGCCAGCGCCGAATGCGGCGCATTGAGCAGGCGCAGCTTGGCGCGGTCGTAGCCGGCGATGTCGCCGCTCATCACCACGCCGGCGCGTTCCAGCGGCGGGCGGCCGGTGCGGGAATCGTCCTCCACCACCCACTGTGTGTACGGCTCGCGCTGCACCGGCCAGGCGTCGGCCACGCCCAGCGCGGACTGCACCTGCGCGCGCACGCCGTCGTCGGTAGCCGGGGTGATGCTGTCGACCATCGAGCGCGGGAAGCCGACCTCGCGCCCGATCCACGCCGCCAGCTCCGGATCGATGCGTCCGGCGTAGTCCAGCACCGCGCGGCGCAGGCGGCCGCCGTTGTCGGCCAGGTTGTCGCAGCTGAGCACGGTGTAGGCCGGCAGGCCACGCTCGCGACGCAGGCGCAGGCCCTCGACCAGCCAGCCGATCGCGCTGGCCGGCTCGCGCGGATGGGCCAGGTCGTGGGCGATGTCGGGGTGGGCGGCATCCACGCCATCGGCGGACAGGCAGTAGCCCTTCTCGGTGATGGTCAGCGTCACCAGGCGCACGTCGGCATCGGCCAGGCGCGTGGCCACCGCCTCGCGCTGGCGCGGCGCGCACAGCACCTCGCGGATCGAACCGATCACCCGCAGCCGCGGCTGCTCGCCCAGCAGCACCAGGGTGTACAGACCGTCCTGTGGCGCCAGCGCGTCGCGCACGCCGGCGCTGTGCAGCGACACCGCACTGATCGCCCAGGACGGATCGATCGCCAGCAGGTCGTCCAGGTAGACCGCCTGGTGGGCGCGATGGAACGCGCCCGGGCCGAGATGGACGATGCCGATGCGGGTGGCCGCGCGGTCGTAGGCCGGAGTCGCGACATTGGCCGGGATCCGGCCCAGCGTGGCGGGGGAAAGGCGTGGGGTTTCGGTGGAACTCATCTGCTTGCCGGTGGGGGAATAAGGCCCGCGCGGGCATGGCCGCGCGCGGAAAGGAATGGGACTGGCGGGACCGGTGTCCTGGGAGGTCGCACCGGTCCCGCCGCCCCGTGCCCGACGCCAGCGGAGAGAGAAGGCGGCGGGCACAAGACGGTCAGCGCGTGGCGACCTCCAGCGGTACGCTGGCACGGATGTCAGCGCTGGAGGCGCCGACCTGCACTTCGTAGCGGCCCGGATCCACGGTGTAGCGCCCGGCCGCCTCGTCGTACACGCGCAGGTCGCGTTCCGGAACCACGGTGAAGCTGAGCGTGCGCGATTCGCCCGGCTGCAGGTGCACGCGCTGGAAGCCGCGCAGCTCCTTCAGCGCGCGCTCGCGCTGCGGCTTCACCGGCGCCAGGTAAAGCTGCACCACCTCGTCGCCGGCACGCTTGCCGTGGTTCTTCACGGTGACGCTGACGGTGACCTCGTCGCCGGCCGCGGCGCGCCTGCGGTCCAGCTTCAGCCCGGAATAGCCGAAGCTGGTGTAGGACAGGCCGTGTCCGAACGGGAACAGCGGCTTGCCGGTGAAGTAGCGGTAGGTGCGCCCCTTCATCGCGTAGTCGTCGAACGGCGGCAGCTTCTCGTCGGCGCTGTAGAAGGTCACCGGGAGGCGGCCGGCCGGGTTGTAGTCGCCGAACAGCACGTCGGCCACGGCGTTGCCGCCGCGCTGGCCCGGGTACCAGGCCAGGAGGATGCCCGGCACGTTCTGCTTCGCCCAGTCGATGCCCAGCGCCGAGCCGGTGGTCAGCACCAGCACCACCGGCTTGCCGGTGGCGTGCACCGCCTCCAGCAGCTTCTGCTGGGTGGAAGGCAGGCGGATGTCGGTGCGGTCGCCACCGGCGAAACCCGGGTAGTCGACCCGCATCTCCTCGCCTTCCACGTCGCCGGTCAGGCCACCGACAAACACCACCGCGTCGGCGCTGCGCGCGGCCTCCAGCGCCTGTTCGAACGGCGGCTGCGCGCCGGGCCGTTCCCAGGCCAGGCGCACCGCGGCGTCGCGCTCGTTCTCGTAGTACTCCAGGCGGATGTCGTAGGCGCGGCCGCCCTCCAGGTCCAGGCTCACGCTGTCGGCGCGCAGGCGCTCGGCGTCCTCCCAATGGTCGAGCACCAGCTTGCCGTTCACGTACAGGCGCATGCCGTCGTTGGCCGCGGCCTCGATCCGGTAGCGGCCGCTCACCGGCGGCAGCAGCTGCCCGCTCCAGCGGATGCTGAAGCCGTCGTTGGGCACGGCGTTGTCCGGGCCAGCCTCGCCTCGGGCCATCAGGTTGTCGGTGGGCGAGCCGCGATCCCAGCGGAACGCGATCTGCTGGTCCACGCGCACCAGCACCGGCTCCCCGGACAGGTCCTTGTTGCGGAAGTATTCGCCACGCAGGCCGCGCTCGGTGGAGCCGGCCTCCGGGCGCAGGTACTGCGGTTCGATCAGCGGGGTGGCGGCCGGGTCGTCGCGGCCCTCGACCAGGTCGACGCCGCGCGCGTAGACCACGTCGACATCGGGCGCCGCCTCGCGGATGCCGCGCAGGATGGTCACCGGATCGGCCGGGGTGCCGTAGTAGTTGCCCAGCAGCGCCATGGTGTCGTCGGCGGTGGGGCCGACCACCGCCAGGCGGCGGATGTCCTTGGACAGCGGAAGCACCCCGTCGTTCTTCAGCAGCACCAGCGATTCCTGGGCCATCTTCCGCGCCAGCGCGTCGTGCTCGGCCGATTGGTTCACCGAATACGGCACCTGTGCCCAGCGCACCTGCTCCGGCGGGTCGAACATGCCCAGTTCCATGCGCGCGACGAACAACCGGGTCAGGGCCTCGTCCAGCTCGGCCTCGCTGATCAGGCCCTTCTTCACCGCCACCGGCAGGTTGCCGGCGTAGGTGCTGCCGCAGTTGAGCTCGGTGCCGTTCCTGACCGCCAGCGCGGCGGCCTCCTCCGGGGTCTCCACGATCTTGTGGTTCTTCCAGATGTCCACGATCGCCCAGCAGTCGGACATCACGTAGCCGTCGAAACCCCAGTCGCGGCGCAGGGTGTCCTGCAGCAGGAACTTCGACCCGCTGGCCGACTCGCCGTAGACGCGGTTGTACGCGCCCATCACCGCGTACACGTCGCCTTCCTTCACCAGTGCCTCGAACGCCGGCAGGTAGGTGTCGTAAAGGTCCCGCTTCGACGGATGCACGTCGAAGGTGTGGCGGTCGGCTTCCGGGCCGCTGTGCACGGCGAAGTGCTTGGCGGTGGCGTCGAGCTTGCGGTACTTCGGATCCAGCGGCTGCCCGGTCCGCGGGTCCATGCCCTGCAGGCCGCGCACGAAGGACACGCCCATGCGCGTGGTCAGGAATGGATCCTCGCCGTAGGTCTCCTGGCCGCGGCCCCAGCGCGGGTCGCGGAAGATGTTGATGTTCGGCGACCAGAAGGTCAGGCCCTGGTAGCGGCCATGCTCGCCCTTGCGCAGGAACTCGTGGTGCTTGGCGCGGGCCTCGTCGCTGATCGCCGCCGACACCTGGTCCATCAGCGGCACGTCGAAGCTCGCGGCCATGCCGATCGCCTGCGGGAACACGGTGGCGCCGCCGGCGCGGGCGACGCCGTGCAGCGCCTCGTTCCACCAGTCGTAGGCCGGCAGGCCGAGGCGCTCGATCGCCGGCGAGTCGTTCTGCATCTGCGCCGCCTTCTCCTCCAGCGTCATCCGCGAGACCAGCGCGGCGGCGCGCTCCTCGAAGCCAAGCGAGGTGTCCAGCCAGGGCCGCGCATCGTCGGCCTGGGCGTGGACGCCCGGCAGCGCGACCAGCAGGGCCAGGGCGCAGCCGCGGGCGAGCATGCGCCGGCGCAGGCCGGCGTGCGCCTGGGTGGCGGTTCGGACGTTCCGGGCAGTTCGCTTGTCGACGTGCATCGTTCGCTCCTCCCCGCCTGCTGGCGGACTGGTGGTCGTGCGGGTGATGGGTACGGGTGTCAGCGCGTGGTTTCCAGGCGGGCATGCGGACCGAGGGTGGCGCCGATGAAGCCGCCGGCCACGTCGGTGCTGAGGATGGTGCCGTCGGCATCCTCCACCAGCCACGTCACCCCCTCGCCGTTGCCGGCATCGAAGCCGAAGCCGTAGCTGCCCTCGTTGCCCTTGATGTGCAGGGTCAGCAGTTCGACTTCCTGCGCCGGCTGGCTGGCCACGACCTCGACCTCGCCCCCGGCCTTCTTCTCCAGGAACACCTCCACGCCCTGGTCGCCGCCGCGGCGCACGCCCAGGAAGTACCAGTGGTCGTCGCCCTGGAACGCGGCCAGGCCGGCGGCCACCCCCGGCGCCGGCAGCTCCAGCGCGGTGCTGGCCTCGAACACCAAGTGCTGCTGGCGGCGCGCGTAGAAGGCCATGTTGGTCCTGGCGTCCAGGCGCTCCGGCAGCGGCGTGACCGCCAGCCAGCCCGGTCGCGAGCTGCCGTCGTACCACTCGGTCTTCGGCACGCGCGGGGTCATCCAGCCCTTGCCCAATTCGACCGTGTCGAACTCGTCGCGCCAGGTGAAGTTGCCGGTCATCGGCGCCTGGTCGACCGGCTTCTTCATGAAGGACGGGCCCGGCAGCACGTACGGGATCTTCTCGCCGTGCGGCAGGATCACCGGCCAGCCGTCCTTCCAGGTCACCGGCAGCAGGAACGCCTCGCGGCCGGTGTTGTAGTGGTCCACGCCGTAGTTGCGGCTGGCCAGGAAGGTTGCCCACCAGCTGCCGTCCGGTCCCTGCACCAGGTCTGCATGGCCGGCGTTGGTGATCGGCAGCTCGCGCTTGGGATCGAGGTCGCGCTGGGTGAGGATCGGGTTGTCGGCATAGGGCTCGTAGGGGCCCCAGACGTTGCGGCTGCGCAGCACCACCTGCGAGTGCTGCGGGCCGGTGCCGCCCTCGGCATCGCTGAGGTAGTACCAGCCATCGACCTTGTAGATGTGCGGGCCTTCGATCCAGATCGGGTTCTCTTCCGGCTTCACGCCGCCGTCGATCAGCACCTTGCGCGGACCGAACGGCTTGCCGTTGGCGATGTCGATCTCCTGGATCCAGATCGCGCGGTGGCCGTCGTAGCGCACCGGCACTTCCGGTTCGTCGTTGTTGAGGATGTAGACCTTGCCGTCGTCGTCGAAGAACAGCGACGGATCGATGCCACCGATGGTCGGCAGCCAAACCGGGTCCGACCACGGGCCGGCGGGGTCCTTGGCGGTGACGAAGAAATTGCCGCCGGCGTCGACCGAGGTGTTGACCACGTAGAAGGTGCCGTCGTGGTACTCGATCGCCGGCGCGAACACGCCGCGCGACATGCCCAGCCCGTCGAAATCCAGCTGGCCGGGGCGGTGGATGGCACTGCCCACCTGCTTCCAGTGCACCAGGTCCTCGCTCTCGAACACCGGGATGCCGGGGAAGAAGGCGAAGGTCGAGGCCACCAGGTAGAACTTGCCATTGGCCGCGGTGACGCTGGGATCGGAATGGAAACCGGCCAGCACCGGGTTGCGGAAGTGGCCTTCCGGCAGCGGCGCCTCGAACGCGGCATCGCGGCCGGTGTACTCGAACCAGTCGAAGTACACCGGCGCGGCGGGGCCGTCGGCCGTGGCGGCCTCGCCGGCAGGCCCGCGGCCGCAGGCGGCCAGCGCAAGCGCGGCCACGACGCCGGTGGCCAGGAGGCGGAAGGTGGTGCCGGTACGGCCGGCGCTGCGCTTGCTCATCGTCTGCTCCCTTTTCGTCCTGTTTCTTACCAGTCCCACATCGAGCCGTCTTCCAGGCGGGCGATCGGCAGCTGCTTGGGCGAGTACGGGTACCTGGCCGCCAGCTTCTCGTCGATGTCCACGCCGATGCCCGGGGTGTCGCCCACGTAGAGGCGGCCGTTGCGCAGCACGTAGTCGTGCGGGAACACCGCGTCGGTCTCGTCGGTATGGAACATGTACTCCTGGATGCCGAAGTTGGGCACCCAGGTATCGAAGTGCAGCGCCGCGCCCATGGTCACCGGCGACAGGTCGGTGGCGCCGTGGAAGCCGGTACGCACCTGGTGCAGGGCGGCGAAGTCGGCCAGGCGGCGCAGGTGGGTGATGCCGCCGCCATGGACGATGGTGGTGCGGATGTAGTCGATCAGCTGGTTCTCGATCAGGTGCTTGCAGTCCCAGATCGAGTTGAACACCTCGCCCACCGCCAGCGCGGTGACCGAGTGCTTGCGGATCAGCTCGAACGACTTCTGGTTCTCGGCCGGGGTCGCGTCCTCCAGCCAGAACAGGCGGTAGGGCTCGAGCGACTTGGCCAGGCGCGCGGCCTCGATCGGGGTCAGGCGGTGGTGCACGTCGTGCAGCAGCTCCACGTCCGGGCCGTGGTCGCGGCGCAGCTGCTCGAACAGCTTCGGCACCACGTCCAGGTAGCGCGGGGTGTTCCACACGGTCTCCGCCGGCAGTTCGCTCTCGGCCGGCTCGTAGGCCTTGCCGCTGGAAATGCCGTAGGCCTTCTTCACGCCGGGCACGCCGCACTGCGCGCGCACCGCCAGGAAGCCCTGCTCGATGAAGCGGCCCACCGCGTCGGAGGCCTCGGCGATGTCGCGGCCATTGGCATGGCCGTAGACCAGCGCGCCCTCGCGCGAGCGGCCGCCCAGCAGCTGGTACACCGGCAGCCCGGCCATCTTGCCCAGGATGTCCCACAGCGCCACGTCGACCGCGGCGATCGCGCTCATCGTGACCGGCCCGCGGCGCCAGTACGCGCCGCGGTACAGGAACTGCCAGATGTCCTCGATGCGACCGGCGTCGCGGCCGATCAGGTTGGGCACCACGTGGTCCTGCAGGTAGGAGGCCACGGCCAGCTCGCGGCCGTTGAGGGTCGCATCGCCCAGGCCGTACACGCCCGAGCGGGTGGTGATCTTCAGGGTGACGAAGTTGCGTCCCGGGCAGGTGACGATGACCTTGGCGTCGACGATCTCGCGATCGTTCTTCGAACCGTGGGTATTGGTTTCAGTGGGGATCTGGGTGCTCATGGGTGCTCGTCACTTCGCCTGCGGGGCAACGGGGATTTCGAAGGGGCCGGCGGGCATGCCGTCGGCGTCGAACAGGGTGCATACCGGGCTGTCGGCCCAGCAGTAGCGCACGCGCGTGGCCTGCGCCGCGTTGGATGCCTGCAGGGCCACGCGCTCGCCGCGTATCTCCGCGCGCGCGTACTGGCAGCTGCCGGCATCGGCGCCGCACAGTTCGAATCCGATCGGGAACTCGGCGCTGTAGGCCACCAGGCCACCGGTGGCGTCGCCGAACTCGACGACCACGGCCTCGCCTTCGCGCTTGGCCGAGCGCGGCACCGGACCGGATGCCGCGATGCGTTCGCCGTACACCGCCTTGCGTGCGGCACGTGCCAGGCGCTTGCCGACCTGCTGCTTGTTGGCCGGATGGATGTCGTAGCGGTCGCCGATGTCGATCGCCACGGCCAGGCCGGAACGCGCGTCCTCGGCCGCCACCAGGCGCTGGGCCTCGCGCACGCCGGCCCAGCCACTCTCGGTGGGACGAGTCGGTGCGGGGCCGTAGTTGGCCAGCTGCACCACCAGGAAACCCAGGTCCTTGCCGAACTGGCGGCGCCAGTCGTCGCGCAGGGCACGCAGCAGGTCCGCGTAGCGCTCCGGCTCGCCGGTGTTGGACTCGCCCTGGTACCACAGCGCGCCCTTGAAGCCATGCCTGCCGAGCGGCGCGATCATGCCGTTGTACAGGGTGGTCATGCCCGCGGCGCTCTGCCACGGCGCGCGCGGCGGCTCGGCGATGCCTGCCGGCGCGATGCGGTAGCTCCAGCGCGCATCCAGCTGCAGGCGCGTGCCATCGGCCAGGCGCACGGCGTGGATCGAGGCCGGGCCGGACAGCCCGCCTTCGCGGTAGGTATCCAGCACGTTCACCACCACCGTATTCCGGCCGGGCTTCAGCAGGCCGGGCGGCAGGCGGTATTCGCGGCCGCCACCGGCGCCATAGGTGCTGCCCACGGCCTGGCCGTTGACCCAGGTCATGTCGACCTCGTCGGCCGGACCCAGCTCGAGCACGGCGTCCTGCGCGGCCCGCGCCTCGCTGAGGGTCACGGTGGTGCGGTACCAGACCATGCCGTTGTACTCGGCCAGGGCCGGCACGCCCCAGTGCTCCCACGGCCCCAGCTGCGCCGGGGCCGGCGTCCAGCCACCGCCCTCGCCCGTCCAGGGCTGCTCGGCGGCCTCGCTGCCGGCGGCGCGGCTCCACCAGTCCTGCCAGAAGCTGCCCCACTGGCCCAGGCCGGCCAGCTCGTCCTTGCCATAGGTGTCCAGCACCGCCAGCTCGCCGTCGTACCAGGACAGCGCCTTCAGCCCATCGGCGCTGATCCAGGGCTGGATCTTCGATCCGCCCCAGGAAGCGTTGACCAGGCCCATGGGCACGTCCACGGTCTTCTGCAGCTCGCGGGCGAAGAAATAGCAGGCGGCGGAGAAGTCGCGGACCGATTCGGTATCGACCGGGTTCCATGCCACCGGCTGGGTGAACTCGCGCTGCGGCTCGACCTGCGCCACCTGCGGCACGGTCAACAGGCGGATGCGGTCGTTGCCGGCGCCGGCGAGCTCGGCGCGCGCGTCCAGCGAACGCCACACCTGCAGCTCCATGTTCGACTGGCCCGAGCACAACCACACGTCGCCGACCATCACGTCTGACACGCGCTGGCTGGCCTGGCCGGCCCGTGCGGTGAGCACGTAGGGGCCGCCGGCCTTCATCGCCGGCAGGCTGGCCTCCCAGTAGCCGTCGCCGCCGGCGCGCACGCGTGCGCGCTTGCCGGCGATCTCCACCTGCACCTGCACGCCGGGCTCGGCGCGACCCCACACCCGCAGCGGCTGGTCGCGCTGCAGCACGGCGTGGTCCTGGAACATCGAATGCAGCAGCGGCGTGGCCGGCGCCGTGGCGTCCTGGGCCTGGGCCAGCGGCGCCAGGGCCAGGCCCAGCGCGGCGGCGAGATGGATCAGCTTGCGTTGCTTCACTTGCCGTCTCCGGGTGCGAACGGGAACTGCAGGGACTTGTAGTACTCCACGTCATGCGGCGGCGGCGCTTCGCCGGCCGGCAACGGACGCTGCGAGAAGGTCTGGAAGTAGGCGATGCTGGCGTCGCGCCACCACTGCGCTTCCTTCTCCTGGACGCCGAGGAACACCGAGACCTGGTGGTGCCGTTCCGGATCGACCTTGCCCTCGAGGCCGGCCCAGGTGCGGCGCATGCCGCGCACGTAGTCCACGCCACGGCCGTAACGCACGACCAGCTCGTCCCACAGGCTGCGGCCGGAAGGCATGCGGTGGTCCCAGGGCACGTGGTGGAACCACAGCAGGAATTCCTCCGGCACGGTATCGATGCTGCCGAACTGTTCCGCCACCGGTGGCGCGTACTGGGCCACGGCGTTGCTGCCGGTGGCGCTGCGGTCGAAGCCGATGCCGCGCGCGTCGGCACGGTGGTAGTAGACCGAGGTCCAGTCCGCGCGCGGGCCACCTTCGACCCACGGGCCGGGACCGTAATGGTGGCCACGCCCCATCAGGTGGTGCAGGCCCATCGGGGTCATGTAGTCGACCACCGCCTGGTGCGAGCCCATCATCATCGCCACCACCGGCTCGACCACGGCCGGATCGGTGGAGAAGGTCATGCGCGCCCAGTCGCGGGCGATGGTCTCGGCGCTGGCGTGCGGATCCCAGGCCATGCGGCCGAAGACGTACCAGTTGGCCTGGTCGAAGTGCGAACCGCTCCAGTTGCGGTCCACGCCGATGTTGGCCACGCCGGCCATGCCGGTCAGCGCGTGCCCTTCCAGCGAACCGTCGACGATCTTCGCCACGGTCGAGCCGGGGCCGCGCGCGTGGGTATCGGCGCGCAGCACCTCCTCGTACATCGGGCCCAGGTACACCAGGTGGGTGGCGAAGCCCAGGTACTCCTTGGTGATCTGGAACTCCATCATCAGCGGCGTCTTCGGCATGGCGCCGAACAGCGGATGGAAGGGCTCGCGCGGCTGGAAGTCGATCGCGCCGTTCTTCACCTGCACCAGCACGTTGTCCGCGAACGCCCCGTCATGCGGCGCGAACTCGGTGTAGGCCTGCTTTGCACGGTCGTCCGGTTCCTCGTGCGAGTACACGAAGGCACGCCACATCACGATGCCGCCATGCGGCGCCAGCGCCTCGGCCAGCATGTTCGCGCCGTCGGCGTGGCTGCGGCCGTAGTCCTGCGGTCCGGGCTGGCCCTCGGAGTTGGCCTTGACCAGGAAACCGCCGAAGTCCGGGATGGTGCGGTAGATCTCGTCCGCCTTGTCCTTCCACCACCGGCGCACGGCCGGATCCAGCGGATCGGCGGTCGGAAGGCCGCCGATCTCGATCGGCGCGCTGAAGCGGGGGCTCAGGGACACCTTGATGCCATACGGGCGGAACACGGAGGCCAGCGCCGCCGCCTTCTCCAGGTACATCGGTGTCAATGCTTGGGCGCTTGTATTGACGTTGTTGAGCACGGTGCCGTTGATGCCGATCGAGGCATTGGCACGCGCGTAGTCGGTGTAGCGCGGGTCCAGCCAGTCCGGCAGCTTGTGCCAGTCCCAGATCGACTCGCCGGCGTAGCCGCGCTCGACGTAACGGTCCAGGTTGTCCCAGTGGTTGAGCACGCGGACCTTCACCTTTGGCGCCTCGCGCAGGTCCAGGCCGGCCAGCGGCTCGCCCGCCTGGAGCAGGCGCAGCAGGTGGAAGGTGCCGTAGAGCGCGCCGATGTCGCTGTTGGCGGCCACCACCGTGGCCGCGCGCCCGTCGAGGCGGGTGCTGCGGATCAGGTAGCCCTCCTCGCCGAGGCCTTCCAGGTCGCCCTGCAGCGCGGAAAGTTGCGGCACGGAGGCCGGAGTGCCGACCACGATCGCACCGTTGCGCTGCACCCGTGCGGCCTGCCCCGGCTCGCGACCCAGCAGCCCGGCCAGGCCACGGACGAGCTCGTCCCGCGTGGCGCGCTGGGGACCGGTCTGGGCCGGCGCCACGACCTGTCCGCCCAGGTCCCGGTACTGCTTGAGCACGGGCGCCGGCAGCGGGCGGTAGCGCAGCCACAGGTCGTAGCCGTCCTCGGCCATGGCCGGCAGCGCGGCCCCCCAGGACAGCAGCAGGAGCACCAGCATGTGCAGGCCCACGCGGCGCGCGGGATGTTTTGCGAACGCGGATCGTGCTATCGATATCACTCTTGAATACCCGGGTTTCGCGGGCCATGGCCCGTGCCTGCGCCCAGTCCGGGCGCAGGGGTGAAGCCACAGAGCGCGGCGGCGCCGCAGTCCATGGGGAGGGAACGCTTTTGGCCACCACCAGCAAGTCCGCACGCCGCAAGGGACGGGCGGTAACGATCCACGAGGTGGCCGCGGCGGCCGCGGTCTCGCCGATGACCGTGTCGCGGGTGATCAACGGCAACGCCAACGTGCGCCCGGAGACCCGCGAACAGGTCATGCGCGCGGTGCGCGAGCTGGGCTACACCCCGAACCTTGCCGCCCGTTCGCTGGCCGCGGCGCAGGGCACGCGGATCGCGCTGATCTACACCAATCCCTCCGGCGCCTACCTCAGCGAGCTGCTGGTCGGCGCGCTGCGCGGCGCGGCGCGCTCGGCCGTCCAGCTGGTGGTCGACAGCTGGGATGGACTCAATGCCGAGGCCGAACGCGCCGCCGCGCGCGCCCTCGGACGCAGCGTGGCCGGCGTGCTGCTGCCGCCGCCGCTGTGCGAATCCAAGGGCGTGGTGGCAGAACTGGTGGCCGCCGACGTGCCGGTGGTCGCACTGGCCTCGGCCCGCTTCGGCGACGACGTCTCGCACGTGCGCATCGACGATTTCCGCGCCAGCCGCGAGATCACCGAACACCTGATCGCGCTGGGACACACCCGCATCGGCTACATCAAGGGCCATCCCAACCAGACCGCCAGCGCCCGGCGCTACGAAGGCTTCCAGGCGGCGCTGGCCGCGGCCGGCATCGCCCAGGACAGCGGACTGGTGCAGCAGGGCTACTTCACCTACCGCTCCGGCCTGGAGGCAGCCGAGAAGCTGCTGTCGCGCAAGAAGCCGCCGACGGCGATCTTCGCCAGCAACGACGACATGGCCGCCGCGGTGGTCTCGGTCGCGCACCGGCGCGGGCTCGACGTCCCGCGCGACCTGTCGGTGGTGGGCTACGACGACACCTCCGCGGCCACCACCGTGTGGCCGGAACTGACCACGGTGCGGCAGCCGATCGCCGCCATGGCCGACTCGGCCATGGACATTCTGGTGCGCGCGATCAACCGCAGGGAAAAGGACGTGCACATGGTGGTCGACCACGTCGTCGCCCACGAACTGGTCAAGCGGGACTCGGTGGCCCCGCCCGTCGCCGGGAGCTGAAACGGGCTTGGGTCCCGGCAGGATCATCCTTCCATCTGCTCCAGCTCGCGGCCGCGGGTCTCGCGCACGAACCGCAGCACGAAGAACCCCGACAGCACCGCCGCCGCCGCATACAGCCCGTAGGCCGCCGCCAGGCCGATGCCCGCCAGCAGCATCGGGAAGGTCCAGGTGATGACGAAGTTCGCCACCCACTGCGCCAGCCCCGCCACCGCCAGGCCCGAACCACGGATCTGGTTGGGGAACATCTCGCCCAGCATCACCCACATCACCGGGCCCCACGAGGCGTTGAAGAACACCACGTAGGCGTTGGCCGCCACCAGCGCCACCAGGCCCATCTGCCCCGGCAGCTGCAGCTTGCCGGCCGCATCCAGGGTCCCGGTCGAGAACGCCCAGGCCACGATGCCCAGGGTCACCGCCATGCCCGCCGAACCCACCCACAGCAGCGGCTTGCGACCGACCTTGTCCACCAGGACGATCGTCACCAGGCAGGCGCCGATGCTCAGCGCGCCGGACAGCACGTTGATCAGCAGCGCGTCGTTCTCCGAGAAGCCCACCGCCTGCCACAGCACCGCGCCGTAGTAGAAGACCACGTTGATGCCCACCAGCTGCTGGAACGTGGCCAGGCCGATGCCTACCCACACGATCGGCCGCACCTTGCCGGTGGCCTTGCTGATCAGGTCCGACAGCCGCGGACGGTGGTGGTCGGTCGCCAGCGAGGCGTCGATCTCCGCCAGCTTGCGCGCCCCGCCCTGCTCGCCGTACAGCCGCGCCAGCACCTTGCCTGCCTTCTCCTTCAGGCCGCGCGCCACCAGGTAGCGCGGGCTCTCCGGGATGAAGAACAGCGCCACCAGGAACAGCAACGCCGGCACCAGCTCGGCCCAGAACATCCAGCGCCAGGCCTCGTAGTCCCACCACAGCACCTCGGTGGACGCGCCGGCGTGCCGCGCCAGCCACCAGTTGCTCAGGAACGAGAAGAACAGGCCGGAGATGATCGCGATCTGCTGCAGCGTCGCCAGCCGGCCGCGGTAGCGCGCCGGCGCCACCTCGGCGATGTACGCCGGCGACAGCACGCTGGCCGCGCCCACGGCGAAGCCGCCGATCACCCGGTACACCACGAACTCGGCCGAGGAGGTGGCGATGCCCGAGCCCCAGGCCGATACGATGAAGAACACCGCCGCCCACAGCTGCATCGTGCGCCGGCCGTAGCGGTCGGCCAGGGTGCCGGCGAACCAGGCGCCGACCGCGCAGCCCAGCAGCATCGAGGCCACGTTGAAGCCGGTCACCGCCGCGTCGGACTGGAACGCCGCGGTCAAGCCATCGACCGTGCCGTTGATCACGCCACTGTCGTAGCCGAACAGGAAGCCACCGATCGTGGCCACCAGGCTGATCAGGATGATGAAACGCGTGTTCTCGCCGCCGGCCGCTTCGATGCTCGTCGCGCCAGGCTGCGTGGTCTCTACAACCGCCATCGGGGGCCCCTCCCTCGAGAATCCGTGCGCCCGCCGGCGAACGGCTGGCGGGCACGGTGCGGTCGCCGGGGCGCACCACGCGCCCCGGCGCTGGCTGGGTCAGCGACGCAGCAGGTACTGGTTCAGCAGGTTCTCGTAGCGCTCCTGCTTGCCGCTGGTCTGCTTCGGCTCGCCGATCTTCGCCGCCAGCGAGGCCAGGTCGGCCAGGCCCAGCTTGCCCTCCTCGAAGGCCTTGCCATCGCCGGAGTCGAAGCTGGCGTAACGCTCCTTGCGCCACTGCTCCCACGGCGAATCGTTGAGCAGCGCGTGGGCCACTTCCAGGCCCTTGGCGAAAGCGTCCATGCCACCGATGTGGGCGATGAACAGGTCCTCCATGTCGGTGGACTCGCGGCGCGGCTTGGCGTCGAAGTTCAGGCCGCCGACCAGGCCGCCCTGGCGCAGCACCACCATCATGGCGCCGACGGTGTCGTACAGGTCGGTCGGGAACTGGTCGGTATCCCAGCCGTTCTGCGCGTTGCCGCGGTTGGCGTCGATGCTGCCCAGCAGGCCGTGGTCCGAAGCCACCTGCAGGTCGTGCTCGAAGGTGTGGCCGGACAGGGTGGCGTGGTTGGCCTCGATGTTCAGCGAGAAGTCCTTCTCCAGGCCGTGCTCCTTGAGGAAGCCGGCGACGGTGGCGCTGTCGAAGTCGTACTGGTGCTTCATCGGCTCCATCGGCTTGGGCTCGATGAAGAACTGGCCCTTGAAGCCGATGCTGCGGCCGTAGTCGCGGGCGGCGGTCAGGAAGCGGGCGAAGTGCGCCAGCTCGCGCTTCATGTTGGTGTTGTGCAGGGTCGCGTAGCCCTCGCGGCCACCCCAGAACACGTAGTGCTCGCCGCCCAGCTCGACCACCGCGTCCAGCACGTTCTTCACCTGCACCGCGGCGCGCGCGACGACGGCGAAGTCCGGGTTGGTGGACGCGCCGTTCATGTAGCGCGGGTGCGAGAACAGGTTGGCGGTGCCCCACAGCAGCTTCATGCCGGTGGCGTTCTGGCGCTCCTTGGCCAGGCCGACCAGGTGCTTGAGGTTCTTCTCGTAGGTGCCGATGTCGTCGGCGTCCGGCGCCAGGTCGACGTCATGGAAGCACCAGTACGGCACGCCCAGCTTGGTGAAGAACTCGAACGCGGCGTCGACCTTGGCCTCGGCGGTGGCCATCGCATCGCCCTTCTCCCACGGGAAGCGGCGGGTGCCCGGGCCGAACGGGTCGGCGCCGGCGTTGCAGAAGGTGTGCCAGTAGCAGACCGCGAAGCGCAGGTGGTCGCGCATGGTCTTGCCGCCGATCACCTTGTTGGCGTCGTAGACCTTGAACGCCAGCGGGTTGTCCGATTCCGGACCTTCGTAGGGGATCGCGCCGATGCCGGGGAAGTATTCGGTGGCGCCGATGAAAGGCTTGCTCATTTTCGGGGTTCCGTTTGGGAGTTCGTGCAGCTGGGATGCGTCAGGCGTACAGCGGCCGGATCGCGTCGAGGTGGGAAAGGAATCGGGCGTACTGCGCCGCGTAGGCGGCCGTTGCCTCGGCGTGCGGGTGCGCCGACAGGCGCGGCTCCAGGCGCACGTGCGCGGCCGCCAGCGCGGCCAGGTCGGAGCTTCCGCCCTGGGCACGACCGGTGGCCCACAGGGCCTGCAGGGCGGCGCCGAAGGCAGCGCCCTCGGCCTGCTCGGGCACGTCCACCGGCAGGCCGAACACATCGGCGACCATCTGCCGCCATACCGCGCTGTGGCTGCCACCGCCTGTCAGGCGGATGGCCTCGAAGCGCATGCCGGCATCGACGAAGGCGTCGTAGCCGTTCTTGAGGCTGTACACCGCGCCTTCCATCGCCGCGCGATAGAGGTTGGCCACGGTGAAGTTGGTGGCGGTCATGCCGAACAGGCTGCCGCGGCCGTTGGGCAGGTTCGGGGTGCGCTCGCCGTTGAGGAACGGCAGCATCAGCAGGCCGTCGGCGCCCGGGCGGGTGCCGGACAGCAGGGCGTCGCCCTCCTTGGTCGAGAAGCTGCACAGCTTGCCCACCGCCTCGGTGGCGACGGTGCAGTTCATGGTGCAGATCAGCGGCAGCCAGCCGCCGGTGGAATCACAGAACGCGGCCCAGCGGCCGGCCGCGTCCACCATGGCGCGGTCGGAGTAGGCGAACAGCGTGCCGGAGGTGCCCAGGCTCATGCTCAGCACGCCCGGGGTCACGTTGCCGGTGCCGATGGCGGCCATCATGTTGTCGCCGCCGCCGGCCGACACGCGCACGTTGCGCGGCAGGCCCAGGGCGTCGGCGATGTGCGCGGCGATCGGGAAGGTGGCGTCGGCCTCGACCAGCGGCGGCAGCAGCGCGGCCAGGTCGCGGTCCGGATCGGTGGCGCGCAGCATCTCCGCCGACCAGCGGCGGTTGCGCACGTCCAGCCAGCCGGTGCCGGAGGCGTCGCCGCACTCCATCCAGCGCTCGCCGGTCAGCCAGAAGTTGACGTAGTCGTGCGGCAACATGATCGAGGCCAGTTGCGCATAGGCCTGCGAGCGGTGCTTGCGGGTCCACGGCAGCTTGGAGGCGGTGTAGCCCACCAGGATCGGGTTGCCGGCCAGCTCGATGCTGCGGGCGGCGCCGCCGACGGCGTCCATGATCAGGTCGCACTCGGCCGCGGTGCTGGTGTCGCACCACAGCTTGGCCGGGGCCAGCACGTTGCCGTCGCGGTCCAGCGGCACGAAGCCGTGCTGCTGGCCGGACACGCCGATGGCGACCACGCGCTCGCGCAGGGCCGGATCCAGCCGCGCGAAGCAGCTGCGGATCGCCTCGATCCACCACTCGGCGCGCTGCTCGCGGCTGCCGTCGTCGCCGGCGGCCAGCTCCAGGGCATGGCCGATGGTGGCCGCGACCTGGCGCGCTTCCGGGTCGTAGGCGACCAGCTTGACGCTCTGGGTGCCTACATCCAGGCCGACGTACAGGCTCATGCGCGCACCCCGTGCGCGGACGCGCGGCGTTGCGGCCGCGGGGTTGGACAGCTTGCAGGGGCTTTGCTCATGGAGCGCTCCGTTGCGCGGAAACTTCGCCAAGGTCCCGCCAGCCAAAGGTTGTTGCACCGCAACAAATGCTTCGGCCACGACCTGGCCCGGGCGGGTCCTACGCCCCGTCCGGGCGCCAAGTTAGCGGTATCATTTTGCGCTTTCTACCATGATCAGCCCACGCGCGCATGCTGCGGGTGCGCACGCACCGCGACGCCGTTCACCCTCCACAGCGGCGGGAACCTGCCCCCCTGCCTGTTCAGGTTCGACCCCGGAGCCGGCGCGCCATGCGAAGCTTCGGATCCCCTGTCGCTGGCTGCTCCTGACGTGCGCGACCACTTCGCCCTGCTGGCCGATTACAACCAGTGGATGAACACGTCCCTGCACGCCGCCGCCGGCCAGCTCGGCGCGGATGCGCTGGTCGAGCCGCGCGGCGCGTTCTTCGGCTCGATCCTGGGCACGCTGAACCACCTGGTGGTGGCCGACACGATCTGGCTGCAACGCTTCGCCGCCAACGACCCTGGGCACTGGCAGCCACTGCGGGCGGTCGCCGCCCTGCCGCCGCCGCGCCGCCTCGACGAAGCCGCGTGCGCGGACCTGGACGCCTGGTGGGTTCGCCGCCAGCTGCTGGACCAGGCGATCTCCGCGTGGATCCGAACCCTGCAGCCCGGCGATCCGGAACGCATCCTGGAATACCGCAACATGGCCGGCCAGGCGCACCGGCGTCGGCTGTCGCACCTGCTGCTGCACTTCTTCAACCACCAGGCCCACCACCGCGGCCAGGCCACCACCCTGTTCCACCAGCTGGGCGTGGACGTGGGTCCGACCGACCTGCTGCTGCGCCTGCCGGCGGCATGAGCCCGCCCGGCGAGCCGCTAGAATGCGCGTTTGCCGTTGCGAGACCGTTCCATGCGCCCTGCCCCGATCTGCGCCACCATGCTCGTGCTGGCGCTTGCCGCCTGCCAGCCCGTGCGGCCCGATGCCCCGCCCGCCGCGGCGGCCACCGCCGCCGTTCCTGCCGATGACAACCTCAATGCGGTGTTGTGGGTGCAGCGCTCGGCCGAGTACCGCGCCCTGCTGGAGCAGGCCTACCGCGCCGCCACCGACAAGCTGGACGCGGCGCTGGCCGATCCGCAGTGGAACGCCCTGGTGGAAGGCGAACGCGAGGGTGATGGCGCCGGGCTGAAGCCGGCGGTGGTGCTGGACATCGACGAGACCGTGCTCGACAACTCGCCCTACCAGGCGCGCCTGGTGCGCGACGGCGGCGAGTACAGCGATCCGTCCTGGGACGCCTGGGTCGAGGAGCGCAAGGCCCGCGCCGTGCCCGGCGTGGTCGAGTTCGCCCGCGCCGCCAACGCCCGCGGCATCACCCTGGTCTACATCTCCAACCGCGCCGTGCACCTGACCGAGGCCACCCTGGACAACCTGCGCGCGGAAGGCCTGCCGGTCGAGGGCGAGGACGTGTTCCTGGGCCTGGGCCTGAAGGTGCCCGGCTGCGAGCAGCACGGCAGCGAGAAGGACTGCCGCCGCATCCTGGCCAGCCGCAAGTACCGGGTACTGATGCAGTTCGGCGACCAGCTCGGCGACTTCGTCAGGATCGGGGACAACACCCCGGCCCGGCACCAGGCCCTGCTCGAGCGCCATCGCGACTGGTTCGGCAGCCGCTGGTGGATCCTGCCCAACCCGACCTACGGCGGCTGGGAACCTGCGCTGTTCGACAACAACTGGAAGCAGCCGCGCGAGGCCCGGCGCGCCGCCAAGCGCGCCGCCCTGGAGACCGCGCCGTGAGCCGCGCCCCGCTGCCGCTGGCGCCAGAGGAGCGCCTGATCTTCGCCCTGGACGTGCCCGGCCGCGCCGAGGCCGTCGAGTGGATCGACCGCCTCGGCAACAGCGTGCGCTTCTACAAGATCGGCATGGAACTGCTGGCCTCCGGCGAGTACTTCCAGGTGCTGGACCTGCTGGGCCAGCGCGGCAAGCGCGTGTTCGTGGACCTGAAGTTCTTCGACATCCCGGCCACCGTGGCCGGGGTGATCCGCGGCCTGGGCCGCTGGAAGGTGGACTACTGCACCATCCACGGCTGGCACCCGGCGATGATGCAGGCCGCCGCCGAGGCCAACCAGGGCGACATGCGCCTGCTGGCAGTGACCGTGCTGACCTCGATGGACGGGGCCGACCTGCGCGCCATGGGCATAGGCGGCGAGCCCGAACAGGTGGTGGTCCAGCGCGCGCTGGCCGCCCAGGCCGCCGGCATCGACGGGGTGATCGCCTCCGGGCGCGAGGCCGGGCCGATCCGCCGCGCCACCGGCGCCGGCTTCTCGATCGTCTGCCCGGGCATCCGCCCCGATGGCGGCGGTGGCGACGACCAGAAGCGCAGCGTGGGCGTGGCCGAGGCCTTCGCCGCCGGTGCCGACGCGATCGTGGTCGGCCGCCCGATCCGCAATGCCGCCGATCCGGCGGCCGCCGCCGCGCTGATCCAGCAGCAGATCCGCGATTCGCTCAAATAAAATCAGTCGCTTGCAATATGTAACCTAACGTATTGCATTAGATTCACGGGCGGGCTAGAGTCGCCCGCAGCCGGCCTTGCCGGCGCCGTGCCACAACACGATGTCCTCCGGCACCTGCCGGATTGGGGGAGGCCTTGGCCTCCCCGTTTTGTGTCGGGGGTCGTTGCCGTGGCAACCCCCCAGCGGCCACACTCAGGGGCAGGGGGCCCCAGGACCAAGACCGCATGTACCGATCGAGCCTCGCCCGATCCATCACCCGCGCACGCCTGTGCGTGCTGCTTCCGGCCGCGCTGCTGTTGCTGGCCGCCTGCAGCCGGGATGCTTCCGCGCCCGGCGAGCTGCCCGGCGCGGGGAGCGAACCGGCCGGCGCCGTGCGCCAGCTGGCCGGGCACCTGCAGGACAACGACCTGGTCGCCTTCGCCCGCGACGCCCTGCCGCCGGACACGCACGCGGCCCTGGCCGAAGCCTGGCGGCGCGACCAGAGCCGCTGGCCGCTCACCGAGCTGCCGCTGGACGACCAGCTGCCCTCGCTGCTGGCGAGCCTGGGCGGGCCGGGCGCCGAGGCCGAGCTGCGCCGCCGCTTCGACCACCAGCTGGCCGGGCAGGACACCGCCCTGCGCGACGCGGCACGTTCGCTTTCCCTGTTCGGCGTGCAGTACCTGCGCCAGCAGGCGCATTACACCGACGAGGAGCGCGCCCACTACGTGCAGACGGTCGAGGCGCTGGGCGCCTGGGCCGGCCAGGCCCCGCTGGGCGACCGCGAGCTGGGCCATGCGGCGATCGACCGCCTGGCCGCGGCCGCGCGCCAGACCGGGCTGGCCAGCGACGAGGACCTGCGCGAGGCCGGCATGGAGGACAGCCTGCGTCGGCTGGGGCCGTTCCTGGCCGCGGTGAAGGCCACCACCGCCGACTACGGCCTGGACCTGGACCAGAGCCTGGCCGACCTGCGCACCGGCCTGGTCCAGGAGGACGGCGACCAGGCCACCGTGCTGCTGCACTACCCGCTGGGCGGCCGCGAGATCGACACCACCCTGCGCCTGACCCGGATCCGCGGCCACTGGTACCTGGACGGCTACCTGGAGGAGGCCGCGCGGGTGCTGGCCGCCGCAACCCCGGCCGGGGACCTGCCGGAGCCGCCCGCCGCCCCTGCCGGTCCGGGTGGGCGATAATCGCCCAATGCCAGAACAGAACCCGCTGCCTTTCCCGGCCCCCGGTGCCGAGGGTCCCGCCGCCGGCCAGGCGTCGCCGCAACCCGGCCAGCCCGGCCACGGCCTCCCGGACGGCGAACCGCCGCGCATCCCGCCCGCCCCGCGGCCGGCCGCCACTGCCCGCCGGCCCCTGTGGGCGCGCCTGCTGGGCCGGGTGGTCGATCCGTGGCTGGAGCTGAAGCTCGAACCGGCGCAGCAGCCGCAGGATGACCCGCGGCCGATCTGCTACGTGCTGGAGAACTACGGCCTTTCCAATGCGCTGATCCTGGACAAGGCCTGCCGCCAGGCCGGCCTGCCCTCGCCGCTGGTCCCCCTGGCGGGCGACCCGCTGGGCCGCCGCCGTGCCTACGTGGCCCTGTCCCGGCGCAACGTCACCCCGCTGATCCCCGACCAGCGCCCGGGCTCGCGTACCCATTCGGACTCGCTGGCCCGGCTGCTGCAGGCCCACCGCGCCGACCCGGCGATGGACGTGCGCCTGGTGCCGGTGTCGATCTTCGTCGGCCGCGCCCCGGACCGGCAGAGCGGCTGGTTCTCGGTGCTGTTCTCGGAGAACTGGGCCATCGTCGGCCGCTTCCGCCGCCTGCTGGCGCTGCTGCTCAACGGCCGCGACACCCTGGTGCGCTTCGCCGATCCGATCTCGCTGCGCGAGAGCGTGGACGAGGGCCTGCCGCCGGAGCGCACCGTGCGCAAGCTGCAGCGCGTGCTGCGCGCCCACTTCCGCCGCATCCGTGCCGCGGTGATCGGCCCGGACCTGTCCACCCGGCGCCTGCTGGTGGACAAGGTGCTGGCCGCCGACACCGTGCGTGAGGCGATCGCCGACCAGGCGCGCCGCGACGGCACCCGCCCGGCCGAGGCCTGGAAGAAGGCCCACGCCTACGCCTGGGAGATCGCCGCCGACTACTCGCACCCGGTGGTGCGCTCGGCCAGCTTCATCCTCACCCCGGTGTGGAACAAGATCTACCGCGGCGTGCTGGTGCACCACCTCGACCGGCTCAAGGAGGCAGCGCCGGGCCACGAAGTGGTCTACGTGCCCTGCCACCGCAGCCACATGGACTACCTGCTGCTGTCGTACCTGCTGTACGAACGTGGCATCGTGCCGCCGCACATCGCCGCCGGCATCAACCTCAACCTGCCGGTGGTCGGCACCATCCTGCGCAAGGGCGGCGCCTTCTTCATGCGCCGCAGCTTCCGCGGCAACCCGCTGTACTCGGCGGTGTTCACCGAATACGTGGCGCAGCTGGTGTCCGGCGGCTACTCGCTGGAGTACTTCATCGAGGGCGGGCGCTCGCGCACCGGCCGCCTGCTGCAGCCCAAGGGCGGCATGATCGCGATGACCGTGCGTGCCTACCTGCGCCAGCCCACCCGCCCGGTGCTGTTCCAGCCGGTGTACATCGGCTACGAGAAGCTGATGGAGGGCAACAGCTACCTGGACGAGCTGTCGGGCAAGCCCAAGGAGAAGGAGTCGATCTGGTCGCTGCTGATGGGCATTCCCAAGGTGCTGCGCAGCAACTACGGCCAGGTGGTGGTGAACTTCGGCGAGCCGATCCGGCTGGGCGAGGTGCTGTCCAGCCACGCCCCGGAATGGGACGGCCGCCCGCTGGCGGAGGACGAGAAGCCGTCGTGGCTGGCCGACACCGTCGACGCCCTGGCCCAGCGCATCCAGGTGCGCATCAACGGCGCCGCCGACGTCAACCCGATCAACCTGCTGGCGCTGGCCCTGCTGTCCACGCCCAAGCACGCCATGGGCGAGCGCGACCTGCTGGCGCAGATCGCCCTGTCCAAGACCCTGCTGGCGGAGCTGCCGTATTCGGACCGCACCACGGTCACCCCGCACACGCCGGAGGAGATCATCGCCCACGGCGAGGAGATCGGCGTGCTGCGGCGGATCCCGCATCCGCTGGGCGACGTGCTGAGCGTGGACGACGACACCGCGGTGCTGCTGTCGTACTTCCGCAACAACGTGGCGCACCTGTTCACCCCCTCGTCGTGGATCGCCTGCTGCTTCCAGCACAACCGGCGCATGAGCCGGCGCACCCTGGTGCGGCTGGGCCGCACCGTGTATCCGTTCCTGCAGGCCGAGTTGTTCCTGCCGTGGGACGAGGACGAGTTCGCCGCGCGGATCGAGCGGATCGCCGACGTGTTCGTGCGCGAGGGCCTGCTGTCCCAGGCCAGCGACGAGGAAGGCGGCATCCTGCAGCGCAGCCCGGGCCAGAGCGACGAGGTGTTCCGCCTGCGCGCGATCGGCCACACCCTGCAGCAGGCGTTCGAGCGCTACTACATCGCCATCTCGGTGCTGGTGAAGAACGGCCCCGGCACGCTGGGCGCGGCCGAGCTGGAGAGCCTGTGCCAGCTGGCGGCGCAGCGGCTGAGCCTGCTGTACGCGCCGGCGGCACCGGAGTTCTTCGACAAGAGCCTGTTCCGCGGCTTCATCCAGAAGCTGCGCGAGATGCGCCTGGTGTGGCCGGACCAGAACAGCAAGCTGCTGTTCGACGAGCGGCTGGATGCCTGGGCCAAGGACGCCAAGCTGATCCTCGGCCGCGAGCTGCGCCACACCATCGAGCGCGTCAGCCCGGAAGCGGTGCAGCCCGCCGAGGCGGAGGTGCCGCCGGCGGACTGACCGGCGGTGCGCCGGATGGCCGGCCTGCCGGTCATCCGCCCCTTCCAGGCAGGCGTTCCCGGCGGGCCAGGCAGGCCCACCCGTAGCCAGCTTCATCCGCGCGTATCTGCGGCCACAGCCGCTGCCAGCGGCGATGCCTGTGCACGGCCGGCAGCTGCGCGACCGCGGCCGTGCCAGACCGCTCCAAACGGTTGCCTGGACTTTGCGGGAGCGCCATCCGGCGCCGGACAGGCCGGCCGGTGCGCGGCTGCGGGACGGGATGCGGGTACCCGAAAAGGCACGACGCCCGTGCGAGACCTCGCACGGGCGTCGTCCCGACCTCCTTGTCCGCCGGCTCCTGCCCGTCCCCCACGGGCCTGAGCCGTCTGCCCGCCGATGCCCCCACACCGGCTTCCGGGCAGAAGCGGCCGCGAGGCCGCGCTGTACCCCGCCACCTTGCCGCGCCCCCCCTGCGGCGTCTTTGCCGGCGGTGGAAAAATCCTGAAAAGTTATGAACCGGAAGCTAAAGTGCACCGGGTTGGTGCCGCAGAAACAGATGGTTGCGGCAATCGGCCGGACGTAGAGGTAGCCACAATGCCGCAAGTCGAACGCAGGACCGTGGCTCCCGGCACGTGGAGGTTCGGCGAGGCGGAACTGCTGGAAGGGGAAGGCCGGCTCCGGGTCGGAGGCCAGATCCGTCCCCTGGACCACAGCAGCCTGCAGGTGCTGCGCCTGCTCCTGCAGCACTCCGGTGAGGTCGTCACCAAGGACGAGCTGCTGGAGGCCGGCTGGCCCGGCCGGGTGGTCGCCGAGAATTCGCTGGCCAAGGCGATCGGCCGCCTGCGGGCGGCGCTGGGCAACGCCGCCGGCATCCGCGCGGTCCACGGCTATGGCTACCGGCTGGCCTGCCCGGCGCACTTCGAGCCATCCGCGGCTCCGTCCCCGGCGACGTCCGCCCCCCCGCGGCCCCCGGAGGTCGGCGACACCCTCCCCGGCGAGGCGGCCTGGACCCTCGTGCGCCATCTGGGCGAAGGCGGCACCGGCGTCACCTTCCTCGCCCGTTCGTCCAGCCTGGGGGAGCGGGTGGTGAAACTGGCCCACGACGAGGCCGGGCTCCGCAGCCTGCGCCGGGAAATCGAGCTGGCCCGGTACATCGAAAGCGCCATGCCGGGGCAGCAGCACGTGGCGCCGGTCCTGGGCTGGAACCTGGAGGAACCGCCCTGCTACCTGGGACTGCCTTACTTCCCGGGCGGCAACCTGCACGAGTGGATCCGCGCCCGCGGCGTGCCCGGCGCGCTGGACAGGGCCACCCGCCTGGAGCTGTGCGTGGCCCTGTGCGACGCGGTGGCGGCGATCCACGACCTGGGCATCATCCACCGCGACCTCAAGCCCGAGAACCTGTACCCGGTGGTCCAGGGCGGCCACTGCCGGATCGTGCTGGCCGACCTCGGCGCCGGCGGTACCGTGCTGTCGCCGCAGCTGGCCGGCATCGCGCCGGCGCTGGACATGACCCTGGTGGCGGGGACCGGGCAAAGTCCGGCGGCCGGCAGCCTGTTGTACATCGCCCCGGAAGTGATCGCCGGCGAAGCGGCGACCCAGCGTTCGGACGTCTACGCCCTGGGGGTGCTGGTGTTCCAGCTGATGGCCGGCGACCTGCGCGGCGCACTTGGCCCCGGCTGGGAATCACGCATCGACGACCCGCTGCTGCGCGAGGACATTGCCCGGGCAGCGGCGATCGATCCACGGCAGCGCAGCCTCGACGCCCGCTCCCTCGCCACCGCCCTGCGCGATCTGGAGCCGCGGCGCGCGGCGCGCCGCAATGCGCGCGAACAGGCATTGCAGTCGCGCAAGCAGGCCTGGCGCCGCCGGCGCGAGCTGCGCAGGCGACGGATCGGACTGGGCGTCACCCTGGCGCTCGCCGCCGCCCTGCTGGCCACCGGCGGCATGTACCTGCACACCGAGCACCGCCGGCAGCAGGCCGAGACCGCGATCGCGCAGCGTGACGCGATGCTGGCCTTCGTCACCCGCGACATCCTCGGCCAGGCCGATCCATACGACAGCCGCAGCACCGGGGCGGCCGCCGGTGGGACCCGCGCCGCGGTCGACCGCGCGGCCGCGCGCGTGGACAGCCGGCTGCAGGCCGATCCACTGGCCGCGGCGGCAGTGCACGGCATGCTCGGCAGCATCTACTTCGCCCAGGACGCCCACGACCGCGCGATCGCCCACCTGGAGAAGGCGCGCGCGTACGCACTGGCCGGCGGCATCGCCGATCCTGATGGGCTGGTCAGGATCGAAACCACGCTGTGCGACGTGCACCGCATCGGCGGCCGCCTGGATGCGGCTGAAAGCGCCTGCGCCAGCGCGGTCACGCACGCGCGCCGCGCCGGCGAGGCCGCCAGGCACCTGGCCACGCTCAAGCTCGGCCAGCTGCGCGGCGAGCAGGGGCGCTACCGGGAAAGCCTGGAGCTGCTCACGCCGTTGCAGGAAAGCGGCGCGCTGGACGGCAATCCCCGGCTCGAGGGCGAGCTGTACTGGGCGCTGGGCCTGGCCGAACGCGCCCGTGGCGACCATCCGGCAGCGCGCGCGCATTTCGAACGCCTGATGGAGGTGGCCAGGGCCATGGGCGAGGAAACCTCGTGGCTGGGCTGGGCCTACAACTCGCTGGGCAGCGTGCTGGTGGAGACCGGCGAATACGACCGCGCCGACGCCATGCTGCTGCGCTCGCGCGAAGTGTTCGCCCGCACCCAGGGCGAGGACCAGAACGAGACCCGGATGCCCGAAGCCTGGCGCGCGGAGATCCGGCTGATGCGCGGGCAGTGGGACGAGGCTGCCGCGATCCTGCGAGGCATCCGCCAGGCCTGGGATGGCCGCCTGCCACCCGGGCACGCCCAGCAGCAGCGGATCAGCGCCAGCCTGGCCTGGGCCGACGCCATGGCAGGCCGCACCGCCGAGGCGGCCGCGGCGCTGGCCACCGTGCCGCGCCGCGGCGATCCGGTGCCGGCGGGGGCCGCGCGTCCCAGCGCGTGGCGCACCCTGCGCTGGGCACGGGTGGCACTGGCCCTGGGCGAGCTGGATCGCGCCGGCGAGCTGCTGGAACTGTTCGACGAGGACCTGGCCACGGACCTGCCCGCTCCGCATCCACTGCGGAGCGAGGCGCAGTGCCTGCATGCGGAACGGGCGCTGCTCGGCGAGGCGGCCGGGGCGCGGGAACGCGTCGTGGCCTGCCAGGCCGGCATGGCGCGCTATTACGCCCCCACCGACCCGCGCCTGCAGCACCTGCAGGCGACCCGCGGCGCGGCAGCCGGCGCGTCCACGCGCTGAACCGCGGGGCGCCCCGGGGCCGTCGTCAGGCCGGCTCGTCGGGGATCAGCAGGCTTTCCAGCCTGGCGATGCAATCCTTCAGCTGCAGCTTGCGCTTCTTCAGCCGCTTGGTCTCCAGCTCGTCGCCGGCATTGGCCGCCAGCTGCGCGATGCGCTCGTCCAGCATGCGGTGCTGCTGGCGCAGTTCCGCCAGTTTCAGGGCCAGTTCGGACGGGCTGGTCGTATCCACCGCCCAAGCATAACGCGGGCGACCGGGCGCCCGAAGGTAGAATGGCGCCCCTATGAACGCCGTCCTGCCCCTCCCCGACCCCGCCTCCCGCCGCACCGATCCGCGCGTGGCCCAGCGCGAACAGGCCAAGCTGGCCAAGCGCCTGCGCCGCCAGGTCGGCCAGGCGATCGCCGACTACGCCATGATCGAGGACGGCGACAAGGTGATGGTCTGCCTGTCCGGCGGCAAGGACAGCTACACCCTGCTGGACATCCTGCTGCAGCTGCAGAAGAAGGCGCCGGTGCGCTTCGAGCTGGTGGCGGTGAACCTGGACCAGAAGCAGCCGGGCTTCCCCGAGCACGTGTTGCCGGAGTACCTGCGCGGCCTGGGCGTGCCGTTCCACATCATCGAGCAGGACACCTATTCGGTGGTCACGCGCGTGGTGCCCGAGGGCAAGACCATGTGCTCGCTGTGCTCGCGCCTGCGCCGCGGCGCGCTGTACTCCTACGCGGCCGAGCACGGCTTCACCAAGATCGCGCTGGGCCACCACCGCGACGACATGGTGGCCACGTTCTTCATGAACCTGTTCCACCACGCCAAGATCTCGGGCATGCCACCCAAGCTGCTGTCCGACGACGGCCGCCACGTGGTGATCCGGCCGCTGGCCTACGTGCGCGAGGAGGACATCGTGCAGTACGCGGCCGCGCGCCAGTTCCCGATCATTCCCTGCAACCTGTGCGGCAGCCAGGAGAACCTGCAGCGCCGCCAGGTCGGGCTGATGCTCAAACAGTGGGAGAAGGAGCACCCGGGCCGGATCGAGCAGATCGCCCGCGCCATGGCCGACATCCGTCCCTCGCAGCTGGCCGACCCGAAGCTGTTCGACTTCGCCTCCCTGGGCCACCGCGAGGGCGCGGCCCGCGCCGACGCCCACGCCTGGCTGGCCGGCGAGCCGCACGGCGAGGCCGCAGCCGAGCCGCCGTCCGCGGCAACCTGACCTCGCGGTCGCAGTGCTTGCGACCGCCTCCTGATCTCCTGCACGGCGCGCGCCCGCGCCGCCGTCACGCACCGAGCAACCGCATGTTCTTCCGCAACCTGACGTTCTTCCGCTTTCCTGCCTCCCACGATTTCTCCCAGCTCGACGAACTCCTGCCCGAGGCCGCGCTCAAGCCGGTCGGTCCGCTGGAAATGAACTCCATCGGCTTCATCTCGCCCTTTGGCCGCGGCGAGGAGGCGCTGTCGCACCGCGTCGGCAACGCGATCTGGCTGGCGGTGGGCAGCGAGAACAAGATCCTGCCCGGCTCGGTGGTCAACGAACTGCTGGCGCAGAAGGTGGCCGAGATCGAGGAGAAGGAAGGCCGCAAGCTCGGCGGCAAGGCGCGCAAGCGGCTCAAGGACGACCTGCTGCACGAACTGCTGCCGCGCGCCTTCGTGAAGACCTCACGCACCGATGCCCTGCTGGACCTGGAACACGGCTTCCTCGCCGTGGACGCCTCCTCGCGCAAGACCGCCGAGATGGTTGCCTCCGAGATCCGCCGCGCGCTCGGCAGCTTCCCCGCGATCCCGCCGAACGCGGAAGTGGCCCCGCGCAGCGTGCTGACCGGCTGGATCGCCGGCGAGCCGCTGCCGGAAGGCATGTCGCTGGGCGAGGAGTGCGAGCTGAAGGACGCGATGGACGGCGGCGCGGTGGTCAAGGCACAGAACCAGGAGCTGGTCAGCGACGAGATCGCCAAGCACCTGGAGTCCGGCAAGCAGGTGACCAAGCTGGCGCTGAACCTGGACGACCACCTGTCCTTCGTACTCGGCGAGGACCTGATCGTGCGCAAGCTGAAGTTCCTGGAAGGCGCGGTCGACCAGCTCGAAAGCACCGAGCGCGACGACCTGCGCGCCGAACTGGATGCGCGCTTCACCCTGATGGCCGGCGAGGCCCGCCGCCTGTTCCTGGTGCTGGAATCGGCGCTGAAGATCTCCAGGGCCGAGGCCTGAGCCTGGCCGCGATGGGCGCGGGCGTCCGCGGCCACCGGCGTAGAATGACTCCATGCCTGCCTCGCCACGCCGCCTGATCGCCCGCGCCCCGCAGCGCGTTGAGCGCGACACGGTCGACCTGGCGCTGGACGACGGCAGCAGCATCACCGTGCAGCGCGTGCGCGATCCGCGCGCGCGACGGCTGAAGCTGAGCATCGACGAGCGCGGCCCGCGCCTGACCCTGCCGCCGCGTGCCAGCCTCGTCGCCGGCGAACGCTTCCTGGCCGAGCACCGCGGCTGGCTGCAGGCGCAGCTGGCGCGGCACCAGCCGGCCGGCGATTGCGGCCCGCTGGATCCGGCCACCAGCACCCATCTGCCCCTGCGCGGCGAGGACGTGCCGCTGCACTGGAGCGAGGGCCGCTACCTGCGCATCGAGCGCCGCGAGGATGGCGTCCACGTGCAGCTTCCGCCGCGTGCGCCGTCGGCGGCGTCGCTGGCCCGCGCGCTGCGCGCGTTCTACGAGGCCGAGGCGCGCGCCGACATCGGCCGCTGGCTGCCGGCCTACCTGCCGGGGCTTCCGCGCCCGCCACGCACGATCCGGCTCAAGGTCCTGTCCTCGCTGTGGGGCTCGCTGGCCCCGGACGGCAGCATGGCGCTGGATATCGCCCTCGTGCTCGGACGGCCTTCGGCCTTCGAGTACGTGCTGGTCCACGAGCTGTGCCACCTGCTGCAGGCCAACCATTCACCCGCGTTCTGGCGCGAGGTCGAGCAGCGCTTCCCGGCCTGGCGCGAGGAACGCGAGTACTTCCACCGCGAGGGAAGGCGACTGAAGGCGCGCCTGCGCGGCCTGCTCGGCTGAGGCTCCATACGCCGGCGATCCCGGGCACGCCCGGGGACGGCTAGGATGCAGCGGACATCCAGACCGGAGCCGCCATGATCCAGCCGACCCGTACCGTCCTTTCCGCCGCCGTGCTCGCGCTCGTGCTGGGCGCCTGCCAGCGCGGCGAAGACGCCGCGCCTGCCGCAGATACGCCCCCTACCCCTGCCAGCGGTGCGGAGGCGACGGACGTCGATGCGGATGCGCCGGCCACCGCGGCCGCGTCCAATCCCTACTGCAGCGGCGAGGCCGGGACCGCGCCGTCCGGCGAGCTGGTCGCGCAACGCATCCCCGGCGCCAATGGCGACGGCGCCAACGGCCTTTACGAGGGCCCGGTGTGGAATGGGCAGGCGTTGTACTTCTCCGACTTCCGCTTCAGCGAGGGCTTTCCATCGCGCATCCGCCGGCTCAACGCCGACGGCACCGTGGAGACGGTGATCGAGGACAGCGGCAGCAACGGCCTGGCACTGGGCAGCGACGGTGCGCTGGTGGCCGCCACCCACGACCGCAAGGAGCTGTCCCGCTACGACCTCGGCGACGGCTCACGCATGCGCATCGTCGGCGAGTTCGAGGGCCAGCCGTTCAATTCGCCCAACGACCTGGTGATCGGCCGCGACGGCACGATCTGGTTCACCGACCCGGATTTCCAGCGCGCGGCCGCCCCGGGCGGGCAGCCGAAGACCCGCGTCTACCGCGTCGGCACCGACGGCGTGGTCTCCGTGGTCGATGACGGCATCGCCAATCCCAACGGCATCGCCCTGTCGCCCGATGGCCGCACCCTGTACGTGGCCGGTGGCGGCGACCAGGGCGTGCTGCGCGCGTATCCGCTGGATGCCTCCGGCCAGGCCGGCGCCGGCCGCGACCTGGCCAGTACCGAGGTTCCGGATGGCATGGCGGTCGACTGCCTGGGCAACATCTACCTGACCGAGCACGAGCGCCGCCGCGTGCGCGTGCTGTCGCCCCAGGGCGAGGCGCTGGCCACCATCGGGGTGGACGCCAACGTCACCAACGCCGCGTTCGGCGGCCCGCAGCGCCGCACGCTCTACCTGACCGGCGCCGGCGCGGTGTGGTCGATCGAACTGGACGTGGCCGGCCTGCCCTACTGAGCGGCGCTCCATCCACGCAAAAGAAAAAGCCCCCGCGGATGCGGGGGCTTTTCTTTGCTGCGTGGTGCGTCCGATCAGAACTTGTAGTTGATCGAGGCAGCCAGGATGTCGCCGCCGACGTCGTACTTGCCCTGCAGGGTGCTGCCGGTGGGCGAGACGAGGCTGATGGCCGGGTCGTTGGTGAACAGGTGGGTGTAGCCGAAGTTGTATTCCACCTTCTTCGACGGGGTCCAGCCGATGCCGAACGACAGCCACTTGCGGGTCACGTCCGGCACGCGCACGTCGCGGTGGGCGTAGCTGGTCGGGGTCTCGTCGTAGGCGATGCCGCCGCGCAGGGTGACGGTATCGGACAGGCGGTACTCGGTGCCGATCGAGCCGAAGGTGGTGTCGTTGTACGAGAACTCCAGCACCGCGTCGGCCTGGTTGGAGCCGAAGTCCACGGTCACCTGGTCGAACGCGCTGGCCCAGGCGGTGCGGCTGATGTCGGCCATGATCGTCCACTGGTCGTTGACCTTGTGGGTCACGCTCAGGCTGGCCGAAGCCGGCAGTGTCACGGTCGCGCGGCCGGAGGTGTCGATGTACTGGCCCGGAGCGGACTGGGACAGCACCGCGGCGGCGTTGGCCGGCACGTCGAACTCGGCGTCGCCGCCGGTGATCTTGTGCTCGACCTTGGAGCGGTAGCTCAGGGCGATGTGGGTGTGGTCGGTCGGGCTGAAGGTACCGCCCAGCACGTAACCGATGGCGTTGTTGTCGCCGGAGATGGTCATGCGGCCATCGGCCGAGCCCGGGACGAAGCCCATCTGGGCCATGGTCAGGGCGGCCTGCTGCGCGGCCAGGGCGGCCTGCTGCGGGGTAGCGCCACCGGCCAGGGCGAGGGCCGCGGCCTGCTGCTGGGCGGCGCCGTTGATCGCGGTGCCGAAATCGATCGCGCTGCTCAGCTCGATGGTCAGGTGCTCGACGAACACGCTGGCGCCGAAGGACACGTACGGGTTGACGTCGTAGGAGAACGAAGCGCCCAGGTCGATCGCCTTCAGGTCGGTCTTGATGCCGTGGTAACGGCCCACCCAGTTGGAGTCGTACTCGGTCTTGAAGCCGAACGGCACCTGCAGCGACAGGCCGAAGTGCATGTTGTCGTTCTCGCCGAACGGCACGTGGAAGTAGGCCGCCGGGACCGGGGCGATCATGCCGGCGTCGCCGCCGTTGCCGCCACCGACTTCGGCGCCGGTGCCCGGGCCGGCGGCGCCGTTGTAGCGAGCGCTGGACTTGTCGAACTCGGCCGAGAAGCTGATCGCGGCCAGGTCCGCCTGGAACTGGCGGCCGTCGAGCAGGCGCATGGAGGCCGGGTTGGTCGCCACGACCGAGGCGTCGCCCTCGGCGCTGGTCGAGCCGGCGAAGGCGCGGCCCAGGCCCTTGGCACTGTTCTCCTTCAGCTGGAAGGCGGCAGCGTGGGCGTTGCCGCAGGCCAGCGCGCCGGCGATGCCGAGGGCCAGCACGGAAATGCGGGTGATGCTGTGGGCGTAATGCATGTTGCGCTTTCTCCGGAAAGACGTTGGTTGTTGTTGTTCGCAGCGTCGGCGGCAGCACCCCCCGGTCTGCCGGCGGTCGAACTCCCTTCCCGACATACGACGCCGTACTGGAATATAAGCACGCCTTTAACCCGGAAATAACGCTGCACTGCGGAAAAATTGCCGCGCTGCAGCGGACACGCTTGGTACCAATAGGCGATAGTTGCTGCATGTTCGTTTCACTGCCGTCACGCCGCAAACCCTCGATGCGCTGGGCGACGCCGCTGCTTTTCGCGGCGTTGTGGCTGGCATTCCTTTGGATGCTGGGGCGTCCGGACGAGGCGCGGCGCAGCCTCTGGCTGGCCTGGGGCGCCCTCGGGCGTGGGCTCGCCGGCGGCACGAATGCGTGGGACGCGTGGGTGGGAGCGCTTCAGGACGGTAGCGTATTGAGGCTGTTCACCGCACTCTTCCTGCACGCCGACTGGGCCCACCTGCTGGGCAACCTGGTGTTCCTGCTGATCTTCGGCCTGCCCGCGGAGCGGGCGATGGGCGCCTGGCGGTTCCTGCTGCTGTTCCTGGCCGGTGGCGCGATCGCCAACCTCGCCGCGGTGGTGGCGATCGACGACCCGTACCGCGCGGTGATCGGTGCCAGTGGCGCGGTTTCGGCGGTGATCGGCGCCTACCTCGCCCTGTTCCCCGGCGCGCGACTGGGCGTGGTGCTGCCGCTGGGGCTGTTCCTGGAATTCGTGCGCGCGCCGGCGTTCCTGCTGATCGGGATCTGGGCGGCGCTGCAGGTGGTGTTCGCCTATATCGGCCCGGCGTTCGGCGCGGTGGCCTGGGCCGCGCACGTGACCGGCTTCCTGTTCGGCGTGCTGTTCGCCCTGCTGGTGCGCGCGGGCATCGCCCGGCGGATGCGGCGGCAGAAGGGCTACTGACCGGCGGCCCTTGGAAAAACACGCGCCGCCCCCATCCTGCAGCCGTCCCAACAGCAACGCACTTCCATGGCCAAGCCGCTGTACAAGGTCACCTTCCTCAACCACGGAAAGGTCTACGAGCTTTATGCCCGCCACGTCGGCGGCAGCTCGCTGTGGGGCTTCACCGAGGTGGGCGAGCTGGTCTTCGACCTGCACGAAGGCGTGGTGGTGGACCCGACCGAGGAGCGCCTGCGCGACGAGTTCGGCAACACGAAGGTGCTGCACCTGCCGATGCAGAGCATCATCCGGGTCGAGGAAGTCGAGCGGAAAGGCCAGTCGGCCATCCGCGACGCCGCCACCGGCGAGAAGGTGGTGACGCCATTCCCGCTGCCCGCCAAGCCGCGCTGAGCGCGGCCCGGCGGCTCAATCCCGGCGCGGCGCCGGCGCGGATGCGACGCCGGCCAGTTTCTTCAGCTCCGCCAGCGCGGCCGTGATCGGCGCATCGCCCGGCAGCGGCGAGCCCGGCTGGTACTCGTCGCCTTCCTCGTCGCCGCGCAGGTGGCCCGGCAGTGCCGCCTCGGTGACGGCGCGGATGGCGGTGGCAGGCACGGTGGCGCCGGTCAGCTTCGCGTCCGGCTGCAGCTCCACGTCCGGGACGATGCCGCTGGCCTGGATGGAGCGCCCGCTGGGCGTGTAGTAGCGCGCGGTGGTGAGCTTGACCGAATCGCCGTTGCCCAGCGGCAGCAGGGTCTGCACCGAACCCTTGCCGAAGGTGCGGCTGCCGACCACGCGGGCGCGGTCGTTGTCGCGCAGCGCTCCGGCGAGGACCTCGGCCGCGCTGGCCGAGCCTGCATCCACCAGCACCACGACCGGGGCACCGTGCAGGCGGTCGCCGGCGGTCGCATCGAAGCGGGTATCGCTGGCCGGCGCGCGGCCGCGGGTGCTGACGATGGCGCCGCTGTCCAGCAGCTCGTCGGCCACCTGCACCGCAGCGGTCAGCAGGCCGCCAGGGTTGCTGCGCAGGTCCAGCACCAGGCCGCGCAGCCTGCCGCCGGCCTGGGCCTGCAGGTCGTCCAGGTGCTTGCGGAAGTCGGCGCCGGTATCCGCCTGGAAGGTGCTCACCCGCACGTAGCCGTAACCGGGCTCGAGCATGCGGCTGCGGACGCTGGTGACGCGGATGGTCTCGCGCCGGATCTCCACGTCGAACGGCCGCTCGCGGCCCTCGCGCACGATGGTGATGGTGACCTTGGTCCCTGCGGCGCCGCGCAGCGGCTCGCTGCCTTCGACCTGGGCGATCGGCTTGCCGTCGATCGCCACGATCACGTCGCCCGCCAGGACGCCGGCGCGCGCGGCAGGGGTGCCGTCGATCGGCGCGACCACCTTCAGCGTGCGGTCCTGCTGCTGCTGCAGCTCCACGCCGATGCCCTCGTAGGCGCCGGTGGTCTGTTCGTCGAAGGACTCGGCCTCGTCTCGGTTGAGGTAGGCGCTGTGCGGGTCCAGGTCCAGCAGCAGGCCTTCGATCGCCGACTGCATCAGGAAGCGGTCGTCGACCGGATCGACGTAGGCCTCCCTGATCGCGCGGTACACGGCAACGTAGCGCTGGATCTCGGCCAGCGGGATCTTCGAACCACTGGCATCGGCCGCGTCGGGATCATCGGTGGCGGGCACCGGCGCGGCGTCGTCGCCCTCCTGCGGATGCCCGTGCGGTTCTTCCCCGTCTTCGGCCGGCTCCGCCTGCGGCGCGGGCAGTGGCGGTTCCTGCGGGGCAACCTGGGCCAGGCCGGCAAGCGGCATGGCGAGCAGCAGCAGGAAGGGCAGCAGGACGGGGGCAGGACGCATCGACGACTCCGGACGCGCGGACGGTGCGCGTCGGTCGATTATGCTGCACCGCGTTGTAAATGCGGCTTGAACCGCGCTCAGCGCCGCTGCAGCCACCCCGCCGGATCCACCGGCTTGCCGTCGCGGCGCAGCTCGAAGTACAGCGCCGGGCGCCCATGTCCGCCCGAAGTCCCCACGCGCGCCAGCGTGTCGCCCTTGCGCACGCGTTCGCCGACCTTCCGCAACAGCGCGTCGTTGTGCGCGTAGAGGCTCATGTAGCCGTTGCCATGGTCGACGATCAGGATCAGGCCGTAGCCGGTCATCCACTCGGAGAACACCACGGTGCCGTCGGCCACCGCAGTCACCGGCGCGCCGGCGGCGGTGCCGATCAGCACGCCACTGCTGGTGCGTCCGTCGGGCAGCTTGCCGCCGTAGCGCGCCAGCAGGTCGCCGCTGGCGGGCCAGCCGAGGCCGCCGACCTTGGGCGGCGGCGTGGCGGCGGCAACCGGGCCACGCGGCTTCGCGGGCTCTCCGCGCGATGCCTGCGCCTGCTCGCGGGCACGCTGCTCGGCGGCCCGCTTCTCGGCCGCGGCCCTCGCGGCGGCGGCGCGCAGGGTCTTCAGCAGCTGCTCCAGCGCCTGCGCATCCTTGCCCAGCGCCTTCTCGCGCTGCTGGCGGTCCTGGTACCGGCTGTCCAGGTCCCACAGCAGGGCCAGGCGCTGGCCACGGTCCCGCTGCAGCTCCGCCAGCGTCTCCTGCTGCCTGGCGCGCAGCGATTCCAGTTCGGCACGACGCTGGGCGATGCCTTCCTCGACCGCGGAAAGCTCCGCCAGCGATTCCGACAGCGCCCGCACCTGGCGGGCGTGTTCGCGCTGGGCATAGCGGTGGTAGGCCAGGGCGCGCTGGGCGTCGGCGGCGCGGTCCTGCGCCAGCAGCAGCTTCAGCGGGGCTTGGCCACCCAGGGTGTAGGACGCGCGCAGCAGCCGGGCCAGGCGCTCGCGGCTGCCGGCCTGCTCGGCCCGCAGCTGGTCGCGGCGCCGTTCCAGCCCAGCCAGGGCCTGCGTTTCGCGCTGCAGCGCCTCCTCGGTCCCGGCCAGTTCGCGCTCGGCACGGCGCAGCTGGCCCTCGGCCCGGCGCAGGCGCGTCTCGGCCTGGCCGCGCTGGCCTTCCAGCCTGCGGCGTTCACGGGAGATTTCCTGCAGTTCGGCGCGAACCTTGCGCAGTTCGCGCTCGGCCGCGCCCGGGTCGCGGCGCTCCTGGGCCCCGATGGCGCCACAGGCCAGCGCCACCAGGACCGCCAACGACAGGCGCCATGCCCAGCGACTGGGCCGGGGCCCGGGCCCGGTGGACTGGCGACGCTCGCGCGGTTGGGGCACGCCTGGGGGATCCAGTGACTTCAGACAGGTGCGGATTGTAGCCAAGCGTGGTCCCATGGCGCGTACAGACGTCCAAGGAGCCCGCCATGGCCCGTTTTCCTTTCCCAGCCATCGCGCTGTCCCTGCTGCTCGCCGCACCCGCGGCCTGGGCAGAGGACATCAGCAAGGTCAACGGCAGCATCGAGGTCTCCGCAGGCAAGGCCTATGGCGACCTGGATACGGTCAACGGCGGTATCTCGATCGGCGAACGGGCGCAGACCGGCGACGCGAGCACCGTCAACGGCGGCATCAAGGTGGGCGCCGGCGCCCGCGTGGGAAGCCTGGAAACCGTCAACGGCGCCATCCGCCTCGAGCGCGGCGTGCAGACCAGTGGCGGCATCGAGACCGTCAACGGCAGCATCTTCGTCGACCGCGGCAGCACCATCGGCGGCGGCATCGAAACGGTCAACGGCGCCATCGGCCTGGTCGAGACCCAGGTCAGCGGCGACATCGAGACCGTCAACGGCGATGTCACCGTGGGCATCGGCTCGGTCGTCGGGGGTGGCATCACCATCAGCCGCGCCTCCGGCTGGTTCCAGAGCACGCCGCGCCGCAAGCCGCGGGTGGTGATCGGCCCGCGCGCGGTGGTGCATGGTCCGCTGGAGTTCGAGCGCGAGGTGCGCCTGTACGTGCACCGCAGCGCCCGCACCGGCAAGATCACCGGCGCCGAGCCGGTCGTGTTCGATACCGACACCGCGCCGCAGGACTGATCCGCCCCGCCGCCCTCGCCGCGGCGCGCTTGCTTATAGAATCGGGACTCCGCCGTCCGCTACGGAGTCCCGATGTACCGCAAATCCATGATCGGCGTTGCCGTTGGTGCGTTGCTGCTGGCCGGCTGCGGCAAGCAGGCCGAGGCACCCACCGCAACCGCCCCCGATGCCTCCGCCACCGTCCCGGCGCCCGCATCCGACCATGCGTTCGACCCGGCGATCACCGCGGCCGACTTCGCCGAGCTGACCCGCACCCTGGCTTCCGACGAGTTCGAGGGCCGTGGCCCGGGCTCGGTCGGCGAGGAGCGTACTGTCGAGTACATCCGCGCGCAGATGCAGCGCATCGGCCTGCAGCCCGGCAACGGCGACAGCTACTTCCAGGAAGTGCCGATGGTGGAGACCACCGCCGACGCGGCTACCCGTCTGTCCATCAAGACCGGCGACCAGACCCTGGACCTGGCCTTCGGCAGCGACATGGTGGTGGGCACCCGCACCGGCGAGCCCCGGGTTTCCGTCCGCGACAGCGAGATGGTGTTCGTGGGCTACGGCGTGGACGCGCCCGAGCGCGGCTGGAACGACTATGCCGGCCAGGACTGGACCGGCAAGACCGTGGTGATGTTCGTCAACGACCCCGGCTTCCACAGCAACGACGAGAAGCTGTTCGACGGCCGCAAGATGACCTACTACGGCCGCTGGACCTACAAGTTCGAGGAGGCCGCCCGCAAGGGCGCCGCCGCGGCCCTGATCGTGCACGACACCCCCGGCGCCAGCTACGGCTGGGAAGTGGTGAGGAACTCCTGGTCCGGCCCGCAGTACGACCTGCCGACCAGCGACGATCCCGATCCGCGCCTGCCGGTACAGGGCTGGATCACCGCCGACGTGGCCCGCAAGCTGTTCGCCTCGGCGGGCCTGGATCTGGACGAGGCCTACCGCAAGGCCGGCAAGCCGGGCTTCAAGCCGGTGCCGCTGAAGGCCACGCTGTCGGTCGACCTCAACAGCACCACCACCCGCAAGACCTCGCGCAACGTGGTCGGCGTGCTGCCCGGCGCCAGCCGCGCCGACGAGGCGGTGCTGTACATGGCCCACTGGGACCACCTGGGCAAGCACGAGGGCGAAGGCGACACCATCTACAACGGTGCCGTCGACAACGCCACCGGCGTGGCCGGCATCCTCGAGATCGCCGAGGCCTTCGCCAGCCAGGAGCAGCGCCCCGAGCGCTCGGTGGTGTTCCTGGCCGTGACCCTGGAGGAATCCGGCCTGCTGGGCTCCCGGTACTACGTCGCCCACCCGACCTTCCCGCTGGAGAAGATCGCGGGCGTGATCAACCTCGACGCCATGTCGGTGGCCGGCCGCTCGCGCGATTTCGTCGTGACCGGCATCGGCAGCTCGGAGCTGGAGGACATCCTCAAGCCCATCGCTGCCATGCAGGGACGCCGCCTGGAGGGCGAGGCCTCGGTGCAGAGCGGCTTCTACTTCCGTTCCGACCACTTCAACTTCGCCAAGGCCGGCGTGCCTGCCCTGTACGCCAAGGGCGGCAACGACCTGGTGGAGGGCGGCAAGGCGGCAGGCAAGGCTGCCTCGGAAGCCTATGCCGGCAACTACCACCAGCCGTCGGACGAGTTCGATCCGTCCTGGAACCTCGACGGCGTGGTCGAGGACCTGGAAGCGCTGCACGCGGTCGGCCGCGAGCTTGCCGGTGGCGACCGCTGGCCGAACTGGTACGAAGGCAATCCGTTCAAGGCGACCCGCGACCGCATGATGCAGGCCCGCCAGCCTGCTACGGCACCGGCAGCGGCGCAGTAACTGCTCCGACGGGACAGGAAAACAGAAGGCCGGCCGCGCAAGCGGCCGGCCTTTTGCTGTCGTGGTGATGCGTGATTCGTGATTGGTGATTGGTGATTGGTAAGAAGGCGCCCATGCGACCGACATTCCCGATGGGTGCGTCGCCGGGCGGGTGGAGCGCACCATTCGCTGCGGCGGCCGGCTGCTGGCGGGCGGCTCACTGCCACGCGCTGTTTTCGCCCGGGCGCCTCGTGGCCTTTCCCGGATGCGGCCTGCGGCCTTATCCGGGCTACGGCACTCCCTCCATCGGGGTGCAGGGAAAACGCGGTTGAACGCGGAGCCGTGGTCGACCCGGTTCGAACGTCGTGGTACCGGGGCGGTGCAGGAGCGCGGCGCGTTGCCACGCGCTGCGGCATCTCCAGCGGACTCGGGGACGTGGCCTTCCGCGGATGTGGCCTTGTCCGGGCTACGCATCCGTTCCTGTTCGCCCCGGGAGCTGCG
>NZ_PDWP01000059.1 GCF_010093235.1 Pseudoxanthomonas suwonensis | reverse complement strand
TTGGTTCTTCACCCAACTCCGGGGAAGGCCGCCCGGATCTTGAGGAAGAAGTAGGCGTCATCGCGGAAGCCGTAGGCCATGCGCTTGATGACCTTGATCTTGTTGTTGATGCCCTCGACCAGGTTGGTGCCCAGCGGCCACCGGCAGTGGGCCAGGATGCCGGGCAGGTAGGGCTCCAGGCGCCGGACGAAGATCTTCAGCGGCTCCAGCCCGCTGCGCAGGGCCCGGCGCTTCCACTGCTTCCAGGCGCGTAACGCCCAGGCGCGGCTGCGATATCGCCACAACTGTTTGAGGTCGTCCTTGAGCAGGTAGACGGTGAGCAAGGCGCGGTTGGCTGCCAGCAGTTCGTCCAGGTGCACGGCTTTGTCCGCCGGTACGTTCTCCCGGTTGCGCAGCAGCAGCCAGCGCGAGGTCTTCACCACGCGCCGGGCGGGCGTGTCGCCACGCAACCGGTTGGCTTCGTCCACCCGGACCCGGTCGATCACCTCGCGGCCGTACTTGGCCACCACATGGAACAGGTCGTAGACCACCTCGGCGTTGGGACAGTGCTGGCGCACCTCCAGGTCATAGGCGGTGTTCATGTCCATGGCCACCGCCCGGATCTGCGCGCAGCGCTGCGGACCCAGCAGTTCGAAGAACGGACGCACCTCGGCCCGGCTGCGGCCGCGGCCCACCCACAACACTCGCTTGCGCTGCGGATCGACCACCACCGTGGCGTAGCGATGGCCCTTCTGGATCGCGAACTCGTCCATGGCCAGCAACCGCACCCCGTCCAGGTCCGGTGGCCCCAGCGTGCGCTCCAGGTGCCGGTAATCGATGGCCTTGGCCGTCTTCCAGTCCAGGCCATGCCACTGCGCGGCGTGCCGCACCGAGGTGACCGCGCACAGGCGCGCCACGCTGCGGGCCAGGCGCCGGGTCACCCGGGCATGCCGGTCCAGCCAGTCCAACTGCTCCAGCCGGGGACCACAGCGCGGGCAGGCCAGGCGCAGCCGTTGCACCCGCAGCTCCACCGACTCCTCGAACACCGGCAGGTCGCGGATCCGCCGCACCGTGCGGTCGTGGATCGCCGCCACGGGCTGGCCGCAGCCGCTGCAGCAACGCCGCACGCCCTCCTGCGGATCAAGCTCGATCACCAGCCAGCGTTGGCCGCCGCGCGGCTCGCGATGCCAGCGGCTTACGCCATATCCCGCCCAGCCTCC
>NZ_PDWP01000058.1 GCF_010093235.1 Pseudoxanthomonas suwonensis | reverse complement strand
CGACGTCCCCCCGCTTTCAGTAGCGGGGCTCTTTAGAGTCCGGGTTTCATCGTAGCGGCTTTGGCCGCCAACTGTTCGGCATAAGCGGCCGGCGTCAGACCGCCCAAGGTCTTCTTCGGTCGTTCCTCGTTGTACTCCCGGCGCCAGGTTTCGATCTCGGTGCGGGCGTGCAGCAGCGTCGGGAACCAGTGCTCGTTGAGGCATTCGTCCCGTAGGCGGCCGTTGAAGCTCTCGATGTAGGCGTTCTGGTTCGGCTTGCCTGGCTGGATCAGGCGCAACTGCACACCGCGCTCGTGGGCCCACGCCACCATCGTCTTGCCGCAGAACTCCTTGCCGTTGTCGGTTCGGATCATCTGCGGCAGGCCGCGGGTCAGCGCCAGCCGATCCAGCACCCGGGCCACGCCGTGGCCGGAGATGGCCCGCTCCACCTCGATCGCCACCGCCTCGTGCGTGGCATCGTCGATGATGGTCAACGCCTTGAGCACACGCCCCTCGGCAGTGCGGTCGAACACGAAGTCCATCGACCAGACCTGGTTGGCCGCTTCCGGCCGCAGCAACGGTTGGCGCTCGCCCAGCAGCACCTTCTTCCGCTTGCGCCGGCGCACCTGCAACCTGGCCTCCTGATACAGCCGTTCCACCCGCTTGTAGTTCACCGGCCACTGCTCCTGCCGCAGCTTCAGATAGATCATCCCGACGCCATAGCGCTTGTGTCGCTGCGCCAGCGCCAGGATCCGCTCACGCAGCTCGACGTTGCCATCCGGGCGCGGGACGTAGCGCAGCGCGCTGGCGCTCATCCGCACCATCGCCAGCGCCCGTCGCTCACTCAGCCCCCGATCCACCAGATGCCGCACCAGCGTCCTGCGCGCCGGTGCGGTCACCACTTTTTTCGCAGGGCGTCCTTGATGACGTCGTTCTCGAACAGCTGCTCGGCCAGCAGCTTCTTCAACCGCGTGTTCTCGGACTCCAGCTCCTTGAGCCGCTTGGCCTCTGGCACGCTCATGCCGCCAAACTTGCTGCGCCACAGGTAGTAGGAGGCCTCGCTAAAGCCGTGCCTGCGGCACAGCTCCTTGACCGGTAGGCCAGCTTCGGCTTCACGCAGGAAGCCGATGATCTGCTCTTCGGAAAAGCGCTTCTTCACGTCCAATCTCCGTCTGGTTGGGGATTGGACTCCAAATCGACCTGCTACTCAAAGATGGGGGGACGTCG
>NZ_PDWP01000057.1 GCF_010093235.1 Pseudoxanthomonas suwonensis | reverse complement strand
TCGCTGAGGTAGCGCTCCCCGTCGGGCGTGGTGCGGGTGCAGGCGCCCGAGCCCATGTACGGCTGCACCACGCCCGACGGGGAGCGCTACCTCAGCGAGGATGGCCGCGGCACGCCGCGCTGGGTGCCGCTGTGGGTCGGCGGTTTCGCACCGCCTGCCGGGCCGCGGCCACCACGACCGCATCCTGGCCCGGGGCCTGGACGCCCCCCGCACCCGGGGCACGGCGTGGTCGCCACCGGCACCTGGGTGCAGGACCCGTGCGAGCGGCTGCCGCAGGAAGATGTGTGCGCGCACCTGTCGGACCGCCGCTACGAGATCCTTCGCGTCTACCATGCCGCCATGCCGAGCGAGCGTGAGGCGCTGGATGCCGAACAGGCCGGCATCGACGCGCGCCTGGCACGCGACTGTCCTGGATCCTGAGCGATGCACCGATTCCCTTCCTTCCCCGCCGCCTGCCTGCTGGCGGCCCTGGCTACCGCCGCGCCGGCCGCCGGGCAGCAGGTCGTCCTGTACCGTTGCACCGGTGCCGACGGGCAGCTGACCGTGCAGAACAGCCCGTGTCCGCCCGGCAGCCAGCAGCGCGAGCAGGTGGTCGGCGGCGTGGCCGCCACGCCGGGTGCCGCGACCGGTCCCACTTCGACCGTGCGCACGGCCAACGGCGAGTTCCTGACGACCAGCACCGACCAGGGAACGCGGCTGCTCGACAGCGCCACCCTTCCCCGTGGCCAGGCAGCGGAGCCGCCCAGGCCGCAGCGCCCGGCGCCTCCGCCGCTGCATCGCTGCCTCAGCCGCGAGGGCGACCGCTACCTGTCCGAGGTCGCCGAGCCTACGCCGCGCTGCATCCCGCTGCGCACCGTCGGCCTGGACGGCGACCCCGCCGCTGGTGCCGGCCAGGCCTGCGAAGTGGTGCGCGACCGCTGCGAGGCCGTGGACGCCGCCGACGCCTGCCAGGCCGGGCGCGACCACGCCCGCCAGGCGCAGACGCGCTGGCGCCTGGCCCATCCGGACAACGCCGCCTGGCGCCAGCGCGAGTACGAACGCATTGCCGCCATCGTCGCCGCCAGCTGCGGCGACTGATCCGGCTCAGCCGGACAGCGCCACGCTCACGCCCACCAGCAGCAGGAACAGCGCGAACACCTTGCGCAGCGCCTGGCCGCTGATCGCATGCGCCAGGCGCGTGCCCAGCGGCGCGGCCAGCACCGAGGCCATGGCCCCCCCGAGCGCGGCCGGCAGGTAGACGTAGCCGATGGCATGCCCGGGCAGCGCGCCGGGCGGGGCGTGCAGGGCGTAACCGGCGGCCGAGGAAATCGCGATCGCCACGCCGCAGGCGCTGGAGGTGCCGACCGCGCGCACCGGGCGCACGCCGCGCCACACCAGCAGCGGCACGGTCATGCTGCCGCCGCCGATGCCCACCACCGCCGACATCGCGCCGATGCCGCCGCCGGCCACGGTCATCGGCCAGCCACGCGGCGGCGCGACCTCGCTGCCGTCGGCCGGTGCGCGGGTCGTGCCGAACCCGATCTGCCAGGCCGCCACCAGGCAGTACACCGCGACCTCCCAGCGCAGCACTGAGTCGTCCAGCCCCACCGCCAGTCCGCTGCCCAGCCAGCCGCCCAGCAGCAGGCCCGGCACCATCCATCCCACCGTCGGCCACAGGACGCTGCCGCGGCGCGCATGGGCGCGCGCGGAGGACAGGCCGGTCAGCACGATGCTCGCCAGCGAACTGGCCAGCGCCGCGTGCATCGCCGCTTCCTGCGGGATCCCGAACAGCGGCAGCATCCACGCCAGGGCGGCGATGATCACCAGGCCGCCGCCGATGCCCAGCAGGCCGGCGAGCAGGCCGGCGGCCAGGCCCAGCAGCGGGAAACCCAGGTACATCCATGGCGACACGGTGCGGCTCCGGTTGATGCGCGACCGTGGGCGCGGCGCATGTGGCCGCTTCGTCACGGCCATTCAGGCGCGATGGGTATATTCGAGCGCATGTCGCGCCCCCCCACCACCCCCCTGCCCCCTGTGCGGTGTTCCCGCGTCGGCGCCCCCCCCGCCGAGCCCCCCCGGGCCCCCCTCGCGCGGTTGCCGGCCGGCCGCGGCGTGCCCCGCCAGGCCGGCGCGGGTCAGCGACAGCACGCGCCCGTCCCCGCCGACCTGGTACAGGCGCACGTCGCGCAGCTGCAGTACGCGCTGCCCGCCGACCACCCGTTCCTGGCCGTCGACCGCGTTGAGGA
>NZ_PDWP01000056.1 GCF_010093235.1 Pseudoxanthomonas suwonensis | reverse complement strand
CCCCCCCCCCCCCCCCCTCCGCGCGCCCCCCCCCCCCCGCCGTGCGCGCGGCCTGGCACACCCGCGCCCGGCCCGCGCCGCGCCCGGCCCCGCCCCTGCCCGCCCCCGCCCCGGCTCCGTCCCTGCCGATGGCCGCCGCCGGCGCGCTGCCCGGCGCGGTGGAAGGCCAGCAGCTGCCCTCGCTGGCGCCGATGCTGCAGCGGGTGATGCCGGCGGTGGTCAGCGTCCACACCAAGACCCGGGGGCGGGTGCGCACCCCGTTCTTCGACGATCCCTTCTTCCGGCGCATGTTCCCGCAGGTGCCGCAGGAGCGGATCAACGAGTCGCTGGGCTCGGGCGTGATCATCGACGCCCAGCGCGGCTATGTGCTGACCAACCACCACGTGATCGAGGGCGCGGACGACGTGTCGGTGTCGCTGGCCGACGGCCGCACCCTGACCGCCGAGTTCCTCGGCTCGGACGCCGACACCGACGTGGCCCTGATCCGGATCCCGGCCGAGAACCTGACCGAGCTGCCGCTGGGCGACAGCAACCGGCTGCAGGGGGGCGACTTCGTGGTCGCCATCGGCAACCCGTTCGGCCTGAGCCAGACCGTCCCCTCCGGCATCGTCTCGGCGGTGGGCCGCAGCGGCATCCGCGGCCTGGGCTACCAGAACTTCATCCAGACCGACGCCTCGATCAACCCGGGCAACTCCGGCGGCGCCCTGGTCAACCTGCGCGGCGAGCTGGTGGGCATCAACACCGCCTCGCTCAACCCGCGCGGCTCGATGGCCGGCAACATCGGCCTGGGCCTGGCCATTCCCTCCAACCTGGCGCGCGACGTGGTCCAGCAGCTGGTGACCACCGGCGAGGTGCGGCGCGGCACCCTGGGCGTGGACACCCAGCCGCTGGACGCGCGCCTGGCGCGCAGCCTGGGCCTGCCGGAGAACCAGCAGGGCGCCCTGGTGGCGCGGGTGCAGGCCAACTCCGGCGCCGCCGCCGCGGGCCTGCGCCCGGGCGACGTGATCGTCGAGGCCGGCGGCCAGCGCATCGCCAACCCGATGGCCCTGCACAACTTCGAGGGCCTGCAGCCGGTGGGCTCGCAGGTGCCGCTGCAGGTGCTGCGCGATGGCCGCACGATCACCCTCACCGCGACCCTGCGCGAGCAGCCGCGCAGCCTGTCCGGCGAGGCGGTCGATCCGCGCCTGGCCGGCGCCACCCTGGCCGAGCTGCCGGAGACCCTGCGCCAGTCGCGCGGCCAGGGCGTGCTGGTGGAGAAGGTCGCCAGCGGCAGCCGCGCCGCGCAGAACGGCCTGCGCCCCGGCGACGTGATCACCGCCACCAGCGCCGGGCAGGTCTCGGACCTGGCCTCGCTGCGTTCGAGCCTGGCCGAACCGCCGCGGCAGTTGGTGCTGCTGATCGAGCGGGGTAACGTGCGCGGACGGCTGGTGCTGCAGTAAGCGCCGCCCGTAACAGGCCCTACACCGCGGGCGTGGTCAGATGGCCGCGCCAATGCCGCCCCGGCATCCCCACACAGGAGAACGCAGATGACCCCGACCTCGACCGAGAACATCAAGGAAAACCTCAGCGAAGCCGGCGTGCACCTGAAGTCGGCCGCGGGCGCCGCGGGCGAGGCGCTGCGTGGCGCCGCCACCGCCGCCGGCGACGAGCTGCGCCTGGGCAAGGCCAACGTCAAGGCCGAGCTGGCCGCCACCGCGCTGTCCGGCCTGGCCGCCGCCGAGCTGGGTGGCGAGGCCGCGCGCGAGCAGGTCGACGCCCTGCTCGACAAGGGCCGCGACCTGCTGGACAGCGCCTCGGAACTGATCCGCGAGCGTCCGCTGGCCTCCTTCGGCGTGGCCTTCGCCGCCGGCTGGCTGGTGGCCGCGCTGAGCCGCCGCGACCGCTGACGGCCGCGCCGTGAGCGACGGGGAGCACGCAGGGGACGCCGGCCAGCAGGCCGGCTCGCCCCCGCCACTGGACGAGAGCCTGCGCCAGGTCGGCGCCGCCGGCCGCGAGGCCCTCGGCGCCACCGGCGACTCGCTGCGCGCCCTGCGCGCGCTGCTGTCGGCCGACATCGCCATGGCCCGCTCGGCCATGGGCCGCGCGCTGGCCTGGACCGGCGTGGCCGTGGTGTTCGGCGCCTCGGCCTGGCTGCTGGCCACCGCCGCGGCGGTGGCGCTGATGCAGCGGCTGGGTCTGTCCTGGCTCAGCGCGCTGTGCATCGCCGCCCTGTTCAACCTTGCCGTGTGCGGCCTGGCCGCCTGGCGCACCGCGCGCTTCTTCGACTACATGGGCCTGCACGCCACCCGCCGCCAGCTCACCCGGATGGGGCTGTTCCAGGAGGACGACGAGGAGGACGACGTTCCGCCCTCGCCCTCCCCCGCGCCGGCCCCGGCCCCGGCTTCCCCGGAGGCGCCACGATGAGGTTCGAACACCTGCGCCAGCGGGTGGAGCGCGCCGAGGCACGCGTGCAGCGCTCCATGGACCATGCCGAAGGCAGCCGCACCCGCCTGCGCCAGCTGTGGCGCGAGAGCTGGACCCCGACCCGGATCATGGTCGCCGGCTTCGTTTCCGGGTTCCTGATCGGTCGCGCCGAACCGCTGTCGAAGGTCGGCAGTGCGCGCTGGCTGCAGATGCTCAGCACCGCCTCGACCATGTTCGCATCGATCCGCGCCGCCTCCGCCTCGGCCACCGCCGAGGACGCAGCCGAGTCCGCGGCCGAGGGTGCCGCGTCGGCCGAGGTCGCGGCTGCAGCCGCGCCGGCTCCGGCCGCCGCCGCCGCCGAGGCGGCGGTCCCGGGCACCGGGCCGCAGACCCCTGCGTTCCCCCATCCCGGACCCGCCGGACCGGCACCCCTGCGCGACCGCGCCCCGGCTCCGGCCGAGGCCGCCACCGAAATCTCCGAGCGCTGACCGGCGCCAGCTCCCGATCCGAACCACCCCACGCCGCGCCGGCGTCCCGCCGCCCGAGGCCGCATGTCCGTCCCTGTCTCGTTTACACCTCCGACGCTGGCGACGATCTACTC
>NZ_PDWP01000055.1 GCF_010093235.1 Pseudoxanthomonas suwonensis | reverse complement strand
CGATATCTACCAAGAGTAGATCGCCAGCAACATAAGATGGATAAAAGAGACATACCAATCACGAATCACGAATCACGAATCACGAATCACCAATCACGAATCACGAATCTCGAATCTCGAATCTCGAATCACGGATCACGAATCACGAATCACGAATCACGAATCCCGTCCCCGGCGATGCCGCTCCAGCGCCCAGGCCACGTGCTCGCGAACCAGCGCTGAAGGATGCCCGCGCCGCGACTCAAGTGCGGCAATGACTTCGGGCGTGGTCGGCGCGTTGCCCAGGGCCACGGCGATGTTGCGTAGCCAGCGCTCGTGGCCGCTGCGACGGATCGCGCTGCCTTCGGTGCGGCGCAGGAACTCGTCCTCCTCCCAGGCGAACAGCTCGGCCAGGGTGGCCTGGTCGAGGTTGTTGCGGGCGCGGAAATCCGGCTCGTCGGTGCGGCGCGCGAACTTGTTCCAGGGGCAGACCAGCTGGCAGTCGTCGCAGCCGTAGATGCGGTTGCCCATCGCCGGGCGCAGTTCCTCGGGGATGGCGCCGTCGTGCTCGATCGTGAGGTAGGAGATGCAGCGTCGCGCGTCGACCCGGTAGGGCGCGGTGATCGCGCCGGTGGGACATGCGGGAATGCAGCGGCTGCAGGTGCCGCAGTGCGCGCTGGCCGGCGGGCCCCCCGGCAGTGGCAGGTCCAGGTAGATCTCGCCGAGGAAGAACCAGGACCCGCCATCCCGGTCGATCAGGCAGGTGTGCTTGCCGATCCAGCCCAGCCCGGCGTTGCGCGCAAGCGCGCGTTCCAGCACCGGCGCCGAATCCACGAACACCCGGTAGCCGAAGCTGCCGAATTCCTGCTGCAGCCGCTCGGCCAGCTTCTGCAGGCGATTGCGCATCAGCTTGTGGTAGTCGCGTCCCAGCGCATACCGGGCCACGTAGGCGCGATGGCCGTCGGCCAGGGTCTGCCACGCGGCCTCGTCGTCCTGGCCGTAATCCAGACCCACCGAGACCACCCGCACCGTGCCCGGCACCAGCTCCTGCGGACGGCTGCGCGCGGTGCCGTGGCGCGCCATCCATTCCATGGTTCCGTACAGGCCCTGGGCCAGCCAGTCGCGCAGATGGTTCTCGTCTTCGGCCAGGTCCACGCCGCTGATGCCGCAGCGCTGGAAACCGTGCTCGCGCGCCAGCTCGCGCACCCGCCGGGCGGCGGCCACGAGATCGATCGCCCCGGGCTCGGCCGGGCTGGAGGGCAGGGTGGGGGACATGTGCCGATTATAGGAGCCGCCTGCGCAACGCCGGCCCCGGCGCGGCTTAGAATTGGCCCATGTCTACGCCAGTCACCCTCCTGTTCGACACGCGCGCTGCCCGCCGGATCGATCAGGAGGCGACCGCCGCGCTCGGTGGCGACGGCTACGTGCTGATGCAGCGCGCCGGCGAGGCCGCCTGGCGCCTGCTGCGCGAACGCTGGCCGCAGGCGCGGCGGATCGTGGTCGCCTGCGGCGGCGGCAACAACGGCGGCGACGGCTTCGTGCTGGCGCGGCTCGCGCTGCAGGCGGGGTTCGAGGTACGCGTGGTGCTGCCGGAAGGCGTGGAGCCGCGCACGCCGCTGTCGCTGCGCGCGGCCGCCGATTACGCAGCCGCGGGCGGCAGCCATGAATACTTTCCCTGCGCGCTGGATGGTGCCGACCTGCTGGTCGATGCGCTGCTGGGCATCAGCATGGAGTCTGCGCCGCGCGCACCGCTGGCCGCGCTGGTCGAGGCGCTGGATGCCGCCCCCGCGCCGGTGTTCGCGCTGGACGTGCCCTCGGGCATCGATGCGGACCGCGGCACCGCCCCGGGTGTTGCACTGCGCGCCCAATGCACATTGCAGTTCATCGTCCACCACGCCGGTCTTCGCACCGGCGCGGCGCTGGACCATGTCGGCGACCTGCTGCTGGACACGCTGCAGGTCGATGCCTCGGCCTACGCCGGCGTGGCGCCGCCATGCGCGCGGCTGCTCGGCGTCGCGGCGCTGGGCCAGTGGCTTCCTCCGCGCGGACGGGGCAGCCACAAGGGCCGCTCCGGGCACGTGCTGTGCGTGGGCGGCGACCCCGGTGGCGGGGGCGCGGTGCTGCTGGCGGTGGAGGCGGCACTGCGCAGCGGCGCTGGCCTGGCCAGTGTCGCCACCCGCGAGGCGCACGTGGCTGCGCTGCTGGCGCGACGTCCGGAGGCGATGGTGCATGCGGTCGAGGAGGCCGACGCGCTGGAGCCGCTGCTGGCGCGCGCCAGTGTCGTCGCCTGCGGGCCCGGCCTCGGGCGCAGCTCGTGGTGGGGCGCGGCGCTGTTCCGCAAGGTGCTGGAGAGCGGCTTGCCGCGCGTGCTCGATGCCGATGCGCTGAACCTGCTGGCCGAAGCGCCCGCGCAACCGGGCGACGCGATCCTCACCCCGCATCCGGGCGAAGCCGCGCGCCTGCTGGGCATCACCACCGCCGAAGTGCAGGCCGACCGTCATGCGTCCGCCGCCGCGCTCGTGCAGCGCTACCGCTGCGCGGTCGTGCTCAAGGGGGCGGGCTCGATCATCGCCGCGCCGGGCGCGCTGCCCTGCGTGCTTGATGCGGGCAACCCCGGCATGGCCACCGGCGGCATGGGCGACCTGCTGACCGGTGCCATCGCGGCGATGCGCGCACAGGGCCTGGATGCGTTCGAGGCCGCCTGTGCGGGCGCGCTGCTGCACAGCGCCGCCGGCGACGCCGCGGTCGGCGGGGATGGACAGCGCGGCCTGTTGCCCTCGGACCTGCTGCCATGGCTGCGCCGCCTGGCCAATCCTTCCACTTCGCAGGCAGCTGCCGAATGCTGATCGAACTTCCCGATCCCGAAGCCACCGACGAACTGGGGCGCGCCCTGGCTGCGACCCGGCCACGGCAGGCCGTCGTGTACCTGCACGGCGACCTCGGCGCCGGCAAGTCCACCCTGGCGCGGGCCCTGCTGCGCGGCCTGGGCGTGGTCGGGCCGGTGCGCAGTCCGACCTACACCCTGGTGGAGCGCTACCCGGTACAGGGCGGGGAGGCCTGGCACCTGGACCTGTACCGCATCGGCAATGCCGGCGAGCTGGATTTCCTCGGCCTGGACGGCGACGAAGCCACGCTCTGGCTGGTCGAATGGCCCGAGCGCGGACAGGGCGCCCTGCCCGCGGCGGACCTGCGGGTGCATCTGGCGGTGGCCGGCACCGGCCGCACCGTGCGGCTGGAGGCGGCCAGCCCCATTGGCGAGGAATGGCTGTCGGCGTTGCAGCTGAACACGCGCTTGCGGCCCTTTCCTGCCGGCTGATCGCAAGAAGGTCCCCCAGGTGGCGGATTCTTAAAGGAATTTCACTTGCAATGGACACGGGCTGGTGATTGAATCCGGCCCATGTGCCACCTAATCGCCCGATTCGGCGTCCTGGCGGCGGGCCTCGTGCTCGCCGCTTCCGCCTGCGTCGGCGAAGCCCTGGCCGGCGAAGTGCGGGCCCTGAGCCTGCAGCAGGGAGCCACCGGCACCCGCGCGGAAGTCCAGCTGCAGGGCGCGGGCACGTTCAAGACCCTCAGTCTCAGCGGTCCCCACCGCCTCGTCGTCGACCTGCCGGAATCGCACGCCGCGTCCGGGCTGAAGCTGCCCGCGCCTGCGGGCGTGGTCACCGGCGTGCGTACCGGCCAGCCGGTGCCCGGCACCTACCGCATCGTGTTCGAACTGGCCGCGCCGGTCGCCAGCCTGCCCGTGCGCACGGAGCCGACCGCCGACGGGGCGCGCCTGGTGATCGAGTGGCCCGGCGATGGTCCGGCCGCGGCCTCGGCGACCGAGCCGAAGCCCGCCGTGCCGGCAGCCGCTACGACCACCGCGGCGGCCGCTCCGTCCCCGGCGCCGGCCAGCGACGCCGAGGCCCGTGCCGCAGCCGCCCGCGCCACCGCCCTTC
>NZ_PDWP01000054.1 GCF_010093235.1 Pseudoxanthomonas suwonensis | reverse complement strand
CAGTCCTCCAAGGGGTGGCTCGGCGCCAGCCGCAGTTGTATAAAAGGGACGGCTGCAGGGTGGCCCGTTCCCGCACCGCCAGGACGGCAGCGTGTTCGCCAACCGCGAAGGCCGCCTGCCATCGCGCCCGCGCGGCCACTACCGCGAGTACACCGTACCCACGCCGGGCCTGCCGCATCGCGGCGAACGGCGGATCGTCACCGGTGGCGATCCGCCGGCCAAGTGGTACTACACCGCCGACCACTACGGGAGCTTCCGCTCCTTCGAGGTGCAGGCACGGGAGGTGCGCCGATGAGCCAGTCCGGATTCGACATCGGCCTGGACGACGCCACCCAGGCCGGCGTGTACAAGGTCGAGGCCGCCGACCTGGCGCCCCTGGCCGCCGCCGCGCGCGACGCCGGGCTGATGCTGCGGCGGATCGACCTGGAAGGCTGCCGCGACAAGGCCGGCCTGCTGCTGCGCCTGGCCACCACGCTGGATTTCCCCACCGGCTGGGGCCGCAACTGGGACGGCCTGCTGGACGCGCTGCGCGACCTGTCCTGGGCGCCCGCTCCCGGCTACGTGCTGGCGATCGACGGCATCGCCACCCTGCAGGCGGCCCGCGCGAAGGAGCTGGAGACCCTGGTGGAAGTGCTGGCCGACGCCTCGCATTGGTGGGCCGAGGCCGGCGTGCCGTTCTGGGCCTTCCTGGCGCTGGACAGTGCCCCGCGCGCCCAGGGCCGCGCGAGGTAATCCGCCGGCCCGCCCAGCGGCTGCGCCATCATCCCGTCGATCACCGGACGAACTGCGGGAGGCCGTCGCCGCTGGGCCGCGGACCTGCACGCACGATGGCGCGCCGGGACTCAGCCGTCCAGCTCGGCCCAGCGGGCGTAGGCGGCGTCCAGCTCGGCCTGGGCATCGGCCATGCGCTTGCCGTGCGCGGTCACCACGCCCGGATCCTGCTGGTAGAACGCCGGGTCGGACATGGCCGCGGCCAGGTCCGCCAGCTCCGCTTCCAGCGCCTCGATCCGCCCCGGCAGCTGTTCCAGCTCGCGCGCGTCCTTGTAGCTGAGCTTGCGCTTGCCGGCCGGCGCTGGCGAAGCGGCGGGCGTGGCGACTGCCGCCGGCCGCGGCGCGGGCCTGGCCCCCGCGGCCTTGGGCGCCGCCGGCGCCGGTCGCTGGCGCAGCCAGTCACTGTAGCCGCCCACGTACTCGCCTACCCGGCCGTCGCCTTCCATCACCAGGGTGGAAGTCACGACGTTGTCGAGGAAGTCGCGGTCGTGGCTGACCAGCAGCAGGGTGCCGTTGTAGTCGGCCAGCAGGTCTTCCAGCAGCTCCAGGGTTTCCACGTCCAGGTCGTTGGTCGGCTCGTCCATCACCAGCAGGTTGGACGGCTGCGCGAACAGGCGCGCCAGCAGCAGGCGGTTGCGCTCGCCGCCGGACAGGCGGGTGATCGGCGCCCGCGCGCGTTCGGGCGTGAACAGGAAGTCCTGCAGGTAGGCCAGCACGTGCTTGCGCGAGCCGTTGACCTCGACGAAGTCGCGGCCGCCGGCCACGTTCTCCATCGCGTTCCAGTCCTCGCGCAGGGTCGCGCGGTACTGGTCGAAATAGGCCACCTGCAGGTTGGTGCCCAGCTTGACCTCGCCGGACTGCGGCTGCAGTTCGCCCAGCAGCAGCTTCAACAGCGTGGTCTTGCCGCTGCCGTTGGGACCGACCAGGCCGATGCGGTCGCCACGCAGCACGGTGGTGGAGAAGTCGCGCACCATCACCTGGTCGCCGTGGGCGAAGCAAAGGTCCCTGACCTCGATCACCTTCTTGCCGGAGGACTCGCCCTGGGCGGCCTCCATGCGCACGTTGCCGGACAGCTCGCGGCGCTGGGCGCGCTCCACGCGCATGGCCTTGAGCCTGCGCACACGGCCTTCGTCGCGCGTGCGGCGGGCCTTGATGCCCTGGCGGATCCAGGCTTCCTCCTGCGCCAGCAGCTTGTCGAAGCGCGCGTTCTCCTGCGCCTCGGCGTTGAGCCGCTCCTCGCGGCGGCGCTCGTAGTTGGCCCAGTCCCCGGGCCAGCTGGTGACCTGGCCACGGTCGATCTCGACGATGCGGGTAGCCAGGGCGCGCAGGAAGCGGCGGTCGTGGGTGACGAACACCACGCAGCCGCTCCATTCCTTGAGGAAGCCTTCCAGCCAGTCGATGGCCTCGATGTCCAGGTGGTTGGTCGGCTCGTCCAGCAGCAGCACGTCCGGCGCCGAGACCAGCGAGCGCGCCAGCAGCACGCGGCGCTTCATGCCACCGGACAGGCGCGCGAACACCGCATCGCCGTCCAGCTCCAGGCGGCTGAGCACCTCGGCCACGCGCCGGTCCAGGGCCCAGCCGTCGGCCGCGTCGATCTTCGCCTGCACCCGCGACAGCGCCGCCGCGTCGAATTCCGCGGCATGGCTGATGTGGTGGAACTGCGCCAGCCAGGTGCCCAGTTCGCCCAGGCCGCCGGCGACCACGTCGAACACGCTGCCCTCGGTGCCACCGGGCACCTCCTGCTCCAGCCGCGCCACGCGCACGCCGGCCTGGACCCGCACCTGGCCGTCGTCCGGCTGCAGTTCGCCGGCGATGAGCTTGAGCAGGGTGGATTTGCCGGCGCCGTTGCGGCCGATCAGGGCGATGCGTTCGCCCGGTTCGATCGACAGGTCGGCGTGTTCCAGCAACAAGGGGCCGCCGACGCTGTAGTCGACGTTCTGCAGGGTGATCAAAGGCATGCGCGCATTGTACGCGGCGCGGCACCGCGCCCGGGCGCGCCCCGGGCGATCGGGGTCCACACCTGCGACAATGGCGCATGACCGATTTCGCCTCGCTGCCGCTTTCCCCCGCCCTGCGTCCCGGCCTGGACGCCCTGGCTATACCGCCGCCACGCCGATCCAGGCGCAGTCGCTGCCGCCGATCCTCGAGGGCCGCGACCTGCTGGCGCAGGCCCCCACCGGCAGCGGCAAGACCGCCGCCTTCGGCCTGGGCCTGCTGCAGCGGCTGGATCCGGCCGAATCGCGCTGCCAGGCGCTGGTGCTGTGCCCGACCCGCGAGCTGGCCGACCAGGTCGGCCGCCAGCTGCGCCGCCTGGCCACCGGCATCCCCAACCTCAAGCTGAGCGTGCTCACCGGCGGCATGGCCCTGGAGCCGCAGATCGCCTCGCTGGAGGCACACGACCCGCAGGTCGTGGTCGGCACGCCGGGCCGGGTGCAGGAGCTGGCCCGCAAGCGCGTGCTGCACCTGGGCGTGGTCCGCACCCTGGTGCTGGACGAGGCCGACCGCATGCTGGACATGGGCTTCGAGGAGCCGGTGCGCGAGATCGCCAACCGCTGCCACGGCCAGCGCCAGACCCTGCTGTTCTCGGCCACCTTCCCCGATGCGATCCGCGAACTGGCGCGCCAGCTGCTGCGCGATCCGGTCGAGGTCTCGGTGGAAGGCGGCGAATCGGCGCCGGACATCGAACAGCGCTTCTTCGACGTGGACCCGCAGTTCCGGCAGAAGGCCGTGGCCGGCCTGCTGCTGCGCTACCGTCCCGAATCGGCGGTGGTGTTCTGCAATACCCGCAAGGACGTGGACGAGGTCGCCGGCTCGCTGCGCCAGTTCGGCTTCTCCGCCCTCGCCCTGCACGGGGACATGGAGCAGCGCGACCGCGACGAGGTGCTGCTGCAGCTGGCCAACCGCAGCTGCAATGTGCTGGTTGCCAGCGACGTGGCCGCGCGCGGCCTGGACGTCGAGGACCTGGCCGCGGTGGTGAACTACGAGCTGCCCACCGACGTGGATGCCTATCGCCACCGCATCGGCCGCACCGGCCGCGCCGGTCGTCGTGGCCTGGCCCTGAGCCTGGTCGCCGGCCGCGAGAACGCGCGCGCCGGGATGATCGCCGCCGCCCAGGACCTGTCTCTTCTACTACTCATACGATGCCGACGATCTATCCCGTATACATTTACGTGGTCGCCGTATCCGTATAAAAAAAACATCTACATCGACACAAAGACGATACAGCTAATAATAATCACCATAGCATAAACCTAG
>NZ_PDWP01000053.1 GCF_010093235.1 Pseudoxanthomonas suwonensis | reverse complement strand
CCTGCCCCGGTGCCGAGACCGCGCCCGCTGCCCAGCCCCAGCCCCAGGCGCCGGCGCTGTTCGCGGTGCCCGCGCCCGTCCCGGCCCCGGCCGACGACGAGCAGCTGCGCTCCATGCGCGAGGAGCTGGCGCAGATGCGCTCGATGATCGAGCGCGAGATGCACCGCCTGACCGACGAGCGCCTGCGCGGCTCGCCGGTGCGCCTGGCGGCGATGGAGCTGATGGAGGATTACGGCTTCGACGCCGGGATCACCCGCGACATCGCCCTGGAGCTACCGGCCGACACTCCGCTGCACCGCGGCCGCGGCCTGATGCTCGGCCTGATCTCGCGCCGCCTGCCGGTGTGCCCGGTCGACCCACTGGAGACCGGCGGCGTGATCGCCCTGGTCGGCCCGACCGGCGCCGGCAAGACCACCACCATCGCCAAGCTGGCGGCCCGCTTCGTGGCCGAGCATGGCCCGCGCGACATCGCCCTGGTCACCACCGACACCGCCCGCATCGGCGGCCGCGAGCAGCTGCACGGCTACGGCCGCCAGCTGGGCATCGCGGTGCACGAGGCCGACAGCGACGCCGCCCTGATCCAGCTGCTGCAGCGCCTGCAGGACTACCGCCTGGTGCTGGTCGACACCGCCGGCCTGGGCCAGCGCGACCGCGCCCTGGCCAGCCAGCTCAACTGGCTGCGCGCCGCCCGCAACGTCAGCACCCTGCTGGTCCTGCCGGCCAACCAGCATTACTCCGACCTGGACGAGGTCGTGCGCCGCTTCGGCCCGGCCCGCCCGCAGGGCGTGGTCCTGACCAAGGTCGACGAGACCGGTCGCCTGGGCAGCGCCCTGTCGGTGGTGGTGGACCACCAACTGCCGCTGACCTGGATCACCGACGGCCAGCACGTCCCGGAGGACCTGCACCGCGCCAACGCCGCCAGCCTGGTGCTGCGCCTTGAAGATCTGCGCCGCGCTGCCGATAAGCCGAACATCCCGGAGGCCGACCATGCCGTCGCCTGAGTCCCGCCCCGCCATCCCCAGCCCTGTCTTCCGCCCGATGAACCACGAACAGCTCGCCCCCGTCCGCAGCATCGCCATCACCGGAGGCAAGGGTGGCGTGGGCAAGACCAACCTCTCGGTCAACCTGGCCGCCTCGCTGGCGGCGCTGGGCAAGCGCACCCTGCTGCTGGACGCCGACCTGGGCCTGGCCAACGTGGACGTGCTGCTGGGCCTGTCCCCGCAGAACACCCTGGCCGACCTGGTCGCCGGCCGCTGCGAGCTGGACGAGGTGATCCTGGAGGGGCCCAACGGAATGCTGGTGGTCCCGGCCGCGTCGGGCCGCCGGCACATGGCCGAGCTGCAGCCGGCCCAGCATGTGGGTCTTGTCAATGTTTTCAATGACCTGCAGCGTGATCTTGATGTGCTGGTTGTGGATACCGCGGCCGGCATCACCGACAGCGTCCTGACCTTCTGCCAGGCCGCCCAGGACGCGGTGGTGGTGGTCTGCGACGAGCCGGCCTCGATCACCGACGCCTACGCCCTGATCAAGGTCCTGTCCCGCGAGCGCGGCGTGGACCGGGTCCAGGTGGTGGCCAACATGGTGCGCAGCCCGGCCGAGGGTCGCGGCCTGTACGACAAGCTGTCGCGGGTCTGCGAGCGCTTCCTCGGCGACGTCTCGCTCAATTTCCTCGGCGCGGTGCCGCAGTGCGACTGGCTGCGCATGGCCGTGCAGCGCCAGCGGGCCGTCGCCACCGCCTACCCGGCCAGCCCCTCGGCCCGCGCCACCGCCGAGATCGCCCGCCGCACCGCCCGCTGGCAGGCCCCGACCGCGCCGCGCGGCAACATCGAGTTCTTCGTCGACCGGATGATCCGGCAAGGCGCGGCCGCATGAACGCCGTCGCCGAATACCGCGCGGTGCGCGGCAACGCCGCCGACGAGGCCGTCGCCCGGCACGCCGACCTGGTGCGGCGCATCGCCCACCACCTGGCCGCGCGCCTGCCGGCCAGCGTCGAGGTCGACGACCTGATCCAGGCCGGCATGATCGGCCTGATCGAGGCCAGCCGCAGCTACGACCCGGACCAGGGCGCCTCGTTCGAGACCTATGCCTCGATCCGCATCCGCGGCGCGATGATCGACGAGATCCGCCGCGGCGACTGGGTGCCGCGCTCCGTGCACCGGCGCGCGCGCGACGCCGCCGCCGCGGTGCGCGAGATCGAGCAGGCCACCGGCCGCGCCGCCGCGCCGCAGGAAGTGGCGGCCAAGCTGGAGATGCCGCTGCCGGAGTACCTGCGCCTGCTCGAGGACGCCTCGCGCGGCCAGGTGCTGAGCCTGGACTCCCACGTGGAGGACCACGGCGACGTGCAGGTCAACAGCAACAGCCCCACGCCGCAGCAGGTGCTGGAGCGCGGCGACTTCGGGCGCGAGCTGGCCACGGCCATCTCCGGCCTGCCGGAGCGCGAGCAGCTGGTGCTGTCGCTGTACTACGAGCAGGAGCTCAACCTCAAGGAGATCGGCGCGGTGCTCGGGGTCAGCGAATCCCGGGTCTGCCAGATCCACGGCCAGGCCGTGCTGCGCCTGCGCGGCCGCCTGTCCCAGTACGAATCGCGCGACGCCGGTCTGGACGACGACTGAGCCCGCCCAAAGGCAACGCAAACGGAGCATGAAGTGAACAAGAACATGCGGATCCTGATCGTGGACGACTTCTCGACGATGCGACGCATCGTCAAGAACCTGCTCAACGATCTGGGCTACAGCAACACCGCCGAGGCCGACGACGGCCACACCGCGCTGGCGGCCCTGCGCGCGCAGCCGTTCGATTTCGTCGTCACCGACTGGAACATGCCGGGCATGACCGGCATCGAGCTGTTGCGCAACATCCGCGCCGATCCCAAGCTCAAGACCCTGCCGGTGCTGATGGTCACCGCCGAGGCCAAGCGCGAGCAGATCCTGGAGGCCGCGCAGAACGGCGTGAACGGCTACATCATCAAGCCGTTCACCGCGCAGACCCTGGAGGAGAAGCTCAACAAGATCTTCGAACGGCTGGCGGCGACGGCATGAGCACCACGGCATCCCCCGAGCGTGCGGCGCTGGTCCAGCGCCTGCACGATGCCCTGGACGCACTGGACCGAGGCGACGAAAGCGCGCTGCGCGCCGAGATCGACGCCCTGGCCGCCGCCCGCACCCGTCCGCTGGTGCAGGGCCTTGGCCGGCTGGCGCGCGAACTGAGCCAGGCCCTGGGCGAACTGCCGGAAGTGCCCGGCGCCGCCGACCATGGCGTGGAGGGCGTGGAGGGCGTGGAGCTGGACGACGCCTGCGCGCGCCTGGACCACGTCATCGGCATGACCGAGCAGGCCACCCACCGCACCCTCGACCTGGCCGACGAATGCCGCTCGCTGGTCGAAGGCCTGCGCGCCGAAGGCGTCACCGACGGCCAGGACCAGGTGCTCGACCACATCCGCCGCAACCTCATCGAGATCGCCCTGACCCAGAGCTACCAGGACCTGACCGGCCAGATCATCCGCCGCGTGGCCGGCATCGTCCGCCGCGTCCACGAGGGCTTCGGCGAACTGGGCCTGCCGCCGCGCGCCGAAGCGCGCGAACCGGCGCTCGCCGGCCCGGCCGTCGCCGGCCTGGACCGCCACGCGGTCAGCCAGGACGACGCCGACGCCCTGCTCTCGGACCTGGGACTGTAGACATGAGCGGTGTGACGCCGGAAATCGCAGCGGACTTCATCGTCGAGGCCCAGGAAATCCTGGACCGGCTGGGCGAACAGCTGGTCGAGCTCGAGCGCGCACCGCACGACTCCGAGCAGCTCAACGCGGTGTTCCGCGGCTTCCATACCCTCAAGGGTGGCGCCGGCTTCCTCGGCATCCACCCGATGGTCGAGCTGTGCCACGCCGCCGAGGAGACCCTGGGCGCCGCGCGTTCCGGCACCGCCGAGCTGGATCCGCTGCACTTCGACGCAGCCCAGCGTTCGCTGGACTGGCTGCAGGCCATGCTCGACGCCGTGGCCGCCGGTACCGATCCCGAACATGCCCCGCCGGAACTGATCGCGCAGTTCGCCCTGGTCACGACGCCCGCCCAGGCGCCGCAGCCCGTGGCGCAGGCCGCGCCCGCCCCGGCATCCGCGCCGGCCGGCGGCGACGACCTGATCACCGACGACGAGTTCGAGGCGCTGCTGGACCAGCTGCACGGCGGCGCCGCTCCCGGCGCGGCGCCCGTCGCGGCTGCCAAGCCGGCCGCGGCGCCGGCTCAGGACCCGTCTCTTATAAACATTATACACCACCACAAACCCCTGAGACTCTAGCATGCCGTCTTCTGCTTGCACGAA
>NZ_PDWP01000052.1:0-2500 GCF_010093235.1 Pseudoxanthomonas suwonensis | reverse complement strand
CAGCCAGGAGGTTGGCTTAGAAGCAGCCACCCTTTAAAGAAAGCGTAATAGCTCACTGGTCGAGTCGGTCTGCGCGGAAGATTTAACGGGGCTAAGCGGTAAACCGAAGCTTGGGGTGCATCACTTTGTGATGCGCGGTAGAGGAGCGTTCCGTAAGCCTGCGAAGGTGGATTGAGAAGTCCGCTGGAGGTATCGGAAGTGCGAATGCTGACATGAGTAACGATAATGCGGGTGAAAAGCCCGCACGCCGAAAGCCCAAGGTTTCCTTGCGCAACGTTAATCGGCGCAGGGTGAGTCGGCCCCTAAGGCGAGGGCGAAAGCCGTAGTCGATGGGAAGCTGGTTAATATTCCAGCACCTCGCGTGAGTGCGATGGGGGGACGGAGAAGGTTAGGTCTACCGGGCGTTGGTTGTCCCGGGGAAAGGCGGTAGGTGGATCTCTTAGGCAAATCCGGGAGGTCAACACCGAGCACCGAGACGAGCCCTTTAGGGCGAAGTGACTGATACCACGCTTCCAGGAAAAGCCCCTAAGCTTCAGCTCACGCAGACCGTACCGTAAACCGACACAGGTGGGTAGGATGAGAATTCTCAGGCGCTTGAGAGAACTCGGGTGAAGGAACTAGGCAACATGGCACCGTAACTTCGGGAGAAGGTGCGCCCTTTTTGGTGGCCCATGCGGGCTATAGCTGAAGAGGGCCGCAGTAACCAGGCCGCTGCGACTGTTTATCAAAAACACAGCACTCTGCAAACACGAAAGTGGACGTATAGGGTGTGACGCCTGCCCGGTGCCGGAAGGTTAATTGATGGGGTCAGCCGCAAGGCGAAGCTCTTGATCGAAGCCCCGGTAAACGGCGGCCGTAACTATAACGGTCCTAAGGTAGCGAAATTCCTTGTCGGGTAAGTTCCGACCTGCACGAATGGCGTAACGACAGCGGCGCTGTCTCCACCCGAGACTCAGTGAAATTGAAATCGCTGTGAAGATGCAGCGTTCCCGTGGCAAGACGGAAAGACCCCGTGAACCTTTACTATAGCTTTACACTGAACGTTGAGTTCGTCTGTGTAGGATAGGTGGGAGGCTATGAAGTGCCGGCGCCAGCTGGCATGGAGCCATCCTTGAAATACCACCCTGACGTGCTTGACGTTCTAACCTGGGCCCGTGATCCGGGTCGGGGACCGTGTATGGTGGGTAGTTTGACTGGGGCGGTCTCCTCCTAAAGAGTAACGGAGGAGCTCGAAGGTACGCTCAGCGCGGTCGGACATCGCGCACTGTGTGCAAAGGCATAAGCGTGCTTGACTGCAAGATCGACGGATCAAGCAGGTACGAAAGTAGGACTTAGTGATCCGGTGGTTCTGTATGGAAGGGCCATCGCTCAACGGATAAAAGGTACTCCGGGGATAACAGGCTGATACCGCCCAAGAGTTCATATCGACGGCGGTGTTTGGCACCTCGATGTCGGCTCATCACATCCTGGGGCTGTAGTCGGTCCCAAGGGTATGGCTGTTCGCCATTTAAAGTGGTACGCGAGCTGGGTTCAGAACGTCGTGAGACAGTTCGGTCCCTATCTGCCATGGGCGTTGGAGATTTGAGAGGGGCTGCTCCTAGTACGAGAGGACCGGAGTGGACGAACCTCTGGTGTTCCGGTTGTCACGCCAGTGGCATTGCCGGGTAGCTATGTTCGGAAGCGATAACCGCTGAAAGCATCTAAGCGGGAAGCGCGCCTCAAGATGAGATCTCCCGGGACACAAGTCCCCTGAAGGAACCATCAAGACCAGGTGGTTGATAGGCTGGGTGTGTAAGCACAGCAATGTGTTGAGCTAACCAGTACTAATGATCCGTGCGGCTTGACCATATAACCTCAAGTGGCCTTGGACTCGACGAATACGTCGATAGCCATCCGCCGCTCACTACATCCCAAGTCCCTATGCGAGACGGTGCGGTACCCGTTCACGGGCCACCAGCACGCTCCAACCGTCTCCCTGGTGAAATTAGCGTTGTGGAACCACCCGATCCCATCCCGAACTCGGAAGTGAAACGCAACAGCGCCGATGGTAGTGTGGGTCTCCCATGCGAGAGTAGGTCATCGCCAGGGTTTTATCCCGGAAGCCCCCAGCAAGCGCTGGGGGCTTCTTCTTTTACCGGACACCCCGTGTCCCACGCCGGCACCAGGCCACACGCCAACGCCGGCCGCCAGTTACCCCGGTGCGGGGTGGAGCAGTCTGGCAGCTCGTCGGGCTCATAACCCGAAGGTCGCAGGTTCAAATCCTGCCCCCGCTACCAATGCACCAACGCAAACGGCGACCCCTCGGGTCGCCGTTTTGCGTTGGGGTGATTGGGGATTGGTGATTGGTGATTCGTAAAAGCGCCCGCGGGGCCCCGCAGCTCCCGGGGCGAACAGGAACGGATGCGTAGCCCGGACAAGGCCACATCCGCGGAAGGCCACGTCCCCGAGTCCGCTGGAGATGCCGCAGCGCGTGGCAACGCGCCGCGCTCCTGCACCGCCC
>NZ_PDWP01000051.1 GCF_010093235.1 Pseudoxanthomonas suwonensis | reverse complement strand
CACGTCCCCGGGCCCGTGTCCTGCCCGCCGGCCTCGCGCACGCCAGCGACGGGCAGGCCGCCACCGCCCGGGACGCCCCGCCGCCCCGCGAGACCGCCCCGCTGGCCACCGGCCGCCCCGCCCAGCCGGCGCAGGCACCGATGACCACCCTGCGCATCGACGGCGGCAAGACCGACAAGCTGCGCCCCGGCGACATCCTCGGCGCCCTGACCGGCGAGGCCGGCCTGCCCGGCCCGGCCATCGGCAAGATCGTGATCGGCGCGACCCGCTCCTACGTGGCCATCGCCAACGCGCAGGTGGGCCGGGCGCTGCAGCGGCTGGAAGCCGGCAGGATCAAGGGCCGCCGCTTCCGCGTGCGCAAGCTCTGACCGTGTAGCCGGAAGGCCGAAGGCCGCATCCGGGCCCGACCACGTATCTGCAGGACATTGCGCCCGTTTCCCTACACGACCTCGCAATGCGTAGCCCGGATAAGGCCAAAGGCCGCATCCGGGGCCGCCCACATATCCGCAGGACACTGCGCCCCGTTCCCCGGGTGCCCTTCGCTTACCCGGGCTACACGACCTCGCAATGCGTAGCCCGGACAAGGCCAAAGGCCGCATCCGGGCCCCACCACGTATCCGCGGGACACTGCGCCACGTTCCCCGGGTGCGCTTCGCTTACCCGGGCTACATGACCTCGCAATGCGTAGCCCGGATAAGGCCAGAGGCCGCATCCGGGGCCAACCACGTATCCGCGGCACACTGCGCCCGTTCCCCGGGTGCGCTTCGCTTACCCGGGCTACATGACCTCGCAATGCGTAGCCCGGATAAGGCCAAAGGCCGCATCCGGGGCCAACCACGTATCCGCGGCACACTGCGCCACGTTCCCCGGGTGCGCTTAGCTTACCCGGGCTACACGACCTCGCAATGCGTAGCCCGGATAAGGCCAAAGGCCGCATCCGGGCCCGACCACGTATCCGCGGGACACTGCGCCCGTTCCCCCGGGTGCGCTTCGCTTACCCGGGCTACATGACCTCGCAATGCGTAGCCCGGATAAGGCCAGAGGCCGCATCCGGGGCCAACCACGTATCCGCGGCACACTGCGCCCGGTCCCCGGGTGCGCTTCGCTTACCCGGGCTACACGACCTCGCAATGCGTAGCCCGGATAAGGCCAGAGGCCGCATCCGGGGCCAACCACGTATCCGCGGCACACTGCGCCCGGTCCCCGGGTGCGCTTCGCTTACCCGGGCTACATGACCTCGCAATGCGTAGCCCGGATAAGGCCGAAGGCCGCATCCGGGGCCAACCACGTATCCGCGGCACACTGCGCCCGGTCCCCGGGTGCGCTTCGCTTACCCGGGCTACACGACCTCGCAATGCGTAGCCCGGATAAGGCCAGAGGCCGCATCCGGGGCCAACCACGTATCCGCGGCACACTGCGCCCGGTCCCCGGGTGCGCTTCGCTTACCCGGGCTACATGACCTCGCAATGCGTAGCCCGGATAAGGCCGAAGGCCGCATCCGGGGTCCTGCCACGCCTGCGACGTCGCCCCGTCATGCACACCTGCGACATCCGGCGCCAACGCGCGGCACGGGACGACGCGCCGCCCCCCCGGCGCGTCCTGGCACCGCAGCAGCGCGGCGCGCTCCGCCTGTCCGGACTACAACGTCGGCGGCACCACGCGCAGGCTGAAGTCCACGATCCGCTCCTCGGCCGGCGAACTGATGTGGTGCTCCCATGGCCCGCTGCGCTCCCAAGACAGGCCGTCCTCGCTGATGCTCATGCCCATCGGGAAATCCGTCCGTTTCCCGGCCTCGGCCTGCCCCGTGCAGATCGCGAACCGCGGCTCGAAGAAGCGGTAAACGCCACCACCAGCCTCATGCGGATGCAAGGCCGAGTAGCCGTCGGTGACCAGGCCGGTCGGCGCGATCGCCTCCTCGCGCACGCCACCATCGCCGGTGATGCGCATGAACGCGCGCCCGGTGAGCGGCGCGTCGTACGCCACGCGCACGCAGGCCTGCGTGCCGGGACCAGACCAGGGATCCATGGAAACCACGCGCAGCGTCTCCAGTGGACCGGACACCTCGACCTCCTCGTGGATGCTCCCCCCGTCGGCGCGGGTCACGCGGGTGCCGGACAACTGCGCCGAACCGGTGTGCGTGGCCGCGAACGGCGGACCATCGCCAACCGCGCGCTTCACCTCGTACTGCACCGCGCCGTCGCCATCCCAGGCGCAGGCCAGCTGGCTGGCCGTGCCCTCGACCACCGAATGCGCATCGAGCTCCATCGTCGTATCGCCCGACCCGGCCGTCGCCGACCGCGCGGCCTGGTAGCTGAAACGGATATCCAGCTGCACCAGCCGTCCCCGCTCGGCAACCTCGCTGCCGTCGGCGTAATAGCGGACGCAGCCGCCATCCTGTGCCCCCTGCGCATTACCCCGCACGCTGCCACTACCGCCGGGCGCCTCCCCCTCCTGGTTCACCCCGCACCCTGCCAGGGCCACGCAGGCGGAAAGCAGCCACACCCCCATTCCATGCCGCATCGTTCGTTCCCTCGTCGACGGTGTGGCCGGAGTGTATCGACGCATGAATGGAAACGCCCCGGTATGGCGCTCCCCGCCGATGCACGGATCACATATCCGGACGCCGCCTTACTTCCATGCGGTGGCGGATGGCTTGGCTCGCACACTCGCCCTGGATTGGCCAAACCGGCCACCTCGCGCCCAGTGCTCGCAACACCCCGGGCATTGCAGCTCGAGCCGAAGGCCCGGATCAACACCGACGAGCGCCCGTGCAGGCAGCGGACGGCATCTAACCCCCGCGACAGCGCTGCCAGCCGCCCTCGCGGGCCAGGACCTGCTCCCAGCCGTTCTCCAGTCGCCGCATGGCCTGGCCGCCGATGCATGCGTATCCCAGTTCGCGCGCCTCTGCGCTACCCATTGGTGGCAGGTTGATAACGCTCGCGGAAGGTGCCGGGCGCCCCTGCATCCGTGCCTCTGCCTTGAGTACCGAACGCTCCACTCCTTCGCAGAACCCGACCATGCCCGGATGTGGGTGGCCGCGATACTCCTCGCAATTGAAAGGCGTCGTGTCGCGCGCCATCGAGTTGTAAGGCTGCCGCGGTGCGGGCGATGCAGGCTTGTATTGCCCGCGAGGCGCCTGGGCGCGCACGGTTTGCGCCTCCGCACCTGCAGCCACCAGTGCTAGCGCGAGTAGCAGCAGACCTGCCAGCTCCCTTCCCCCCATCATCATTCCCCTGCGACAACCTTCAACCTTGACCCTGGGTCATATGCAGTTGGGAGCATCCCCCTCCTAAGGGGACGCCCCAGACGCCTTCCCGGATCCCGCTACTAGGGGCCGGCATCCCACACCCGACCCGAAACGGTGCCGCCCTTCTCCACCATGAACACCTCCACCGCGAACACCTGGTAGGTCGGGTCGTCACTGGCGTCGAAGTTGTCCATGTCGGGCAGCTTCCAGCCGTTGCGCTCCCAGGCGGCGACGTGGTCGGCGAAGATGATCTTGTGGTCCTGGCCCAGCGGCAGCTGCTCCTTGGGCTTGCTCCAGTACTGGTAGAACGTGGCGGTGTTGTTGATCGAGGGCTTCTCGCGGCGGACGGTGCGGATGGTGGTGTACTCCACGCCGTTGCTGGTGAAGCTCACGCCCTCCTCGCCGCCCTGGCCCGGCGTGCGGACGCCGCGCTGGACCACGTAGTACTCGACCAGGTGGGCCGGGTCGGTCGGGTCCATGTCCTTGTTGTAGCCCCAGCCATACAGGGTGACGTAGCTGGCGCCGGAGTCCTCGTTGAGGTGGTAGCCGATCACGCGGTTGCGGTCGCCGCGCTCCCAGCCCGGGCCGCCGACGTAGTTGTAGTCGCCGCCGATCCAGTCGATCTTGAAGTTGCCCTGCGGATCCAGCTTGAACGAGGCCTCGCCGCCATCCTTCCAGTGGGTGAAGAACCAGTCGCCCACGTGGCCGGTGGCATGGCTCTGGGTGAGCAGGGTCTCGCCCCCGAAGCGCTGGGTGTAGGCCTTGAACTTGCTGATCGGCGGCTTGGCCTGCTCCGCGGCAGAGGCCTCGGGCGGCTGCTGTGCCGCATCGATGTCCGCATCAGGGGTCGAGGAAGAACCGCAGCCGGCGATGCCCAGGATCAGGGCGGAGGTCAGAAGTGCCTGGGTGAAGCGATAGGTCATGATTACCGAGTCAGCTTTGGGTCGAAGCTGGAGCATGGCTTGTCGGCGGGGTTTAGCCAAGGACGCGGGTCGCATCGCATATCCGATGTCGCTCGCAGGCAACACGTCGCTCGCCTCCCCTCGCCCATCCCGCCCAGGCATGGCGCGCCGGGTCCGGACCTTCGACGCCTACTCTTCCTTGCCGCGCCGACGCCACCGGCCCCACCTCGACATTCCCGACCCGCGGATCCAGCCACACGGCGTCCAGCCACTGGTCCGGCTGCCCGGACTTGGGCGCATAGAAGTCCGGGCAGCCGATCTGGCTGGGCACGCCGTTCGGGCCCAGCACCAGGGCGTCGATGTCCTTGCGCCGCACCGTCTTGATCACTCCCTCCTGCGCCCCAACCGACCGCCGGGCAACCTGCCGCCCCTGTTCCCGAGGCGCTCGACCGGGCGGGGAGGATCGGCTGCGCGACCACACGCGCCAGAAGATGTCCTTCGGCAAGGATCGATTCCGGAGACAGATGACGGCTGGTCGGGAGAAATCTGGAGCCCAGACCACGCTGCGGGCTACGCCCAGCGCAGGAAAAGTCCCTACTCCTATTGCCCTGTGTTTTCCCATAGGTAAAGCAGGAAAATTGCCGCGAGGTTGTGGAGTCCGTGGGTGGCCGTCGCCGCGGCAAATCCCCACCGGAAGCCAAACCTCAGGAACTTGAGATAGACCTTCGTGTCCACGAGGAACGGAAGAAAAACGATCACTCCCCAGTACAGGTCGAAGAATCCGTGCACACAAGCCCAGGCCAGCGCGCTCGCGAGCATGACGGGGATATCCCGTTCCAGGAGTGGCCTGAAGAAAAACGAGATCATCACGGCCATCAAAGCTGTCTCGACCAGCGGTCCGACAACACCGACCTGGATTACTGTCGCAAGATTGGCCGAGTCCACGTCGGCGCCGACGACCTCCCGCCCTGAGCTCACGATCAGAAAGGCGACAGAGATTGCCAAGGTGAAGCTGATCGCGGAAGCCAGTAGAACGGTTACCAGCAGTTCCTTCAGTTCGGGCCCTCTCTTTACCTGGATCATGGGGGGGATTCCGGCGGCAGTGATCTGGAAGGCCGGGCCTGGCAGCGGCCCGGCCAGCGTTACTTATGCCCCATAAACATTGGCCAGATTATTGGGGTTACCCATGTCGACCTGACCTTCTTCGGCGTTATCGATCATATTCTTGATAGCGCCCGCCGCCTGCTTGGCAGCTTCGACAGCGCCCGCCCGCAAAAGTGCCTTGACAACGCCGCCGCTGACCACTTCAAACTCACAGATATTCAGCTCACGCATACGGACCTCCTGTCCATTTCTGGCACAAAACCCTGTGCCCGGGTTCCAGGGCGCTCCTGGTGAACTCTTCCCGCGGCGTGCCGCCTGTCATCCTGACCGCGTCGGCAGCCCAGTTGAGTGTGCAAGGGGGACTTTTCACAGACAATCAGAAGCGCCCACGCCTCCATACCAGAGTACGCAGGCCGCTCGGGTGGGAATTTCCCTAAAATAATGCAGGGCGTGAACTCGGATCTGCCGGGTACAAACGGTCAGGTTGGAACGACCCGGATTCTTCGGACGTTCGCCTGCACCCGTTTACAGCGGCAATGTGGGCCGCTCCACACGCCGGGTGAACTCAACGGTGCGCTGCTCGGCGGGCGCGCTGGCGTGCCGTTCCCAGGCCCCGCGACGCTGCCACAGGCGGCCATCGTCGGTGGTGATGGTCAGGCCTCCCGGCGGCCCGTAGCTTCCCGGTGCGGCTTCGTCCGTACAAATGGCGAACGACAGGTCCAGGAACCGGTGATCGCCGCCGTTGTAGGTGGTCGGCGACAGCCCGAGTAACCATCGAGCACCAGCCCACACGGGTCCATCGGCTCCTCGCGCTGGTGGCCCGGCGCGGAGATGCGCATTGCCGACTCCCCCGGATCGGGGCATCGAACGTCAGACCGCGCGGCCCGCCGCGCCCCGCGGCGGAAGAGCGAACCTGACCTTGTGTCCGCACGCGGTTGATACTTTCCACGCGGGTCGTGCCCAGGCAACCAGCCGGGCACGACCTGCCACGGTCAGGCCCGCTCGAAGTGATAGATCTCCACGCTTGCCGGGGCGATGGTCAGGGACCCGGCCGAGGCGTCGAACGTCGACTCCCTGGCACCGACTTGCTCCGGCTCCCCAAGCGGGTTCTTCGCGTCCGGGCCGGGGCCGCTGAACTTCCAGCAGCGCCCCGCCGCCTTGGGCCTGAAGCCCTGCAACGCGAGCGAGAAGCTGTGCGGCGCCTCGGTGGCGTTGACCACGGCCACGGCCAGGGTCCGGCCATCAGCGGTCAGCGCTGCGGACACGTCCAGCGGATACGTATCGCCCCCGGTATTGACGCTGGGCTGGTCGCCGCCGACCGGGTACTTCGGCGGCGGCGTGGGCGAATTGCCGTTGACCACCACTGGCACGGTGCCAAAGCGCTCCTGGTAGAACTGGAACATCCGCCCCTTGATGCTGATCTGCGAGCGCGTGCGGTCGAAGTTCATCCACGCGGTGGCCATGGTGTAGCCGGCCATCGCGATGAAGTCGGTGTGGCGGAAGAACTCGTGGAACGCGGCGGCGATGGCCAGGGCGCCCTTGAGGTCGTCCTCGAAATGGAAGGCCCATTCGTCGAAGAACACCTTGACGCTGCCCTTCTCCAGTTCCGGGAAGTGCTTCTTGTACTGCTCCCAGGCATCCACCATGGTGCGGATGCGGTCGGGCATCTGGTGCACCCACTCGTTGAGCGTCTGGGTCACATCCACCAGCTTGCCGGTGGCCAGGTCGAAGCGCTTGCCACCGGGCGGATAGGCGTGGGTGCCCAGCGCATCGAACCTGCCCCAGCTGTCCTTGAACATGCCGTAGGCCCAGTCGCGATCCGCGCCCACATGCACCTGCGGCTGGCCTTCGATGAAGATGCCCTGGCCGGTGGTCATCTCGTCGACGAAACCGCCGGGGGCCACGATGTAGATGTCCGGGTCCACCTTGCGCATGGCGTCCACGAACATGTTGTGCTTGACCGTGTACTGGTCACGGGCCATGTGCCCGTACTGCCAGTGGCCGTACATCTCGTTGCCCACCGCCCAGTACTTCACGCGATAAGGCTCGGCGCGACCATTGGCCGCCCGCCTCGCGCCCCACTCGGTGTCGGCGCTGCCGTTGACGTACTCGACCAGCTGGGCGCCGGAGCGCGGATCGCCGAAGCCGGTGTTCACGCACCAGAATGGCTCGCATCCGATCAGCTCGCACAGCTGCAGTAGCTCATCCACGCCCACGTCGTTGGGCTGCACCGCGTTCCACACCGGGTCCAGGACGGGCGGGCGCCGGTCGGGGTCGCCAATGGTGTTCTCCCAGTCGTACGCGGAAATGAAGTTGCCGCCCGGCATCCGCAGGATGTGGCAGTTCATCTGCTTCATCAGCGCCACGGTGTCGGCGCGGAACCCGCGCACGTTGTCCGCCGGCATCAGCGAAACCGCGCCCACGCCGAAGCGGCCATGGCCCTGGCCAACGATCTCCAGCCGCGCGTCGGTGGTGTCCATGCCAGGATCGAAACGGAAGCGTTGCGTCTGCCACTGCGAGGACGCGCGCACCCGGGTGGAGAGCGTCTTGCCGCCATTCCCTCGGACCAGCCTGACGGTGACCGTCACCCCCGGGTCGGCCCACAGGACGATGCGGCCGTCGTAAGGCGTACCGGATTTCAGGGCCAGGCCGTGCTGCACCATCCCCCGCTCCTGCGAGCCGTTGACGGTGACGACCGGGCTGTGCGCGCCCACCCAGGCTCGTTCGGTATCCAGCGCGATCGCCGAGACCGGCCCGACGGCCACCCACTTTTCCATGAAGCCCATCGCGCCGCGGCGATCGTCCGGCTTCCTGTCGCGCTCGGCGAGGACACCGTAATAGAACTTGCGGTCGTCGAGCGTCTCGCTCCACAGGCTGTGGTTGATCAGGTTGCCGATGTGCTCGATGAAACCGCCGTAGATCATCGGCGAAATCGGCGGACGCGTTACTGCGGGATTGATGGTGGCAGTGATGCCGCCGGAGGCCGCGAAGACCGGCGGAATGCACGCCGCCACACCCAACGCCGCCGAACCCAGCAGCAGCTTGCGCCGCATCAGGTCCACCTTGTGTTGATGCTCCATCAGTCCTCACCTCCGGCATGGTCCGTTCGGTTGATGCGGCACCGCGCCAGGTGCCGCCGTGCCGCCAGCCATGGGCATCGCCCCGCGCCGGCATAGGATAGCCACGGCCGTGCGGCCGCTCCCCGGCCACAGCAATGCGGATCACGCGCTGAAACATGCCAATCCGGACATGGCTGGGACGCGCCGCGGCAGTGCGTTTTGCCCGCCCAACGTCCGTTCAACGTGCCGGCGGGGGGCACGCACAGCCGCCTGGCCGGCGGAAGCTGCACCAGAGCCGTGCCGTGGCCCGCGGTGGTCAGGTAGTACGCCGGAGAACGGGCGGTTGGCACAGCGCGGATGGAGCACATCCTCGCGCCCGGCCATGGTGGGACGTCGCACGGATCCCGCCTGCCAAGTCGCGTACCGCGCACGTTTCGCGCACTCGACCAAGGGATGGAGCGCGGACCACGCGACTACACGCCCCCAATAAGTCCTTCGACAACGATCGATTCCTGAGACAAGTGAAAGTGCTGGCCGGAGAAACCGGGAGATCCGGCCCTGCGGCTGGCGACGCTCGGCGCCGGAAAAATAAGGTTCTTCTCCCAACTAAGGGGAGAGAGGCACACGGCCGACCCGGCAGACTTGCTGGTGTCGAAGCAACAAACTGGGGCCGGCCGTGGCCGAGTTGGATTGTATGTCCCCGCTCGGAGGCTGGGCGGGATATGGCGTAAGCCGCTGGCATCGCGAGCCGCGCGGCGGCCAACGCTGGCTGGTGATCGAGCTTGATCCGCAGGAGGGCGTGCGGCGTTGCTGCAGCGGCTGCGGCCAGCCCG
>NZ_PDWP01000050.1 GCF_010093235.1 Pseudoxanthomonas suwonensis | reverse complement strand
GCCCGGGGGGTTGCGGGGCGGCGACGCCGCGAAGGGCGCGCCACCGGGCTCAGGCGGCGTGCCTGCGCGCCTTGGCCAGCTTCTTGCGCACCATCTCGCGCTTGAGCGGCGAGAGGTAGTCCACGAACAGCTTGCCTTCCAGGTGGTCCATCTCGTGCTGGATGCAGGTGGCCAGCAGGCCCTCGGCGGCCATCTCCTGCTGCCTGCCCTCGCGGTCGAGGAAGCGCACGACGATGGTGTCGGCGCGGGTCACGTCGGCATAGATGCCGGGGACCGACAGGCAGCCTTCCTGGTAGACCCGCTCGCCCTGGCGCTCCAGGATCTCCGGGTTGATGAACACCATCGGCGCCGACTTGTCCTCGCTGGTGTCGATGACCATGAACCGCAGGTGCTGGTCGACCTGGGTGGCGGCCAGGCCGATGCCCGGGGCGTCGTACATGGTCTCGAACATGTCGTCGACCAGGCGCTGGAACTCCGGCGTGGTGACCTGCGCCGGCTCGACCTGGGCGGCCTTGGTGCGCAGGCGCGGATCGGGGAACTCGAGGATGGGCAGCAGGGCCATGGTGGGCGCTCCGGGGGAGGGACAGCAGGGTTGGGCCGGTCCTGGCCGGCCTGATATCGCCAATTCTAGCGCGGATGCTTGCGCTGGGACCGGGTTTCTGGACTATAGTCCGCGAACCTGTTGGGGAATCAGGCGGATTTCAATCATGCTCACGCGTCTTCGGACGGCCCTCGCCGTCGCGATGCTGACTGTCGCTACCTATGCACTGGCGGTTGAATCCGCCGGTTCTCACCCGGATACCTATGTGGTCCAGAAGGGGGACACCCTCTGGGACATCGCCGGCCGCTTCCTGAAGAAGCCCTGGCTGTGGCCGGAAATCTGGCAGGCCAACCCTCAGGTGGCCAACCCGCACCTGATCTACCCGGGTGACGTGCTCAGCCTGGCCTACCTGGACCGCCTGGCGGTCGAGCCGGGTCCGCGCGAGGAGGCCCCGGTCGGTGCCGTGCCGCTTTCGGACATCGAGCCGTTCCTGAAGAACCTGCGCGTGGTGGACTCGTTCGAGCACCTGCCGTACGTGGTCGCCTTCGAGGACAACCGCCTGCGCGGCAGCGCCGGCCACGCCGCCTACGTCCGCAACCTCGCCAGTGCCGAGGTCGGCCAGCGCTACGCCGTGGTCCGCCCGACCGTGCGCTTCGCCCAGCCCCGCAACACCCAGGACCTGCTGCCCACCGGCCGCACGACCCCGGGCGACGGTTCGCTGTGGAAGGAATACGTGCCGCCGACGGACCGCAACGAGTTCCTCGGCTACGAGCTGGCCCAGGTCAACGTCGGCACCATCACCGCCGCGCCGGCCGGCGACATCCAGGTCGCGACCCTCACCCTCGAGGACAGCAACGGCAAGGAAGTTCGCCCCGGCGACCGCCTGATCCCGGTCGAGGCCCAGCCGTACGACCTGCAGTTCTTCCCGCACGCCCCGGCGCAGATGCCGGCGGAACTGCGCGTGCTGGCGGTGGCCGATGCCATCTCCTCCGGCGGTCCGCGCGACGGGATCGCGCTGTCGGCCGGCGCCCCCGACGGCATCGACAACGGCACCGTGGTCTCGCTGTGGCGTAACAGCACCCGCGTCAACGACCGCGTGACCGGTGGCGCCACCTCGCGCATGGACGACCGCTTCACCGGTGGCGGCGTCGCCCTGCCGGAGGAGTACGCCGCGCACGCGATGGTGTTCCGCACCTTCGACAAGGTCAGCTACGCCCTGGTGATGGACGGGGTGAAGCCGGTCCGCATCGGCTACAGCGCCCGGCACCCGGACGCCCAGTAAGGCGGACAATTCCTACGCTCCAACGCGACGGCGCCCGAGGGCGCCGTCGCCGTTTCCGGGCCACGATGGACCCATGTCCGTGGCCTCCCCCGCATCACCGCCAGCCTTCCCCGCACTGGAAGCCGGCCTGCGCCTGGCGCTGGCCGGCGGGCCGCGTGCGCCGAGGCGGGCTCTGCTGGAGGCGGGAGCCGGGGCCTTCCCGGACCCGGAGCTGGCGGCCCGCCTGGCGGCCGTTCCGGAGCCCCTGCTTGAACGCTGCCAGGCCTGGCTCGCCCGCCCCGGCCACCACTTCCTGGCCTGGAACGACCCGCGCTACCCGCCCCTGCTGCGGCAATGCCCGGATGCGCCGGTGGGCCTGTTCGTGGCCGGCGACCCCGACCATCTGTGGCGGCCCGCCGTGGCCCTGGTCGGAAGCCGCGCGGCCAGCGCCGGCGGACGCGACAATGCCCGCGGCTTCGCCCAGGCGCTCTGCCGCGCCGGCCTGGCGGTGGCCAGCGGCATGGCCGCCGGCATCGACGGCGCGGCCCATGCGGCGGCGCTGGACTGCGGGGGCGTGACCGTCGCCGTCCTCGGCACCGGCCCGGACCTGCCCTATCCGCGCCACCATGCCGGCCTGATGGAGCGGGTGGCGGCCGACGGCGCGGTGGTCAGCGAGCACCCGCCGGGCACGCCGCCGCGCCCGGCGCATTTCCCCGCGCGCAACCGGATCATTGCCGCGCTGGCGCTCGGGACCGTGGTCGTGGAGGCGGCCCTGCGCTCGGGTGCCCTGATCACCGCCCGACTGGCCGCCGAGTACGGGCGCGAGGTCTTCGCCCTGCCCGGCTCGATCCACAACCCGCAGGCACGCGGCTGCCACCGCCTGATCCGCGACGGCGCCCAGCTGGTCGAGGCGCCGGCTGAAGTGCTGGCCGGGATCGCCAGCCTGGCCGGTCGCCTGGCCCGGGAACTGGCGCCCCCACCATCCCCGGCACCGCCCGGCCCTCACGAGACGGCCACTGGCGAGCGTGATGACCACGACAAGTTGTGGAAGGCACTGGGCCATGACCCAATCCCTATGGATGTGCTGGCTGAACGGACCGGATTGACGCCCGCCACCCTGTCGTCCATGCTGCTGGCCATGGAACTTGACGGGCGCGTCGTGGTGGAACATGGCCGCTATGCGCGCAGGTTCACCGGCGGCGGAGTCGCCGCCTGACGGCAACGGATGGCCTGGCCACGCCCGTGGTTCCCCACCCACCGCGCCCCGCCAGGGCGCAGGCCGAGGGCAATGAAAGAAAGCATCCTGGACGTCCTGCTCTACCTGTTCGAACACTACATCGCCGACGATGCGGACACCCTGCGCGACCGTGATCCGCTGCAGGCCGGCCTGATCGAGGCCGGTTTCACTCCCGCCGAGATCGCCAAGGCCTTCGACTGGCTCGACGGCCTTGCCCAGCAGCGCCCGAGCGCGGGCGAGCCGCGCTGCAATGGACCGGTGCGCGTGTTCCATGGTCCCGAGCTGGACAAGCTGGACGTGGAGTGCCGCGGCTTCCTCGCCTTCCTCGAACAGCAGGGCGTGATCGATGCCGCCCAGCGCGAACTGGTGGTGGACCGGGCCATGGCCCTGGACCAGGACGAACTGGACCTGGACGACCTCAAGTGGGTGGTGCTGATGGTGCTGTTCACCCAGCCCGGTGCCGAGGCCGCCTACGCCTGGATGGAAACCCAGATGTTCGGCGAGGAACCCGAGCCGGTGCACTGACGCCCGCTGCTCCCGCAACGCCACGGAAGCCGGCCTCGCGCCGGCTTCCGTGCGTCTGGAGGTTAAGGTAACGTGATGACCGGATTTTCCGGGGACACGAATGGACTGGTATTGCGCCACTGCCGACGGGCAGCGGCATGGCCCGGTGCAGGCCTCGCAGCCGCGCGAACGGACGGATATCGGCTCAATCGGGTCGGTGCAGCGCGATGGCGTGGCGCCGCGGCAGACCCTGGCTGAAGCCGCGGCCGAACCGGGCCTGTACGCGTCGCCGGACGCCTGCCGTCGCCGCGCCCCCGCGCAGGCCACGTCCTCGCCCGCGCGTGGCTTCGACCCGGCGCCCTCCAGCACGCTTGCCACTGCCTGCCGGCAGGCCTGGCTGCCGTCCACGGCGCCTGCCGGCCGGCCTGCCGCCGGGCCGCGGGCGATGCGGCCGGGACCTGTGAGGCCTTGCGCAAGGCCACGCCAGCGGACCCTGGGGGCCGTGCTGCCGCCGGTCATCTTCTTCGTCGACGGGATGGGGTACGGCGTGACAAGGGATCTGCTGCAATGACCGACTGGTACTACGCCCTCGACGGGCAGCGGCACGGGCCGGTGCAGGCCGCGGAGCTTGCAGGGCTGGCCCGGAGCGGCGCGATCGCGCCGCAGACCCTGGTGTGGCGCGATGGCCTTGCCCAGTGGAGCCCGCTGTCGGCCATGGCCGGCGAGCTGGGACTGGGCAACGTGCCTCCGCCCCTGCCGCGCACGCCACCGGTAGCCGTCGCCCCGCCACCGCCACGTGGGCGCAGCGGCTGCATCCTCGCCGTGGCCCTCATCGGTGGCGGGCTGTTCCTGGTGTTGGCGCTGGGGATCCTGGCGGCGATCGCGGTGCCCGCCTACAACGACTACACGCTGCGCTCGACCGCGGCGGCCGCCATCAACGAGGCGCGCGTCCACCAGCCTGTGGTGGTGGCGTTCCTCGGGGAGCACGGCCGCTGCCCGACCAACGACGACGAGGGCTTCGGCCCGGCCACCGACTACGCCGGCCCGCACGTCGCCTCGATCCGCTTCGGCGAGTTCGAGGAAAGCACGCTGTGCGGCATGGTCGCCACCATCCATGCACCCGGCCGCGGAAAGCTGGACGGGGAGCCGGTGTGGCTGGAATACAACGCCGCCGTCGAGACCTGGCTGTGTTCGTCGGCCGTGGAAGACCGTTACCTGCCCCATGAATGCCGCGGCTGACGCGGCAAACGAAGGATACGCACGCATGACCCAGTGGTATTACGCCGATCACACCCCCCAGCAGCAGGGCCCGGTCGCGGCCGGCGACCTTGCCCGCCTGTACCACGAAGGCCAGGTCGACGATGCCACCCTGGTGTGGCGCGAAGGCCTGCCGGAATGGCAGCCGCTGGCCGGCTTCACCGGCGAACTCGGGCTCGACGTGGTCGGACCGCCGGCGCCCCCGGCCCCCGCGCCGGCAGCCGCCGCGGCACCCGCTCCCGCCACGGAGCCGCCCCCGGCGACCCCGGCACAGGAACCGGCGCTGCAGCTGGAGCCGATGGCCGCCGCCACGACGGAAACCCGCCCCACCGACGCGCCCGTGGCCGAGACCTGGATCGTGCCCGAGCCCGCCAGGCCGTATACCCCGTACAACGCACCGGCATCCAGCGGCCACGAGGCGGCCGCGCCGGCGTTCCAGGGCGAGATCGTGCTGGCCGGCTTCTGGAAGCGCGTGGCCGCCTACCTGGTGGACAGCCTGATCGTCGGCGTGGTGGGCGGCATGATCGGCTTCGTGCTCGGCCTGTTCGCGCTCCCGCTGGCCATGGCCGGTGACGAATCGGGTGCGGGGGCCGTCCTGGTCCAGCTGGCCATCCAGCTGGTGTCGATGGCCATCACCGCCGCCTACTACGCCGGCTTCCATGCCTCCCGCGGCGGCGCCACCCCCGGCAAGATGCTGATCGGCATCAAGGTCGTCCGTACCGACGGCAACCGGATCAGCGTGCTGCGCGGCGTCGGCCGTTACTTCGGCGCCCTGCTGAGCGGCCTGGTGCTGTGCATCGGCTACCTGATGGCCGCGTTCACCGAGCGCAAGCAGGCCCTGCACGACATGCTGTGCGACACCCTGGTGGTCGACAAGTGGGCCTTCACCGAGCATCCGGAGTGGCAGCGCCGCGAGCTGGGCACTGCCACCATCGTCGTCCTGGTCCTCGGCGGCCTGATGATGGTGGTCGGCCTGCTGATGGTGGTCGCGGTGATCGGCGCCCTGGCCTCGTTCGCCGGCTGAGCCCCCGCCCGGCCGGCTTGACACGGCCGGTAGGGCATGATTCACCTATAAAAAGGAAAGCTGGCCGGCGCCCGGGGGTCCCACCCCCGGGCGTCGCCGCCTATGGGGAACACGTTCTTCACGCGTTCTGCCGCACGTTCCGGTCCCGGATGGACCGCTGCCCTGTCTGGTTCACACATGCCCAAGCACCTCCTCATCGTCGAGTCGCCCGCCAAGGCCAAGACGATCAACAAGTACCTCGGCAAGGACTTCACCGTCCTGGCCTCCTACGGGCACGTCCGCGACCTGGTGCCGAAGGAAGGCGCGGTCGATCCGGAGCGCGGCTTCGCCATGCGCTACGACCTGATCGAGAAGAACGAGAAGCACGTCGAGGCGATCGCCAAGGCGGCCAAGGCGGCGGACGACATCTGGCTGGCCACCGACCCGGACCGCGAGGGCGAGGCGATCAGCTGGCATATCGCCGAGATCCTGAAGGAACGTGGCCTGCTGGACGGCAAGCCGCTGCGCCGGGTGGTGTTCACCGAGATCACCCCGCGCGCGATCAAGGAAGCCATGAACCAGCCGCGGACCATCGCCGGCGAGCTGGTGGACGCCCAACAGGCGCGCCGCGCGCTGGACTACCTGGTCGGCTTCAACCTCTCCCCGGTGCTGTGGCGCAAGGTGCAGCCGGGCCTGTCGGCCGGCCGCGTGCAGTCGCCGGCGCTGCGCATGATCGTCGAGCGCGAGGAGGAGATCGAGGCGTTCAAGGCGCGCGAGTACTGGAGCATCGGCGCCGAGCTGGCGCATCCGGCGCAGCCTTTCTCGGCCAAGCTGGTGAAGCTGGACGGGCAGAAGTTCGAGCAGTTCACCATCACCGACGGCGAATCGGCCGAAGCCGCGCGCCTGCGCATCCAGCAGGCCGCCGCCGGCGCGCTGCACGTCACCGACGTGGCCAGCAAGGAACGCAAGCGCCGCCCGGCGCCGCCGTTCACCACCTCGACCCTGCAGCAGGAGGCCTCGCGCAAGCTCGGCTTCACCACCCGCAAGACCATGCAGGTGGCGCAGAAGCTGTACGAGGGCGTGACCCTGGGCGACGAGGGAACGGTCGGCCTGATCAGCTACATGCGTACCGACTCGGTGAACCTGTCGCAGGAGGCCGTGGCCGAGATCCGCGACGTGATCGCCCGCGACTACGGCACCGCCTCGGTGCCGGACAAGCCCAACGTCTACCAGACCAAGTCCAAGAACGCGCAGGAAGCGCACGAGGCGATCCGCCCGACCTCGGCCCTGCGCACCCCGGCCTCGATCGCCCGCTTCCTCACCGACGACGAGCGCAGGCTCTACGAGCTGGTGTGGAAGCGCGCCGTGGCCAGCCAGATGGTCCCGGCCACGCTCAACACCGTCTCGGTCGCCCTGGCCGCCGGCAGCGAGCACGTGTTCCGCGCCAGCGGCACCACCGTGGTGTTCCCGGGCTTCCTGGCCGTGTACGAGGAAGGCAAGGACACCAGGACCGCCGAGGACGAGGACGAGGGCCGCAAGCTGCCGCCGCTCAAGCCCGGCGAGCGCGTGCCGCTGGACCGCATCCACGCCGACCAGCACTTCACCCAGCCGCCGCCGCGCTTCACCGAGGCGGCCCTGGTCAAGGCGCTGGAGGAGTACGGCATCGGCCGTCCCTCGACCTACGCCTCGATCATCCAGACCCTGCTGTTCCGCAAGTACGCGGAGATGGAAGGCCGCGCGTTCAAGCCCACCGACGTGGGTCGCGCGGTGAGCAAGTTCCTGTCCGGACACTTCACCCGGTACGTGGACTACGACTTCACCGCCAGGCTCGAGGACGAGCTGGACGCGGTCTCGCGCGGCGAGGAGGAATGGGTGCCGCTGATGGAGCGGTTCTGGGGCCCGTTCAAGGAACTGGTCGAGGACAAGAAGGAATCGCTGGACCGCACCGACGCAGGCAGCTCGCGCTCGCTGGGCATCGATCCGAAGAGCGGCAAGGAAGTCAGCGCGCGCATCGGCCGCTTCGGCCCGATGGTGCAGATCGGCACGGTCGAGGACGAGGAGAAGCCGAAGTTCGCCTCGCTGCAGCCGGGCCAGAGCATCTACTCGATCACCCTGGAGGAGGCGCTGAAGCTGTTCGACATGCCGCGCAACCTCGGCGAGAGCGACGGCCAGCAGGTCAGCGTCGGCATCGGCCGCTTCGGCCCCTTCGTCAAGCGCGGCAGCACCTACGCCTCGCTGAAGAAGGAGGACGACCCGTACAAGATCGACCTGGCGCGCGCGGTGTTCCTGATCGAGGAGAAGGAAGAGATCGCGCGCAACCGGATCATCAAGGAGTTCCCCGGCAGCGACATCCAGGTGCTCAACGGCCGCTTCGGCCCGTACATCAGCGACGGCAAGCTCAACGGCAAGATCCCCAAGGATCGCGAGCCGTCCTCGCTGACCCTGGAGGAGGTGCAGCAGCTGCTGGCCGAGACCGGCAAGCCGGCGCGCCGCGGCTTCGGCGCCAAGAAGGCCCCGGCGAAGAAGGCTGCGGCGAAGAAGGCCGCCGCCGAGGACGCCGCGCCGAAGAAGGCTCCGGCAAGGAAGGCGGCTGCAAAGAAGGCCCCGGCAAGGAAGGCCGCGTCCCGCCCCACGGCCGACGACGCCCCGCCCTTCTGATCCTCCGCTCCCCGGCACAGGCCCGCCCCGCGCGGGCCTGTCCATTTCCGCCTCCGGATCCGGCTGACACAGACGGGCGCAGGGGCATCCCGAACCGCCGATCACGCCCCCCGTACTACCATCCGCGCATGGACAACACCCTCGACATCGCCGCGGCCATCGACCTGGTCCGGCGCGGCGGCGTGATCGCCTATCCCACGGAAGCGGTCTGGGGCCTGGGCTGCGACCCGGCCAACGAAGCGGCCGTCCTGCGCCTGCTGGAGATCAAGCAGCGTCCGGTGGAGAAGGGCCTGATCGTGGTCGCGGCGGGACTGGGGGCGGTGCGCCCCTGGCTCGCCCGGGCCCAGTTGCCCGCCGGGCGCATGACCGAGGTCTGCGCCAGCTGGCCGGGACCGAACCCCTGGGCGATCCCGGCCACGCCGCTGGCGCCGCCGTGGGTTACCGGCAGCCACCGCAGCCTGGCCGTGCGCGTCAGCGCCCATCCGGTGGTGGTCGCCCTGTGCGAGGCCCTGGGCGGGCCGCTGGTGTCCACCAGCGCCAACCTCGCCGGACAGCCGCCGGCCTATTCGCGCGGCGAGCTGGATCCGGCGCTGCTGGCCGGCATCGACGGCGTCGTCGGAGGCCAGACCGCCGGCCTGGACCGGCCCACGCCGATCCGCGCCGCCCTGGACGGCAGCGTGCTGCGCGGCTGAGCCCATGCGCCGCAACGCAACGGCCACCACGCATCCCGCTCCCCGGACCATGGCTCCGGCGCCGGGTGCGGTGGCCATGGCGCGCCTGGCGCTGTGCTGCCTGCTGCTCGCCGCCGCATCCGGCCAGGCAGCCGGACCCGGCAAGGTCACCATCTACCGATGCACCGCCAGCGATGGCACGGTCAGCCTGGGCAACACGCCGTGCGCCGAGGGCCAGCGCGGCGAACAGCGGATGATGCAGCGCCCGCAGGACCCGCCGG
>NZ_PDWP01000004.1 GCF_010093235.1 Pseudoxanthomonas suwonensis | reverse complement strand
CGGGCTGGCCGCAGCCGCTGCAGCAACGCCGCACGCCCTCCTGCGGATCAAGCTCGATCACCAGCCAGCGTTGGCCGCCGCGCGGCTCGCGATGCCAGCGGCTTACGCCATATCCCGCCCAGCCTCCCAGCGGGGACATACAATCCAACTCGGCCACGGCCGGCCCCAGTTTGTTGCTTCGACACCAGCAAGTCTGCCGGGTCGGCCGTGTGCCTCTCTCCCCTTAGTTGGGAGAAGAACCCTTTTTTTTGCCGAGGGGCGGGCGGTGGTGGGGAAGCGTTAAGCGGTCTAACCGCGCATTGACGCGCAACGGACCCGCAGCGAACGCGGGCATTGCGATGCTGTCACCAACCCGGCAGGCGCCGGGTTCCGATCCCCCAACCAAGGAGCACGCATGAACCGCGACATCATCGCTGGCAACTGGAAGCAGCTGAAGGGCCAGATGAAGGCCAAGTGGGGCGACCTCACCGACGACGTGTTCGACGTGGCCGAGGGCAATGCCGAGTACCTGGCCGGCAAGCTGCAGGAGCGCTACGGCTGGGAGAAGGATCATGCCGAGCGCGAGATCCGCGATTTCGAGAAGACCCTGGACCAGAAGTACCGCCACTGAGCGGCGGTAGTCCATGCCCAAGCCCGGGTCCGGCCCTCCGCCGGCCCGGGCTTTTCCGCGTCGTGCCGCCGCCGCGTGCGGCCCCGGGCCGGCGCCGCATGGGGCCGTGGCGGGCAGGGAGTAGAATCGGCATGTTTCCCCGACTGCCCGCACCATGACCGTCCGCGTCCTCACCGGCATCACCACCACCGGCACCCCTCACCTGGGCAACTACGCCGGCGCCATCCGTCCCGCCATCGCCGCCTCGCGCGCGCCCGGGGTGGAGAGCTTCTTCTTCCTGGCCGACTACCACGCCCTGATCAAGGCCGACGATCCGCGGCGCGTTGCGCGTTCGCGCCTGGAGATCGCCGCGACCTGGCTGGCCTGCGGCCTGGATCCGCACAAGGTCGTGTTCTACCGGCAGTCGGACATTCCCGAGATCCCGCAGCTGACCTGGCTGCTGACCTGCGTCACCGCCAAGGGCCTGCTCAACCGCGCCCACGCCTACAAGGCCGCGGTCGACAAGAACATGGAAGCGGGCGAAGACCCGGATGCCGGGGTCACCGCCGGCCTGTACATGTACCCGGTGCTGATGGCCGCCGACATCCTCGCCTTCGGCGCGCACCGCGTGCCGGTGGGTCGCGACCAGATCCAGCATATCGAGATGGCGCGCGACATCGGCCAGCGCTTCAACCACCTCTACGGCGAGGCCTGGCGCGAGGCCACCGGCCAGTCCGGCGAGCCGCTGGTGCTGCCGGAGGTGCAGGTCGACGAGAACGTGGCCACCCTGCCGGGCCTGGATGGCCGCAAGATGTCCAAGAGCTACGACAACACCATCCCGCTGTTCGCACCGCCGGCCGAACTCAAGCGCCTGGTGATGTCGATCGTCACCGACTCGCGCGCACCGGGCGAGCCCAAGGACACCGAGGGCTCGGCCCTGTTCCAGCTGTACCAGGCCTTCTCCACTCCGGAACAGGCCGAGGAGATGCGCCACGCCTTCGCCGAGGGCATCGGTTGGGGCGACGCCAAGCAGCGCCTGGTGGCCCGCATCGAGGAGGCGGTGGCGCCGATGCGCGAACAGTACGCACAGCTGGTCGCAAAGCCGGCGCAGCTGGAGGAGATCCTGCAGGAAGGCGCGCGCAAGGCCCGCGACATCACCGTGCCGCTGCTCGACGGCCTGCAGCGTGCGGTGGGCCTGGGCGGCTTCCAGGTGGCGGTCACCCAGGCGGCGGAAAAGAAGAAGAAGCCCGCCGCGCGCCTGCCGCAATTCAAGCAGTACCGCGAGGCCGATGGCCGTTTCCACTTCAAGCTGGTCGATGCCGAGGGTCGCGTGCTGCTGCAGGGCGACGGCTCGGAATCGCCGCGCGAAGCAGGCGAGCGCATCGCCCGCCTGCGCCGCGAGGGTGTCAACGCGCTGCATGCGCTGGAGCAGGGCGCGGTGGGCCTGATGGGCGAGCGCGTGGGTACGCTGGGCGAGGGCGTGGCCGGCGTGGATGCGGTGATCGAGGCCCTGCGCCAGCTGGCCGAGGCCGAGGCCAGCTGATGGCCTGGCTGTCGCTGCTGCTGTTCCTGCCCTGGTTCGCGGTGCTTGGCGGCCTGTACTGGCTGTTCCCGCGCGCGCCGCGCACGCCGGCGCGCCGGCGCTTCGACGCCATCGTGCTGCTGCTGGCCCTTGTGCTGAGCGTGGCCGGCATGCACTGGGGCTACCACGAGGGAGTGGCCTGGCACGGCGCTGGTCCGATCTGGCGCCAGGTGCTGGCGGTGCTCTACGCCTACGGCGCTTTCCTGGCGGTGCTGGCAGTGGCCATCGTGCTGCGCATGCGCCTGTCCGCGCGCTGGACGCCGCAGGCCTGAGAGGACGTCCGCGGGCCGGAGCGGGCCGCGGAGAAGCGTGACAGCGCGCACTTGGCGCCTGTGTCACTACGACCAAAGCCGGATCGTCCCGCCGGTGGGGGCTGACTAGGCTGGCCGCATCACCCCACGCAGTCCTACCCATGCGGCAGCAGCAGTCGGCGGCCACGCACGGCATCCATACCCTCGACACCGGGTACGTCCGGCCTTCCTTCGGCGCCGCCTACCTGGTGGTCGAGCAGGGCAGGGCGGCTTTCGTCGACTGCGGGACCAACCACAGCGTGCCGCTGCTGCTGCAGGCGCTGGCGGACGCGGGCCTGGGTACCGATGCGGTGGACTGGGTGGTGCTGACCCATGCCCACCTCGACCACGCCGGTGGCGCGGGCCTGCTGATGCAGCAGCTGCCCAACGCGCAGCTGGTCGCGCATCCGCGCGCGGCGCCGCACATGGTCGATCCGCAACGGCTGGTGGCCGGTGCCACCGCGGTGTACGGCGAGGAGGAATTCGCGCGCCACTACGGCCAGCTGCTGCCTGTACCGGAGGAGCGCGTGGTGGCGGCCGGGGATGGCCATGTCATCGAGCTGGGCGGGCGCGTCCTGCGCTGCCTGGACACGCCCGGCCATGCACGCCACCACATGTGCATCTGGGACGAACGCAGCCGCGGCTGGTTCACCGGCGACACCTTCGGCCTGTCCTACCGGCAGCTGGACAGCGACGCCGGTGCCTTCATCCTGCCGACCTCCTCGCCGGTGCAGTTCGAGCCCGAGGCGATGCAGGCCTCGATCCGGCGCATGCTCGAAGCCGGGCCGGAGGTGATGTACCTGACCCACTACGGACCGGTACGGGAGGTCCGCCGCCTGGCCGCGGACCTGCACGAGCAGATCGACGCCATGGTCTCCCTGGCCCAGGCCTGCGACGGCGGCGCCGACCGCCACCGCGCGCTGGTCGCGGCCCTGTCGGAGTACTACCTGGAGCGTGCCCAGGCGCACCGGGTGCCGATGGACGAAGCCGGCGTGCTGGACCTGCTGGGCATGGACATCGAACTCAACGCCCAGGGCCTGGAGATCTGGCTGGACCGCAGCCGCCGCCGCGGCTGAGCCGCGTGGCCCTCACTCCCAGGCATTGAAGGGCCGGCGGGAGCGTTCGCGCTGGACCCGCACCACGCAGAAGCGATGCCCGCTCGGTGCCTCCATCACCCACCAGCGCTTGACGAAGGCGATCTTGCGCGCGCCCAAGCGCACGAGCCGGTCGGCTTCGGCATCGACGTCGTCGCTTTCGATGTCCAGGTGCACGCGGGATTCATGCGTGACCTTCTGCAGGAGGATGAGGGGTTCGTCGTCATCGGTGGCCAGCACCGCGTAGCGGCCGTCGCCATCCTCGTCCGGCTCGGCGATGGGCTTGCCCAGCGCGGCGCTCCAGAACTCCAGCGCAGGGCGCAGGTCGTCGACCCTGCAGTCGATCACCAGGGTGCTGAGGCGGCTGTGGTGTGGCATCGGCATGCTCCTGCTGGGCGGGAGTGCCGAAGATAGCGCCTGGCGGGGAAGGGGGGGGCGGTGGAGGGCCGAAAAACCGGGGTCAGAGTGCAGTTCCCTGGATGCATCAACGTGCGTTGGGTCCAGCCTGGGGAGTGCACTCTGACCCCGGTTTTCTTTCGGCCCTGCCTCAGTCCGGCAGGGCCATGTCGTCCAGCAGCGCGCGCAGGAAGCGCGCGGCCTCGCCGCCGGTGGCGGCGCGGTGGTCGAAGGTCAGCGAGATCGGCAGGCGGCGGTGCACCTCGATGCCGCCCATCACCGCGACCACGTCGTGCGACAGGCGGCCGGCGCCGACGATGGCCCCGCACGGTGGCACCACCACCGGGGTGGCGTAGCGGCCGGCGAACATGCCGAAGTTGGATAGCGAGATGGTGTAGCCGGACAGCTCGCTGGCCGGGATGCTGCGGTCCTCCACCTGCGCGCGCAGGCGGTCGATGCCGGCGCGGATGCCGCGCGGGTCGAGCATGTCGGCGTTGCGCAGGGCCGGCACGAACAGGCCGTCGTCGGTGTCCACGGCAATGCCCACGTCCACGTGCGGATGGCGGGTGACGCTGAGCGCCTCGCCGTCGAACCAGGCGTTGAGCGCCGGCACGGCCTTGCACGCGGCGACTATCGCGCGGACCAGGCGCGCGGTGATGTCCTGCCTGCCGATCCAGGCGTGCAGGTCGGCGTCGTCGACCAGGGTGGTCGGCACCACCTTGCTGTGCGCGTCGGCCATCACCCGCGCCATGTTGCGGCGCACGCCCTTGAGCTGCTCGGGTTGGCCGCTGGCGGCGGCACCGGTGTCGGTACCCGGCGGGCGGGTGCGCATCGGCCGGCCGGTGGCGGAGACCGGGGTGCGCTGTTGCGGCGCGGGTGCGGGCGCCGACGACGCGACCGGAGCCTGCGCGTGTCCTGCCCGACCCGCGCCGGCGGTGGAAGAGGGGAGGAGGCGCGAGGGATTGGCCGCGGCCTGCTTCACATCGGCCAAGGTGACGGTGCCATCGGGGCCAGTGGCCGGTACGCGGGCCAGGTCCACGCCCAGCTTGCGCGCCAGCGCACGCACCGCGGGCATCGCCTTGACCCCGCCGACCGCGATCGCGCGCTCGGCGTGCACGGCGTCGGAGCTCTGCATCGCTCCGACCACGGTGCCGGCATCGCCGCCACTCGCTTCCGACGGCGCCGGCTGCACCGGCACTTCGCCGCCGTCGTCGCTGGCGGTGGCCTTGGCGGGCTTGGCCGGGGCGCCGTGGTGGTGGCCGGTGTCATGGCCCTCGGCGCGCTGCGGCAGGCTCGCGTCCGGCTCGAACTCGGCCAGCATCGCCCCGGTGGCGATCACGTCGCCGGCCTTGCCGGCCAGGCGCAGGACCTTGCCGGACACCGGCGAGGGCACTTCCACCACCGCCTTGGCGGTCTCCATCGACACCAGCGGTTCGTCCAGGCGGATGGTGTCGCCTTCCTTGACGAACCACTCGACGATGGTCGCGTCCGGCAGGCCCTCGCCCAGGTCGGGCAGGTGGAAGGTCTTGGTCTGGCTCATCGTGTCGCTCTCTCAATCGGTCGGTCGATCGCGCGGATCGACGGGCGGGAGCGGGCCGCGGCACGCGGCCGCGGCATGCCGTCCCGGGGCATCAAGGTAACGGACCGCGCGCGACGGGGTCGCGCGCGGTTCCGGCTCAGCCGTGGGCCATCGCGGCGCGGGCCGCGGCGACGATCCGCTCCACGCTGGGCAGGTACTTCATTTCCAGCCGGAACAGCGGGATGTGGGTATCCCAGCCGGTCACGCGCTGCACCGGGGCGACCAGGTCGTACATGGATTCCTCGGCCAGGCGCGCGGCGATCTCGGCGCCGAAGCCGGCGGTGCGCGGGGCTTCCTGCACGATCACGCAGCGGCCGGGGCGCGAAACCGACTCGGCGATGGTGGCGAAGTCCAGCGGGCGCAGGGTGGCCACGTCGATCACCTCGGCGCTGATGCCTTCGGCCTCCAGCGCCTCGGCGGCCTCCAGCGCTTCCTTCACCTGCGCGCCCCAGGCGACCAGGGTCACGTCGGTGCCGTCGCGCAGGACGAAGCACACGTCCAGCGGCAGCGCCTCGCCGTCGTCCACCACCAGTTCCTTGTACTGGCGGTAGATGCGCTTGGGCTCCATGTAGATCACCGGGTCCTCGTCGCGGATCGCGGCCAGCAGCAGGCCATAGGCGCGCTGCGGCGAGGATGGCATCACCACGCGCAGGCCGGGGACGTTGGTGAACATCGCCTCGTTGGCCTCGCTGTGGTGCTCGGGCGCGCGGATGCCGCCACCCCACGGCACGCGCAGCACCATCGGGCAGTGCAGGCGGCCACGGGTGCGGTTGCGCAGGCGCGCGGCGTGGCAGACGAGGTGGTCGAGCATCGGGTAGACGAAGCCGTCGAACTGCGCTTCGGCCACCGGCTTCATGCCCTGCGCGGCCAGCCCGACTGACAGGCCGGCGATGGTGGTCTCGTCCAGCGGGGTGTCGAGCACGCGCTGCGGGCCGAACTTCTGCTGCAGGCCGGCGGTGGCGCGGAACACGCCGCCGTTGACGCCCACGTCCTCGCCCAGCACCAGCACCGACGGATCGTGCTCGAGCTCCCACGCCAGGGCGCGGGTGATCGCCTCGATCAGGGTGATCGGCGTCGCGGTCGGGGTCTGGTTCATCGGCTGGTCTCCACCGCGCGCGGCTTGGACGGGCGCGGAATCGGCCGCGCCGGCGGCCGCATGGGCACCGGCCAGGCTGCTGGTTTCGGCACGCTGGCCGCGGATGTCATCCATGGCGCTGCTCCAGGGCAATGGCCGCGGCGCGCTGCGCGAGCAGGTCCGCCGGCGGATCGGCATAGAGGTAGTCGAACATCGCTTCCACCGGCTGCGAGGTGGTGGCCAGGTAGGCGTCGACCTCGGCGTTGACCTGGCGCTCGCACTCGGCCTTCCACCCGGCCTCCTCGGCCTCGCTCCAGGCCCCCTGCGCGGTGAGCCAGGTGCGCAGGCGCGCGATCGGCTCGCGCTGCCAGGCGGCCTTGACCTCGGCGTCGTCGCGATAGCGGCGCGCGTCGTCGGCGGTGGTGTGGTCGGACAGGCGGTAGGTGAGGAACTCGATCACCGAGCCGCCCTCGCCGGCGCGCGCGCGGTCCATGGCCTGGCGCATCGCGTCGAGCACGGCGACCAGGTCGTTGCCGTCGACCTGCAGCACGTGCAGGCCGCCGGCGATGCCCTTCTGCGCCAGGGTCTGGGCGCCGGTCTGGGCCTTGCGCGGCACCGAGATCGCCCAGCCGTTGTTGATCACGCCCAGCACCAGCGGCAGTTGGTAGGCGCCGGCGGAGTTGAGCGCGGCGTAGAAGTCGGTCTTGGAGGTGCCGCCGTCGCCGCAGGTGGCCACGGCCACGTGCGGCCGGCCGCGCAGCTTGAACGCCAGGGCCGAACCGGCCGCGTGCAGGCACTGCGTCGAGATCGGCACGCAGATCGGGAAGTCGACCGCCGCGTCGCTGTCGCGCGGGAAGTCGCTGCCGCGCTCGTCTCCGCCCCAGTACATCAGGATGTCGCGCGGGCGCACGCCGCGCTCGAACATGGTGCCGATCTCGCGGTAGCTGGGTGCGAACACGTCGCCGGAGCGCATCGAGGCACCGATGCCGACGTGGGTGGCCTCGTGGCCCAGGCTGGGCGCGTAGGTGCCCAGCTTGCCGGTGCGCTGCAGGGCGATGGCCTTGCTGTCGAAGGCACGCACGAACAGCATGCGCTTGAACAGCGGCAGCAGCGCCGCCGGATCGCGCAGGTCCTGGGGGAATTCGCGCACCTGGCGGCCTTCGGCGTCGAGGTACTGCAGGTAGTGGACTTCAAAGCTTGCGGCGAGAGTCATCGGGGGATTCACCCTTGCGCACGATCGCGTGACTGGAAAGTTGCACATGGTACGGACTTGGTCCGGAAAACCCGCCGTGCAGCGCAACAACGCTTGCAGTACATGGACTTGCCGCAGCCCGGATGGTTCCCCCTGAACGATGACAGCGTCGGGCAGGCGATGCGTGTTGCACTGCGTTACGCTTGCGCCCCTTGCGCGCTCCCGCGCCTGGCCGCCGCGACCGATGACCCTCGAAAAGAACCAGCGACCGCTCGAACCCGGGATCCACACCGACCTGCAGGGCCGCATGACCTATGCCGGCTACCTGCAGCTGGACAGGCTGCTGTCGGCGCAGAAGCCGCTGTCCGAGCCCGCGCACCACGACGAGATGCTGTTCATCATCCAGCACCAGGTGTCGGAGCTGTGGCTGAAGCTGCTGATGCACGAGCTGCAGGCCGCGCGCGCGTTCCTGCAGCAGGACCAGGTCTGGCAGTGCCGCAAGGTGATGGCCCGCGGCAAGCAGGTGCTGCGCCAGCTGGTCGAGCAGTGGTCGGTGCTGGAGACGATGACGCCTTCGGAATACATGGGCTTCCGCGACCTGCTGGGCCCGTCCTCCGGCTTCCAGTCGCTGCAGTACCGCGCTATCGAGTTCCTGCTGGGCAACAAGAACGCGGACATGGTCAAGGTGTTCGCCCACGACCCGGAGGGACAGGCGGCGCTGCGCGTCGAGCTGGAGCGTCCCAGCCTGTACGAGGAGTTCCTGCTGTACCTGTCGCGCTTCGGCCACGCGGTGCCGGCCGAGTACCTGCAGCCGGGCCGCGACTGGACCACGCCGCATGTCAGCGATCCGGCCCTGCGCAGGGTGTTCGAGCGCATCTACGAGGACACCGACCGCTACTGGCGCGAGTACTCGCTCAGCGAGGACCTGGTCGACCTGGAAACCCAGTTCCAGACCTGGCGCTTCCGCCACATGCGCACGGTCATGCGCATCATCGGCTTCAAGCGCGGCACCGGCGGTTCCAGCGGGGTGGGGTTCCTGCGCGAGGCGCTGGACCTGACCTTCTTCCCTGAACTGTTCGAAGTCCGGACCAGCATCGGGACCTGAGCCGCGTCGGGTACCGGGCGAGGATGGCACGCTCCCGGTGAGCACCCGCTCATGGCGCCGGTTTCAGTCGTAACACACTGATTTTGAATGGATATCCCGGGGGCGGTCCAGCGGGTTTGCCGCGCTTGCCGATTGACGACCCGGGGCCGGTCGGTGATTCTCGCCCGGTTCCGGCGCCCGTCGCCGTGAAGTCCCGTCCGTTCTTTTGCAAGGAAATCCATGAGCGCCGACGTCGTCGAGCCCAAGGCCGCGGTCCCGCCGCAGACGCCCTCCCTACCCGAATTCCCCCAGACCCTGGGCCATCCGCGTCCCCTGTGGATGCTGTTCATGACCGAGTTCTGGGAGCGCTTCGCGTTCTACGGCATGCGTTGGGCGCTGGTCCTGTACATCGTGGCCCAGTTCTACAGCGGTGACGCCAGGGGCGAGGCCCCGGCCAGCGAGCTGTACGGCGCCTACCTGGCGCTGGTGTACGCGGCGGCGATCTTCGGCGGCTACGTGGCCGACAAGCTGATCGGCTACCAGCGCTCGATCCTGGTCGGCGCGGCCTTCATGTCCGCTGGCCTGTTCATGATCATGGCGCCCAGCGAGACCATGCTGAAGCTTGGCCTGGCCACGATCATCGTCGGCAATGGCCTGTTCAAGCCGATCATTTCGACCCTCGTCGGCAAGGTCTACGCGACCGGCGACCAGCGTCGCGACTCGGGCTTCACCATCTTCTACATGGGCATCAACCTCGGGGCCTTCATCGCCCCGATCCTGACCGGCTGGCTGGCCGAGCGCATGTTTGGCGGTACTCCGGAACTGCCGGCCTACAAGGTGGTGTTCATTGCGTCCGGCATCGGCATGCTTTTCAGCCTGTTGTGGTTCTGGTTCGGCCGCGCCCAGCTCAAGGGCATCGGCGCGGCGCCGGCCAATGCCACCGGCCTGGGGCGCGTGGCGATGGTGATCGTCGGCGCATTCGTGGCGATCCCGGTGTACTACTCGCTGCTGACCATCGACGCCGGCGTGCTGAACTGGATCCTGATCGCGCTGTTCATCGCCCCGGCGATCATGCTGCTGGTCGAGGGCATCCGCGAGGGCAAGGTGCAGCGCGACATGGTGATCGCGATGCTGATCATCTTCGGCTTCAACGTGCTGTTCTGGATGTTCTTCGAACAGGCCGGCAGCTCGTTCAACTTCCTGGCCCAGAACATCGTCAACCGCGACTTCGGCGGCTGGATCTTCCCGGTCGGCTGGTTCCAGTCGGTCAACTCCATCGCCATCATCACCCTGGCCCCGGTGCTGGCATGGCTGTGGGTGGCGATGGGGCGCGCCAATCCGTCGATCCCGCGCAAGTTCGGCCTGGGCCTGATCTTCAACGGCCTGGCCTTCCTGCTGCTGATGTTCGCCCTGTCCAGCCTGGTCGACCCGGAAACCCTGAAGATCCCGTTCTGGACCCTGTTCATGGTCTACGTCATCCAGTCGGTGGGCGAGCTGTGCCTGTCGCCGATCGGCCTGTCGATGACCACCAAGCTGGCCCCGGCCAAGCTGACCGGCCTGGCCATGGGTGGCTGGTTCCTGTCGATCGCCATCGGCAACAACCTGTCGGGCATCTTCGCCTCCAGCGTCAGCGGTGAAGGCGGCATGACCACCGAGTCGGCACTGGCCGGGTATACCTTTGGCTTCTGGGCGCTGCTGGGCGCCGGCGTGCTGCTGTTCCTGGTCGCGCCGCTGATCCAGAAGCTGATGCACGGAGTGAAGTGAGCATGGCGGGTGCGCGCGACGCGGTGATGGCCTCGATGCTCCTGGCGCTGGCCGGGTGCGGGAGCGATTCCCAGCATCCGGCCGGTCCCCCGCGGCCGGTCGACACCACCCCGCAGGAAGCGCACGCGCCGGATGCCACCGAACCGGTGGCGTCGGGCAATACCCGCGCGGCGGCCGACGTCGCCGCGCTGGCGGGGCTGCGGGCGGCATTCGATCCGTCCCGCAGCGCCGTCGACGACCTGGAGAGCGCGCAGGTCGAGGCGCGGCGTGGCAGCCGCCACATCGTGCTGGAGTTCGGCCAGCCCGGCTGCGAACCCTGCGAGGCGCTGGCCGCCGGGATCGAGGGCGACGCGGCGCTGCGTTCGCGGCGCAACGCCGGCTTCGTCTGGGTGCGGGTCGACCGCAGCGCCCCTGGCAATGCGGCGTTCGTCGAGGGCTATCCGCAGGCGGCCGACGCGCCGGCGCCGCACCTGGTGGTGCTGGACGCCGACGCGCAGGTACTGCATGCCGGCCCGGGCGACGCGCTGTTGCGGCGCGACGGCCGTGCCGATGCCAAACGCATCCGGGAATTCCTCGAGACGTGGGCGCCGCCTGCGCCCTGACCGGCGCCTGCGTCCTTCCCCTTCCCCCGTTCCCTTCCCCGCAGGCAGGTAGTGCCTGGTCAGTTGCCGTCGCGCAGCGCGGTCAGGCCGGGCCCGGCGAGCTTGGTGAGCAGGCGGTCAAGCATCTGCCGCTCCTCGTCGTCGAGGGTAGCCACCAGGCGCTGTTCGGCCTGCAGCGCCATCGGCGCGATCTCGTCGTAGACCGTGTAACCGACCTCGGACAGCGAGAGCACCGAGCGGCGGCGGTCGTCGCTGTGGATGTCGCGCTTGATCAGGCTGCGCTCGAGCAGGCGCGCGACGGCGCGGCTGACGGCGACCTTGTCCATCGCGGTGCGTTCGGCGACCTCGTTGGCCGACAGGTCGGGGAACCGACCGAGCACGGCCATCACGCGCCATTCGGTGATCGCCAGGCCGAAACGCTTCTGGTACATGTCGGCGATCGTCTGGCTGACCCGGTTGGACAGCACGCTGAGGCGGTATGGCAGGAAGCGTTCGAGTTCTAGCTGTGCGTGACCGGCAGCGTCCCTTGCATTAGCGGACCCGGATACGTCTTGGCTGGCAGTAGCAGTCATTGCGGCAGGGTACCTTGCATGTGGTTGCACACGTAACTATAAAGGGTCTATCCCAAGACCCCGTTCCCCGGCGGGGAGCGATCAGGAAGCCATCATGAGCGTGCAACCGCAAGTCCTTTCGTCCGCTGCCGGCCCCGCTCCGGGCATGGCGGTCACCACTTTCGAGAACCCCATGGGCATCGACGGCTTCGAGTTCGTCGAGTTCGCCGCCCCCGCCGGCCAGGCCGGCCAGCTCCACGACTACTTCCGCAAGCTGGGCTTCACCAAGGTCGCCCATCACCGTAGCCGTCCGATCAGCACCTACCGGCAGGGCGACTGCACATTCCTGCTCAACGAGGATCCGGACTCGTATGCCGCGCGCTTCGCCGAAAAGCACGGTCCCAGCGCCTGCGGCTTCGCCATCCGGGTCAAGAAGCTGGCCGACTGGGTCCGCACCCAGGCGCTGAAGAACGGCGCCGAGCCGTTCGCGCCGCAGGACGAGCTGAGCAAGGCGGTGGCCGCGCCGGTGATCAAGGGCATCGGCGACTGCATGCTGTACCTGGTCGACCGCTACGACGCCAAGGGCACGATCCACGACCCCGACTACGCGTACGAGGACGGCGTGGACCTGAAGCCTGCTGGCTTCGGCCTGACCTTCATCGACCACCTGACCCACAACCTCTACCAGGGCAACATGGCCAAGTGGGCGGACTACTACGAGCGGCTGTTCAACTTCCGCGAGATCCGCTACTTCGACATCAAGGGCGCCAAGACCGGCCTGTTCTCCAAGGCCATGACCGCGCCGGACGGCATGGTGCGCATCCCGCTCAACGAGTCGTCCGATCCCAAGTCGCAGATCAACGAATACCTCGAGGCCTACCACGGCGAGGGCATCCAGCACATCGCCTGCTTCACCGACAACATCTACGTGACGGTGGAGAAGATGCGCGAGGCCGGCATCGAGTTCCTGGACACGCCCGACACGTACTTCGACGTGATCGACCAGCGCATCCCGGAGCACGGCGAGGACGTGGAGCGCCTGCGCCGCAACCGGATCCTGATCGACGCGGATCCCGAGACCAAGAAGCGCAAGCTGCTGCAGATCTTCACCCAGAACGCGATCGGCCCGATCTTCTTCGAGATCATCCAGCGCAAGGGCAACGAAGGCTTCGGCGAGGGCAACTTCCAGGCGCTGTTCGAGAGCATCGAGCGCGACCAGATGCGGCGCGGCGTCCTCTGACAGCAGGACGGGAAAGCCCCTCTCCGGAAGGGGGAGGGGCTTGCAGGGCGAACGAGGATGAACGCTGTGACTGAACTGCAGTACATGACCGGCTTCGGCAACGAGTTCGCCAGCGAAGCCATTCCCGGGACGCTGCCGGAAGGCCAGAACTCGCCGCAGCGGGTGGCCCACGGGCTGTCCGCCGAACAGATCTCCGGCACCGCCTTCACCGCCCCGCGCGCGCAGAACCGGCGCAGCTGGCTGTACCGGATCCGCCCGGCGTCGATGCATGGCGGCTTCGCGCCGTTCGACCAGCCGCGTCTCCACAACGATTTCGGCAACGGCCCGGTGACCCCGGAGCAGCTGCGCTGGGATCCGCTGCCGCTGCCGGCGCAGCCCACCGATTTCGTCGAAGGCCTGTACACCGTGGCCGGCAACGGCTCGCCGGCGGCGCAGGCGGGCGTGGGCGTGCACCTGTACGCGGCCGACCGCGACATGGCCGGCCGCTACTTCTATGATGCCGACGGCGAGCTGCTGCTGGTGCCGCAGCAGGGCCGGCTGCGCATCGCCACCGAGCTGGGCGTGGTCGAGGTCGAACCGCAGCAGGTGGCGCTGGTGCCGCGCGGCATCCGCTTCCGGGTCGAGCTGCCGGACGGCGCCTCCCGCGGCTACGTGCTGGAGAACTTCGGCGCGCACCTGCGGCTGCCGGACCTCGGGCCGATCGGCTCCAACGGCCTGGCCAACCCGCGCGACTTCCAGGCGCCGATGGCCGCGTACGAGGACATCGAGGGCGATTTCGAGCTGGTGGCCAAGTTCCAGGGCCACCTGTGGCGCGCGCCGATCGACCACAGTCCGCTGGACGTGGTGGCCTGGCACGGCAACCACGTGCCGTGGCGCTACGACCTGCGCCGCTTCAACACCATCGGCTCGATCAGTTTCGACCACCCGGATCCATCCATCTTCACCGTGCTGACCTCGCCCAGCGATACGCCCGGGACGGCCAACGTCGACTTCGTGATCTTCCCGCCGCGCTGGCTGGTGGCGCAGCACACCTTCCGCCCGCCGTGGTTCCATCGCAACGTGGCCAGCGAGTTCATGGGCCTGGTGCACGGCGCCTACGACGCCAAGGCGGAAGGGTTCGTGCCCGGTGGCTGCTCGCTGCACAACTGCATGAGCGGCCATGGCCCGGACGCGACCACCTACGAGAAGGCCTCGCAGGCGGACCTGTCGAAGCCGGACGTGATCACCGGGACCATGACCTTCATGTTCGAGACCCGCGCCGTGCTGCGGCCGACCGCGCAGGCACTCGACGCCCCGCACCGCCAGCGCGACTACCTGGAGTGCTGGGCGGGACTGAAGCGGCACTTCCAGCCGCCGCGCTGACGGCGCCACCGGCGCGGCCTTCGCTCCCCGTTGACGGGGGCTCCGGCAGCCTTCCCCAATGCGGCTCGCATCCGGGGGAAACATGTCGTCGTCGGCAAGGAAGATCGATGCCTGCCTGCTGGTCCTGGCACTCGCGCTGGCGTCGTGCACCCGGGCACCGGAGGCAGGGACCCGGGACGAAGCCTGGGACGCCACGGCACAGGAGCACCCGGTCTACGAGGAAGCCGAAACGGTGCCGCCGGCCACGGTGCCGCACGCGGCCTCGTCGCTGGCGCCGCTTTCCGCAAGTTTCGAAGGCTTCGGGCCGGTGCCGTTCGGGGCTGGCCCCGAGGACCTGCGCGAGGCGTGGACAGGCGAGATCGAGGGCGGTCCCAATCCGGTCGATCCGCAGGCCTGCTATTACCTGTTCCCGCAGCCACGTCCGGAGGATGGGTTCGGCACCGCCTTCATGATCGAAGGCGGGCGTTTCGTCAGGGTGGACGTGGACCAGGCCGGGGCCGAGGCGCCGGGTGGCGGGCGGATCGGCATGGAAGCGGCGCGGATCCACGATCTCTACCCGGGCCAGGTGGAGGAACGCCCGCACAAGTACCTGGACGGCGGCCTGTACCTGCGGGTCGTCCCGGACGATTCCCCGGCCGTGCTTGTGTTCGAGGTCACGCCGGACGGCTTCGTCCACGGCTGGCGCGTCGGCCTGCCTCCGCAGGTGGACTACGTCGAAGGCTGCGGCTGAGCCGCCGCGGCGGTTGCCTGCCGCGCCGCATGGAATCGGCCCTTCGAGGGAGGATCGCGATGGCGGCGACACTGGGACTGTTCGCGCTCGGCCTGCTGCTCCTGGCGCTGGGCGGCGATTCGGCGGTCAAGGGCGTTTCCGGGCTGGCGCAGCGGCTGGGAATGCGCCCGTTCGTGGCCGGCGTGCTGTTGCTGGCGTTGGCCACCTCGCTGCCGGAACTGGTGGTCAACCTCCGGGCGGTCTCGATCGGCCAGGGGCACCTGGCGCTGGGCAATGCGGTCGGCAGCACGCTGGCCAACCTCGGCCTGACCCTGGGCCTGGCCGCGCTGGCGGCGCCGCTGCTGCTGCGCGCGCGATTGCTGCTGCCGCAGCTGGCGATGCTCGTGGCGGCGGCGGTGGCCATGGTGGCGCTCGGCCTCGACGGCCACATCGGCCGTCCCGACGGCCTGGCACTGGTGGTCGCCTACGTCCTGGTGCTGGCGTTCGTCCTGCGCCGGAGCACGCTGGAGGCGCGCCAGGTGCAGGAGGGGATCGCCGCCTACGCCGCCACCCGCACCGGCCTGGGCCTGAACCTGTTGCGGCTGGCCATCGCCCTGGCGCTGCTGTGGTTCGGCGCGCGCTGGGTCGTCGCCGCCGCCCTGGAACTGGGGCAGGCCTGGGGCCTGACACCGCTGCTGGCCGGCCTGCTGCCGGTGGCCATCGGCACCACCCTGCCGGAGATCGCCGCGGCGGTGGCCGCCGCGCGCCGCGGGCAGGGCGACATGGTCGCCGGCCACGTGTTCGGTTCCAGCCTGTGCAACCTGCTGCTGGTGGTCGGAGGCGCCGCTGCGGTGCGGCCGCTGGCGTTGCCGGCCTCCTTCGTGCGCCTGGAGCTGCCTGCGCTGCTGGCGCTGGCCCTGCTGGCGCTGCCGATGCTGGGTGGCGACCGGCGGCTCTCGCGCGGCGAGGGCGGCGTCCTGGCGGCTGTGTTCGCGGCCTGGGTCGTGCTGGAGCTGGTGCTGCTCTGAGCGGCGTTCAGGCGTCTTGGTCGGGTCCCCGGCCTTCGCCCACCGCCTCGCCCTCGGGTTGGGCCGGGCGCTCGGCCATGTGCAGCGACAGCGCCGCCTTGGCCATCAGGTGGGCGCCGATCGGCGCGGTGATGAACAGGAACGCGGTGATCAGGAGCTCGCGCGGCTGCGGGTCGGTCTCGCCCAGCCAGTGGTAGCCGACCGAGGCCAGCAGCACGCAGCCCACGCCCAGGGTGCTGGCCTTGGTCGGCGCGTGCAGGCGCTTGAAGAACTCGGAGAACTTCACCAGGCCGATCGAGCCGACCAGGATGAAGAAGGCGCCGGCCGCCAGCAGGAAGACCAGCAGCATGGCAATGATCCAGCTCATTCGACGATGTCCCTGCGCAGTACGTACTTGCTCAGCACCACGGTGCTGACGAAACCGAGCATGGCGATGATCAGCGCCGCCTCGAAGTAGATGGCCGTATTGAGGTGCATGCCCAGCAGGATCAGCTGGGCGATCGCGGCCACCGACAGGGTGTCCAGGGCCAGGATGCGATCGGGCACCGAGGGGCCGCGCAGCAGGCGGTACAGCGCCAGCAGCATGGCGAATGCGGTCACGTGCATGGTGCCGACGATGGCCCAGCCGACCAGTGCCTGCGGGGTCACGGGAAGATCTCCATGAGTGGGGCCTCGTAGCGGGTCTTGATCTCCTGGATCACGGCGTCCGCGTCCTTGAGGTTGAGCACGTGCACCAGCAGGTAGCGGCGGTCCTCGGACAGCGATGCCGATACGGTGCCCGGGGTCAGGGTGATCATGCTGGTCAGCGCGGCGATGCCATGGATGTTGCCGATGTCCAGCGGCAGCCAGATGAAGCCGGGAGTGATTTCCTCCTCCGGGCCCAGCACCTGGCGGGCCACGGTGATGTTGGAGCGGACCACGTCCAGCGCCAGCACGCACAGCATCCGCGGGATCCCGCCGATCCGCCCGATGCGGGCGAACTCGCGGTCGAGGCGCGCGGCGAACGGCGGGATGACCAGCGCCAGCAGCAGTCCCATCAGCGCATGGCCGACGCTGACCTCCGAGTTCATCAGCAGCCAGAACACGAACACCGTCGCCGCCAGCGGCAGCGAGGGGACGATGCGGCGCAGCAGCGGCTTGCGTTCCCTGGTGCTCACGGGGTCCTCCCTTGCGGCAGCGTCGCCCGCACCTGTTCCACGTAGGCTTCCGGCGCCTGCAGCTGGGTGCCGGTGGCGCGGGTGTATTCCAGCATCGGCGAAGCGCCCAGGACCATGGCCACGCCGTAGGCGAGGAGGAGGACCGTGGCGGCCGTTTCCAGCGGACGGCTGGGCGCCTCGCGCATCTGCTCGCGCGGCACGTATCGGGCGACCTGTTCGGGCGAAGCGTCGGGCCATGGCTCCTGGCGCCAGAACAGGCGGGTGCCGGCGCGCGCCAGCCCCACGAGCATCATGAAGCTGCTGCCCAGCACCAGCAGCCACACCCAGAACGTGCGCGGGCCATCGGGTACCGCCTCCAGCATCACCAGCTTGCCGATGAAGCCCGACAGCGGCGGCAGGCCGGCCAGCGACACCGCGGCCACCAGGTACAGCGCGGCCGGCACGGTGGAGCCGGGCAGGGCGGCGACCACGTCCTTGCGGTCGCTGGCCGCGCCGCGGCGGCGGCGCACCAGGTCGGCCAGCAGGAACAGGGCCGCGCCGGCGAAGGTGCTGTGCACCAGGTAGTAGAGGCCGGCGCCCACCGTGCCGGCGGTGTCCAGGGCGAAGGCGATGAACAGGGTCGCCGCCGAGGACAGCACCAGGTAGGCGGCCAGCGAGCGCAGCCGGCGCGCGGCCAGCACGCCCAGCGCCGCCAGTACCAGGGTGATCGCGCCCAGCACCAGCATCGCCGGCCAGGCGAAGCCGGCCAGCGGCCCGGCCAGGCCGAACACCAGGGAGCCCACGCGCAGCACCGCGTACAGGCCGACCTTGGTCATCACCGCGAACAGGGCCGCCACCGCCGCCGGGGCATGGGTATAGGTCTCCGGCAGCCACAGGTACATCGGCAGCAGCGCCGCCTTGGCACAGAACACCACCAGCAGCAGGCCGCCGGCGGCCTGGACCAGGGCGCGGTCCTGCGGCGACACCTCGGCCACGCGCACCGCCAGTTCGGCCATGTTGAGCGTGCCGAGCAGGCCGTAGACCAGGCCCAGGGCGACCAGGAACAGGGTCGAGGCGGCGATGTTGAAGGACACGTAATGCAGGCCGGCGCGCATGCGCTCGCCGCGGCCGCCGCTGAGCATCAGGCCGTAGGAGGCGATCAGCAGGATCTCGAAGAACACGAACAGGTTGAACACGTCGCCGGTGAGGAAGGCGCCGTTGATGCCCATCATCTGGAACTGGAAGAACGCATGGAAATGCGGCGCGCGGCGGTCCCAGCCGGCGCAGGCGTGCAGCAGGCAGCCGATGCCGAGCAGCACCGCGACCAGCAGCATCAGCGCCGCCAGCCGGTCCACCATCAGGGCGATGCCCAGCCGCGCCGGCCAGTCGCCGAGCAGGTACACGGCGACCTCGCCGCCGCCTGCGCCGCGCACCAGCAGCACGGCGACCAACAGCATCAGGGCCATCGACGTCCAGGCCACGATCCGCTGCGGCGCCATGCCGAAGCGTCGGTGCTCGAACATCAGTGCCAGGGCCGCGGCCACCAGCGGCACCAGGATCGGCAGCAGCGGCAGGTGCGCGCTCATGCGCGGCCCTCGCGGTCGGGCGAGGCCACCGCGCCCTGGGCCGGCACCGATTCATTGCCCGCCACCAGCTCGGCCGCGTGCGCCGCCAGGCGCGCCTCGTCGTGGCGCAGCTGCTCGCGTCGCTGGAACTCCGCTTCGGCGCGGCTGCCGTCGACATGGTCGCTGTTGTTGTCGGCGCGGCTGCGGATGGCCAGCACGATGATCACTGCGGTCATGGCGAAGGCGATCACGATCGCGGTCAGCACCAGGGCCTGGGGCAGGGGGTCGGTGTAGTACGCCGGCTCGGCGGGGATGCCGTCGCGCAGCACCGGCGCCTTGCCCGTCACCAGGCGCCCGCTGGAGAAGATCAGCAGGTTGGTGGCGTAGGACAGCAGGGTCAGCCCCAGGATCACGTCGAAGCTGCGCGCGCGCAGCAGCAGGTACACGCCCGCGGCGGTGAGGATGCCGATTGCGCTCGCCATCGCCAGTTCCATCAGCCCAGTTCTCCGGTACGGGTCGAACGCTGGCCCGGCTCGATCACGCCCAGCCGCGCCACGGTGGTGCGCGAGGGACGGATGGTGCCGAGCATCGACAGGATCAGCATGGCTCCGCCGAACACCACCAGGTACACGCCGGTGTCGAAGCCCATGGCGCTGGCCAGTTCCAGGTTGCCGACCAGCGGAAGTTCCAGCTCCAGGTGGCCGCTGGTGAGGAACGGCACGCCGAACAGGAACGCAGCCGCGCCGCTGGCCGCGGCCACCACCAGGCCCACGCCAATGCAGCGGATGTAGTCGAAGCCGAAGCGCGACTCGACCGAGGCCGCGCCCTGGATCACGTACTGGATCAGCAGCGGCACCGCCAGCACCAGGCCGGCGATGAAGCCGCCGCCCGGGGCGTTGTGCCCGCGCAGGAACAGGAACACCGACACCGTGAGGGTCAGCGGGAACAGCAGCTGGGCCAGGTCCGCCGGCACCGGCAGCTTCACTGGACCGCCGGACATGACCTTTTCCGGGGCCATCCGCGCGCGCCGCAGCAGGGCGTGCACGATCAGCGCGGCCACGCCGAACACGGTGATCTCGCCGAAGGTGTCGAAGCCGCGGAAGTCGACCAGGATCACGTTGACCACGTTGCGGCCGTAGGCCTCCGGCAGCGAGCGCGCCAGCATCTCCACGCTGGCCGCGTCGGGGCTCGGGTCGCGGGTCATCATCGCGTACGCCAGCAGCGCAACGCCCAGGCCGGCGGCGGCGGCGATACCGATGTCGCGGTAGCGGCGCGCGGGGCGGCGTTCCGGCGGCGAGCGCGGCGGCAGGTAGTGCAGGCCCAGCAGCAGCAGGGCCAGGCTGACCATCTCCACCAGCAGCTGGGTCAGGGCCAGGTCCGGGGCGGACAGGAACACGAAGGCCATGCTGACCATCAGGCCGATTCCGCCGACCACCAGCAGGGCCAGCAGGCGCTGGCGGTACAGGCGGATGGTCCAGGCGGTGCAGGCCACCATCACGAACCACAGGAACCAGCCCAGCAGCGGCATCGACGAGGGCGCGCGCAGCGCGGGCAGGTCGCCGCCGCCCAGCGAGTCCACGAACGGCGCGGCGCCGGCGGACAGGGCCGCCAGCACCAGCAGCAGCATGCTGCGCTGGACGCTGCCGTTGGCGATCCGGGTGGTGAAGCGGTTGGCCAGCGCGTACAGCGCGTCCATGTTCCAGCGGAACACGTTGCGCCCCAGCGAGCCGCGCACGATCGCGTGCAGGTCGAACAGGCGACGCAGGCCGAAGTACAGGGCGATGCCGCCGACGATGCCGCACAGGCTCATCAGCAGCGGCACGTTGAGCCCGTGCCACACCGCGAGGCTGTAGTCGGGCATGTCCGCGCCGAGGATGGCGCCGGCGCCGGCATGCAGGATCGGGGCGACGGTGAAGGCCGGGAACACGCCGACCGCGATGCACAGCACCACCAGCACCTCGACCGGGATCTTCATCCAGCGCGGCGGCTCGTGCGGCTCGCGGTCCAGGGCGCGCGGACCCCTGCCGAAGAAGGTCTCGTAGACGAAGCGCAGGCTGTAGGCCACGCCGAAGATGCCGTACAGCAGGGCGGCGATGGCGATGGCCAGGCGCATGTAGCCGTGGCCGCGGATATCCAGCGCCTCGGTGAAGAACATTTCCTTGGACAGGAAGCCGTTGAGCAGCGGGATGCCGGCCATCGCCAGCGAGGCGATCACCGCCAGCGCACTGGTCATCGGCATCGCCTTCCTCAGGTTGCCCAGGCGGCGGATGTCGCGGGTGCCGGTCTCGTGGTCGATGATGCCGGCGGCCATGAACAGCGAGGCCTTGAACGTGGCGTGGTTGAGGATGTGGAACACGCCGGCGACCACCGCCATCGGCGTGGACAGGCCGAACAGCAGGGTGATCAGGCCCAGGTGGGAAATGGTCGAGTACGCCAGCAGGCCCTTGAGGTCGTGCTGGAAGATCGCGAACCAGGCGCCCAGCAACAGGGTCGCCGCGCCGATGCCGCTGACCAGGTAGAAGAACAGGTCGCTGCCGGCCAGCGCCGGGTGCAGCCGCGCCAGCAGGAACACGCCGGCCTTCACCATGGTCGCCGAGTGCAGGTAAGCCGAAACCGGGGTGGGCGCGGCCATCGCGTGCGGCAGCCAGAAGTGCACCGGGAACTGCGCGCTCTTGGTGAACACGCCGGCCAGCACCAGGCCCAGCGCCCAGGGGTAGAGCGCGCTGTCGCGGATCAGCTCGCCGGAGGCCAGTACCGCGTCCAGGTCGTAGCTGCCGACGATGCGGCCGATCAGCAGCACGCCGCCGAGCAGGGCCAGGCCGCCGCCGCCGGTGATGGCCAGGGCCATGCGCGCGCCCTCGCGCGCGTCCTGGCGGTGGGTCCAGAAGCCGATCAGCAGGAACGAGCTGATGCTGGTCAGTTCCCAGAACACCAACAGCAGGAGCAGGTTGCCGGCCACGACCACGCCCAGCATCGAGCCCATGAACAGCAGCAGGTAGCTGAAGAAGCGCGCCGCGCTGTCGCGCGCGGACAGGTAGTAGTGGGCGTACAGCACCACCAGCGCGCCGATCGCCAGCACCAGGCCGGCGAACATCCAGGCCAGGCCGTCCAGGCGCAGGTCGAAATCCAGGCCGATCTGCGGGATCCAGGCGTGCTCGCCGCGGACGATCCAGCCCTGCAGGATCGAGGGGGCCAGCCAGCCCAGTACCACCAGGCCCAGCAGCGGGGCCGCTCCGGCGATCCATGCGGCGGCCGCGCGCGAACGTGGGCGCAGCAGGGCCAGCAGCGCCGCCGCCAGGAAGGGCAGGGCGAGGAGTACTTCCAGGAATGGGACCATCAGGGCGGACGTTCGGCCGTCGAGGTGAACCCCGGAGTTTAACAGTGGCCCGAGTGTCCTCCGCGTGGGCGCGCCCCGCTGGTCAGTACCGCCAGCCCATCCGGCGGTAGCACTTGGCCATCACCCAGGCCGGCCCGATCAGCAGGTAGACCAGGTCGGTGAGGAAGCTGGGGCGCCGGCCCTCGTAGTGGTGGCCGATGAACTGGGCGATCCAGGCGATCGCGAACACCGCGGCGCCTGCCGCCAGCAGCGCGGTGAGGCCCAGGCGCATCTCGATCAGCCTGCAGACACAGCCGCAGAAGAAGAACAGGGCAAGCATGCCGAGGCCGAGCCGGCGCGAGAGCCGGTTGTAGAAGGACCAGGCGGCGAACATCGCCAGCGCCGCCCAGATCCCGGTGCGGGCCAGGGTCCCGGCCACCGGCACGCACCACACCAGCGCCACCACCGACCACAGGATGGCCGGCACCGCGACGACGTGGATGCGCTGGTTGAGCCGGTTGCGATGGTCGGCCGAATAACTGGCGAAATAGCGGTCGATCGGCCGCTGTGCGGTGGCTTCCATGGATCCTCCCGGACCAGGACGGTCCCCCCTGGTCCGCAGCATAGCCCGCGGCGGCGACGGAGGGGCCGCGCCGCGGGCCGCGCGGCCCGGCGGCGGTTCAGTCGACCGCGATCCCGGCCAGCTTCTGCAGCGCCTCGGCGTAGCGGGCACGGGTGCGCTCGATCACTTCCGGCGGCAGGGTCGGGCCCGGTGGGGTCTTGTCCCAGTCCAGGGTCTCCAGGTAGTCGCGCACGATCTGCTTGTCGTAGCTCGGCGGGCTGGTGCCGACCTGGTACTCGTCCGCCGGCCAGTAGCGCGAGGAATCCGGCGTCAGCATCTCGTCCATGATGTACAGGCGGCCGTCGGCGTCGGTGCCGAACTCGAACTTGGTGTCCGCCAGCAGGATGCCGCGCTCGGCCGCGTAGGCGGCGGCGAAGCGGTACAGGCGCAGGGTCGCGTCGCGCACCCGCTCGGCCAGGTCGGCGCCGACCGCGCGCACCATGGCGTCGAAGTCGATGTTCTCGTCGTGGTCGCCGACGGCGGCCTTGGTCGAGGGAGTGAAGATCGGCTCCGGCAGCTGCTCGGCCTGGCGCAGTCCGGCCGGCAGGGCGATGCCGCTGACCTTGCCGGTGCGCTGGTAGTCCTTCCAGCCGCTGCCGATCAGGTGGCCGCGGGCGATGGCTTCCACCGGCACCGGCTTGAGCTTGCGGGTCACCACCGCGCGCTTCGCATACAGCGCCGGGTCCACGCCCTCGGGCAGGACCGCGGCCACGTCGATGCCGGTCAGGTGGTTGGGCATCAGGTGCGCGGTCTTGCCGAACCAGAAGTTGGAGATCTGGCACAGCATCTCGCCCTTGCCCGGGATCGGGTCGGGCAGGACCACGTCGAACGCGGACAGGCGGTCGGTCGCCACCATCAGCAGGTAGCCGTCCGGCGACACGGCGCCGGGACCGGTGGCGGCCAGGGCCGCATCCGGAATGCGTTCGCGGGGCAGGTCGAACACGTCGCGCACCTTGCCGCGGTGGCGCAGCGGCAGGCCGGGGAGATCGGACTGGAGCAGGGTCGTGGACAACGCAGTCTCCGGGCAGTGCTCAGGTTGACAGGGCCGCCGCGAACGGTACCCGGCCGGCGGCGGGTCGCACAGTGTACGGCCAGCGGGGCCGCCTGTGCCGTACAATCGCGCGCTCCCCACGTGGACGCCTCCGGGGCGCGCCGCCGCATGAAACGCTGGTACGGAAAACTGCTGGGGCTGGTCGCCGGGGCGCTGCTGTTCAGGCCCAATCCGCTGTTCGGCGCCGTGATCGGCCTGCTGGTCGGCCACGCCTTCGACGCCGACTGGTTCGGCCTGGGCCGGCGCGAGAACCCGTACGCCGAGCTGGGCCTGGAGCCGGACGCCAGCGACGCCGAGATCGACCAGGCCTATCGCCGGCTGATGTCCCAGTACCACCCCGACCGCGTCGCCGGGGCCGCGCCGGAACTGCGCGCCCAGGCCGAGCAGCGCGCCCGCGCCATCAACGCCGCCTACGACCGCATCCGCGCCCTGCGCAAGCGCCGCTGATGCGCGCGGGCGACACCGTCCCGAATCCAGACCCTGCGAGCCGAGCCATGCAGCCCACCGTCATCGCCCCGTCCATCCTCTCGGCCGATTTCGCCCGCCTGGGCGAGGAAGTCGACAACGTCGTCGCCGCCGGCGCCGACTGGGTGCATTTCGACGTGATGGACAACCACTACGTCCCCAACCTCACCATCGGCCCGATGGTCTGCCAGGCGTTGCGCAAGCACGGCGTACAGGCCTTCATCGACGTGCACCTGATGGTCGAGCCGGTGGACCGCATCGTCCCGGACTTCGCCGCCGCCGGCGCCAGCCTCATCAGCTTCCACCCGGAGGCCAGCCGCCACGTCCACCGCACCATCCAGCTGATCAGGTCGCATGGCTGCCAGGCCGGCCTGGTGCTCAACCCGGCCACCCCGGTCGAGGTGCTGGACTGGGTGCTGGAGGACCTGGACCTGGTGATGCTGATGTCGGTCAACCCCGGCTTTGGCGGCCAGGCCTTCATCCCCTCGACCCTGGACAAGCTGCGCGCGGTGCGGGCGATGATCGACAAGACCGGCAAACCGATCCGGCTGGAGATCGACGGCGGGGTCAAGGCCGACAACATCGGCCAGATCGCCGCCGCAGGCGCCGACACCTTCGTCGCCGGCTCGGCGATCTTCGCCGAGCCGCGCACCCGCGAGCACTACATCGACGTGGTCGGCCGGATGAAGGCCGCGGTGGCCGCCGCGCGCGGCTGAGGCGCAGGCCGGCGACACCACCGCCACGCGCGTCGCCGCCTCCGGGGCCGTCCCGCCACCGCTTGCTGCACCCGCAGGCGGGCGCGTGCCGATGACGTGGCGGTGACGGGGCGGCTCCGCTTCACGCCTGTTCCGGCCGCACGTTGCTAGCGTGCGCGCATCCCACTGGATTGCACGCATGCCTGGATCCGCCCCGACTCCCCCCGCCCTCTGGCTGGTCCTCAATGGCAAGTCCGCCGGCGAGGACAGCGTGCGCGACGCCGTGGCCACCGTGCGCGGGGAGGGACACGCGGTGGCGGTGCGGGTGACCTGGGAGGACGGCGACGCCGCCCGCTACGTCGCCGAGGCGCTGGATGCCGGTGCAGGCACGATCGTCGCCGGCGGCGGCGACGGTACCCTCAGCGAGGTCGCCCAGGCGCTGGCCGACCAGCAGGGCGGCGCCGATGCGTTGCCCGCGCTGGCGCTGTTGCCGCTGGGCACGGCCAACGACTTCGCAGCCGCCGCCGGGATTCCCGACGAACCTGCCGGTGCGCTCGCCCTGGCCCTGCAGGCGCCGGCGCCGGCGGTGGACCTGCTGCGCATCGAGGCGGACGGCCAGCGCCACTGGTGCGCCAACCTGGCCAGTGGCGGTTTCGGTACGGAAGTGACCGTGGAGACCGACGAAGGCCTCAAGAGCCTGCTCGGTGGCCTGGCCTACCTTGTCACCGGGATCGCGAGACTGGGCAGGATCGAGCCGGTGGAGCTGCGCGCACGCGGCCCCGGTTTCGAGTGGCAGGGCGGGCTGATCGCGCTGGGCCTGGGCAACGGCCGCCAGGCCGGCGGCGGACGCGAGCTGTGCCCGGAGGCCCGCATCGACGATGGCCTGCTGGAGCTGACCGTGATCCCCGAGCTTTCCGGCGAACTGGCCGCCACCCTCGGCACCCTGGTCAAGCAGGGCCAGCGCGCCGCGCTGGAACGCATCGCCGAGCGGGCGCGGCTGCCATGGGTGGAGCTGGAAGGCCTGGCCGGGCCGTTCACCCTCAATCTCGACGGCGAGCCGCTGCAGGCCCGCCGCTTCCGCATCGAATGCGTGCCCGGCAGGCTGCGCATGCGCCTGCCGGTCGACAGCCCGTTGCTCTCGCAACCTTCCTGAGCCACGCGCAGGCGCTGCGCGCGCGCGCCGATGCGGGTAAAGTGGGCGGCATGTTCGGCCAGACGATCAGGCTCCACCGCTTCTCCGCGCGCCAGGCTTGGCGATGGCGGCCCCATGCCGTCGTTTGCCATGCCCCGTATTGCCGGAAGGAAGCCTGCCTTGATCACGTCCGAACAGTTCCAGCGCCACGCCGCTGAAGCCCGCTACACCCGCGTCCCCGTCGTCCGCGAGGTCCTGTCCGACCTCGACACCCCGCTTTCGGTCTACCTGAAGCTGGCCGACGCCCCGCACACCTATCTCTTCGAATCGGTCGAGGGCGGCGAACGTTTCGGCCGCTACTCGATCATCGGCCTGCCCGCGCGCCGCACCATCAGCTTCCGTGGCCACTCCATGGAAACGCGCGAGGACGGCCGTGTTGTCGACTCCCGCCAGGTCGCGGATCCGTTCGCCGAGGTCGAGGCCCTGCGCAACTCCTACTCGGTGCCGCAGCTGGAAGGCCTGCCCGGTTTCACCGGCGGCCTGGTCGGCTGGTTCGGTTTCGAATGCATCGGCTATATCGAGCCGCGCCTGGCTGGCAACACCGCGCGCGACGAGATCGGCACCCCGGACATCTACCTGATGCTGTCCGAGGAACTGGCGGTGTTCGACAACCTCAAGGGGCGCCTGTACCTGATCGTGCATGCCGATCCGCGCCAGCCCGGTTCCTGGGATGCCGCGCAGGAGCGGCTGGATGCGCTGGTGGCCAAGCTGCGCCAACCCGGCCAGTACCCGGCCCCGATCAGCCGCGACGTGCTGGACGAGAGCCACTTCGTCTCCGGCTTCACCCGCGAAGGCTTCATCGAGGCGGTGGAGAAGTCCAAGGAATACATCCGCGCCGGCGACGTGTTCCAGGTGGTGCTGAGCCAGCGCCTGAGCGTGCCGTTCAACGCCCGTCCGGTGGACGTGTACCGCGCCCTGCGCGCGCTCAACCCGTCGCCGTACATGTATTTCCTCGATACCGGCGAGGTGCAGGTGGTCGGCTCCTCGCCGGAGATCCTGGTGCGGTTGCAGGGCGGGCAGGTCACCGTGCGCCCGATCGCCGGCACCCGCCCGCGCGGGCGCACGCCGGAGGAGGACCAGGCCCTGGAGCAGGAGCTGCTGGCCGATCCGAAGGAACTGGCCGAGCACGTGATGCTGATCGACTTGGGTCGCAACGACGTCGGCCGGGTGTCCGAGCCGGGCAGCGTCGAGGTCGGCGAGCGCTTCGTGATCGAGCGCTACAGCCACGTCATGCACATCGTCAGCGAGGTCACTGGCCGGCTGCTGCCGGGCCTCAGCTACGCCGACGTGCTGCGCGCCACCTTCCCGGCCGGCACCGTCAGCGGCGCGCCCAAGATCCGCGCCCTGGAAGTGATCCGCGAGCTGGAGCCGATCAAGCGCAACGTCTACGCCGGCAGCATCGGCTACATCGGCTGGCACGGCGACGCCGACACCGCCATCGCCATCCGCACCGCCGTGATCAAGGACGGCCGCCTGCACGTGCAGGCCGGCGCGGGCATCGTCTACGACTCCGACCCGCAGAAGGAGTGGGACGAGACCATGAACAAGGGCCGCGCGCTGTTCCGCGCCGTGGCGCAGGCGGCGCAGGGACTCTGAGGAATCCACCATGCTGTTGATGATCGACAACTACGACAGCTTCACCTTCAACCTCGTGCAGTACCTGCAGGCGCTGGGGGCGGAGGTGAAGGTGGTGCGCAACGACGCCATGAGCGTCGACCAGATCCGGAAGCTGGCGCCGGAGCGCATCGTGATCTCGCCCGGTCCGTGCACGCCGAACGAGGCGGGCGTGTCGCTGGAGGTGATCGAGCGCCTGGGCGCGACCACGCCGATCCTGGGCGTGTGCCTGGGCCACCAGAGCATCGGCCAGGCCTACGGCGGCAAAGTAGTGCGCGCCGGCAACATCATGCACGGCAAGACCTCGCCGATCCGGCACCAGGGCAAGGGCGTGTTCGCCGGCCTGGCGGACGGCTACGAGGCCACCCGCTACCACTCGCTGGTGGTGGAGAAGGAATCGCTGCCGGACTGCCTTGAGATCACCGCCTGGACCGAGAACCCGGACGGTTCGTTCGAGGAGATCATGGGGCTGCGCCACCGCGAGCATCCGGTGGAAGGCGTGCAGTTCCATCCCGAGTCGATCCTGACCCAGCACGGCCATGACCTGCTGCGGAACTTCCTCCGGCGCTGAGGCGCCTCAGCGGTAGACCAGCCTGCGCAGCAGGAAGAAGGTGACCATGGCCAGCCCGCCCTCGACCACGGGCTTGGCCATCCACGCCGAGTGCAGGCCCAGGTGCTGCTCGACCGCGTGCACCAGCACCGTGCTGGCGATGGTCATGGAGATCCACAGCACGCCGAAGCGGCGGAAGCGCTGCCAGCCCAGGCGTGCGCCGTCCTCGCAGGCGAAGGTGTAGCGGCCGTTGAGCCAGAACCCGAGCATGGCGCCGCTGGTGCGGCCCAGCAGGTTGGCCGGCACCGCGTCCAGGCCGAGCGCGGTCGCCGCCACGAACACGGCCCAGTCGACCAGCAGCTGCAGCAGGCCAAAGGCGAGGTACTGGCTGCCCTGGCGGAGGAGGAGCATCGGCACGGTGGATCCACGTCGTGGGGTGCCGGAAGTTTAATCGGCCTGCCTTTGCAGGAGGTGAAGCGTGCGGGCCCACCCGCCGGGAGGGATAGAATCATGTCCCTTTCCGCACAGAGAAGCGCCGCTCCATGACCCAGCCCCTGCACGTGGTGATCCTCGCCGCCGGCGAGGGCAAGCGCATGAGATCGGCCCTGCCCAAGGTGCTGCAGCCGATCGGCGGCCGACCGATGCTGGCCCACGTGATCGACACCGCCAGGCAGCTGGGGCCGGCGGCGATCCACGTGGTCTACGGCCATGGCGGCGATGCGGTGCGCGCGGCCTTCGCCGGCCAGGACGACCTGGTGTGGGTGGAGCAGGCCCGCCAGCTGGGCACCGGCCACGCCGTGCAGCAGGCCATGCCCGGGATCCCGGAGGCGGCCGACGTGCTGGTCCTTTACGGCGACGTGCCGCTGACCGCGCCGGACACCCTGCGCCGCCTGCTCGAGGCCGAGGGCCTGCTGCGCGTGCTGGTGGCCGAGCCGGAAGACCCCACCGGCTACGGTCGCATCGTGCGCGATCCGCAGGGCCGGGTGGCGCAGATCGTAGAACACCGCGACGCCAGCGAGGAGCAGCGCCGCATCGGCATCGTCAACACCGGCATCATCGCCGCCGAGTCCGATCCGCTGAAGCGCTGGCTGTCGCGCCTGTCCAACGAGAACGCCCAGGGCGAGTACTACCTCACCGACGTGTTCGCCATGGCCGCGGCCGAATACAACCCGGCGGAGATCGTGCGGGTGGAGGATCCGATCGAGGCCGAGGGCGCCAACGATCCGTGGCAGCTGTCGCAGCTGGAGCGCGCATGGCAGCTGCGCCGCGCGCGCGAGCTGTGCCTGGCCGGCGCCCGGCTGCTCGATCCGGCCCGGGTCGAGCAGCGCGGCACGGTGCGGGTCGGCCGCGACGTGGAGATCGACGTCAACGTGGTGCTGGAAGGCGAGGTCGAGCTGGGCGACGGCGTGCGCATCGGGCCGTTCGTGCGGCTCAAGGACGTGCGCCTGGGCCCGCGTACCGAAGTCCTGGCGCATTGCGACCTGGAGGGCGTGGTCACCGAGGGCGCGGCCCAGGTCGGTCCGTTCGCGCGGCTGCGCCCAGGCACGGTGCTGGCCGACGGCGTGCGCATCGGCAACTTCGTCGAGACCAAGAAATCGGTGCTGGGCGTGGGCAGCAAGGCCAACCACCTGACCTACCTGGGCGACGCGACCATCGGCGCCGGGGTGAACATCGGCGCCGGCACCATCACCTGCAACTACGACGGGGTGAACAAGTCGGCCACGGTGATTGGCGACGGGGCCTTCATCGGTTCCAACTCGGCCCTGGTGGCGCCGGTGGAGATCGGCGCCGGAGCGACCATCGGCGCCGGCTCGGTGATCACCCGCAACGCGCCCGCCGACACCCTGACGGTCTCGCGCGCACGCCAGAGTTCCATCGAGGGCTGGAAGCGGCCGGAGAAAAAGAAGAAGTGACCGGGTGGTCGCTGCGTCCCGGCCGCGCCGCGGATGCGGCGATCCTGGTCGGCATCGAACGCCGCGCCTGCGAGCTGCTGCGCGGGCACGAGGCCTACCCGGTGTTCGCGCGCAGCACCCTGGCTGCCGATGACCATGTCGAAGCAGCGGCCCGCGGGCGACTGTGGGTTGCGGAGTCCGGCGGGCGGGCGGTGGGTTATGCGCTCTACTCGTGCGTCGACGGCCAGGCGTACCTGGTGCAGATGGACGTGGATCCGGACCACGGGCGCCGCGGCATAGGCCGCGCACTGCTGGAACATGTCTGCGCCAGCGCGGCAGGGGAAGGTTTCGAGCGGATCACCCTGGTCACGTTGCGCGACGTGCCATGGAACGCGTCCTTCTATGCCAGCGCCGGGTTCGAGGTGCTGGAGCCGGCGCGATACACGCCCAGCATGCACGCCATGCTCGTGGAGGAGCGCGGCCTCGGCTTCCCGATGCACCTGCGGGTGGTGATGCAGCGCTGGCTGGGACGACCCGGGTAACACCGCCGTTGGCGGCCGCACCAGCGCCCGCGGCTCACTGCTCCGGCAGCATCACCGCCACGCACAGGCCGCCTTCGGCGCGGTTCTGCAGCGACAGCCGGCCACCGTGCGCCTCGACGATCTCCCGGCACAGGGCCAGGCCCAGGCCGGTGCCATTGCGCTTGGTCGAATAGAACGGCAGCAGCGCGTTCTGCAGCACCGCCTCGTTCATGCCGGGGCCACGGTCCAGCACCTCCAGCCGGGTCCAGCCGGGCAGCCGCCGCAGGCGCACCTCGACCTGGGGATTGCCCGCTTCCTCGCCAGCCTCGTGGGCGTTCTTCAGCAGGTTGAGCAGCGCCTGCTCCATCTGCGCCGGATCGACCCTGGCACGCAGGTCCGCGGCCATGCCGTCCAGCTCGAAGCTGATCTGGCGCTGCAGCCGCGCCAGGAAATCGCCCCAGTCCACCGCCTGCAGCTGCGGCTGCGGCAGCTTGGCGAAGCGCGCGTAGCCACGGATGAAGCCCTCCAGGTGGCGGGCACGGTCCTCGATGGTGGAGAACACCTCGGCCAGGCGCTCGTGGCGGCCGCGCCGCACCAGCTCGGCGCCGGAGTGGGCCAGCGAGGCGATCGGCGCCAGCGAGTTGTTGAGCTCGTGGCTGATCACCCTGATCACCTTCTTCCAGGTCTGCACCTCCTGGCGGCGCAGTTCGGGGGTCAGCAGTCGCAGCAGCAGCAGTTCGTGGTGGCGGCCATTGAGGGTGAAGCGCCGGCGCGAGAGGTGGTAGACCTCTTCCTCCGCGTCCTCGTCCTCCGCACCTTCCGGGCTGACCCCGAACAGGCTGTCGCCGCCGCGCGCCACCGCTTCGCGCAGCTCCGCCGGCAGGCCCTCCAGCACCGCGTCCATGCGCTGGCCTTCCAGCTTGCGTCCGTCGTTGAGCAGCTTGCGGGCGGCCAGGTTGGCATACACCACCCGTGGCACTCCGTCGCCGCCGTCGGCCCACAGGACCATGGCCACCGGCGTGTTCTGGACCATGGTATCCAGCAGCAGCTCGCGCTGGACCAGGTCCTGGCGTTGCCGGCGCAGCACTTCGCCCAGCTCGGCATGGGCGCGTACCAGTTCGCCGATCTCGTCGTTGCTGTGCCAGTGGATGCCGAAGTTGAACTCGCCGTCGCGGTAGGTGTTGACGCTGCCGGCGATGGCGCGGAACAGCGAGTTCAGCGGCGCCAGTGCGCGTCGCAGGCTCCACCAGGCCAGCAGGAGCACGATCGTGGTGGAAATGGCGGCGATCACCCAGCCGTGGTTGATCCAGTAGGCGAAGGTCCAGGGCAGCGCGGCCGCCAAGGCCAGGACCGGCAGCAGGCGGACGAACAGGCGCAGGAACAGGCTGCGGCGGATCCTCATGGGCACGGCCTCACGACTTGAGTCCGTGGCGCTCCATGCGCCGGTAAAGCGCCTGCCGGCTCATGCCCAGCTCCGCGGCCGCCTGCGCGATCACCCCGCCGGCGCGCTGCAGCGCCGCCTCGATCTGCTCGCGCTCGGGCTCGCGCGCCGGGGCCGGGCGCGAAGCCTGCGCCCGCGGCAGGGCCAGGTCCTCCGGCTCGATGCGCGCGCCGGTGGCCAGCAGCTGCGCACGCTGGATCACGTTGCGCAGCTCGCGCACGTTGCCGGGCCAGGAGTGGCGTTGCAGCGCCGCGGCGGCGGCCGGCGAGAGCGGCTTGCCACCCTCGCCGAAACGCTCGGCCAGCGGCAGTACGTCGCCGGGACGCTCGGCCAGCGGCGGCATGGCCAGTTCGATGGTGTTGAGCCGGTAGTAGAGGTCCTCGCGGAACGTGCCTTCGCGGATCATCGCCGGCAGGTCGGCATTGGTGGCGCTGACCACGCGCACCCTGACCTGGCGTTCGCGGTTGGAACCCAGCCGCGCGAAACGCCCGGTCTCCAGCACGCGCAGCAGCTTCATCTGCCCGGCCGGCGGCAGGTTGCCGATCTCGTCCAGGAACAGGGTGCCGCCGTCGGCGGCCTCGAACTTGCCCTCGCGCGCCTTGTTGGCGCCGGTGTAGGCGCCGGCCTCGGCGCCGAACAGCTCGGCCTCGATCAGGTCGGCCGGCAGCGCGCCGCAGTTGACCGTCACGAAGGGGCCGTCGCGCACCGGCGAATTGGCCTGGACGATCTCGGCGATCTTCTCCTTGCCGCTGCCGTTGGGCCCGGTGATCAGCACCGGCAGTTCCGAGCGCGCGACCTGGCAGGCCAGCGCGACCACGCGCTCGCTCGCCGGATCGGCGAACACCGCACCGCGCAGGTCGTAGCGGCGCGACAGGTCCTCGCGCCGGCGGCGCTCGCCGTCGCGGCGCTGGTCCAGCTCGCGCCGCGCCTCGGACAGTTCCAGCAGGTTATTGACCGTGGCCAGCAGCTTGGCGTCCTGCCAGGGCTTGGCCACGTAGTCGGCGGCGCCGGCCTTGATCAGTTCCACCGCGCTTTCCAGGTGGGTCCAGGCAGTTAGCAGGATCACCGGCAGGTCGGGATGGCGGTCGCGGATGGCGGCGAACAGTTCGCGCCCTTCGTCGCCGGAGGTGGTGTCGGCGGTGAAGTTCATGTCCTGGATCACCAGGTCCACCGGTTCGCGCTCCAGCAGCGCCAGTCCCTCCGCGGGGCCGGTGGCGTGCACCGTGGCGATGTCGTGCAGCGAGAACAGCACTTCCAGCGCGGTGGCGACGGCCGGGTTGTCGTCGATGACCAGGATGGTGGACATGGATGGGGCGCGGATTCCTTGGGCGGACGGCAAAGGCTACCTGTTCCCGGCCCGGCGTTCGCGGCCGGACGGGATGTCGTACGGGCGGGGAGCCCCCGGAACCGCCGCTGTCCCCGGCGCGGCCGCGGTCGAGGGGAGCGCCGCCGGAGCGGTGGCGGCGACCCTGGCTGGCCGCGGGATCGCGGCGAGCCAGGCGGCGGTCAGCGCCCCCACCGCCAGCGCGTACCAGGGCGTGGTGCCGGCGCCGGGCGCCTTCCGTTGGCGCAGGTTGCGATTCATACGCTGCGGGTGGCGGTGGCAGGCGGGATCGAGGCGGCGCGCCGCGCCGGTGCATAGACCGCCAGCTGGCCCAGCAGCCACAGCAGCACCGCGCCGGTGGGCAGGTAGTACAGCGGCAGGCGCGCCAGTTCGTACCTGCCCATCAGCACCTGGTTGATGGCGAACGCCAGCAGCATGCCCAGTCCGATGCCGATGGTGGCCAGCAGGAAGTTCTCGGTCTGGAAGTAGCGCAGGATCTGCCCGCTGGTGGCGCCAAGGGCCCGGCGGATGCCGATCTGCTTGGTCCGCTGCTGCACCCAGAAGCTGGCCAGGCCGATGATGCCCAGCGCGGTGATCAGCAGCAGGGCCACGCAGACGATGGCCAGCAGCCAGGCCATCGAGCGCGGGGCCTGGAAATACTCGCGGCGCATGTCCTCGATCGTGCCGGTGTCCTCGTCCTCCACGATGCGGTCGTTACCGCCGGCGCGAAGGGTCCGTACCGCCGCCTCCAGCACTTCCTGGCGCCGCTCGGGGGTGGTGCGGATCAGGTATTCGCCGCTGACCGCATAGTGCGGGCGCACAGGGAAGATCATCGAATAGTGGGCGGCTTCGGGTCCGCCGACGCCGGCGGGGCGGATCAGGCGGTCGATCACCCCGACCACCGGGATCGGCAGGTCGCCCCACGCGTAGATCGTCCTGCCGATCGGGTCCTCGCCCGGGAACAGGCGCTGGGCCATGGAACGGGTGATGATGACCGCCGGCATGCCGCCCTCGTAGTCCGCCGACTGCGCGTCGTTGTACTCGATGTACTCCTCCGGGTTGAAGGTGCGCCCGGCGACCAGCTGCACGCCGAGCGTTTCCAGCATCTGGTCGTCGCCCAGGTAGATCGAGGCCAGCAGGGTGCTGCGCTGCTGTTCCAGGCTCAGGCGCACGCCGGTGTTCCAGGACGAGCGGGTGAACGGCATCTGGTTCATCACCGTCGCGTTCTTCACGCCGGGCAGGGCGCGGAGCGTGGCCAGGTCGCTGCGGGTACGCGCCACCTCGTCGGGGTCGCTGCCGATGCCCTCGACCTGGACCCGGACCAGCTCTTCCTCGGCGATGCCGCTGGGCTGGCGGACCTCGGCCAGGCGGTCGCTGATCAGGAACAGCGCATTGCAGATGATCGCGCAGGTCAGGGCGATCTCGACCACGATCAGGGAAGCCGCGGTCTTGTGCCGCAGCAGGGTGGAAAGGATGGGGCGGATGTCCATGGGTGGTCTCCGTTGTGCGGGTGGCGGACCGGGCCGTCACTGGCTCTTGAGCTGGATGGCGGGGGTCACCTGCATCGCGCGCCAGGCCGGCAGCAGACCGGCCAGCACGCTGGCGGCGATGGCCAGGACGAAGGTGAAGACCAGCATTCGCAGGTCCAGGTGGGCGAGCTCGGCGTAGCTGGCCGGCTGCTGGCGCACCGCCCACAGGCCGAGCAGGGAAAGGCCCAGGCCGAGGATGCCGCCGACCAGGCCCACGGTGCCGGCCTCGACCAGGCACTGGCTGAAGATCGCTTGGCGCGAGGCGCCCAGGGCGCGACGCACGCCGATCTCGCTGCCACGGCGCAGGAACTTGGCCAGCAGCAGCCCGACCGTGTTCACCAGGCACACCAGCAGGAAGCCCAGGCCCAGCCACAGCTGCATCACCACGTCGTTGGGCACCACGCGCTTGAACTCCAGCCACTCCATGACGCTGCGCAGGCGCACGTTGGTCGGGCGCTCGAAACGCCCGGCCGCGCGCTGCTGGTCGGAGTAGTTGGCCAGGTAGTTGCGGTACTCGGAGACCCTGGACGGATCGGCCAGCTCCACCCAGTACTGGATCCAGACGCAAGGCGCGCCCAGTCCCATCTCGTCGCCGTTGCTCGAGCCCCAGCAGTCCATGCTTCCGGAGCGGTCCATCTTCATCGCGACCGCGGTCTGGAACGGGACGAACACGTCTTCCAGCTTGCCGTAGCGGTCGCTGTTCATGTCGTAGAAGCGCGGCACCGGGCGCCAGTCGCCGACCACGCCGACCACGGTGAAGTCGCCCTGGTCCAGCCGGAGCTGCTTGCCCACGCTGTCGCCGCCGCCGAACACGCGCTCGTTCAGCGCGCTGGAGATCACCGCGACCCGGGCGCGCGCCTCGTCCTCGTTCGCGCTCCAGCCGCGACCGTAAAGCATGGGTACGTCGAACATCGGGAAGAAGTCGGCGGAGGTGAAGCGGGCCCCTGCATTGAACGGGACCACGCCCTCGCGGTCCGGCGTCACCACGACGCTGCCGCCGGTCATCATCGCCTGGCGGTCGCCGCGCTTTTCGCGCAGCAGGGTTTCGGCGTCCAGGCGGGTGACCTGCTCCTGGGGTTCGTCGCCGGGCTCGTAGCCCTGCATTGCCGCCGCGTCCAGCTGCACGTAGAACAGGCGGCTGCTCTTGGAGGGGATCGGGTCGCCGGACAGCACGTGGAACACGGTCAGCGTGGTCATGCACGCGCCGATGCCCAGGGCGATGGCCAGCACCATCAGCATCGTCAGGGCCTTGTCGCGGCGGAAGCTGCGCAGGGCGAGGTTGAAGTAGTAGGCGAACATGGCGGCTTCCTCAGGCGACCGCGGCGCGGGCCAGGTGGCCCTGGCCGGGTTCCAGCGTCAGGTCGGTGGCCACGCCGTCGACGATGTGGACGTTGCGCTGCGCGCGCGCGGCCAGCTCCGGGTCGTGGGTGACCATGACGATGGTGGTGCCGGCGGCGTTGATCTGCTCCAGCAGTTCCATCACCCCGCGGGCCATCTGCGAGTCCAGGTTGCCGGTCGGTTCGTCCGCCAGCAGCAGGCGCGGCTCGCCGGCCAGGGCCCTGGCGATGGCCACGCGCTGCTGCTGGCCGCCGGACAGCTCGGCCGGGAAGTGCTTCATGCGCGAGGCCAGGCCCACCTGCGACAGCGCCTTCTCGATGCGCGCCTTGCGCTCGGCCGCCGGCAGCCCGCGGTAGCGCAGCGGCACGTCGACGTTGTCGAACAGGTTGAGGTCGGGGATCAGGTTGAAGCCCTGGAAGATGAAGCCGATCTTGCGGTTGCGCAGGCGGCTGCGGGCGTCGTCCGACAGGCCGCGCACGTTCTCGCCGTCCAGCAGGTAGTCGCCGGAGTCGAACGGCTCCAGCAGCCCGGCGATGTTGAGGAAGGTGGTCTTGCCCGAGCCCGAGGGACCGGTGACCGCGACGAACTCGCCCTCGCGGACGTGCAGGTCGAGCGAGCGCAGCGCATGGGTTTCGACCATCGCGGTGCGGTAGACCTTGGAGACCTGGCGCATTTCCAACATCGGAAGCTCCTTGTGATTCGTGATTCGTGATTGGTGATTGGTGATTCGTGATTGGTGATTGGTGATTGGTGATTGGTGATTGGTGATTGGTGATTCGCCTGGTGGCCGGGAGTGAGCGGGTGGCAGTTGCTTCTGCTGTTACGAATCACGAATCCCGAATCACCAATCACTGGCCATCAATTGATGGCCACTCTCTCTGCCTCGCCGAACTGGTCGGCGCCGGAGACCACGATCCGCTCGCCCTCCTGGACGCCGGAGACGATCTCGACGTAGCCGAGGCTGCTGGCGCCTGTCTGCACCGGGCGGCGCACGGCGCTGCGTCCGTCCACGACCCAGGCGTAGTTGCCGCCGCCCTGCTCGACGAACGGGCCACGCTCGACCATCAGCACGTTCTTGCGGGTATCCAGCACGATGCGGCTGGACAGGCGCTGGTTCTGGCGCAGGCCCGGCGGCTGCTGGCCCTCCTCGAAGCGCAGGCGCGCGGTGACCTCGCCGTTGACCACTTCCGGCGACACCGCCGAGACCTTGGCCGGCCACGCCTTGCCCTGGCTGGTGACCTGCGCCGGCACGCCGATGCCCAGGTCGCGGGCGAAGCTCTCCGGCACGCGGATCTCGACCTCGAACTCGCTCAGGTCCACCACGCTGAGGATCGGCGCGTTGACCGCCACGTTGGTGCCCTGCGAGACCTGCACCTGGCCGACCTGGCCGTCGAACGGCGCGCGCAGGGTCAGCAGGTCCACCTGGCGGCGCAGCTCCTCCACCACCGCCTTCTGGCGGTCGGCCAGCAGGCGCTTGTTGCGCGCATCCAGCGCCGCGCCCTGTTCCTGCAGCCGGGCGTCGTTGCGCGCGGCCTCCAGTCCGATCTGGGCCTTCTTCAGCTCGTCCTGGGCGCGGGCCAGCTCGTTGTTGGACACCGCGCCGCCGGCATGGGCGCGCTCGTAGCGCTCCAGGTCGCGCTGCGCGGCGGTGTGGTCGATCTGGGCCTGGTCGCGCGCCTTGTGCGCGTTGAGGCTGGCGATGCGCGCGTCCAGCTGCGCGCGGCTGGCCTCGGCCTCCATGCTTGCCAGGGTCGATTCCTCCTGGACCAGCTTGCTGCGCAGCTCGGGGCTGTCGATCACCGCCAGCACCTGTCCCTTCTCCACCACGTCGCCGGCCACCACCTGCAGCGACACTGTGCCGCCGGCGATGGCGTAGAGCACCGGGCTGTTGGCGGTGATCACCCGCCCGTCGGCGGACAGGTCGCGGACCAGGTCGCCGCGCTTCACCTCGGCGATGCGCAGGCGCGAGGCGTCGTAGGAGCGCGCACCGGCGCTCCAGCCGGAGACCACCCAGCCGGCAAGGACCAGGACACCCGCGGCGGCGGCGGCCGGCAGCAGCCAGCGGCGCCAGGCCGGGGGCTGGCCGGCGTGGGAGAGGGGGCGGTCCTGGGCGGAGGTGTCGGGGATCATGTGGGTCCGTGTGGCATGGGTGTCCGGTCTCCCTGTTGCAGGTCCCGTGCCAACTGCAGGCTGTTGATTTGAAAGGTTTCCTGCACGGCGCCCCAGTGTCCGGGGCGTCCGCCGGACAGCCGGGCGGACACCGTCCGGGGGCGGACGGGCGGACACTGGTGGCCGGCACCCCCGGCGTGCGGCCGGCGAGTGGCCGTGCGCACGGCAAGGCGCACGCCAGGGCTGGATGGCGGGACGCCGGGCGCCACCGTTCCGCCGGCGCGTTCCGCCGGTCGGACCGTACGCTCCGGTAGAATCGCGGGCCTGTTACCCGTGGGAAGACGGCATGTGCGGCATTGTTGGCGCGATCGCGGATCGCGATGTGGTTCCGGTCCTGATCGAGGGACTCAAGCGCCTGGAATACCGCGGCTATGACTCGGCCGGCCTGGCCGTGGTCGAGACCGGGGGCATCCGCCGGGTGCGCCGCACCGGCCGCGTGGCGGAGATGGAGCATGCCGCCGCCGCCGAGGACTTCCACGGCGTGCTGGGCATCGGCCACACCCGCTGGGCGACCCATGGCGGCGTGACCGAGGCCAACGCCCACCCGCACGTCAGCCATGGCGAGCTGGCCCTGGTCCACAACGGCATCATCGAGAACCACGAGGAGCAGCGCGAACGCCTGCGCGGCCTCGGCTACCAGTTCGAGTCGCAGACCGATACCGAGGTCATCGCCCACCTGATCCACTACTACATGCAGCAGGGCCAGGACCTGCTGGGCGCGCTGCAGCACGCGGTCAAGGAGCTGAGCGGCGCCTACGCCCTGGCCGTGGTCAGCCTGCGCGAGCCGGGCCGCCTGGTCGGCGCGCGCATGGGTTGCCCGCTGCTGGTCGGCGTGGGCGAGGGCGAGAACTTCCTCGCCTCCGACGTCTCCGCGATCATCTCCGCCACCCGCCGGGTGATCTTCCTCGAGGAAGGCGATACCGCCGACATCCGCCGCGAGGGGGTGCGCGTGTTCGACTCGGCCGACCAGGAGGTGGCACGCGAGGTCCACGTGTCCGACGTGTCGCTGGCCTCGCTGGAGCTGGGCCCGTACCGGCACTTCATGCAGAAGGAGATCCACGAGCAGCCGCGCGCCATCGCCGACACCGTCGAGGCGGTGATCGACGCCGGCAGCTTCGAGCCGACCCTGTTCGGCGCCAATGCCGAGGAGGTGCTGCGCAAGGTCCGCGGCGTGCAGATCCTGGCCTGCGGCACCAGCTACTACGCCGGCCTGACCGCGCGCTACTGGATCGAGGCCGTCGCCGGCCTGCCCTGCAGCGTGGAGATCGCCAGCGAATACCGCTACCGCGATGCCTACGCCGACCCGGACTACCTGGTCGTCACCATCTCCCAGTCCGGCGAAACCCTGGACACGATGGAGGCGCTCAAGTACGCCAGGTCGCTGGGCCACCGCCACACGCTGTCGATCTGCAACGTGCCCGAGAGCGCGATCCCGCGCGCCAGCGAGCTGGTCTGCTACACCCGCGCCGGCGCCGAGATCGGCGTGGCCTCGACCAAGGCCTTCACCACCCAGCTGGCCGCGCTGTTCCAGCTGACCGTGGTGCTGGGCAAGCTGCACGGCCGGGTCACCGCCGAACAGGAGGCCGGCTACCTGGAGCAGCTGCGCATGCTGCCGGGCAGCGTGCAGCACGCGCTGAACCTGGAGCCGCAGATCCAGGTCTGGGCCGAGCGCTTCGCCGCCAAGCAGAACGCCCTGTTCCTGGGCCGCGGCCTGCACTACCCGATCGCCCTGGAAGGCGCGCTCAAGCTCAAGGAAATCTCCTACATCCACGCCGAGGCCTATCCGGCCGGCGAGCTCAAGCACGGCCCGCTGGCGCTGGTGGACGCGGCCATGCCGGTGGTGGTGATCGCCCCGAACGACCGCCTGCTGGAAAAGGTCAAGTCCAACATGCAGGAAGTGCGCGCCCGCGGCGGCGAGCTGTTCGTGTTCGCCGACCAGGACAGCAACTTCACCGCCTCCGAGGGCGTGCACGTGATCCGCACCCCGCGCCATGCCGGCGTGCTGAGCCCGGTGATCCACACCATCCCGGTGCAGCTGCTGGCCTACCACACCGCCCTGGCCCGCGGCACCGACGTGGACAAGCCGCGCAACCTGGCCAAGTCGGTCACGGTCGAGTAGCCGGCATCGGCCGGGGCGGCGCGGGTGCGCTGCACCGCGCCGGGCGCCATGGCCCCCGGCGCGGCCCGCGGCAGGGTGGCGCGGTGACGCCACCCCGCCGCGTCACCGGGCGGCCGATTCGCGCATGACCATGGCCGCCTCGACCATCCTGCGCAGCGCCAGGTCCGTTTCCTCCCAGCCGCGTGTCTTCAGCCCGCAGTCCGGGTTCACCCACAGCTGGTCCGGCGCCAGCACCTCCCGCGCCTTGCCGAGCAGTTCCACCATCTCGGCGGTGGTGGGGATGCGCGGGGAGTGGATGTCGTACACGCCCGGGCCGATCTGGTTGGGGTAGCGGAACCTGGCGAAGGCATCCAGCAGCTCCATCCGCGAGCGCGAGGTCTCGATCGAGATCACGTCCGCGTCCATCGCCGCCACCGCCTGGATGATGTCGTTGAATTCGGCGTAGCACATGTGGGTGTGGATCTGGGTGGCATCGTCCACCCCGGACGCGCACAGGCGGAAGCATTCGACCGCCCATTCCAGGTAGGCGTCCCAGTGCGCGCGCCGCAGTGGCAGCCCCTCGCGCAGGGCCGGTTCGTCGATCTGGATCACCCGGATGCCGGCCGCCTCCAGGTCCAGGACTTCGTCGCGCAGGGCCAGTGCGATCTGCCTGCAGGTGTCCGCGCGCGGCTGGTCGTCGCGCACGAACGACCACTGCATCAGGGTCACCGGGCCGGTGAGCATGCCCTTGACCGGGCGCGAGGTCAGCGACTGGGCGTACCGCGCCCAGCGCACCGTCATCGGCGCCGGCCGCGCCACGTCACCGAAGATCACCGGGGGTTTCACGCAACGGCTGCCGTAGCTCTGCACCCAGCCCAGCCTGGTGAACGCGAAGCCGTCCAGCTGTTCGCCGAAATACTCGACCATGTCGTTGCGCTCGAACTCGCCGTGGACCAGGACGTCGATCCCGACCTGCTCCTGGAAGCGCACGCACTGTTCGGTCTGCGCCTCCAGGAACGCCTCATAGGCCGCCCCCTCCAGCTTGCCCGACTTGAACTTCGCCCGCGCCTCGCGCACCTGGCGGGTCTGCGGGAAGGAGCCGATGGTCGTGGTCGGGTACGGCGGCAATGCCAGGGCCGCCTGCTGGGCCTGGCGGCGCGCCGGGGAGTCCGAGACGCGGCGGCCCAGCGCCGGGTCGATGGCGGCCACGCGCTGCGCCACCTCCGGCCGGTGCACGCGCGTGGAGGCGCGGCGCGAGGCGTGGCGCAGGCGTGCGTCCTCCAGCGCGGCCTCGGCACCGGGGTGGCCATCCAGGGCATCGGCCAGCACCCGGATCTCGCCGAGCTTCTGCTTGGCGAAGGACAGCCAGGAGCGCAGTTCCGGATCCAGGCCGTTCTCGGCGTCCAGGTCCACCGGCACGTGCAGCAGCGAACACGACGGCGCCAGGCACACGTTGTCCGCGCCGAGCCGGGTGCGCGCGTACCGCGCCAGCAGCAGCGCGTTGTCCAGGCGGGTGCGCCAGACATTGCGCCCGTCCACCAGCCCCAGCGAGAGCATCCGCCCGGGCGGCAGCGCGTCCAGCGCCGCTTCCAGCTGTTCCGGTGCGCGCACCAGGTCCAGGTGCAGGCCATCCACCGGCAGCGCCGTGGCCAGGGCCAGGTTGTCACCGAGCGCGCCGAAGTACGGGGCCAGCATCAGCTTCGGCCGTGGCCCGGTCGCCAGCCGGGCATAGGCGCGGCGACAGGCCTCGCGGACCGGCTCCGGCAGGTCCAGCACCAGGGCCGGCTCGTCGACCTGGACCCAGCCCGCGCCCGCCGCGTGCAGTTTCTCCAGCAGCTGCACATAGGCCGGGACCAGCCGGTCCAGCAGCGCGAAGCGGTCGCTGCCGTCGACCGTCTTGGACAGCCACAGGAAGGTGACAGGCCCGATCAGGACCGGCCGGGTCTCGATGCCGAGCCTGCGCGCCTCCAGGTACTGCGCCACCGGCGTGTCGCCGCGCAGGGCGAAGTCCTGGCCGGCCTCCAGCTCGGGCACGAGGTAGTGGTAGTTGGTGTCGAACCACTTGGTCATCTCCAGCGCGTGCAGGTCGATGCCCGGGCGCTGCAGTCCGCGCGCCATGGCGAAGTAGCCGGCCAGCGGTGCCGCCTCGACCACGGCGCGGTAGCGCCGGGGGATCGCGTCGAACAGCAACGCCGTGTCCAGGACCTGGTCGTACAGCGAGAAGTCGTTGGAGGGCGGCAGGTCGATGCCGGCCTCCCGTTGCAGCCGCCAGTGGCGGGCGCGCAGCTCCCGCGCGGTGTCGAGCAGTTGCGTGGCGGGCAGCTCGCCGCGCCAGTGGGCTTCCAGGGCCTGCTTCAGTTCGCGGCGTGGCCCGATGCGGGGAAAGCCGAGGTTGGTGGTCAGTGTCATCGATGTGATTCCTCATGCGTGGACGATGAGGAACGAAGGACCGGCGGCGTGCGCGGCTGGACACCGCGCACGCCGCCATGGCGACCTTCGCCCCCGCGGGCGAGCCGGCGCAGCCCGGGGGGCGGGCGCGGGAACACTGCGTGGCCACGGCCACGCGATGCCTCCGGCCACCTCCCCGCGGAGGCTCCAGGTCAGGCGGAAGACGGACGCGTCTTCCGGCCGGGGCAGGTCTTCGGGCTCATGGACGGGCGGCGAAGGCCGCGTGCCTACTGTCCGCCGCTTCCCGGCCGGTGGGCCAGTGCGATGGCGGGGTTCGTTTCCAATTACCGCTGCGGGGCAGCGCCGGAATTGTCCTGCAGGGCAGGACGCACCGGACTTCCCTTTTAATTCATCGCTACATCTGGATGAAGCGATGAAACCTTCGGCGCGGAGAAGGTAGCCGGTCCACCGGCGACCGGTCAACCGCCGCCGCCTGCACGGGCATGGCGCCGATCTGGGAAAATGGCGGCCGATCCGGGCCTGGCGCCCGGCAGGATTCCCGCTTGAGCAGTACCGCGTTCCCGTCCCTGTTCGCGCATGTGCCGGCCGGCGCCTTCGGGCCGCTGGCCTCGCCCAACCGCGAGCGCTACTGGCGCCTGCTGTGCCGGCTGTTCGACGAGTACTTCGGCCCGGACGCGCCGCTGCCGCCCAGCCATGGCTTCGCCCGGCGCGAGATCGTCGCCGCGCTGGAGCGCTACCTGCTGGCCGAGGAGACCTGGGAGGACGAGGGCGACGCCCCGCTGCAGGGCGGCCTGGCCGCGCGCGCGGCCGCCGTGTACGACCGCCTGCGCCAGGCCGGCTGGCTGCGCCAGGACAAGCTCGGCGCGCGCGAGATGGTGCTGATGCCACCGGCCCTGGCCCAGCTGTTGGGCACCCTGGTGGAGTTCGCCGATCGCGGTCCCACTTTCGTTTCGGCCAAGATCCGTTCGATCGAGCTGCAGCTGCAGCAGGTTGTCGACCGCCGCGCCGGCGGCGAGGCGCTGGACGAGGCGGCCGAACAGGCGCGCCGGCTGCTGTCCTCGCTGGCCTCGATGAGCCTGCAGGTGCGCGACCTGATGCCCGAGCTGGTGCGCTCGGAGACCACCGCCCAGTTCGCGCGGCAGTGGTTCGAGCGCTACGTGGCCCAGTTCTTCATCCGCGACTACGCCGACCTGCACCGCGCCGACCACCCGCTGGCGCGGCGCGCGCAGATCCTGCTGATGGTGCAGGAGATCGAGAACGGCCCGCTGCGCGAGGACATCGCCGCCTGGTACCGCGAGCACGTGGCCGAGGGCGACGATGCCCGTGCCCGCCAGCTGCTGCAGCGCAGCCTGATGCGCCTGCGCGAGCTGGAGCGCATCGATGAGTACCTCGCACGCCTGGACGAGGACATGCGCCAGGCCAACCGCCGCGCGCTGGCCTTCCTCGACTACCGCCTGCGCGCGCCGGACCGCCTGGACGTGCTGCTGCACCGCGCCGCCAGGGGTGCGCTGGCCGCCGACGAGAACGCGCTGCGCATGCCGGTCGGTCCGGGTGGGCTGATGGACGAGACTCAGCTGCGTGCGCCGCGCCGCCGTCCGCAGCCGATCCCGCGCAGCGCAAACAGCAATGCCCAGCCCAGCGCCGAGCAGATCGCGCGGCTGAGCCTGCTGCGGCGGATGAAGCGGGTGCGCCTGGTCACCGCCGAGGACATGGCCTCCTACGTCGGCCGCCAGCTGCCGGCCGGCGGCAGCGTCGACTCGGAAAAGCTGGATATCGCGACCATCCAGGACCTGCGCGCCTACCAGACCCTGCTGACCCTGGCCCTGCGTGGCAGCCGCCCCGGCGGCCTGCGTCGCGACGACCCGCTCAACCGCCTGCTGCGCGGCTTCCGCGTCGAACTGGTCGACGGCGGCGAGCCGGGCGACAACGGCTGGCTGCGCGCGCCACGCTTCGTCGTCCACCACGCCGCAGGCCGCGGCCCCTCCGCTTCCAATGCCGCGCGCGCCAGCGCGCAGGCCGAGCCCGATCCCGCATGAAACGTTCCTGGAACACCCTCAGCCAGCAGTCCAACGGCATGTACGCTGTGGCCGACTTCGAGCGCGCCGCCTACCGCCTGGTCACCGAGCAGGTGCTGTACGCCAGCGATGCGCGCTCGCGCAGCGCCTACCACCTGGTGGAGGCCTACCTCGAGGACTTCGCCTCCGCGCTGGACCCGTTGGGCATCCGCCTGGAGCGCAACGCCCACCACCGCTACGTGGTCGCCCTGCCCAAGCGCGGCGAGGGCACGCCGGTGCGCCTGGACGAAACCCTGCTGCTGCTGGTCCTGCGCCAGCGCTACGACGAGGGCATGAAGCAGGGCCTGGTCGAGGAGCTGGGCGAGGTGGTGGTCGAGCTGCCGGACCTGCAGGAGGCCTGGCCGGCGCTGACCGGGCGGCCGATGCCTGAGGTCGGCGCGCTGCGCGCGCTGGCCGCCACCGCGCGCCGCTGGGGCGTGTGCCGCCTGGTCGAGGGCGAGCCGGACGACCTGCAGCCGTTCCACCTGGTGGTGCGGCCGGCGATCGTGGACATCGTCGGCGAGCAGTGGCTGCACCGCCTGGACCAGCACAACCTGGGCGGCGGCGGGCCCGATGCCGAAGGCGACCCCGATGGCGACGCCGACACCCTGGACGCGGAGGACGACCATGCAGCTGCTTGAGCGCATGCACCTCGTGCAGTACTTCCTGTTCGAGGCCAAGACCCTGCAGCTGGACCGCACGTCGGCCATCATCGCGCCCAACGGCGCGGGCAAGAGCGCGCTGCTGGACGCGCTGCAGCTGGTCCTTCTCGGCGGCGACCGCCGCCATATCCACTTCAATGCCCAGGCCGGCGGCAAGGCGCGTGCGCGCAGCATCCGCGACTACTGCCTGGGCGTGTACCGCAGTGGCGAGGACGGTCGCAAGCGGCGCACCGCCACCACCTACGTGACCCTGGTGTTCCGCGACGAGGAGACCGGTACCCCGCTGACCGCGGGCATTTCGCTGGGCGCCTCGGTAGACGAGCCCGAGCATCGCCAGCACGGCCTGTTCCTGCTGCCGGGCGTGGCCCTGGAGCTGGAAGACCACCTGGAGAAGGTCGACGGCCGCGAGCTGCCGCTGGAGTGGAGCCGCTTCCGCGAGCTGGCCGCCAAACGCTGCCGCAAGGCCGGCACCACGCCGGAGTTCCACGCCAGTGGCGAGCGCTTCGTCAAGGACCTGCTGCACCGCCTGCGTCCCGGCAGCGGCGCCGGCGTGGACTTCAACGCCTACCGCAAGGCCTTCCAGAACGCGCTCAACCTGCAGCGCGTCGAGGACGTGGACCTGTTCGTGCGCACCCTGGTGGCCGAGGACCGGCCTACCGACATTGCCCGCTTCAAGGCGCTGCTGGACAGCTTCCGCCAGATCAAGGAACGCATCGAGCAGCTTGAACGGCGCATCGCCGAGGCCGAGGCGGTGGACGCGCAGTACGGCAAGGTCGCCGCGCAGGCCCAGCGTGCCGCCTCCTACCGCGCGCTGGCGGCCGAATACGCCCGCGACCTGCTCGGCGAGCAGGTCGAGCAGGCGCAGTCGGACTGCGATGCCGGCCGCGAGGAGCTGGCCGCCGCCGGCCTGGCGCTGGAGCAGGCGCGCGCCGAGCGGCGCAGCCTGCAGGAGGAATACGAACGCGTCCGCGAGCAGCTGCAGGGCAGCGCCGGCTATGGCGAACAGGCCTCGTTCCGCGAACTGGCCGGGCGCGACCGCGAGCAGCTGCAGCGCCTGCAGTCCGACCTGCTGCGTCGCCTGGAACATCTGCGCGAACCGCTGCAGGAACTGGCCGCGCTGCGCCTGCCGGGCGTGGACGAGGCTGGCCTGGCCAGGGCGCTGGGGCCGCTGGAAGAGCTGCGCGACGAAGTGGCGGCTGCCGCCGATGGCGATGGCGAGGGCCCCGCGCCCGAAGTGTTCCATGCGCGCCTGAAGCAGGCCCTGGCCGCTGCCGCGCCGGTGCAGGCCACGGTTGCCGCCTGGGCGCGGCAGTCGCACGAAGCCTGGCAGCTGGCGCGTGCGCGCCGCGACGCCGCGCGCGGCAACCAGCAGCGCCTGGACGCCGGCCAGGCCAACCTGCGCGACGAGGTCATGCGCCTGGTGAACCACCTGCGCGAGGCCGGGATCGAGGCGCAGCCGGTGTGCGACCTGGTGCGGGTCACCGACAAGCGCTGGCAGCCGGCGATCGAGGCCTACCTGCGCAGCCATGTCGAGGCCCTGCTGGTGCCGGCCGGACGCGAAGAGGACGCGGTGCGCGTCTATCGTTCGCTGCAGGGCGCCCGCGCCGTCTACGGGGTGAAGCTGGCCCTGCCCAGCCAGGCCCGCAGCCATCGCCAGGAGCGCCTGGCCGAGGACAGCGTCGCCGCCCTCATCGAGGGCGACAACGCCGATGCGGTGGCGTACCTGCGCCGCCAGCTTGGCGACCTGCGCTGTGTCGAGACCGAGGCCGAGGTGGTGCGCACGCGCCAGGGCCTGACCCGCGACGGCCTGGTGGCCAAGGGCGGCGGCATCGAGCGACGGCGCCTGCCGTCCAGCGGCGAGCTGAAGATCGGCGTGGCCCAGGACGGCGAGCGCCTGCGCCTGCTGCGCGCCGAGCTGGAGAACGCCGAGCGCGAGCTGCGCCAGTGCGAGCCGGAGGCGCGCCGCGCCGAGGCGCTGCGGCAGAAGCGGGCGCGGCTGGACGGCGACGACGTCGCCCGCGGCCTGCACGGGCTGCTGCTGCAGTACCGCCAGGTGCTGGCCCGTTACCAGGCGCTGGAGCGCAGCCACGCCGACGCGGTCGACCCCGACCTGCTGCGCCTGGGCGAGCGCGCCACCGCGCTGAAGGCGCAGGTGCAGAAGGCCGAGTCCACGATCGAGTCGCTGGTGCGCGCCGAGGCCCTGGCCCAGGGCGAACTGGAGCGGCGCCAGGCGCTGCTGCGCGCGCTGCAGGCGCAGGAGGAGATCGTCGCCCGCAACGCGGTCGAGGCCTTCCGCGATCCGCACGTCGATCCCAACCGGGTCGAGCAGCTGCGCGAGGAGCTGGAGGCGAAGGGCACCGGCCTGGAAGAAGCGCGCAACCTGTGCGAACGCCGCGCCCAGGACAACGACCGCCAGCTGGCCTCGCTGCTGCCGGAGGCCTGGAGCCAGCTGCAGCGCTATGCCGGCAGCCATGGCCTGGACCTGGATTTCGCCGCCGACGCATGGAAGCCGGCGCGCGCGCTGATGCAGCGCGAGCTGGTGCAGTTGCGCGAAACCGAGCTGGTCAACTACCGCGCCGAGGCCGACCGCGCCTACGAAACCGCGGTGGAGACCTTCCGCTCCAACGTCGCCAACACCCTGCACGACAACTTCGTGCGGCTGAAGGCGCAGATCGACGCGCTCAACCGCACCCTGCGCAACAGCCCGGCGTTCTCCAACAACGAGCGCTACCGCTTCCACTACGAGGTGGTGGCCGAGTACCGCGACCTGCACCGCTTCATCCAGAAGGTGGCCGACGTCGGCGCCGAGGACACCCTGTTCGGCACCGCCGGCGAGGTCCCGGAGGCGTTCCGCCAGCTGATCGAGGACAGCGCCAGCGCGAAGCTGGCCGCCTCCCCGCTGGACGACTACCGCCGTTTCTTCCACTTCGGCGTGGAGATCCGCCAGGACGACCGGGTGATCGGCACCCTCAGCGAGCGCATGCGCTCGGGCTCCGGTGGCGAGCACCGCGCGCCGCTGTACGTGATCGCCGGTGCAGCGCTGGCCGCGGCCTACGGCAAGAGCGAGGCGCATCCGGGCGGCATCGGCGTGATCCTGCTGGACGAGTTCGGCGACAAGATCGACGCCCAGAACGCCCGCGCCACCACCAACTACCTGCGCTCGCTGGGCCTGCAGCTGGTGCTGGCGGCGCCGGACACCGCGCAGGGCACGTTGTCGGGCGTGCTGGACAGCTACATCGAGCTGTTCCGCGATGGCGACCTGCTCCAGGCCGAACGGATCGAGGTCAAGGAGGCGGCGCGCGAGCTGCTGCTGTCCGACCAGTTCGACCTGCATCCGGAGCTGCTGGCCGAGGAGCTGGAGCGGCTGGCGCGGGAGACCGGCGCGACGACCTGACCACGTCGCTGAACGGAAGGCCTGCCCTGGCTGGCACTCGGCCCGGGCGGCTGCCAGCACGGCGCGCCGGACAGTACTAGCCTCGAACCTGTCTTCATGGCAGGAGGAAGACATGTTCGAGATGAAACAGGGGGCGCCGGCCGAGCTGTGGCAGGCGCTGGTGCGGGACGCGGCCGGACGCACCGGCCACCCGCTGGATGAATCGCGAGAGGCCTACCTGGTGTTCGTGCTGCTGCGCTACCAGGGCGACGCCCGGCTTCTTGCGCATACCCATGCGCTGGACTGGCTGCACGCCCAGGCGCAGGTGGGGCGGCTGCGCGCCGATGCCCTGCGCGACGTGGGTGACCGCTGCCTGCTGGTGGCCGGCCTGTTCCCGGGCCGGGCCGCGCGCCGCCGGGTGAGCGTGGACTACTTCGTCGACCTCGGCCGTGGCGCCTACCGCGAGGTGGCCGAGGCCAGCCGCGCCGCCTACGCCGCGCTGTTCGACCAGCTGGCCGAGGGCTACCGCGAACTGGTGGAGGTCCTGCGCGGGCTGCGTGGCGGGCCGCGGCTCCCGCACGCCTGGCCCGCCATGGCCGGCCGCACCCGGCACTGAACCGTTGCCACTGGCGGGCGCGCCGTCGCGATGGCGACGGCGTGCCCGGTTCCGGTTGCGCGTGGCGGGGCGGATAATCGGGCCTTTCCATCGCCGTGGATCGCCATGTCGCAGCGCGAGTGGGTGGCCGCCGCCATCCGCAAGATCGAGGCCGACTTCAACCGTTCGGCCGATACCCACCTGATCCCGATGCCGCTGCCCGGCTATCCCGGCATCGACGTCTACCTCAAGGACGAATCCAGCCATCCCACCGGCAGCCTCAAGCACCGGCTGGCGCGCTCGCTGTTCCTGTACGCGCTGGCCAATGGCTGGCTGCGCGAGGGCAGCACGGTGATCGAGGCCTCCAGCGGCTCGACCGCGGTGTCGGAGGCCTACTTCGCGCGGCTGCTGGGCCTGCCCTTCATCGCCGTGATCCCGGCCTCGACCTCGCCGGAGAAGATCGCGGCGATCGAGTTCCAGGGCGGCCGCTGCCACCTGGTCGACAGCCCATGCACGATCAACGAGGTTTCGGCCCGGCTGGCACGCGAGACCGGCGGCCACTTCATGGACCAGTTCACCTACGCCGAACGGGCCACCGACTGGCGCGCCAACAACAACATCGCCGAGTCCATCTTCAAGCAGATGGCCGAGGAACCGCATCCGGTGCCGGCATGGATCGTGTGCGGCCCGGGCACCGGCGGCACCAGCGCGACCCTGGGACGCTACGTGCGCTACCGCCGCCACGACACCCGCGTGCTGTGCGCCGACCCGGAGCATTCGGTGTTCTACGACTACTACCGCGGCGCGCTGGAGGGGCAGGCCGATCCGTCGCTGGCGCTGCCCGGCGGTTCCCGCATCGAGGGCATCGGCCGGCCGCGTGTGGAGGCCAGCTTCATTCCGTCCTGCGTGGACGCGATGGCCAGGGTGCCCGATGCCCTGAGCCTGGCGGCAATGCGCCACGTCAGCGCGGTGCTGGGGCGCCGCGTCGGCGGTTCGACCGGCACCAACTTCGTCGGCGTGCTGCGCGCCGCGCAGTCCATGCACGAGGCGGGGCAGGGCGGTTCGATCGTGACCATCCTGTGCGACAGCGGCGACCGCTACGCCCACAGCTATTACGATCCGGCCTGGTATTCGCGGCACGGGATCGAGGTGGAGGCGGCGGACCAGGCCATCGCCCGCGCCGTGGCCGGCGAGCCCCTGCCGCTGGAGGCCTGCGGCGATCTGTGATCCGGCCTGGCGCGGGTTGAAATCCCCGCTGCCGGGCGCATCTGCAAGTACACACGCGGCGCTGCCGCCCCCACCGCAACCGCGAGGTCCCATGGACAATCCGCTGCTCGACTTCTCCGGCCTCCCCCGTTTCGACCAGATCCGGCCCGAACACGTCGGTCCGGCCGTGGACACCCTGCTGGAACAGGCGGAAGCCGCGGTGAGGCGGGCCGAGACGGTCAGTCCGGTCACCTGGGACAGTTTCGTGACCCCGCTGGAGGACGCCACCGAGCGCCTGTGGCGCGCCTGGGGCCAGGTCCAGCACCTGCAGGCGGTGATGAACACCCCGGAGCTGCGCGAGGCGTACAACGCCAACCTGCCGCGGGTGATCCGTTTCGGTGCCTCGCTGGGCCAGAACCTGGCCCTGTATTCCCAGTACAAGGCCCTGGCCGCTTCGGCCGAATACGCCGGCTACGACGCGGTGCGGCGCAAGGTGGTGGAGAACGCCCTGCGCGACTTCCGCCTCGGCGGCGCCGAACTGGACGAGGCTTCCAAGCAGCGCTTCGCCGCGATCCAGGAAGAGCTGGCTGCCCTGTCGGCGAAGTTCTCGCAGAACGTGCTCGACGCCACCGACGCCTTCGCCCTGTACGTGGAGGACCAGTCGCGCCTGGCCGGGCTGCCGGCCGAGGTGGTGGCTGCCGCCCGCTCGGCCGCGGAGAAGGACGGCAAGCCGGGCTGGAAGCTGACCCTGCAGATGCCGTGCTACCTGCCGGTACAGACCTACGCCGAGGACCGCAGCCTGCGCGAGGCGCTGTACCGCGCCCACGGCCTGCGCGCCTCCGAGGCCGGCCCGGCCGAGTGGGACAACAGCGGCAACATCGACCGCATCGTCGCCCTGCGCGGCGAACTGGCCGCGCTGCTGGGCTTTTCCAGCTCCGCCGAGTACTCGCTTGCCACCAAGATGGCGCAGAGTCCGGACGAGGTGCTGGGCTTCCTGCGCGACCTGGCCGGCCGCGCGCTGCCGTTCGCACGCCGCGACCGTGCCGAACTGGAAGCCTTCGCCCGCGACGAGCTGGGCCTGGACGAGCTGCAGCCATGGGACCTGGCCTGGGCCAGCGAGAAGCTCAAGCAGTCCCGCTACAGCTACTCCGAGCAGGAGGTGAAGGACTACTTCACCGAACCGAAGGTGCTTGCCGGCCTGTTCGGCGTCATCGAGTCGCTCTACCAGGTGAAGGTGAAGCCGGACACCGCGCCGCTTTGGCACGAGGACGTGCGCTTCTACCGCGTCGAGGATGCGCAGGGCCGCCTGCTGGGCCAGTTCTACCTGGACCCGTATGCCCGCGAGGGCAAGCGCGGCGGGGCCTGGATGGACGATTGCCGCAACCGCCGCGTCCGCGCCGACGGCGTGCAGACGCCGCTGGTCTACCTCGTGTGCAACTTCGGCAAGCCCGCGCCCGGCAAGCCGGCGACCCTGCGCTTCAACGAGGTCACCACCCTGTTCCACGAGATGGGCCACGGCCTGCACCAGCTGCTGACCGCCATCGACGAGCTGCCGGTGGCCGGCATCAACGGCGTGGAATGGGACGCGGTGGAGCTGCCCAGCCAGTTCATGGAGAACTTCTGCTGGGAGTGGGAGCGGGTGCAGGCCATGACCGCCCACGTGGACACCGGCGCGCCGCTGCCGCGCGAACTGTTCGACAGGATGCTGGCGGCGAAGAACTTCCAGGCCGGCATGTTCACCGTGCGCCAGCTGGAGTTCGCCCTGTTCGACATGGAGCTGCACAGCCGCTTCGATCCGGCCCGGGACAGCGTCCTGCAGTTGCTGGAGCGGGTGCGCGACGAGGTCGCGGTCAATCGCGCCCCGGCGTGGCACCGTTTCCCGCACCAGTTCAACCACATCTTCGCCGGCGGCTACGCGGCCGGCTACTACAGCTACAAGTGGGCCGAGGTGCTCAGCGCCGACGCCTATGCTGCGTTCGAGGAAACCCCCGGGCAGCTGGCCGAAACCGGCGCCCGCTTCCTGCGCGAGATCCTTTCCCGCGGCGGCAGCCGCAGCGCGCTGGAGAACTTCAAGGCCTTCCGCGGCCGCGAGCCCAGCCTCGACGCCCTGCTGCGCCACAACGGCATGGCGGCGTGAGGCATCCCCCTCCCCCGCCGGGGAGGGGATGGGGGGGCAGGGTCGGATCAGCGGGCTGCGCCAGCCTCCGCTTCCCGCGCGCTGGCGGCTGCCGCGGCATAGGCTGCGCGTATGGCCGCCTTGCGCGCCTCCAGGTCGTCCCGCGGATACCAGCGGCCGTCGGCCATCACGCCCAGGGGTGATGCAAGGGTGGCGAGGTCGCGCAGTGGATCGGTGGCCACCAGCAGCAGGTCTGCGCGCGCACCTCCTGCCACCACGCCCGATAGCGGAAGCTCGGGGCGATGCCGACGCAGGAATTCGCCGGGCGTGCGGGTGGCGGTCGCAAGCGCCGCATGTGGCGTAAGCCCGGCCTCGACCAGCGCGGCGAGGTTGCGATGCAGTGCAAAGCCCGTGACCAGGCCGGGGATGCTGGGGGCATCGGTACCCGAGAGCAGCGGCACGCCCGCCTCGTCCATGGCTTTGGTGAAGCGGTGCAGGAACTGCAGGCGTGCGTCGAGGCTTCCATCCCGGCGGCTGTAGCCCTGCCTGGGCCAGGACACACGCATCTGCGGCGGCAGGTAGCGCGATTCCGGCGAGCGCAGGAAGGATTCGACCACCTCCGGCCGACCCCATTGCCGGGCGATCGCCTCGTAGGTCACCAGGTCGGCGACGACGGTTGCACCGTGCCGGCGCAGCAGGCTGATGGCGCCCTGCATCTGCTCCTCTCCCGGTGCCGCGTTCGGATCCGCATCCGATGGCTCGGGAAAGAATGCGTAGAGGAATTCCTCCGCATGCGCCACCAGCGACTGCCCCGCTTCCAGCTGTCGCTGCAGGCCAACGTCCTTCACGCCGTGGCCGACAAGTCCGACGCCGTGCTCCCGCGCCTCCCTGGCCAACGCCTCGAAAGCCGGCGCGGACAGCGTGTTGTAGACCTTGATGAAGTCGTAGCCGTTCCTGGAGGCGAGCCGCACCGCGGCCTGCGCGTCTCCCGCATCGGCGACCACGAGGTGGCCATAGCGCGGGGATCCATCGACCGCCAGCGCCGCCAGGATCCTCGGCCCGGCGCTCTCGCCGTTGGCCACCGCGTGGCGCATGCGCCCGACGAAGCTGTTGGGTGCTTCGCCCATGTGCAGCGTCGTGGTGATGCCGAGGGCCAGCAGCAACTCCTGGTCCTGTGGCGCGTGGGCGTGGTTATGCATGTCGGCCAGTCCCGGCAGCAGCCAGGCACGCCCATTGCCGTCGACCACGCGCGCGCCCTCGGGTATCTCCAGGGACGGGGCCACGGCGACGATGCGGCCGCCGTCGACCAGTACCGAGTGGTTGTGCAGTACGCCGGGCCGGTCCATCGGCAGGACATGGACATCGACGAAGGCAAGTGTTTCCTGCTCCGGAACGGCCGGTCGGGCGAGTGCCGGCGCGGCGGCGGCGGTCAGGCAGGCCAACAGCGCCCTGCAGGCATGGCGGCGGAATCGGGAATGCAAGGGACGGCTCCCGGAAAAGACGAGTCCCGATACTGCGTCAGTTGCCTTGTCCGCATCAGCGCACGTCGTCACATCCACGGGCATCACCGTGCCGTGCCAGCCCGACGGTGACGGGGCAGCAGGTTCCTCCGGGAAAGAAAAAGCCCGGCTTTCGCCGGGCTTTTCCGTGTCCTGCCGTCGTGGCGCTCAGGCCCGCGCGAACACCAGGGTCGCGTTGGTGCCGCCGAAGCCGAAGCTGTTGGACATCACCACGTCCAGCTGCGCATCGCGGCTCTCGCGCGCGATCGGGAAGCCTTCGGCCTTCGGGTCCAGGGTCTCGATGTTGGCCGAGCCGGCGATGAAGCCGTCGCGCATCATCAGCAGGCTGTAGATCGCCTCGTGCACGCTGGCCGCGCCGAGCGAATGGCCGGAGAGCGCCTTGGTCGAGGAGATTGGCGGCATGTCGTCGCCGAACACCTCGCGCACCGCGTTGAGCTCCACGATGTCACCCAGCGGGGTCGAGGTGCCGTGGGTGTTGAGGTAGTCGACCTTGCGGCCGCCCAGGTTCTCCATCGCCATGTGCATGCAGCGCACCGCGCCCTCGCCGGACGGGGCCACCATGTCGGCGCCGTCGGAGGTCACGCCGTAGCCGACCAGCTCCGCGTGGATGCGCGCGCCGCGGGCCACCGCGTGGTCCCAGTCCTCCAGCACCAGCATGCCGCCGCCACCGGCGATGACGAAACCATCGCGGCCGGCGTCGTACGGACGCGAGGCCTTCTCCGGGGTGTCGTTGTACGAGGACGACAGTGCGCCCATGGCGTCGAACATCACGCTCATGGTCCAGTCCAGGTCCTCGCCGCCGCCGGCGAACACCACGTCCTGCGCGCCGTGGCGGATCAGGTCCGCGGCCGCGCCGATGCAGTGCGCCGAGGTCGCGCAGGCGGCGCTGATGGAATAGCTGACGCCCTTGATCTTGAGCGCGGTGGCCAGGTTGGCCGACACGGTCGAGCACATCGTGCGCGGGACCATGTACGGGCCGACCTTGCGCACGCCCTTCTCGCGCAGGAGGTCGGCGGTCTCCACCTGCCAGCGGCTGGAACCGCCGCCGGAGCCGGCGACCAGGCCAGTGCGCGGATGGCTTACCAGGTCCTCATCCAGGCCGGCATCGGCGATGGCGTCGCGCATGGACACGTAGCTGTAGGCCGCCGCGTCGCTCATGAAGCGCTTGAGCTTGCGGTCGATCCCCGCGTCCAGGTCCAGGTCCACCGCACCGCCGACCTGGCTGCGCAGGCCGTGCTCGGCGGCATCGGGCAGGTGGCGGATGCCGGCGCGTCCCTCGCGCAGCGCGGCCGAGACGGGGTCCAGGTCGTTGCCCAGGCAGGAGGCGATGCCCATGCCGGTAATGGCGACGCGACGCATGATCAGAAATCCTCCGTCGAGGTGAACAGGCCCACGCGCAGGTCCCTGGCGGTGTAGATCTCGCGGCCGTCGACCAGCATGCGCGCGTCGGCCTGGGCCATCACCAGCTTGCGGTTGATCACGCGGCTGATGTCGATCTCGTAGGTGACCAGCCTGGCGGTGGGAAGCACCTGGCCGAAGAACTTCACCTCGCCGCAGCCCAGGGCGCGGCCGCGGCCGGGGGCGCCCAGCCAGGTCAGGAAGAAGCCGACCAGCTGCCACATGGCGTCCAGGCCCAGGCAGCCGGGCATCACCGGATCGCCGATGAAGTGGCACTGGAAGAACCACAGGTCCGGGCGGATGTCGAGCTCGGCGCGGATGAAGCCCTTGCCGTACTTGCCGCCGTCGTCGTTGATCTCGACGATGCGGTCGAACATCAGCATCGGGTCGGCAGGCAGGCGGGCGTCGCCGGTGGCGAACAGTTCACCGCGGCCGCTGGCCTCCAGCTGCTCACGGGTGAACGAAGAAGCGCGGTTCATGCGGAATCCGGTGGAGAAAGGACTGAAGCGTGCCCGACGCTGGCGTTTCAATCAATTGTTTGAGCCGTGAAGGCCGGTGCACGGCCCTCGCGAGCATGGTGATCCGCGGCCGGCCATGAGCCGGCGGGGCCATCGCAGGCGCCCCGGCCCCACCCCGTGCCCCGGACCGGTCCACAATGACGGGGCAATGCAGGCCCCGCCCGTTCCAGCCCAGCGCAAGATCATCCACGTGGACATGGACGCGTTCTACGCGTCGGTGGAGCAGCGCGACGACCCTTCCCTGCGCGGGCGCCCGGTGGTCGTGGCCTGGCGCGGTGCGCGCTCGGTGGTCTGCGCCGCCTCCTACGAGGCCCGCAAGTTCGGGGTGCGCTCGGCCATGCCGGCGCTGCGCGCCGAGCGGCTATGCCCGGACGCGGTGTTCGTGCCGCCGGATTTCGTCCGCTACAAGGCCGTTTCGCGCCAGGTGCGGCAGATCATGCTCGAGCACACCGACCTGGTGGAGCCGCTGTCGCTGGACGAGGCGTACCTGGACGTGACGTCGCCGAAGACCGGCCTGCCCAGCGCCACCGCGGTGGCCGAGGCGATCCGCGCCAGGATCCGTGCCGAGACCGGGCTGACCGCCTCGGCCGGCGTCGCACCGAACAAGTTCCTGGCCAAGATCGCCTCGGACTGGGACAAGCCGGACGGCCTGTTCGTGATCCGCCCGCAGCACGTGGAGCGGTTCCTGACCCCGCTGCCGGTCGAGCGCATCCCCGGCGTGGGCAAGGTCATGCAAGGAAAACTGGCGCAGCTGGGCATCGCCACCGTGGGCGACCTGCGCGCAGGGCCGCTGGAGGAGCTGCAGCAGCGCTTCGGCAGCTTCGGCGCGGCCCTGTACCGGCGCGCGCGCGGCATCGATGAGCGCCCTGTGGAGCCGGACCAGCCGGTGCGCTCGGTCTCCTCCGAGGACACCTTCGCCGAGGACCTGCCGCTGGAGGCGCTGGAGCCAGCGATCCGGCAGCTGGCGGAGAAGACCTGGAACGCCTCGCGCCGTGCCGGCCGCACCGGCCATACCGTGGTCCTCAAGCTCAAGACCGCGCAGTTCCGGATCCTGACCCGGAGCCTGACCCTGGAGCGGCCGCCAGCATCGGCGGCCGAGCTGGCGGAACTGGCCTGCGCCCTGCGCGAGCGGGTGTCGCTGGCGGCCGATACCCGCTACCGCCTGGTTGGCGTGGGCCTGTCCGGCTTCCGCGATGCGGACGAGGCCGCGCCACAGGGCGACCTGTTCGACGACCTGGCCGCGCCCGCGGAAGCCACGGCGCGCTAGCCCCTCTGGCAGGGGGCGCGGGCGGGGACGCCGGCTACCATCGGCTGTCCGCGCCTGCCGGCGCGATCGGCGCTGCCGTAGCCTCCGCGAACATTGGTCGTGGACGCCGGCGGCGCCGCCCAGCCGCCAATCCGGAGCGTCCATGTCCCATCCGTCCCGTGCCTCGGTCCTCGTCCTGTCCATGCTGCTGTCTCCCGGGCTTGCCGCGGCCGCCATGCCGGCTGCAGCCGGCAGCCGCCAGGTCGCCCAGGCCGGCACCCCCGCGCAGGCCCTGCGCGCGCTGTACACGGCCGAATGGGAATGGCGCCAGCGCGAATACGGCCACGAATACATCGATGGCCGCTGGCAGCCAGGCACGCGCATGCCCGCGGTGAAGCCGGCGGACTGGGAGCGGCGTGCCGCCTACTGGGACCAGGTGCTGCGCGACCTCGACCGCATTGCGCTGGAGCAGCTGCCGGGCGAGGAGCGGATCAATGCCGAGGTGTTCCGGGCGATGGTCGAGACGGATCGCAACAATGCCCGCTGGCGCACCTGGGAAGCGCCTTTCAACAGCGACAGCTTCTTCTGGGCCGAGGTGGTGCCGTGGGCGCCGTACCGCACGGAGGCGGAGTGGCGCCGCTTCATCGCGCGCCTGCGCGACGTGCCACGGTATTTCGCCGACCAGCGCGCCAACATGGAGGCCGGCCTGGCGCGCGGCTGGAGCGTGCCGCGGGCCTCCCTGGACGGCCGCGACCGCACCATCGAGCCGTACACCCGGACCGGTGCCGGCAATCCCGCGCTGGACGTGTTCGACGCCATCCCGGCCTCGATCCCGGGGGACGTGCGCAAGGCGCTGCGTGAGGAGGGCCGCGCCGCGGTGCTCCAGCACGTGGTCCCGGCCTACCGCGAGCTGCTGGACTACTACCGCAACCGATACCTGCCGCGCACCCGCACCACCGTGTCGGCGCGCGACCTGCCGGGCGGGGCGGAGTTCTACCGCAGCCAGATCCGCGAGTACGTCACCCTGGACATGACTCCGGCGCAGATCCACCAGTTGGGCCTGGCCGAGGTGGAGCGGATCTCGGCGGAAATGCGCGATGTGATGGCACGCGTCGGGTTCGAGGGCAGCTTCGAGGAATTCCTGCAGTTCCTGCGCACTGATCAGCGGTTCTATGCGAAGACCCCGCGCGAGCTGCTGGCGGCCGCCTCGTACCACGCCAAGCGCATCGACGGCGAGCTCAACCACGTGATCGGCACGCTGCCGCGCTACCGCTTCACCATCCGCCCGGTGCCGGACGACATCGCGCCCAACTACACCTCCGGCCGTGGCGGCCTGGAGTCGTGCCTGTTCAACACCTACGACCTGCCTTCGCGGCCGCTGTACAACCTGCCGGCGCTGGTGCTGCACGAGTGCGCGCCCGGGCACAGCCTGCAGGCCGCGCTGGCGCTGGAGGCGCCGGAGCGGCCCGAGTTCCGCCAGCAGGTCTACTTCTCCGGCTACGGCGAGGGCTGGGGCCTGTACACCGAATGGCTCGGTACCCGGATGGGGATCTACGAGACCCCGTACGAGGAGTTCGGCCGCCTGACCTTCGAGATGTGGCGCGCCGCGCGCCTGGTGATCGACACCGGCCTGCACGAGTACGGCTGGAGCCGGCAACAGGCGATCGACTACCTCGCCAGCCACACCGCGCTGGCGCAGATCGACGTGGTCAACGAGGTCGACCGCTACATCTCCTGGCCGGGACAGGCGCTTTCCTATTACATCGGCTACCGCACCCTGCTGGACCTGCGTCGCGAAGCGGAGGAGGAACTGGGCCCGCGTTTCGACCAGAAGGCCTTCCACGACATGGTGCTGGGCCTGGGCGCGGTGCCGCTGTCGACCCTGCAGCGCGAGGTGCGGGCGTCCATCGCCGCGGAGAAGGCGAAGCCGGAACCGGGCGCGGCGCAGGGCTGAGGCCGGCGCCACCCCGCGGCAGGCGCCAGGGCGGCGCCTGCCTCTGACCGCTCACGGCGTGCGGTACTGCAGAGCCAGGGCGTACTCGCGCCCGGGCTGGTTGTACCAGGCCGCGGTTTCGTAGCTGCGGTCGAACACGTTGTTCGCCTTGGCCTGCAGGGTCCACGCCGGCGACAGGGTCCACTCCAGGCGCAGGTCGACCAGTCCGTAGCCGCCCAGGCGGGTGGTGTTGGCGACATCGTCGTAGCGGTTGCTGGCGCCGGTGACGCTCAGGCCTGCATTGAACACGCCGAAGCGGCGGTCCACGTCGATGCGGCCGGTGCGGCGCGCGCGCCGCGGCAGCCAGTTGCCGTCGTTGAGGCCGTCGCTGTCGTTGCGCGGATCCAGCCAGCTCAGTTCCAGCGCCAGGTCGAAGCCGGCCAGCGCGGTGGCCGCGGTCAGCTCGGCGCCGCGGATGCGGGCGCGGTCGATGTTCACCAGGTTGAAGCCGGTGTCATAGCCGATCAGTTCGTCGATCCGGGTCTGGAACACGTCCACGCCCAGGCTCCAGCCTTCGCCCTGGCCGTGCACGCCAAGGTTCACGCTGCGCGACTCCTCCGGTTCCAGCAGCGGATTGCTGAAGCCGGGGTAGTACAGGTCGTTGAAGGTCGGCGCCTTGAAGCCGGTTCCGGCGCTGGCGGCCAGGCGCCAGGTCCCGTCCAGGTCGAAGCCGTAGCCGAGGCTGCCGGTGGCGTGGTCGCCGAACTGGGCGTTGTCGTCGTTGCGCACGCTGGCCTGCAGCGAGTGCGCGCCGAAGCGGCCCTGGTACTCGACGAAGGCGCCGAGGTTGTCGCGGCGGTCGCGGTCGAAACCGTTGGCGCTGGCGACATGGTCGTCCTGCCAGTCCAGGCCGGCGCTGAGCAGCTGGTCGGCGCCGAAACCCGCATCCAGCTGCAGCGAGGCCAGGTCGCGGCGGGTGCGGAACACGTTGACCAGGGTGCGCGAGGCGCCGTCGCGGTGGTAGCCGTGGGCGTCGTCGCGGGTACGGCCGAGCTGGGCCTGCAGGGAGACACGCTCGGCGATGCGCCAGTCGAGGCGGCCGCCGACCACCTGCTGCAGGTTGTCGGCTTCGTTGCCGCCGAACACGCTGCCGTCGTACTCGTTGCGGCTGGCGGAGTCGAGCAGGTGCGCCTGCACTTCCACGTCCTCGCCCAGCTTCATTCCGCCGCGCAGGTTGAGCGAGGTGTTGCGGTGGCCGTCCCGATCCGGCTCGTCCACGTAGCAGCCGGCGCCCCAGCCCGCGGCGGTGCCGCGGCAGGCGTTGAAGCCCTCTTCCTCGCGGTGGCCGGCGCGGGCCGCGACCCAGCCACCCTGGCCGCGGTACGACAGGCCGGCATTGGCCTCGCGCAGTCCATGGCTGCCCACGCCGATGCGCAGGTCCTGGCGCAGGCCATCGCCGGCGGCGCGGGTGAACACCTGGATCACGCCGCCGATCGCCTCCGAGCCGTACAGGCTGGAGCGCGGCCCGCGCACGATCTCGATCCGCTCGACCTGGTCCAGGGGGATGTCCTGCAGCGCGGGCATGCCGTTGCTGGCCGCACCGATGCGCATGCCGTCGACCAGCATCAGCACGTGGTCGGACTCGGTGCCGCGCAGCATCAGTGCGCTGACCTTGCCGTGACCGCCCTGGTTGGACAGGTTGATGCCGGCGCGGCCGCGCAGCAGATCCTGCAGCGAGCCGGCCTGGCTGCGCTCGATGGCGGCGCGGTCGATCACCTGCACCGGCACCAGGCTCTCGTGCACGGACTGGACGGTACGGGTAGCGGTGACCACGACCTGGTCGAGGTCGGTGGCCGCCTCCAGCGCGAAGGCGCTGGCAGGCGCCAGGGCAGCGGCCATGGCAAGGCAAAGCGGACGGAACGGGGACGGCTTCATGCATCTCTCCTGGGGTCGCGCACGCCCGCGCGACATGGCGGTAGGGGCTGCAAGGCAGGAGGGGATGCAAACGCCAGGCGCGTGCGGACGACACGCATCTGCCGCCCACGATGCCCACCGCATCGCAACCAGTCGTCTTCCGGGCCGGTCTCCGGGCTCGCGGGCGAACAGGCGCGTGGCCTGCTCCATCCGGGCGCCTTCCCATGCGATTCGCACAGTGGCGGTGTGCCCGGACTTGTCCTGCTTACCGTTGCGGGGGCAGCGCCGGACTATCCGCGTGGCCTGGGGCCGCGCCGGACTCACCGGCTTCCCGTTTCAACCGCGGCCCATGCCGCGGTCACCCGAAAGTGCGCGCAGTCTATGCCGAAGAGGCAGGGCGGGCAAAGGAGCGGGACGGAGGGCAGGCCGTGGCGGCCATGCCCTCGGGTGCCGCGATCAGCGCAGCGACTGCACGAAGGCGGCGGCGATGGCTTCCAGGCCGGCCTGGTCGTCCGCGTCGAAGCGGTCGGGCTCCGGGCTGTCCAGGTCGAACACGCCGATCAGGGAGTCGCCATCGACCAGCGGCACGACCAGCTCCGAACGCGAGGCCGAGTCGCAGGCGATATGGCCCGGGAAGGCATGCACGTCGGCCACGCGCTGGGTCTGGCGGGTGCTCGCCGCCGCGCCGCACACGCCCTTGTCCAGGGGGATGCGCACGCAGGCCGGCAGGCCCTGGAACGGACCCACGACAAGTTCCTCGCCGTCGTGGAAGTAGAAGCCGACCCAGTTGAGCGCGGGCAGGGCGTGGTAGACCAGTGACGACAGGTTGGCGGCATTGGCGATGCGGTCGCGTTCGCCATGCAGCAGGCCGCGCACCTGCGACAGGAGCTGGTCGTACTGTTCCGGCTTGCTGCCGGTAAGCGGGATGGTGGTGAAGGACATGCGCGCATGTTACCTGCAGCGCCGGCCGGACATCGCACGGGTCGCGGGATGCTGCGTGGCGCGTATGATCCGCCGGCCGCATCCGGCGGCCGACTGGAGTTGGAGATGGACCTGGGCAGCGTCGACCGCCTCTACGTCACCGGCACCGATACCGGCGCCGGCAAGACCCTCGCCAGCTGTGCCCTGCTGCATGCGCTGCGCAACGCGGGCCGGCGCGCGGTCGGCATGAAGCCGGTGGCCAGCGGTTGCGAGCGCATCGAAGGGGCGTGGCGCAACGAGGATGCGCTGGCGCTGCAGGCGGCCAGCGATCCGCGACCGGCCTATGCCGACCTCAATCCCTGTGCGCTGCCGGAGCCGCTGGCGCCGGAACTGGCCGCGCGCGCCGCCGGTGTCGGGATCACGCTGCCGCCGTTGCTGGAAGCCTTCGGCCGCCTGCGCGCGCAGGCGGACGTCGTCGTCGTCGAGGGCGTGGGCGGCTGGGCCGCGCCGCTGGCCGGTGATATCGACCAGGCCGACCTGGTGCGCGCGCTGGAGGCGCCGGTGGTGCTGGTGGTCGGCATGCGCCTGGGCTGCCTCAACCATGCCCGCCTGACCGCGCGCGCGATCGCCGCCGACGGGTTCCGGCTGGCCGGCTGGATCGCCAGCGAGGTCGATCCGCACATGGCCTGCCGCGAGGAGAACCTCGCACTGCTTTCGGCGCGCCTGGACGCGCCCTGCCTGGGCCGGCTGCCGTACTGCCCGGCGCCGGATCCGGCGCGGCTGGCGTCGAACCTGTCGCTGGCCGGCTGAGGCGCGCCCCGGGCGGGCGCGCCCCAGCCGCGGTCCCGGCTCAGCCTTCGAAGCCGGCCAGGGTGGTCTTGCCGATCGCCTTGCCGCTTTCCAGCAGGGCATGCGCCTGGCGCAGGTTGGCGGCATTGATCGCGCCCAGCGAACCGGTGCGGGTGGTGGAGATCTTCCCCGCGTCCACCAGGCGTGCCACCTCGCCCAGGATTTCCTGCTGGCGCTGCAGGTCCGCCGTGCCGAACAGCGGGCGGGTGAACATCAGCTCCCAGTGGATCGACAGGCTCTTGCGCTTGAGCGGCAGGATGTCCAGCGAGGCCGGGTCGTCGATCAGCGCGATGCGGCCCTGCGGTGCGATCAGGTCCACGATGTCGGCCAGGTAGCGGTCGGTGTGGGTGGTCGAGAACACGAAGGCCGGCGCGCCCAGGCCCAGCGCCGCGACCTGCGGCGCCAGCGGCTGGCGGTGGTCGATGACGTGGTGGGCGCCCATCTTCTTCACCCATTCCACGGTTTCCGGGCGCGAGGCCGTGGCGATCACGGTCAATCCGGTGAGCGCGCGCGCCAGCTGTATGGTGATCGACCCGACGCCGCCGGCGCCGCCGATCACCAGCAGGGCATGGGCCGAACCGGGCACAGGGTCGTGCACGCGCAGGCGGTCGAACAGGGTTTCCCAGCCGGTCAGGGAGGTCAGCGGCAGGGCGGCCGCGTCCTCGTCGCCCAGGGTCCGCGGCGCATGCGCGGCGATGCGCGCATCCACGGCCTGCAGCTGGGCGTTGGATCCGGGCCGGTCGATCTGGCCGGCGTAGTACACGCGGTCGCCGGGCTGGAACCCTTCGACCCGGCTGCCGACCGCCCGCACCTGGCCGACCGCGTCCCAGCCGAGGATGCGGTGGCTGCCGGCCTCGGGCTGGGCTGAGGCGCGGACCTTCACGTCCACGGGGTTGACCGAGATGGCGCGGACTTCGACCAGCAGGTCGTGTTCGCCGTATTCCGGATCCGGCAGCTCCAGGTCGACCAGCGAGCGCGGGTCGGAAGCGGGCAGGGGCCCGGTGGTGCCGATCGCTTTCATGGCGTGCTCCAAGCGTTCTGGGGGGAGCGCAATTTCGCGCTTATCCTGTCGCCATGGAAGTACGCACATGCCGTGCACATAGTGTCGAAGAAGGTACCGCCATGGCCCGCACTCCCCACGCACGCTTCGACTGCACCGCCGGTTGCACGGTGGAGGCCACCCTCGAGCTGATCGGCGGCAAGTGGAAGGGCGTGATCCTCTACCGCCTGCTGGAAGCGGACGTGCTGCGCTTCAACGAGCTGCGGCGCATGCTGCCGCGGATCACCCAGCGCATGCTCACCAACCAGCTGCGCGAGCTGGAGGGCGCCGGGCTGGTGGCGCGCACCGTCTATCCGGAAGTACCGCCAAGGGTGGAGTACCGGCTCAGCGACTATGGCCGCACCCTGGCGCCGGTGATCCGGGCATTGAAGGCGTGGGGCGACCAGCACATCGGCCGCACGGCGGCTGGTGCGGACCAGGCCGCCTGAGAGACAAAAAAAGGCCCGGCAGCGGGAGGGGATGCTGCCGGGCCTGGTTTGCGCGGGGGAGGGGGTCCGCGCAAAGACTTGGAACTGTTGTCCGGGGCGTGCCCCGGGTGCCGCTCAGCGCTTGCGCGCGGCCTTGGCGACGGTGGCCTGGACCTGGCTGGTGGCGGCCTCGAACTGGCCCTTGGCCAGCTCGCCCAGGGCCTCGCCGGTCTTCAGCGTCAGGCCGATGACCTCCTGGCCGGCGGCGGCGACGCGCTCGGCGTTGTCGCGGGCGACCTGCAGGCCCTTCGGCAGCAGGTTGCGGTAGGCGTCCAGGTCGCGGGCCTCGGCGAGTTCACCCAGGTAGCTGGTGGTCGCCTCGACGTTCTTCTCCAGCGTGCGCAGCTGCACACCGAACAGGGTCTCGGCGTTCTCCAGCGCCAGGCGGTTCACGCGCGCGGCGACCGAGGCGAACTGGTGGGTATAGGCGCTGAGCTGCTCGTTGAACTGGTAGGACATGGCTGGGCTCCCTTGCGGATCACCTCTATGGTGCGATGCAGCATACGCCGACATTTTGTGCGTTGCAACATGTCGCGTATGTTTCCGGCCAGCTTTGTGAAGGCCAGCACGGAATTGCCGCCGGCCGCCAGGCGGGGCGGGGCGTCCATGGGGGGGAAGGCTTGGCGCCGGCGGCGCGGCGCGCGTGCTCAGCCGCGGTAGCGGCAGCCGGAGGTGCAGGTCTCGTGGACCACGACCTCGCTCAGCAGCGGAACGGAGGGCTTGAGCCTCGCCCAGATCCAGGCGGCCAGGTTCTCACTGGTCGGGTTTTCCAGGCCGGGGATGTCGTTGAGATAATGATGGTCCAGCTGCTCGTACAGCGGCTTGAACGCGGCCTTGAGGTCGGCGAAGTCCATCACCCAGCCGGCCTGCGGATCGACCGGGCCTTCCACGTGCAACTCCACCCGGAACGAGTGGCCGTGCAGGCGCGAGCACTTGTGGCCCTCGGGCACGTTGGGCAGGCGATGTGCCGCCTCGAGGGTGAAGACCTTGAAGATTTCCATGGCAGGGATTGTCGTTCGTGGCTGGCCGGGCCGGCAATGCGGGTCCGGCGGGGGAATCGTGGAGCCTGTAACAGGAACGGCAGCCGTGGCTGCCGTTCCTTCGTGCCGCCGTGCCGTCGCCGACTTCAGCGGTTGGCGTCGCGGCGCGGGCCGCCGCCGTTGCGCTGCTGGTTGCGCTGGTTGGCGTGCGCGGCGCCGGCCGGAGCCCGGCTGCCGCTGCGGCCGTTGCCGCCGCGGTTGCCGGCATGGGCGTGGGCCTGGCCTTCGCCACCGCCGTGCGGACGCCGGCCGCGGCCGCCACCCGGCTTGCGCGGCGGGCGCTGGCCGCCCGGCTGCTCGGCCTTGCCCGGGGCGCTGTTGCCCCAGCGGATCGGCACCTGCGGCTCGAAGCCCGGCAGGTCGCGGATTTCCATGTCACGGCCGAGCATGCGCACGATCTGGCGCAGCAGCTTGGCGTCTTCCTGCGACACCAGCGACAGGGCCTCGCCACTGGCGCCGTTGCGGCCGGTGCGGCCGATGCGGTGCACGTAGTCCTCGGCGACCATCGGCAGGTCGTAGTTGATCACCCGCGGCAGCTGGTCGATGTCGATGCCGCGCGCGGCGATGTCGGTGGCCACCAGAACGTTGACCTTGCCGGACTTGAAGTCGCCCAGCGCGCGCAGGCGCTGGCCCTGGCTCTTGTTGCCGTGGATCGCGGCGGCACGGATGCCCGCCTTCTCCAGATGGGTGGCCAGCTTGTCGCTGCCGTGCTTGGTCTTGGCGAACACCAGGGTCTGCACCCGGGCGTCCTGGCCGAGCAGGTGCAGCAGCAGCTCGCGCTTGCGCGCCGCATCGACCGGGTGCACGCGGTGGGCGATGGTCTCGGCCACGGTGTTCTGCGGAGTCACCTGGACCTCGCGCGGGTTGCGCATGAACTCCATGGCCAGCTGCTTGATCGACTCCGGGAAGGTGGCCGAGAACAGCAGGGTCTGACGGTTCTGCTTGGGCAGCTTGGCCAGGATGCGCTTGATCGAGGGCAGGAAGCCCATGTCGAGCATGCGGTCGGCCTCGTCCAGGACCAGCACCTCGATGCCGGACAGGTCGATGCTGCGGCGCTCGATGTGGTCGATCAGGCGGCCCGGGCAGGCGATCACCAGGTCAACGCCGCGGCGCAGCGCGTCCAGCTGGTTGCCCATGCCCACGCCGCCGTAGATCACGGCGCTGGGGATGCGCAGGTACTTGCTGTAGCCGCGCAGGCTGTCATGGACCTGGGTGGCCAGCTCGCGGGTGGGGGTCAGGACCAGGGCGCGCGGCTTGCGCGGGCCGCCGGAGACCTTCTGCGGCTCGGTGCCCAGGTACTGCAGCAGCGGCAGGCCGAAGGCGGCGGTCTTGCCGGTGCCGGTCTGGGCGCCGGCCAGCAGGTCGTGGCCTGCCAGGGCAAGCGGGATGGCCTGCTGCTGGATCGGGGTAGGGGTTTGGTAGCCCTGCTCGGCGAGCGCACGCAGCAGGAAGGGCGCAAGGCCCAGCGATTCGAACGACATCAAGGAACACTCCATGGATGACCCGCGGCGGTTGCCGACGGGTGCTGACCGTCTAGGTCGGTGACTCGGAGCGTTCCCGTGAATCCGCGCTGCGAGAGGGGACAGGCCGGTGGTACCGGCGCGAATGCCAGGCGGAAGGCGTCGGGGTGGAGCAGCGGGACGCCGGAGCTGGTCCGGCGCTGCCGTTCCCTGGGGGAAACGGACGGCCGCTGGCAGATCGGTGCGCGCATTCTACGGCAAGTCCGGTCCCGGCGCCCGGCACGGCCGCGGAAAGCGTTCAGGCGGCCCTGGTGGCCTATGTTTCCGATGAAACCTTTGCCGGCCTGCCGCTACAATCGGCCATCCAAAGCCAGCTGGAGCGCGCAATGAAGCTCGGAACCCTCAAGGAAGGCGGTCGCGACGGCACCCTGGTCGTGGTCTCGCGCGACCTGACCCGCGCCGTGCGCGCCACCGCCGTCGCCGCGACCCTGCAGCAGGCGCTGGACGACTGGCAGAACGCCGCGCCGCGCCTGGTGGCGCTGGCCGAGGCCCTGGAGGAGGGCAGGGCCGACGGTGCGTTCGAGCTGGATCCGGCCAGCCTGGCCGCGCCGCTGCCGCGCGCCTACGAATTCGTCGACGGCAGCGCCTACCTGCCGCATGTCGAGCGCGTGCGCCGTGCCCGCGGCGCCGAAGTCCCGGCGAGCTTCTATACCGATCCGCTGATGTACCAGGCCACCGCCGCCGGCTTCCTCGGCCCGCGCGACCCGGTGCGCGTGGTCAGCGAGGACTACGGCATCGACCTGGAGGCCGAGATCGTGGTGGTCACCGACGACGTGCCGATGGCGGTCACGCCGGAGCAGGCCGCCGGCCACATCCAGCTGGTCGGCCTGGTCAACGACGTTTCCCTGCGCAACCTGATCCCGGACGAGCTGGCCAAGGGCTTCGGCTTCCTGCAGTCCAAGCCGCGCTCGGCGCTGGGCCCGGTGTTCGTGACCCCGGACGAGCTGGGCGATGCCTGGCGCGGCAACAAGCTGCACCTGCCCCTGGTCACCCACTACAACGGCGAGTGGTTCGGGGCGCCGGAGGCAGGCGAGGACATGCAGTTCGATTTCGCCCAGCTGGTGGCGCACGCGGCCAGGACCCGGCCGCTGGCGGCCGGCACCATCGTTGGTTCCGGCACCATCGCCAACCAGGATGTGTCGCGCGGCGCCTCGTGCTTTGCCGAGAAGCGCACGGTCGAAGCCCTGCGCGATGGCAAGCCGTCCACGCCGTTCATGAAGTTTGGCGACCGCGTCCGCATCGAGATGCTGGACCGGGAGGGCAACAGCATCTTCGGCGCGATCGACCAGCGCATCGAACAGCAGCCGCTGCCGGCCTGACGCCGGCGGCGGGCCCACGCAGGCGCGTCGCGCCGGGAGGCAGGATGTCCGCAGGACTGACGCTTTACACCTACTGGCGTTCCAGTGCCGCCTACCGCGTGCGGATCGGGCTGGAACTGAAGGGCCTGGACTACGCCAGCGCGCCGGTGCACCTGGTCCAGGACGGCGGCCAGCAGCACGCCGCCGCGTATGCCGCGCTCAACCCGCAGGAACTGGTGCCGGTGCTCAGGCACGGCGACGCGGTGCTGCGCCAGTCGCTGGCGATCCTCGAGTACCTCGACGAGACCTGGCCGCAGCCGGCGCTGCTGCCGGCCGATGCCGCCGGCCGCGCGCGGGTGCGCGCGCTGGCCCAGGCGATCGCCTGCGACGTGCATCCGCTCAACAACCTGCGGGTGCTGCAGTACCTGGAGCGCGGCCTGGGCGTGGCCCCGCCGGCGCGCGAGGAATGGGTCCGGCACTGGATCCGGCTTGGCCTGGACGCGGTGGAGAAGCTGCTGGCCGGGGATCGGGGCACCGGATCCTTCTGTCACGGCGACGTGCCGGGCCTGGCCGACTGCGTGCTGGTACCGCAGCTGTACAACGCCCGCCGCTTCGGGCTGGAACTGGCGGAATGGCCGGTGATCGCGCGGATCGATGCCGCCTGCGCCGCGCTGCCGGCGTTCGCCGCCGCCGCGCCGGAGGCGCAGCCGGACGCGCCGGCTCCCTGACCCTGCAAAGCGAAAAGGCTGCGCAGGTGCGCGGCCCTTCGCCCGGGAACCAGTGCCTCAGTTGAAGCCGTGGCTGATGGCCGGGGTCGGCTGGTTGAGGTCGGCGTAGGGGTCGTGCTCGCCCTCCGATCCCTCGGACAGGCGGAACTTCAGCGCCAGGCCGTCGCGCGAGTCGGCCGCGCGCAGCGCCTCCTCCTGGTCGATCCGGCCCTGCTTCACCATGCGGAACAGGCACTGGTCGAAGGTCTGCATGCCTTCCTCCAGCGAGCCTTCCATCGCCGCCTTGATCTCGTGCACCTGGCCGCGGCGCAACAGGTCGCGGATCATCGGCGTGTTCAGCAGTACCTCGGTGGCCGGCAGGCGGCGCCCGTCGATGCCCTTGACCAGGCGCAGCGAGACCACGGCGCGCAGGTTCAGCGCCAGGTTCATCAGCACGTTCTTGTGCGCGCTCTCGGGGAAGAAGTTGAGGATGCGCTCGATGGTCTGGTCGGCGTTGTTCGAGTGCAGGGTCGCCAGGCACAGGTGGCCGGTCTCGGCGAAGGCGATCGCCGCCTCCATGGTCTCGGCGTCCAGGATCTCGCCGATCAGGATGACGTCCGGCGCTTCTCGCATCGCGTTCTTCAGCGCGTTGTGGAAGGCATGGGTGTCCAGGCCCACCTCGCGCTGGTTGACGATCGACTTCTTGTGCTTGTGCAGGTACTCGATCGGGTCCTCGATGGTGAGGATGTGCCCGGTCAGGTTGCTGTTGCGGTAGTCGATCATCGAGGCCAGCGAGGTCGACTTGCCCGAGCCGGTGGAGCCGACGATCAGCACCAGGCCGCGCGGGGTCATGATGATGTCCTTCAGGACCTCCGGCAGGTTCAGCTCCTCGATCGTCGGGATCGTGCTGCGGATGGCGCGGATCACCATGCCGACCTCGCCGCGCTGCTTGAACACGTTGACGCGGAAGCGGCCTGCGTCGCCGACGGCGATGGCCATGTTCAGCTCGAGGTCGCGCTCGAACTGCGGCACCTGGCCCTCGTCCATCAGCGAGTACGCGATCTTCTTGACCATGCCCGGCGGCAGCCCGGTGTTGCCGAGCGGGTAGAGCTTTCCCTCGATCTTGATGTAGACCGGCGCCCCGGTGGTCAGGAACATGTCCGAGGCATTCTTCTCGGTCATCAGCTTCAGGAAGTAGCCGATATCCATTAAATGACGATCCCCAATCTGTATGGCTCCCCCGCCATCCATTGCATGGATGGCCGAGGGTTCCGACAATGGCCGCGACCTTCCGGACGCGACATTCCCCGATGAACGAGCCTAGCTTCGCATACTTCCGCAGGAGCCTGTACGCCTTGGTATGCACTTTCGGGCTGGCGGTCACGGCCCATGCGCAGTCCGGCCTGTCCGCGATCCAGCTGGCCGAGCGGGCGGTGCTGGAGGCCCAGCAGGCCGATGCCGACCATTACGTCCCGGACCTGATGCAGGCCGCCCGGGAGGGGCTGATCCAGGCCCAGGCCCAGGCTGCCTCGCGCAGCCGCAGCGAGCAGCGCAAGGCCGAAGCGCTGGCCGCGCGGGTCGCCGCCGATGCCGACCTGGCCCGCGCGCGCAGCGAGCAGGCCAAGGCCGAGGCGAGCGTGCTGCAGCGGCGGCAGGAGATCGAGGCGTTGCGGGAGCAACTGGATCGTCCTGCCACGGAGGCGGCCGAATGAGCGCCCGCTGGCTGGTTCGTGGGACCGTGGCCGCGGCCCTGCTGCTGTCCCTGGCCGGCGCCCCGGCGCTGGCGGCCGAGGATCCGGACGCCGCGCGCCTGCGCGAGCGCCTGGCCGCGGTGCAGGCCGATCCGGAGCTGGCCCGCGGGGCCGGGCTGGAGCTGCTCCAGGCCCAGCAGGCGGTCGCGGCGCTGGAGGGCGCGCGGCGCAGCGGGCGTCCCGACGCGCTCTACCTGGCCGAACGCCGGGTGGAGATCGCCGAGGTGATGGCCCAGGTCGGGGCGGCGCGCAACGAGCTGTCGCGACTGGAGCTGCAGCGCAGCGAGCTGCTGCTGCAGGCCAGCCGGCGCGAGGCCGAGAAGGCCCGGCGGGAGGCCGAGCGCCTGCGCATCCAGGCCCAGATCCGGGCCGAGGAGGCCGAACGCCTGCGGCTTGCCGCCGAGGCGGAGGCGATCGCCCGCAGCGAGGCCGAGGCGGCGCTGGGCAAGGCGGCGGGCCGGCAGAGCGCGCAGGTCACCGCGGCCCGGCGCAAGGAGGCCGACCTGGCCCGCCAGGAGGCCGAGCTGGTCTCGGGCAAGAAGCTTCCGGCCTCGACCTTCGGTGCCCAGGGCGAGGTGTTCCAGCTGCCGGGTGCGGCCTTCGCCAGCGGCAAGTCCAGCCTCACCGCCAGCGGCAAGGACGCGGCCACGGCGCTGGCCGCCTACCTGCAGATCGGCAGCAAGCGGGCGGTGCGCATCCGCGCCTGGGACAGCGACCCGAAGGTCGCCCAGGCACGCGCCGCGGCCCTGCGCGAGGCCCTGGTGGCGGCCGGCGTGGACAAGGGGCGGATCAAGGCCGAGGGGGTGAAGGATCCGGCCACCAGCAAACGTTCGGCGGAAGTCACGGTCGCCCTCTGATTGCGTATTTAGATTTGTAGAATCAATGACTTGCGAGCGGCGTCTCGCCGCCTGCCGGGACGGCGGGAGGCGCCGTTGGCAGTTCCGCTGCGCCGGGGCCGCGGGCCCTTGAACCCCCCTCGGGTTGGGAGTAGGGTCGGTCGTGCGGGTGGTCGTCGTGCCGCCCGCCTGAACCGGAGTCCGCGCCGATGCAGCTGTCTGCTTCTTCCGTCCACCCCGATGCCGGGCTCCCGCCGCGGCGGCGGGATGGGGGGGGGAAGCTGCCGCATCCGCCATCCGGCAACCCCGGCGCCCTGGGCCCCTGGCCCGGGGCGTTTGTTTTCCGGCGCCGGCCAGGACGGGCCGGCACACCGCCGTCAGGGATGTAACGACCCAGGAGGTGCACTGATGTTCGAAGGGCAATCGCAGGCCGAAATCGACGCGCTGATCAAGAGCAACCCGGAGTTCAAGCAGCTCTACCAGCGACACCGTCTGCTGGACAAGAAATGCATGCAGGCCGAACTCGGGGTGCTCCCCATCGACGACATGACCCTGGGACAGATGAAGCGCGAGAAGCTTGCCGCCAAGGAGCGCCTGCTGCGCATCTACGACCGGTCGCACTGACCGGGACAACCGCGTTCCACCGCCGCGGGCGGTGGTGGCCTCCTCGTCGGCCGCCACCGCCCGCGCATCTTTTCAGGTTCGTGAAAGGCGGCGCTTTGGCGCTGCGGCGAAAGTCTCTACAGGCCGGACCCGTAACAGCCGATAATCCGGGGTCCCGCTGCACCATGCGGCGTACCTGAACCGGATCCGAGAATGGCCCTGCACGCTTCCGTGCTCGAACTCATCGGCCGCACTCCCATCGTCAAGGCGCGCCGCCTGGACACCGGACCGTGCGAGCTCTACCTCAAGCTTGAGAACTTCAACCCGGGTGGCTCGATCAAGGACCGCATCGGTCTTTCGATGATCGAGGCGGCCGAGCGCCGCGGCGAGCTCAAGCCCGGCGCCGTCCTGGTCGAGGGCACCGCCGGCAACACCGGCCTGGGCCTGGCCCTGGTCGCCCAGCAGAAGGGCTATCGCCTGATCCTGGTGGTCCCGGACAAGATGAGCCGGGAAAAGATCTTCAACCTCAAGGCCATGGGCGCGGAGGTGGTGCTGACCCGCTCGGACGTGGGCAAGGGCCACCCGGAGTACTACCAGGACCTGGCCGCGCGGATCGCCTCCGAGACCCCCGGCGCCTACTTCATCAACCAGTTCGGCAACCCGGACAACCCGGCCGCCCACCAGTACGGCACCGGCCCGGAGATCATCGAGCAGATGGCCGAGGTCGGCGGCTTCGACGCCATCGTCTTCGGCTGCGGCAGCTCCGGCACCATGACCGGCCTGTCGCGCTGCCTGGCCGAGAAGGCCCCGCACGTGGAGATGGTGCTGGCCGACCCGGTGGGCTCGATCCTGGCCCAGTACATCAACGAGGGCGTGCTCAGCGACAAGTCCGGCAGCTGGCTGGTCGAAGGCATCGGCGAGGACTTCCTGCCCTCGATCTCGGATTTCAGCCGGGTGAGGAAGGCCTACGCCATCTCCGATGCCGAGAGCTTCCACACCGCGCGCGAGCTGCTGGCGAAGGAAGGCGTGCTGGGCGGCTCGTCCACCGGCACCCTGCTGGCCGCCGCGCTGCGCTACTGCCGCGAGCAGACCTCGCCGAAGAAGGTCGTGGTGCTGGTGCCGGATACCGGCAACAAGTACCTGTCGAAGATGTACAACGACTACTGGATGCTGGACAACGGCTTCCTGGAGCGCGAGCAGCACGGCGACCTGCGCGACCTGATCCTGCGTCCGTACAGCCAGCGCGACACCGTGGTCGTGGCCCCCGGCGACCTGCTCACCACCGCCTACCAGCGCATGAAGCTGTACGACGTCTCCCAGCTGCCGGTGATGGACGGCGACCGCCTGGTCGGCATCATCGACGAGAGCGACGTGCTGCTGCACGTGTATGGCGACGAGTCCCGTTTCCGCGATCCGGTCTCGGTGGCCATGGTCAGCAAGCTGGAGAAGCTGGACGTCAAGTCGCCGATCGAGGCCCTGCTGCCGGTGTTCGACCGTGGCCAGGTGGCCATCGTCACCGAAGGCGAGCGCTTCCTCGGCCTGATCACCCGGATCGACCTGCTCAACTACCTGCGTCGCCGGGTCCAGTGACGCCTCCGGCCGGCCCCGGATCGGGGCCGGCTTTCCCCCTCCGAGCCAAGCGCCGTTAAGCAGCGGCTGCTAGAATTCGCGGCCTTTACAGAGACCCGCCATGTCCGAAAAATCCCCCCGTGATGGCCTGCGCCCGGGCGACCGTGCGTTCGCCACCCTGGCGATCCATGGCGGCCAGGCCCCCGATCCGTCCACCGGCGCGGTCATGCCGCCGATCTACGCGACCTCGACCTACGCCCAGTCGGCGCCGGGCGAGCACCAGGGCTTCGAATACTCCCGCACCCACAACCCGACCCGCTTTGCGTGGGAGCGGTGCGTGGCTGCGCTGGAGGGCGGCAGCCGCGGCTTCGCCTTCGCCTCCGGCATGGCCGCCACCTCCACCGTCCTGGAGCTGCTGGACAGCGGCGACCACGTGGTCGCCATGGACGACCTCTACGGCGGCAGCTATCGCCTGTTCGAGCGCGTGCGCCGGCGCAGCGCGGCCCTGGACTTCAGCTTCGTCGACCTGGCCGACCTGGATGCGTTCGCCGCCGCGATCACCCCGCGCACGCGGATGGTCTGGATCGAAACGCCGACCAACCCGATGCTCAAGATCGTGGATATCGCCGCGGTGGCCGAGGTCGCGCGGCGGCACGGCCTGCTGGTGGTGGTCGACAACACCTTCGCCTCGCCGGCGCTGCAGCGCCCGCTGCAACTGGGTGCCGACCTGGTCGTGCACTCGGCCACCAAGTACCTCAACGGCCATTCCGACATGGTCGGCGGCGTGGTGGTGGCCGGTACCGACGAGCTGGGCGAGCGCATGGCGTTCCTGCAGAACTCGGTCGGCGCGGTGCAGGGGCCGTTCGACAGCTTCCTGGCCCTGCGCGGCGCCAAGACCCTGCCGCTGCGCATGCGCGCCCATTGCGACAACGCGCTGGAACTGGCCCGCTGGCTGGAGGCCCATCCGGCGGTGGAGAAGGTGATCTACCCCGGCCTGGCCTCGCACCCGCAGCACGCGCTGGCGGCGCGGCAGATGTCCGGCTTCGGCGGCATCGTCTCGGTCGTGGTCAAGGGCGGCTTCGACGCGGCCAGCCGTTTCTGCTCGCGGACCGAACTGTTCACCCTGGCCGAGTCGCTGGGCGGCGTCGAGAGCCTGCTCAACCACCCGGCCGTGATGACCCACGCCTCGGTGCCACCCGAGCGGCGCGCCCGCCTGGGCATCAGCGATTCGCTGGTGCGGCTGAGCGTAGGCATCGAGGACGTCGAGGACCTGCGCCGCGACCTGGACAGGGCATTGGCCGCAGGCTGACAGAGGTCTACATGCAGCAAGTATTTCGTGGTCCCCTGTTGCCCTACGGACCGCTGGTCCGTTACGGGTACCTCGTGCGCCAGCTGGTCTGGCGCGATCTCAGTGGAAAGTTCCGTCGATCCAGCCTCGGCATGCTCTGGATCGTGCTCAGCCCGCTGATGCTGCTGGCCGGCTACACCCTGGTGTTCGGCGTACTGCTGCAGGCGCGGTGGGGTGGGGCTGGCAGCAGCCTCGAGTTCGCCCTGGTCCTGTATTCGGGCCTGATCTTCTACAACTTCTTCAGTGAGGTGGTCGGCCGCTCCCCGGCGCTGATCCACGCCAACCAGCCGTACGTGAAGAAGATGGTGTTCCCGCTGGAGGTGCTGAACTGGTCGGTCGTGCTGTCGGCCGCCGTCAACTTCCTGGTCGGACTGTTGAGCTGGATGGTGTTCTGCGTGTTCGTGAAAAAAGGCCTGCCGCTGTCGGTCTTGTGGTTGCCGCTGGTTTTCATTCCTTTCGCGCTGTTTACCCTCGGCTGCTCCTGGCTGCTTTCCGGCTATGCGGTGTTCCACCCCGACGCAGAACACGTCGTGCCGATCGTGCTCTTGCTGCTGATGTTCCTTTCGCCGCTGTTCTTCCCCGTGGACGCGCTGCCGGAGCACTTCCGCGCGGTACTGCAGTTCAACCCGCTGTCCTATGTGCTGGAGGAGGGACGCGCGGTGCTGGTGGGCGGGCGTTCCCCGGACCTGGGAGTGGTGGCGATCGGCTGGGTGGTTGGTGTGCTGATGGCCTGGCTGGGCTACGCATCATTTATGGGCAACCGCGAGGGCTTCTCCGATGCCATCTGACATCGCGATCAGCGTGCGGGGCCTGAGCAAGTACTACGAGTTCGAGCACGTCAACGAATGGAGTCTATTCGGTCGCCGTGGTCGCCGCCGCGCACGCAGTGGGAGGGGCTACCTGGCACTGTCGGATGTGAGTTTCGAGATCCCGCGCGGCCAGGCTGTCGGCCTGATCGGCCGCAACGGTGCTGGCAAGAGCACTCTCTTGCAGATTCTCACCGGTAGCCTGCAGCCTTCTGAGGGCGAGGTGGAAGTCCATGGGCGCGTCTCGGCCCTGTTGGAGCTCGGGGCCGGCTTCAATCCGGAATTTACCGGACGCGAGAACATCTTCCTGGCCGGCGCTGTGCTGGGCATGTCAGCCGCGGAAATCCGCTCGAAGTACCAGGCCATCGTCGACTTCGCCGACATCGGCGAATTCATCGAGCACCCGGTCAAGTCCTATTCCAGCGGCATGATGGTGCGTCTGGCATTCGCATTACAGGTCCACGTGGATCCCGACGTGCTGATTGTCGACGAGGCGCTTAGTGTCGGCGACATCTTCTTTCAACAGAAGTGCATCGCCAAAATTCGCGAGATCCTGCAACGCGGCGTAACCCTGCTGTTCGTTTCACACGGCCTGAATTCGGTCAAGAGTCTGTGCAGCCGCGCAATCCACCTCGAGCGCGGGGTGGTGCGGGCCGATGGTCCGGCTGAGGAAGTGTGCGATGCCTACCAGAACTCCATGACCAGCAGCTCGCTGCAGGACTGGAAGCTTGCGGTGGAGGCCTCGAAGATGGCGGAGGACGGCGAGGCGCTGCTGCCGGTCGGATGCCTTCGCGGTGCCGACGGCGCGAAGGCCGATCCCGAATTCGAACGTCGCCTATCGCAGCGCTCCGGTAGTGGCGAGCTGCGCTTCACTGGCATGCTGGTCATGGATGAACGTGGGAATCCGGTACACGCGATTGAGCAGGCGGGGCGGGTGCGTGTGCGAGCCTACCTGCAGGCGCAGAAGGACATCCCCGATGGTGCTGCCATCGGTATCTTGCTGCGTGACGCGACCGGCGTGGACCTCATGGCGTTCAATACTGATTTCTACCGTTACCGGCTCCCGGCGCTGGAGGCGGGACGCTCCTATGCCTGGGAGCTGGAGCTGGACCTGCCGCTGGCGCGTGGGTATTACTCGCTGCATTGCGGAGTCAAACCGCACGCGTCCAGCGGTTACTTCTACGATCGCTGCTTCAACGCTGCGCTGTTGGAGGTGACCTCCAACCCGGTTACCTGGGGCGAGTACGGTGGTCGGATTATCCATGCTCCGGCTTCGGCCGGACTGTTCGCGATCGAGCAGGAGGCCTGATGTTCGCGTCTGTGCTGTTGCCGTTCGCCGAGCGCGGTGCCGGCCCGCTCCACCACTGGGTGATGCTGGCGCAGATGGCGCGTTTTTCGCCGGATGAGATCGTGTTCATTGGCGACAACGCCTGTTTCGATGAGGAAAGGGTGCCGTTTGGCGAGTGGACCAAGGTTGGTGGTCTGCGTTTCCTCTGCCCGACCCGCGATCAGTTCCGTTCGTACCAGTTCGTCGTCCTGGACCAGTCGATAGCTACCGCGCTGGCCAGTGCGGGCGGCGGCCACCTGAGCGTGTTCCGGCGCCTGCTGCTGGAGCGTGTACCGGAGCTGGAGGAAGCATTCTTCCAGGCACTACAGCCATTGGGCGACCGCCTGGAAGCGGTACTGACGTGGAGCAACTGTCCCTCGCTACGCGCGGCGCTGCAGCGACTGGGCGACGTACCGCTGGTGCATAACGAGCTCGGTCCGCTCCGCTCACCGCTTTATCGCGAGACCTTCTACTTCGATTTCAAAGGTGTCAACGGCAACACCAGCCCTGCGGCCTGGGAGCCGGGAGAGGTGCGCACCCAGATGGAGGGGGCCCAGCTGCTGTCCCCCGACGAGGTGCGTGGCCTGCTGGTGGCCGATCCTGCGCGCGTTCAGGCCATCGATGTGGCCGCATCGGAGCAGCTGGTTGGCGTCGCGTTGCAGGTGGAGGACGATTCCAACACCGTCGCCTATGGCAACGGCTGGAACTCCCTGGAGCTGCTTTACGATGTGATGGGGCGGGTCGGGCCGGACGGCATGCTGGTGCGCTCGCATCCCGGCGCACGCTTCCGCTACAGCGGCGGGCTGGGCCGCCAGGACGATTCGGTCGATTCGCTCGCCTTCCTCGCCCGCGTCGCCGAGGTCGTCTCCATCAATTCGAGCGTGCTCGTCGAGGCCGTCTTGTGGGGACGTCGGTTCGACGCCAAGGGTGATAATCCGGTGCGCTTCCTCGCTCGCCCGGGAGAAGGCGCCGACTGGGCAACGCTGGCGTTCAACGCATTCTTTCTCGGCTACCTGGTGCCCTCCGAACTGCTCTTCGACCCGGAGTACTACCGCTGGCGCCTGACCTGGCCTAGCCTGGCCGAATGCCATGCCCGGCACCTGCAGGTGCTGACTGCACGCGGGACGTGCCCCATCGCTGCGCTGCCTGACGCCAGGAGCGTGCCGGCCGAGGGCCTGGTGCGTCTGCCCGCGATGTGGACCTCAACCCTGGGCCTGGAGCGCCAAGTGGCTGACCTGTCGCGTCGCGTCGCGGAGGCTGGTGGAGCTGCCGCACGTTGGCAGTCGGAAGCCGAGCGCAACTGGGACGAGCTGACTTGGTTCAAGCAGGAGCACGCGCGCCTCACCGACGAGCTTGCCGCTGCGAGCCAAGCCCGTGAAGTTCTCCAGACCCAGGTCCAAGAACGCCTCGAGGGCCTCCAAGCGGCCCTGGATGCAGTGCAAGCCCGACTGCAGGAGCGTCCGACCCTTCTCAGCAAACTGAAACGCCTCATCCGCAGGATTCCATGAACACCATTCCCGACGGCGACAGGACGCCGCTGGTCAGTGCCATCATCACCTTCCACCGCGAGGGGGTTCTGGGGCACCCAACCCTACTTTCGATCGAGCGGTGCCGCCAGCATGCTGAGGCCCATGGCATTGCGGTGGAGTTCGTCATTACCCTGGACAACGCAGACGACGAGACCCGCCGGGTTGTGGGGGAGCATCCGGCCCTGCGTGCCTGCGACAGCATCCACGAGGTTTCCTTTCGCGACCTCTCCAGTTGCCGCAACTACGCCATCGGCAAGGCGCGGGGCAGGTATATCGGCACCTTCGACGGGGACGACTTCTTCTCGCGCAACTGGATTACGCGCTGCGTGGAGCTGATCCGTGAGCAGGGTGACCACGTGATCCTTCACCCCGAGGTGATCCTCGCCTTCGGTGGCTGGAATGCCTACTGGTGGCAAGTGGACCAGAAGAGCGAGTACTACCGCCGTGGTGCGCTGCTGACGATGAACTACTGGAATGCATGCGCCTTCGCCGCATGCGACGTGTTCAAGCACTGTCCGTACGACGTGTCTCGGGTCGGTGAGGCCGGTTTCGGTTTCGAGGACTGGCACTGGAACTGCGAGACCATCGCCGCAGGATATGTGCATCGCACCGCGCCGCGCACGGTTCGTTTCGAGCGGCGCAAGGAAGGAGGTTCCCTGAACGTCGCCCACCAGCTTGCCGGTGCGGTGATCCGGCCGACCCGGTTCTTCGACGGAGATGGCAGCCATGTATAAGTTGCTGTGGGCGGCTTATGGGCTGTTGGACCGGCTGTTCGAACGCTGCTTGCCGGACTCTTGGGTGCGCGCCTGGCGAGGACTCGCCCTGCGCGTGGCGCATCGTTTCTTCCCTGGCCGCCTGGTGGTCCACGACGTGGAACAACTTGAAGCGCTTGCCCGGGGCAATCATTGGAATCCCCCCGCGCTGCCAGACTGGGTGTACGAGGAGCTGGGGGCGCTGGAGGACATCGCTCCGGAGCTGCATCCACGCGGCGAGCTGGTTTCCTCCGCCCAGTTCTATTCGGCCCCCTGGACGTACGATCTACCGGGCGAGGCCTATTTCAAGCTGCGCGCACAGTTCCCGGCGCAGCTGGACGTCGTGCTGTTCGTGCCCTGGCTCAAGAGCGGCGGCGCCGACCTTGGCGCGATCCGCTTCGCCAACGCGCTTGCCGCAGACTTCGGACTGCGGGTGGCGGTGGTCGCCACCGAGGATTCCGAATCGCCCTGGCGTGAGCGATTGCTGCCGCAGGTTACGTTCGTGGCAGCGGGCAGCTCGCTAGTACCGCTGTATGAGCAGCACCAGGTCGAGGTGGTGGTCCGCCTCCTGCTGCAGCTGGCTCCGGCGACCGTGCACATCATGAACTCACGAGTGGCCTGGGACGCAGTGAAGCGTTTCGGTCTGGCGATCCGGCAGCAGAGTCGTGTGTATGCGAGCCTGTACTGCGACGACATCAGCGAACGGGGCGAGCGTGTCGGCTATGCGCGACGCTATCTGGTCGCTTGCCACCATCTGCTTGATGGCGTGATAAGCGACAATCCAATCACTCCCTTGCGTTGGTGCGCGGAAAGCGGGGTCAGCCCCCGACTATTCCACGTGGTGCGGTTCCCAGGGCCGCAGCCGGTGGAGGAAATGCGGGAGACGGTGGCTGGCAACGGCCAGTCACGGGTACTGTGGGCCGGGCGCCTGGATCGGCAGAAGCGGCCGGACCTCCTTGCGCGCATCGCCGCGGCCATGCCCGAGGTCCAGTTTGACGTCCACGGAACCGCTGTCGTAGACGATGTCGCCGACCACGGCCTGTCCCGCCTGCCTAACGTCCACCTGCATGGCGCTTTCGACGGTTTCGAATCGCTGCTGGCAGGCGGCCATGCTGCGTACCTGTACACGTCGCAGTGGGATGGGTTGCCCAACGTGCTGCTTGAAGCGGCTGCCGCGGGATTGCCGATCGTTGCCTCCGACGTGGGTGGCGTCGGCGATTTCTTGGCCCACGAACAGCGGGTGGAGCCGTTCGATGACGTTGATGGCTACGTGCGCCGCCTGAACGCGTTGCTGGCCGATCCTTCGCTCGCATCGGAGTGGGTCGCACGGCAGCGTGCCCGGCTGCGGCAGGCGCATTCCTCGGAGGCTTTCCTGACGGCCGTAGCCGCGATCCCGGGTTACTTGCCGGTGCGGGGTGGCGCACAGACCTGTCCCGGCCAGATCGCAAGCGGCAGTTGACATCAAGGGTTGGGAAGGCGGCGTCAGGATCCTGAGGCGCGCAGAAGCAGGCTGTAAGACAAGTCGCTCCAGGACCAGCCGCCTTCCAGTACTTCAAAACCAGCGCTGGCACTGAGCCGCGAGAGCATGTCCGGCGACAGTAGCCACCACCAGGGGCCGAAGTTTGGTTGGCCGTTTGACCAGATCCAGGGTTCGTCCAGCGCCGTATTGATGGCAGCGACCCTGATGCCGCGATCGTCGAAGTGCTGGGCCACGACCCGCCGTACCTCGTCGCGCAGCGCCGGCACGTACAGGGCAGTGTCCGCGGCTAGTTCGAGGCGCCCGGCGCTGTTTTCCAACAATGGCGGCAGCACCATGCTGGTCAAAATAACGTACTCGCGGCTGAGCTGGCGCAGATTGCGCAGCATCCGCCAGGGATCGGGAACGTGGTAGATGATGCCGGAACAGTGCACCACGTCGAATACCGGGTGCGCCGAGTGTAGATCCAGGCGAGTGATGTCGAACGAACCAATGGAATCGTAGCCGCGGGCCCCGTGCGCAGCCGCATGGCGGTGGAACTGGTCCCAAAGCTCGTGCCCCTCAGGGGCGATGTCGCTCATCGTGGCCTGGCTGGCTCCGGCAGCCAGTGCGACGGTCACTTTCTCGTTGACGGTCCCCCACAGGCCTCCAACGTCGATGAAACTCCTGCCTGGGACCAGACGCTGGATCCACGCGTCCTTCGGGCAACTCATTCGCGCTCCCGTTCTGCTGCGCCTTCTGGCGGGGCGCATTGTTCCCGATCATTCGTGGAAGTATCGTTAAGCCAGCGTGAAATTGACTGAAGGCTGAATTGCTAGAATGACTTCCTCCTGTCGCCCGATGGTGGTGTCGTCCCGAAGAGGTGGCGACGTCGCAGAGGGGGCGGCGAGGCATGGGATTTGATTGACTTGAAAGACATCGCGAAGCTGGTCGCTGCCCTAGTGCTTGTGGTGGCGTTGGCGACGGGGCTGGATCCGTATCTGTCCTATCACACCCCGCTGCGCGTGCAACTGTTGAATGCTGCAGCGCCGATAGCGTTGCTGCTGCTCGCTTGGGCCATTAGTGGCCGCGCCTGGCTGGCGTTGGTGGCGCCGCTGATCATGCTGGTGCTGCTGAGGGTCGCCGATGGACTGAAGCTCAGGTACTTGGATTCGAACCTGATTTATGCCGATTTTCGCGTCATCGGCGGGCTGCTCCACGATCCGCGGCTCGTGCTGGGTTTCGTCAAGCTCGAGTATCTGGCGTGGCCACTGCTCCTGCTGGGAGTGTTGGCCGCCGCCTGGTGGCTCTTGCGCCGGCGTCCGCCGGCGCCGCGGGGGCTGCGTTGGGTATGTGGTGGACTGGCAGCTGCGCTGCTGGTCTTTGCCTTCACGATTCAACTCCCACCAGTCGTTCCTGCGATGGATTGGGAGGTCTTCCACCAGAACAACGGGGCACGAAAGGTCGGCGTTTCCGGCAACCTAGTAATGGGCTGGCTGTCTAGGGGGCGGGTGGAGCCGGTACGGGAGCCCGGCTTGGCCGAGGCGTTCTGGACGGATCCACTGGTACTAGAGGCCCAGGCAGCTCTCCAGGCTGCAAGTCACGAGCGACAGCCGGACATCATCATCATCCAGAGTGAGTCGTTATTCGACCCGGCGACGTTGTGCGAGGTGCCCGCCGATACGCTGCTGCCCGCCCTCGCGGAGCATGGCGTCGGAGGTGGCTTGGAGGTGCCGGTCTACGGTGGGCGCACCCTGCAGACCGAATTCGAGGTGCTGTCCGGTGCGCCGATCTCGGCCTATCCGCTCTCGCAGCACGCCTACTACGAGCTGCTGGATCACCCGGTGGAAGCGCTACCGCGAGCACTGGCACGGCTTGGCTACCGCACGGTGGCGATCCATCCCAATAAGCGGGGATTCTGGCGACGTGATGCGGCGATGGATCGGCTCGGTTTCTCGACCTTTCTTGACCTGGGCAGCTTCCGCTATCCGAACGACTTCTCCCGGCGAGGCTATGTCAGCGATGCGGCGTTGACACGCGCGGTGCTGTCGCTCCTGGATAGCTCCCCGTCCCCGGCCTTCATCACGGCCATTACGATGGATAACCACGGACCCTGGGGCGATGGGCCGGTGCCCAATCCGGAAGCCTTGCCTCTGCCAGAAGGTCTCGATGGCGAGGCCCGTACGCTCTTGGCCGATTATATGGCCCGTGCGATCGATGCCGATCGCGCCTATGCGTACCTGGTCAATGCGCTGGAGCGGCGTGGTCGGCCCGCGGTAGTGCTGGTGTACGGCGATCACCTGCCGGCGTTGCCCGAGGTATACGACCAGTTGTGTTTCCGCGACGGCCAACGCCCGCAGACGCAACGGCCGCCGTTCCGCTTCTGGGCCAACTTCGAGTTGCCTCCGGTGCCGCAAAGTACCCGTTCCTACCTGTTGCCTGGACTGTTGCTGCGTAACGCCGGAGTGCCGATAGATGAGGCGATGCGGGCCAGCGTGCTCGCGGCGATGGTCGACGCCCGCGAGGATCTGCCGCAGGAGGCGCGCGAGCGTGTGCTGCGCGCTTACGCCCAGGTGGCGGTAAGGCGTATGGAGCAACCGGTGCGCGACCCGGGGCTGGCGCGCACATTGGTGGTCAAGCCATCCGAGGCGGCGCGGATGCTGGGGCGCCACCTGCTGCCGGAGTCCAGCGTCGAGCGGCTGGAGAACGGTTTCGGTTTCGGTGCCAGGAGCGAGGCGGTGTTCCAAGTTGGTGCGCGAGTGGAACGGGCCGTGCTGCGCGTGCGTTTGGACGACGTGGTCGGTTGCCCGCGCGAGCAGGCGCCGCGACTGGAGGTGCTCGGCGACGGCAACCTGCTCTATTCGACATGGTTGTCGCCGAAGACCTTCCGTCTGGTCGAACTGGAGCTGGGCGGCGTGGAGCGGTTGCACATGCGGCTCCGTGGCCCGCGCGAGGACTGTGGCGGCGTGACCGTCAGGATCGCCCAGCTGCAGTGCCCCATGGCCGGCTGCAAGGACCCCCAGCAGGTCCCGGCCCATGCCCGCGCGCGGCCGCAGATGCGTGCGGTAGAAGTGGACCCGACCGAGGATGACATCCGGGCCCTTTCCATGTTGCGCGCAGAGTTCCGCCGCTCGCGCGACGAAAAAGTGGCGAACCTCGACTTCCTGCTGGCACGCGTGCTGGAGAAGGACCAGGCCTTCGGGACGTTCCGGCGTACCGGCGACGGCCAGCTGTTCATGCATCCGGCCGATGTGCGGCCGGCCAGGCTGGTGCTGGACGTGGCCGACCTCGATGCGCTGGAGATAACCCCACGGATCGAGCCGCTGAGCGAGGAATGCCTGGGTTTCAACGAGCCCGGGAAGGAGGGCGGTGTGGTCGGCCTGGAAATACTACTGGACGGGCGTCCCCTGCTATCACGGATGGTCATCGACCGTGACCATGCGTCCTCGCTGCCGTTGCAGGTGGGTGGGGGCACGCGGCTGGAGCTGCGGGTGGACAAGGGCAACGAAGTGCCGTGGTGCGACTGGTTCTCTGTCGGCGCGCAGAGCATATCGACCCTGGACGAGGCCCACGCCAGCGGCGGTTGAGTGCCGCCGCGGCAAGGGTGCGTGCCGTGGCGTGGAGGCGCACGGGCGCTGGAGCGCTACAGAGAGGCCAACGAGGCCACCCACGCCCTCGGCCTGCGCGTGGTTACGGGGAAGTTGCGCCGTGAGGTCGCGGGCGGTCGACCGCGACCGTCCGCGCTCAGCCCAACGCCGCTTCCAGCTCCGGCAGGATCGTGAACAGGTCGCCCACCAGGCCGATGTCGGCGATCTCGAAGATCGGGGCTTCCGGATCCTTGTTGATCGCCACGATCGTGCCGGCGTCCTTGATGCCGGTCAGGTGCTGGATAGCGCCGGAAATGCCAATGGCCAGGTACAGTTCCGGGGCGATGATCTTGCCGGTCTGGCCGACCTGCATCTCGTTCGGGCAGTAGCCGGCATCCACCGCGGCACGCGAGGCGCCCACGGCCGCGCCGAGCTTGTCGGCCAGCGAGTAGACGTGGCGGAAGTTCTCCTCCGAACCCACGCCACGGCCGCCGGAGACCACCCGGCGGGCGGACTGCAGGTCGGGGCGGTCGCTGGCGCCAGCGGCCAGGCCGACGTAGCGGGTGTGCGTCGGCAGCGCGGCGTCGACCTGCGCCGCCTCGACCGGGGCGCTGTTGCCGCCGGCGGCCTGCGGCCAGGAGGCGGTGCGCACGGTGGCGACCACGACCTGGCCGGCCGGGGCCTGCACGGTGACGATGGCGTTGCCGGCGTAGATCGGGCGCTTGAAGGTGTATTCGCCCTCCACCGCCATCAGGTCGGAGACCTGGTTGACGCCGAGCAGGGCGGCGACCACCGGCATCAGGTCCTTGCCGAAGGTGGTCGAGGGGCCGAAAACGTGGCTGTAACCGGCGGCCAGCTTCGCCACCTGCGGGCCCAGCACCTGGGCGATGGCCTGGGCATTGGCCGGGTTGGCGACGGCGAGCACGCGGCTGACGCCGGCGATCTGCGCGGCCTCGGCAGCGACCGCGGCCGGGTCGGCGGCCAGCACGACCACGTCGATGGCCTCCGGGTTCAGCGCCTGCGCGGCGCTGACGGTGCGCGCGGTGGCGGGGTTGAGCTTGCCGTCCAGGTGTTCGGCGACGACGAGGATCTTGGACATTGGAGCGTTCTCCGGAATCAGGGTGCCGCGCGGCGCCGGGCGCCCGGCGCGGCCAGAAGGATCAGAGCAGGCCCTTGGCCTTGAGGGTGGCGACCAGCTCGGCCGCGTCCTTGACCATCACGCCGCGGCTGCGCTTCGGCGGGGGGGCATAGGCGGTGGTCTCCAGGCCGGGGCCGGCGTCGACGCCGAGGTCGGCCAGCTGCAGGGTCTCCAGCGGCTTGCTCTTGGCCTTCATGATGTCCGGCAGCTTGATGAAGCGCGGCTCGTTGAGGCGCAGGTCGGTGGTCACCACTGCCGGAAGGTCCACTTCCAGGGTCTCCAGGCCGGCATCGACCTCGCGGGTCACCGTGGCCTTGCCGTTGGCCACTTCCAGCTTGCTGGCGAAGGTGGCCTGCGGTCGGCCCCACAGGGTGGCCAGCATCTGTCCGGTCTGGTTGGCGTCGTCGTCGATGGCCTGCTTGCCCAGGATCACCAGGTCCGGCTGCTCCTTCTCGACAAGCTTCAGCAGGGTGCGGGCGGCGGCCAGCGGCTGCACCGCCTGGTCGGTGACCACGTGGATGGCGCGGTTGGCGCCCATCGCCAGGCCGTTGCGCAGGTGCGCCTGGGCGTCGGCCGGGGCGATCGTGGCCACCACCACCTCGGTGGCGATGCCCTTGTCGCGCAGGCGGAGGGCCTCCTCGAGCGCGATCTCGTCGAACGGGTTGGGGGAGAGCTTCACGCCCTCGGTCACCACGCCGGAGCCATCCGGCTTGACCTGGATGCGGACGTTGTAATCCACGACGCGCTTGTAGGCGACCAGGATCTTCATCGTGTACGGAATCCTTGAGCTGGGACGGGGCGGCCCGGTGGTCCGGTCCGGGACGGGACTGCGATTCTACCGGGCCGGGTGCCACCATGCGATCAGGTATGGTGGAGGCTGTAACCTGAACAGCTGGGATTCAACGGCGAACGGTATCCTTGCCGCCGGCAATGTATCCGCACAGCGGACAGGAGATTCGGCCTTGGCCACGTGGCTCGTTACCGGCGGCGCCGGCTTCATCGGCGGCAATTTCGTACTCGAGGCGGTGGCGCGCGGTATCCGGGTCGTCAACCTCGATGCGCTGACCTACGCCGGCAACCTCGACACCCTGGCCTCGCTGCAGGGCAATCCGGACCACATCTTCGTGCACGGGGACATCGGGGACCGCGAGCTGGTGGCCCGCCTGCTGGCCGAGCACCGCCCCGATGCGGTGCTCAACTTCGCCGCCGAGAGCCACGTGGACCGCTCCATCGACGGCCCGGCCGCCTTCATCCAGACCAACGTGGTCGGCACCCTTGGCCTGCTGGAGGCCGTGCGCGACTACTGGAAGGGACTGGAGGGCGAGGCGAAGGCGGCGTTCCGCTTCCTGCACGTGTCCACCGACGAGGTCTACGGGACCCTGGGCGAGACCGGCAAGTTCACCGAGACTACCCCCTACGCGCCCAACTCCCCGTACTCGGCGTCGAAGGCCGCCTCGGACCACCTGGTCCGCGCCTTCCACCACACCTACGGGCTGCCGGTGCTGACCACCAACTGCTCCAACAACTACGGCCCGTACCACTTCCCGGAGAAGCTGATCCCGCTGGTGATCGCCAAGGCCCTGGCCGGCGAGCCGCTGCCGGTCTACGGCGACGGCAGGCAGGTGCGCGACTGGCTGTACGTGGCCGACCACTGCGAGGCGATCCGCACCGTGCTGGCCAGGGGCCGGGTGGGCGAGACCTACAACGTCGGCGGCAACTCGGAGAGGCAGAACATCGAGGTGGTGCGCACCATCTGCCGCCTGCTGGACCAGCGCCGTCCGCGTCCGGACGGCCAGCCGCGCGAGACCCAGATCACCCACGTGGCCGACCGCCCCGGGCACGACCGCCGTTACGCGATCGATGCCTCCAAGCTGAAGGACGAGCTGGGCTGGGAGCCGAAGTACACCTTCGAGCAGGGCATCGCCGCCACCGTGGACTGGTATCTGGCCAACCAGGAATGGGTGCAGCGGGTGCTGGACGGCAGCTACCGCCTCGAACGCATCGGCACCGCGGCTTGATCGCGAGTCCCTCGCAAGAGCCCGCACATCCCTGTGCGGACTTTCCAAGGAAAACCACGATGGCACGCAAAGGCATCATCCTGGCCGGCGGCTCCGGCACCCGGCTCTATCCGATCACCAAGGGCGTCAGCAAGCAGCTGCTGCCGGTGTACGACAAGCCGATGATCTACTACCCGCTCAGCGTGCTGATGCTGGCGGGCATCCGCGAGGTGCTGGTGATCAACACGCCGCACGAGCAGGCCCTGTTCCAGAACCTGCTGGGCGACGGCTCGCAGTGGGGCATGGACATCCGGTACGCGGTCCAGCCCAGTCCCGACGGCCTGGCCCAGGCCTACCTGATCGGCCGCGACTTCGTTGCCGGCCAGCCCAGCTGCCTGGTGCTGGGCGACAACATCTTCCACGGCCATGGCCTGACCGCCACCCTGGCCCGGGCCAATGCGCGTACCGAGGGCGCCACCGTATTCGGCTACTGGGTCAACGATCCGGAGCGCTACGGCGTGGCCGAGTTCGACGCCAGCGGCAAGGTGGTGGGCATCGAGGAGAAGCCGGCCAACCCGCGCTCCAACTACGCCGTCACCGGCCTGTACTTCTACGACGGCAAGGCCGCCGACTACGCCGCCGAGCTCAAGCCCTCGGCCCGCGGCGAGCTGGAGATCACCGACCTCAACAAGCGCTACCTGGACGAGGGCGCGCTGTACCTGGAGCAGCTGGGCCGCGGCTACGCCTGGCTGGACACCGGCACCCACCAGTCGCTGCACGATGCCTCCAACTTCATCCAGACCATCCAGGACCGCCAGGGCCTGCAGGTGTGCTGCCCGGAGGAGATCGCCTACGGCAACGGCTGGATCGACGCGGCGCAGCTGGAGAAGCTGGCGCAGCCGCTGGCCAAGAACGGCTACGGCCAGTACCTGCTGGCCCTGCTCAAGCGCGGGGTGGTGCGATGAAGGTGATCGAGACCGCCCTGCCGGGCTGCGTGGTGATCGAGCCGGCGGTGTTCGGCGACGCCCGCGGCGTGTTCTTCGAGACCTGGAACGCCGAGCGCTTCGCCCAGCACGGCCTGCCGACCCGGTTCGTGCAGAGCAACGTGTCCACCTCCACCCGCGGCGTGCTGCGCGGCCTGCATTACCAGTGGCCGCGGCCGCAGGGCAAGCTGGTGAGCGTGCTGGAAGGCGAGGTCTACGACGTGGCGGTGGACATCCGCCGCGGCTCGCCGACCTTCGGCCGCTGGGAAGCGGTGGTGCTCAGTGCGCAGAACCGGCGCCAGTTCTGGATCCCGGACGGCTTCGCCCACGGCTTCGCGGTGCTGTCCGAGCACGCGATCTTCAGCTACCTGTGCACCGACGTGTACGTGAAGGAGGCCGATGCCGGGGTGCGCTGGAACGATGGCGACATCGGCGTGGACTGGCCCATCGCCGAGCCGGTGCTGTCGGCCAAGGACAGCAGCGCGCCGTTCCTGGCCGGGATCGCCGAGGACCGCCTGCCGGTCTACACGCCATGAGCCGGCTGTTGCTGGTGGGCGGCAACGGCCAGCTGGGGCGCGAGCTGCGCCGCAGCCTGGCGCCGCTGGGCGAGGTCGTCGCCACCACCCGCGACGGTCGCCTGCACGATGGCGGCCAGGCCATCGCCGCCGACCTGGATAGCCCTGGGCGCCTGGCCGAAGTGGTGCGCGAGGTCGCGCCCGACGCGGTCATCAACGCTGCGGCCTATACCGCGGTGGACAGGGCCGAGTCCGAGGCCGAAGCCGCGTTCCGCATCAACGGCGAGGCGCCCGGCGTGTTGGCCCAGGCCTGCGCCACCGCCGGCATCCCGCTGGTGCATTACTCCACCGACTACGTGTTCGACGGGCAGGGCAGCCGCCCCTACCGCGAGGACGATCCGACCGCGCCGCTGGGCGTGTACGGGGCCAGCAAGCTGGCCGGCGAGCAGGCGATCCGCGCCGCCGGCGGCCGCTACCTGGTGTTCCGCACCGCGTGGGTGTACGCCGCACACAGCCACAACTTCCTGCGCACCATGCTGCACCTGGGCGCCGAGCGCGACGAGCTGCGGGTGGTGGTCGACCAGCTCGGCACGCCAACCCCGGCAGCGCTGATCGCCGAGGTCACCGCGGTGGCGCTGCGCCGGGCGCTGGACGATGCCGCCGTGGGCGGTACCTGGCACCTGGTTGCGGCCGGACACACCAGCTGGCATGGCTTCGCCGAGGCGATCTTCGCCGAGGCCGTGGCCGCCGGCCTGCTGCCGCGCGCCCCCAGGGTCCATCCGATCACCACCGCCGAGTTCCCCACCCCCGCAAGGCGTCCGGCATACTCCTGCCTGGACACGGCGGCACTGGAGCGCGACTTCGCGGTCGACCTGCCGCAATGGCGCCAAGCATTGCGGAGAGTGGTCGGGAGCCTGGCCGCATAGTCGTTTCTTTCCCGAGGCAAAATGATGCATCTACTGATTTGTGGTGGCGCCGGTTACATCGGCAGCCACATGGCGCAATGGCTGTCCGCGCAGGGACATCGGGTCACTGTTTTGGACAACTTGTCCACTGGCCATCGTGAGGCCGTGCGCTGGGGTGAGCTGGTCGAAGCGGATCTGCTGGACCCAAGTTCGCTCGACAGGGTCTTCCTGGGACGTCACTTCGATGCGGTAATGCATTTTTGCGCGTTCTCGCTGGTCGGCGAATCCGTGCGTGACCCCTATGCCTACTACCGCAACAATGTTGCGGGCACTCTCAACCTGTTGGAAGTGATGCGGCGCCATGACGTGCAGCGCCTGGTGTTCTCGTCGACGGCGGCGGTATTCGGCAATCCGGTAAGCGACCTGATCGACGAAGAACATCCCAAGGTGCCGATCAATCCCTACGGGGCATCCAAGTTGATGGTGGAGCGCATTCTTGTCGATGCGGCATCAGCCTACGGCCTGCGCTCGACCGCCCTGCGTTACTTCAACGCCGCGGGTGCCCTGCCGGAGCATGGCATCGGCGAGGCCCATGCCTGCGAGACACACCTCATCCCCAATGTGCTCAAGGCGGCGCTGGGCAAGGGGCCGGCGTTGAAAGTCTTCGGCGACGACTACCCGACGCCTGATGGAACTTGCGTGCGCGACTATGTGCATGTACAGGATCTGGCCCAGGCCCATGCACTGGCGCTGGGGTATATGGAATCCCACCCGGGCGCTCACGCGTTCAACCTCGGAAACGGGCAGGGTTTTTCGGTCCGTGAGGTGATCGCGGCGGCAGGCGAGGTCGCTGGCCGCTCGATTCCCTACACGGTGGAGCAGCGCCGTCCCGGCGATCCTGCGGTACTCGTTGCGTCAAGCGACCGGGCGAGGCGGGAGTTGGGGTGGACTCCCGCCTGGACCGATCTGCGCGACATCATCCGCAGCGCTTGGGACTGGCACTGCGCACAGCCTTTTTGAGCCGGCCTGCGGCCGCTCAGGTGCGGCCGTAGGTGTCCTCGAAGCGGACGATGTCGTCCTCGCCCAGGTAGCTGCCGGACTGGACCTCGATCAGCTCCAGAGGCAGCTTGCCGGGATTGCGCAGGCGGTGGGTCACCCCCAGCGGGATGTAGGTGCTCTGGTTCTCGGTCAGCAGGGTCACCTCGTCCCCGCGGGTGACCTCGGCCGTGCCGCTGACCACCACCCAGTGCTCGGCGCGGTGGTGGTGCATCTGCAGGCTGAGGCTGGCGCTCGGCTTTACCGTGATGCGCTTGACCTGGAAGCGCTGGCCGCTGTCGATCGAGTCGTAGGCGCCCCAGGGACGGTAGACCTTGCGGTGCCAGGTCGCTTCCGGCCGGTTGGCCTGGCGGATCCGGGCGACGACCTCCTTGACCTCCTGCATGCGGTCGCCGCGGCCGACCAGCAGGGCGTCGGCGGTGTCCACCACCACCACGTCGTCCAGCCCGACCAGGGCGATCAGGCGCTCGCCATAGGCGTACGTGTTGCGGCAGTCGATCGCGATCACGTCGCCGTGGTGGGCGTTGCCATCGGCGTCGCGTTCGGACACCTCGCGCAGCGCGGTCCACGAACCCACGTCGTTCCAGCCCGCATCCAGCGGCACCAGCGAAGCATCGCTGGTCTTCTCCATCACCGCATAGTCGATGGAATCCGAGGGCACCTCGGCGAAGGCGGCCGCGTCCAGGCGCACGAAGTCCGCGTCGCGGCGGGCACCTGACCAGGCCTTGCGCACCGCGGCCAGCATCGCGGGATTGAACCGCTCCAGCTCGGCCAGGTAGCGCGAGGCGCGGAACAGGAACATGCCGCTGTTCCAGAAATAGTCGCCGGAGGCGACGTAGCCTTCGGCCGTGGCCAGGTCGGGCTTCTCCACGAACTGTTCGACCGCACGCACGCCTTCGCCGGCAGCCGCGCGGATGTAGCCGTAGCCGGTCTCCGGCCCGGTGGGCACGATGCCGCAGGTGACCAGGCGGCCGGCCCCGGCAGCGGGCAGGGCCGCGGCGACCGCCTGGCGGAAGGCCGCCGCGTCGCGCACCACGTGGTCCGAAGGCAGCACCAGCAGCACCGGGTCGTCGCCGCTGGCGCCCGCTTCCAGCGCGGCCACGGCGATGGCCGGGGCGGTGTTGCGTCCGGCCGGCCCCAGCAGGACCGCCTGCGGGTCGGCGCCGACCTGGTGCAGCTGCTCGGCGGCGACGAACCGGTGCGACTCGTTGGCCACCACCAGCGGCCGGCGGGGAGCCAGGGGGGCCACCCGCTGCCAGGTCTCCTGGAGCATGGTCAGCTCCCCGTGCAGCGGCAGGAACTGCTTGGGATAGGACTCGCGGGACAGCGGCCACAGCCGCGTACCGGAGCCGCCGGACAACAGGACAGGGAGCAGATCGTTCATGGGTTCCAGGTTCAGGCGGAAAGCAGGCGCGAGATTTCCTCGGTGCGCGCGCGCAGGAGCGCTTCGTCGCCGCGCGCCTCCACGTTCAGGCGCAGCAGGGGCTCGGTGTTGGAACTGCGCAGGTTGAAGCGCCAGTCGCCGAAGTCGGCGCTGATGCCATCGGTGTGGTCCAGCGCCGGCGACTGCGCGGCGAAGTGGTCCATCACCCGCGCCACGGCGGCCTTGGCGTCGGCGACGCGGAAGTTGATCTCGCCGCTGCACGGGAACTTGCGCACGCGGGCCTCGACCAGGTCGCCCAGGCTGCGGCCGCTGGTGGAGACCAGGCTGGCGATCAGCAGCCAGGGGATCATGCCCGAGTCGGCATAGGCGAACTCGCGGAAATAGTGGTGCGCGCTCATCTCGCCGCCATACACGCAGTCCTCGGCGCGCATCTTCTCCTTGATGAAGGCGTGGCCGCTCTTGCACAGCACCGGTACGCCGCCGGCTTCCTGCACCTGCTCGACGGTGTTCCAGACCAGGCGCGGGTCGTGCACGACCTTGCCGCCGGGGTGCTTGGCCAGGATCGCCTGGGCCAGCAGGCCGACCAGGTAGTAGCCCTCGATGAAGCGGCCCTGCTCGTCGAAGAAGAAGCAGCGGTCGAAGTCGCCGTCCCAGGCGATGCCGAAGTCGGCGCCGTGCTCGCGCACCGCGTCGATGGTAGCCTGGCGGTTCTCCGGCAGCAGCGGGATGGGGATGCCGTTGGGGAAGCTGCCGTCCGGTTCGTGGTTGATGCGCACGAACTGCAGCGGCAGGTGCGGGGCCAGCAGGTCGATGATCGCGCCGGCGCCGCCGTTGCCGGCGTTGACCACCAGCTTCAGCGGCCTGAGTGCGGGCACGTCCACGTAGCCCAGCAGGTGCTGGATGTAGGCGGTCTTGTCGGTCAGCGCGCGCTCGCCGGCAGCCGGGGGCGCGGGCGGGGCGGTATCGGCCTCGGCGGCGTCGGCGATCGCGAACAGGCCGGTGTCGGACGAGATCGGCCGGGCGTTCTCGCGCACCAGCTTCATGCCGTTGTAGTCCATCGGATTGTGGCTGGCGGTGACCATCACGCCGCCGGCCGCGTCCAGGTGGTCGACCTGGAAGTACACCTCCTCGGTGCCGCACAGGCCGATGTCGATGACCTCGCGGCCCTTGCCGCGCAGCCCGTCCGACAGGGCGGCCTGCAGCGCGGGGCTGCTCAGGCGCACGTCGTGCCCGAGCACCACCGCCCCGGGGCGCAGCTGGTCGGCCAGGGCGGCGCCAATCCGGCGCGCCAGTTCCTCGTCCAGTTCGTCCGGCACGCGGCCACGGATGTCGTAAGCCTTGAAAGCGGGGAGCGTCATGGTCATTCCTTTGGGGGACGGGGGGTTCCAGATTCTAACCGTGCCGGCGTCGGCACCGGCGCGAAGGGCGGCCGAAAGGCCGCGCGGACCCACTAGAATGGCCCCATCCCGACATTGGCGAGGACACAGATGGGCAACCGGACATCCCGCAGCAAGGTCGTGGCCGACGCGCACGCCGCGCTGGCCGACCTGGTGGCCGACGGGCAGACGCTGGCAGTCGGCGGCTTCGGCCTGTGCGGCATTCCCGAGGCGCTGATCGCCGCCCTGCGCGACTCGGGCGTGAAGGACCTGACCGTGATCTCCAACAACGCGGGCGTGGACGGCTTCGGCCTGGGCCTGCTGCTGGAGACCCGCCAGATCCGCAAGATGATTTCGTCCTACGTGGGCGAGAACAAGGAATTCGAGCGCCAGTTCCTGTCCGGCGAGCTGGAGCTGGAGTTCAACCCGCAGGGCACCCTGGCCGAGCGGCTGCGTGCCGGCGGCGCAGGCATCCCGGCGTTCTACACCGCCACCGGCTACGGCACCGTGGTGGCCGAGGGCAAGGAGACCCGCGAGTTCAACGGCAAGCACTACGTGCTGGAGACCGCGCTGGTGGCCGACGTGGCCCTGGTCAAGGCGTGGAAGGCCGACGCGGCCGGCAACCTGGTGTTCCGCAAGACCGCGCGCAACTTCAATCCGGCCTGCGCCATGGCCGGCAAGGTCTGCGTGGCCGAGGTCGAGGAGATCGTCGAGGTCGGCGCGATCGACCCGGACCAGGTCCACCTGCCGGGCATCTACGTCGATCGCATCGTCCACAACCCCACGCCGGAGAAGCGGATCGAACAGCGCACCGTGCGCCAGGAGAACAAGTGATGGCCTGGACCCGTGACGAAATGGCCGCCCGCGCCGCCCGCGAGCTGACCGACGGCGCCTACGTGAACCTCGGCATCGGCCTGCCGACCCTGGTCGCCAACCACATCCCCGAGGGCGTGGACGTGTGGCTGCAGTCGGAGAACGGCCTGCTGGGCATTGGCCCGTTCCCGACCGAGGACGAGGTCGACCCCGACCTGATCAACGCCGGCAAGCAGACCGTGACCGCGCGCCCGGGCGCCAGCTACTTCGGAAGCCACGATTCCTTCGCCATGATCCGCGGCGGCCATATCGACCTGGCCATCCTCGGCGCCATGCAGGTCACCGACAAGGGCGACCTGGCCAACTGGATGGTGCCGGGCAAGATGGTCAAGGGCATGGGCGGGGCCATGGACCTGGTGGCCGGGGTGAAGCGCGTGGTGGTGCTGATGGAGCACACCGCGAAGAACGGCGAGCACAAGATCCTGCCCGAGTGCACCCTGCCGCTGACCGGCGTGGGCGTGGTCCACCGCATCATCACCGACCTGGGGGTGTTCGACGTCACTGCCGAAGGCCTGAAGCTGGTCGAGGCCGCACCGGGCGTGGGCATCGACGAATTGCGCGGCAAGACCGGCGTGCCGATCCTCGCCTGAGACGCACGCGGCGGATAACGAAGAAGGCCGGCGGATCCGCCGGCCTTCTTCGTTGTCGGGATTACAGGTTCTGGTAATTGGGACCGGAACCGCCCTCGGGCGTGACCCAGGTGATGATCTCGTACGGATCCTTGATGTCGCAGGTCTTGCAGTGCACGCAGTTGGCGGCGTTGATCTGCAGCCGCCTTCCGGCCTCGTCTTCCACCATCTCGTACACGCCGGCGGGGCAGAAGCGGGTGCAGGGATTGCCGTATTCGACCGTGCATCGCTCCACGCAGATCGAGGTGTCGGCCACCTTCAGGTGCACCGGCTGGTCCTCGTCGTGCTCGGTGGCCGCGTAGTAGACGCCCTGCAGGCGGTCGCGCGGGGGCAGGGTGCGCTCCACGTAGTCGCGCTTGGGCTGCTCGTGCTCGCCCAGCCTGTCCAGCGTGCACCAGTCCGCCGAGCCCTTGAGCGTCCACGGCGAGGCGCCGCCGGTGACGGTCTCCCAGGCCGCGTTGGCCATGCCCAGCCACAGGCCCTTCTTGAAGCCGGGCTTGATGTTGCGCACCTTCCTCAGCTCGGCCACCGCCTCGGAGGTGCGCAGCCTGGCGTCGAACCCGGCCGGGTCCAGGCCGCTGGCGGCCAGGTGCTCGGCTGCCAGCATGCCGCTGCGGATCGCCTGGTGGGTGCCCTTGACCTTGGGCACGTTGAGCAGGCCGGCGGTGTCGCCGATCAGCAGCGCGCCGGGCATTTCGACCTTCGGCAGGGCCTGGTAGCCGCCGGTGACGATGGCACGGGCGCCGGCCGACAGGATGCTGCCGCCTTCCAGCAGCGGCTTGACGTGCGGGTGGTTCTTCCACTGCTGGAAGGCCTCCCACGGCTTGTACTCCGGATCCCTGTAGTCCAGGCCGCTGACGTAGCCGATCGCCACCTGGTTGTTCTCCAGGTGGTAGAGGAAGCTGCCGCCGTAGGTGTTGTTGTCCGCCGGCCAGCCGAAGCTGTGCACGATCCTGCCAGGGCTGGTGCGGCCTTCCGGCAGCTGCCACAGCTCCTTGATGCCGATCGAGTAGCTCTGCGGGTCGCTGTCCGCGTCCAGGCCGAAACGCTTGACCAGGCGCTTGGTCAGGTGGCCGCGCGCACCCTCGGCCAGCACCGTGACCCTGGCGCGGATGTCGATGCCGGGGGTGTAGCCGGGCTTGTGCGACCCGTCCTTGGCCACGCCCATGTCTCCGATGCGCACGCCCAGCACGGTGCCGTCCTCGGCATGCAGGGTCTCGGCGGCGGCGAAGCCGGCGTAGATCTCCACGCCCAGGGCCTCGGCCTGAGGCGCCAGCCAGGCGCACATCGCGCCCAGGGAGACGATGAAGTTGCCGTGGTTGCGCATGCCCGGCGGCACGACGGGCAGTTTCGTGCCGCCATCCTTCGTCAGCAGCCAGAACTCGTCCTCGGTGGCGGGGACGCAGACCGGCGGCGGGTTGTCGCGCCAGCCTGGCAGCAGCGCGTCCAGCGGGCCCGGCTCGATCACCGCGCCGGAAAGGATGTGGGCGCCGACCGTGCTGGCCTTCTCGATCACGCACACCGACAGCTCCGGATTGAGCTGCTTGAGGCGGATGGCGAACGCCAGGCCGGACGGGCCGGCGCCGACGGTGACGACGTCGTACTCCATCACGTCGCGTTCCACCTCTGGCGTGGGCATGGGGGCGGTGCTTTCCGTCATCACGGCTCCGGCTGGCTGTTCTGGCTGGCCCGGCATTCTCGGGTTTCGCGGACGGCGGGGCAAATCTCGCGCGCGGCGGCGGCCGGCCTGCTAGCGTTGCGGCGATGGAATGGCAGCGCTTCGACCTCCCTGATGCCCGCCTCGAACTGGCCTGCGGCTGGCTGTCGGTGGCCCGGGCCGGTGACCTCATGCAGCACCTGCTGCAGGAGCTGCCCTGGGAGGTGCACCGGATCCGCATCTTCGGCCGCGAGGTCGACTCGCCACGCCTGAGCTGCTGGATCGGCGACCCGGATGCGGTCTACCGCTATTCCAGCAGCTCGTTCGTGCCCCGTCCCTGGACCAGCGGACTGGCGGCGCTGCGCGAACGCCTGCAGCAGGAACTGGGTGCACCTTTCAACAGCGTGCTGGCCAACCTCTATCGCGATGGCCGCGATGCGATGGGCTGGCACAGCGATGACGAACCGGAGCTGGGCCCGGAGCCGCTGATCGCCTCGCTGAGCCTGGGCGCGGTCCGCCGCTTCGTCCTGCGCCGGCGCGACGATCCGGCGCGGAAGCTGGCGCTGGAGCTCGGGCCGGGCAGCCTGCTGCTGATGGGGGGCAGCCCCCAGCGCTACTGGAAGCACGCCCTGCCGCGGACCGCGCGCCCGGTGGGCGCGCGCATCAACCTGACCTTCAGGCAGATCGCGGCGCGGCCGTGACGCCGGGACTCAGGGCGCGGCGCGCCGCTGCGCATCGGCCTGGCCTTCGGCCAGGGTCCAGCCGGCGATCTCGCGACTGAGCCCGGCCAGGGCCTGGTCGAAGGCGGCGGCGACGCTGGCGGTGCTGGCGGCCGAAGCGGGCTGCGCGCGGGCGAAGCTGCGGCTGGCGACCACGCGCTGGTCGATGTTGTGCATCAGCTTGGCGGCCACCTCGATGACCGCGACCGGGTGTTCGCCGCCACGGTAGTCGGCCTCGAAGTGGCGGATGTCCAGGGCCAGGCGGTAGTTGGCGCGCAGGCCGGTGGCCAGGCGGCCGACCGCATCGATCTTCCCGGAGTCCTCCAGTACCCGCAGCACCGAGGCCTCGAGCATGTCCGTCGGCGGCTGGGCCCAGGCCGCGCCCTTGTACACCTGCAGTTCGCCGGGCACCGGGCGCACGCCGATGCGTGGCGTATCCAGCAGGCGCGGCGCGGAGGGTCGGGCGATGGCCAGCTGCCAGTCCACCTTCGGCCATGACGGATCCGGCGTGGCCGTGGCCTCGGGTGCGTAGATGGTCACCGCGTCGCCGCGCTTGCCGCCGAACGCGCAGCCGGCCAGGGCCGCGCCGAGGACGAGGAGGCTGAGGAGGCGCGCGGCGGTGGCGGGCCTTGCGGCAGGGGCGGGCATCATTTGGGTTCGAACTCCTTGGCTCCGTCGCGGCCCAGCAGGAACCTTGCCGGGTTGTTCTCGAGGCGGTCGCTGATCTGGCGCAGGTCGCGGATCAGGCCGCGCAGTTCGGTCAGGGTCGGGCCGAGCTGGGCCAGGCCGTCGTTGGCGAAGCTGTTGATCGCCGCGCGGTTCTCGCCAAGGATCGCGTCGGCGTTCCCGGCGGCCGAATCCAGCCGCGCCAGGGTCGAATCCAGGCGGCTGATGATCGCCGGCAGTTCCTGCACGAGGTTCTGGTCGACCCGCTGCACGGTGGCGTTGGTGTTCTGCAGGGTCACGTCCAGGCTGCGCGCGGCGTCGCGCGCGGTGGCCAGCAGGTCCTGCATGCCCTCGTCCTTGGCCGCGAGGCTGGCGCTGATCTGCTCGATGTTCTCCAGGGTGCGGCCGATGTGGGCCACGTTCTGGTCGCTGAGCACCTGGTCCAGGCGCTCGACGATGCGGTTGGCGGTATCGGTGATGTTCTGCAGGGCCGAGGGGATGGTCTGGATCTGCGGCGTGTCGCGCGTGTCGACCGCGGTCAGCAGGGGGGCGCCCGGCGAGCCGCCGGACAGCTGGATGATCGCCGGTCCGGTGAGGCTGGTGATGGCCAGCTTGGCGCGCGTGTCGGTCTTGACCGGCACGTTGGCGTCGGCGCGGATGATCGCCACCACCCGGCGCGGGTCTTCCGGGTCCAGCGAAAGCTTGTCGATCGAGCCGATCGAGATGCCGTTGTACTGCACCACGCTGCCGACCGACAGGCCGGTCACGGCTTCGTCGAACACGATCATGTAGCGCTGCCAGCTGCGCTCGGACGAGTACTTGCCCGCCCACAGGCCGAACAGGAGCAGGGCCACCGACACCACGATGGTGAAGGCGCCGATGAGCACGTAGTTGGCGCGGGTTTCCATCTCAGTCCGCCTCCTGGCGCCGGGCGCCGTCGTTGTGCTGGCCACGCGCGGCGCGCGCGCGCGGGCCGTGGAAGTACTCCTGCACCCACGGATGGTCGAAGCGCTCGACCTCGTCCAGGGGGGCGTTGATCACGACCTTGCGGTCCGCCAGCACCGCCACCCGGTCGCAGATAGCGTACAGGGTGTCCAGGTCGTGGGTGATGAGGAACACGGTCAGCCCCAGCGCCTCCTGCAGGGTGCGCAGCAGGTGGTCGAAGGCGGCCGCGCCGATCGGGTCCAGGCCGGCGGTGGGCTCGTCCAGGAACAGCAGCGGCGGGTCCAGTGCCAGGGCGCGGGCCAGGCCGGCGCGCTTGCGCATGCCGCCGGACAGCTGCGCCGGCAGCTTGGCGGCGGCGTCGGCCGGCAGGCCGGCGAGCTTGACCTTCAGCAGCGCCAGCTCGCGCCGCCAGGCCTCGGGCAGTTCAGGGTGGTGCTCGCGCAGCGGTACCTCGACGTTCTCGCCCACGGTCAGCGAGGAGAACAGCGCGCCGTCCTGGAACAGCACGCCGGTGTTGCGCTGGATGAGCTGGCGCTGGCGCGGATCGTCCGAACGCGCGTCCGCGCCCAGCACCTCGATGCGCCCGTCGACGGGGCGCTGCAGCCCGAGGATGCTGCGCATCAGCACCGACTTGCCAGTACCCGAGCCGCCGACCACGCCCAGGATCTCGCCGCGCCGCACGTCCAGGTCGAGCCCGTCGTGGACGGTCTGGTTGCCAAAGCGGTTGACCAGCCCGCGGACCGTAATGGCGGCTTCGCCGCCCCCACCGTCCGCGGGCTCGGGATTACCGGACGTTCGTCCGTTGGAAGCGGTGATTCGTGATTCGTGATTCGTCAAAGCAAAAGCGTCCTCTCCGGAGTCCCGGCTGCCTGCTTCTGGCTTCTGCGAATTACCAATCACGAATCACCAATCACGTTCGTCGAATCACCAATCCCGGCTCTTACCAACCCATATTCATGAACCACAGTGCCGCCAGCGCATCGATGATGATCACCAGCGAAATGGCCTGGACCACGCTGGAGGTCGTGCGCTCGCCGACCGACTGCGCCGTGCCCTTCACGCGCATGCCTTCCAGGCAGCCGATCAGGCCGATCACCATGGCGAACACCGGGGCCTTGGACAGGCCGACCAGGAAATGCCGCAGCTGCAGGGTCTCGTGCATGCGCGCCAGGTACATCTGTGGCGGGATCTCCAGGTCGAACGCGCCCACGGTCACGCCGCCGGCCAGGCCGGCCATCATCGCCACGAAGGTCAGCAGCGGCAGCATCACCAGCAGGGCGAGCAGGCGCGGGATCACCAGCAGGTCGATCGGGTCCAGGCCCAGGGTGCGGATCGCGTCGATCTCCTCGCGTGCCTTCATCGCGCCGATCTGCGCGGTGAAGGCCGAGGCGGTACGGCCGGCCAGCACGATCGCCGTCAGCAACACCGCGAATTCGCGCAGGAAGGCGATCGACACCAGCTCGACCACGAAGATCTCGGCGCCGAAGTCGGCCAGGATGGTCGAGCCCAGGAACGCGATCACCGCGCCGACCAGGTAGGCGAGCAAGGCCACCAGGGGCACCGCATCCAGGCCCACCTGCTCCATGTGCGCCACCGTGGCGGTCATGCGGAAGCGGCGCGGCTGCCGCAGCAGGCGCAGCAGCTTGACCCGGGTCTCGCCGGTGAAGCCCAGCAGCTCGACGATGTCCCGGCCCACCGCGTGGGTGGCGCGGCCCAGCCGCTCCAGGGCCGCGGCGAAGCCATAGTCGCGCCGCCGCGCGGGGCGGTCGTCGGCCACGTCGTCGATCCCCTGGACCAGGGCGGGGTGGCGGTCGCTGAAGCGCAGCGCGTCCACCGCCAGCGACCGCTGGCGCGCGAAGCGGGCAAGCAGCATCACCCCGGCCGAATCGATCCGCCGGACCCCCGATGCGTCCACCGCGGCCACGCCCTCCGGGATCTCGCGCAGGCGCGCGGCGATCTCCATGGCGTGGTCGAGGATCCAGTCGCCCTCCAGGCGGACCTCCTGTGCGGAGCCGGGGGCCGGGGTCCAGCCGGGGGGATTCGGGGAGGTCGGGTCCATAGTCCGGCCGCAGCATACAGGCAAGCAGGTGTTTGCTGCGCCGGGCGCCGCGCGATACTAGGACGATGTCGAACATCCCTTCCCGGCCCCAGGCCAGCTATCCCCAGCGCATCGCCTTCGTCGCGGAGATGGCCGAGCGCCTGCACCGCTACGGCACCACCGCGCAGCGCCTGGAGGCCGCGATCACCGCGCTGTCGCAGCGGCTGGACCTGGAGTGCGAGGCCTGGTCCAACCCGACCGGCCTGATCCTCAGCTTCAGCGACCCCGGCAAGCCGCTGGGCAGCACCGACACCACCCGGGTGATCCGCCTTCCCCCCGGCGAGAACGACCTGCACAAGCTGTGCGAGGCCGACCGCGTGGCCGAAGCGGTGGCCAGCGGGCGGCTGACCATCGCCCAGGGCCATACCGCCCTGCGCGTGCTCGACTGGCCTCCGACGCGGCTGGCCAGCCTGGTGCAGGTGGCCGGCTTCGGCCTGGCCGCCGCGGGCGTGGCCGGACTGTGGCGACTGCCGTGGCTGGACATCCTCGTGGCGGCGTTCACCGGCGTGCTGATCGGCCTGCTCGACCAGTACAGCGGCCGGCGGCCGGCGATGAAGGAGGCCGGCGAGGCGCTGTCGGCCCTGGCGGCCGGCGCGGTGGTCAGCCTGGTCGCCGCCCTGGTGGCGCCGCTGAACCTCAATACCGTCGTCATCGCCTCGCTCGTGGCGCTGCTGCCTGGTATGGCGATCACCAATGCCATGAACGAGCTTTCCAGCCAGCACTGGGTCTCCGGCACGGTGCGCTTCGCCGGCGCCCTGACCACCGTGCTGAAGCTGACGGTGGGCGCGGTGGTCGCGGTGACCCTGCTGGACGTGCTGGGCCTGGAGCCGCAGGTGCGCGCGCTGCGGCCGCAGCCGGAGGCGGTGGAATGGCTGTCGATGGTGGTGGCGTCGTTCGCCTTCGCGGTGCTGTTCAAGGCCAGCGCGCGCGACTACCCATGGGTGATGGGCGCGGCGATCACCGGCTACCTGATCGCGCGCTATGCCGGCCATACCTGGGGCAGCCCCGTGGGGATCTTCCTGTCGGCCCTGGTGCTGACCGCTGCCGGCAACGGCTTCGGCCGCTGGGCGCAGCGGCCCGGTGCGCTGATCCGCCTGCCCGGCATCATCATGCTGGTGCCCGGCAGCGCCAGCCTGCGCGGCCTGCTGACCATGGTCCAGGAGCAGGACGTGGACGCCGGCCAGAGCGCCCTGCTGCTGGTGCTCAATATCGTCGTGGCCCTGGTGGCGGGCCTGCTGTTCGGCAACCTGCTGCTGCCGGCGCGCAAGAGCCTGTGAGTCCCGGGGGGGTTCCCGGACGCGGCATGAATGAAAACGCCGGCCCGGGGCCGGCGTTTTCATTTGCTGCGGTTACTTGCCGCGGGCCTTCTTCACCACCCGCTTGCGCGCGCCCTTGGCGGGCTTGGCCGGGGTGGGGGCGGCGACGCCCGGGATCAGGAACTCGGCCAGGTCGCGGCCCTTGGCGGTATAGGCCGCCAGCCAGCGCGGCTGCTTGCCGCGGCCGGTCCAGGTTTCCTTCGGGTTCTCGGGGTTGCGGTACTTCGGCGGCACCTTGCCCAGCTTGCGGGCGCGGGCGGGCGCGGCGGCGCCGCGGGTGCCACCGGACGCGCCGAAGAGCTCCTCGATGGTGTAGCCCTCGGCGCGGGCCAGTTTGACCAGCTTGGCGCGGACCTTGGCCAGCGGGGCGCGCTTGGACAGCTGGGCCTGGCGCTTCTTGGCCGTGGCGATGAGGGAACCCAGTTCCCGCGGGGACAGCGTGCTCAGATCGATCGACATCAGGTTCTCCGGACAATCGAGGGAAAAACGCCCGTCCGTGGCAATGCGGCTGCAGGATAATCCATGGATATATCCCGGGCAATGAATAGGGCGTAAAAAAGGCCCGATTATCCTTTGGATAATCGGGCCCCGTTTTCCGGCGTCAGAAAACCGTCGTCAGGCGCGCAGGCGCTCCAGCAGCTGCGCGCGGTCCAGGGCTTCGGCCTCGCCGCCGCTGCGCGCGCGGTATTCGAACGTTCCCGATTCCAGTCCGCGTGAAGAAACCACCACGCGGTGGGGGATGCCGATCAGTTCCATGTCGGCGAACATCGGGCCCGGGCGCAGGCCGCGGTCGTCGAGCACCGCGTCGATACCGGCGTCACGCAATTCTGCGAGCAGCGCCTCGGCCGCCTGGTCAACCTGCGTATCTTTCTTCGGGTTGATGACGCAGATGGCCACGGTCCACGGCGCCATCGGCACCGGCCAGACGATGCCGGCCTCGTCGTGGTTCTGCTCGATCGCCGCGGCGACGATGCGCGACACGCCGATGCCGTAGCAGCCCATCGCCGGCACCGCGGCCTTGCCGTTCTCGTCCAGCACGGTGAAACCCATGGCCTGCGAATACTTGCGGCCCAGCTGGAAAACATGGCCGACCTCGATGCCGCGCGCCAAGCGGATCTCGCCGCCATCGGCGGCGCGGTCGCCGGCCACCACGTTGCGGATATCGGCCACTACGTCCGCCTCCGGCAGGTCGCGCCCCCAGTTCACGCCCGCCAGGTGGAAACCGGCCTCGTTGGCGCCGACGACAAAATCGGCCATGGCGGCGACCTCGCGGTCGGCGACCACGCGGATGGCCTTTTTCGGGCCCACCGGGCCGAGGAAACCGGGCTCGCTGCCGAGATGCTCGAGGATTTCGCTCTCGTTGGCCGGGCGATATTCACCCAGTCCGTCAACCTTGGCGAGCTTGATTTCGTTTACGGAATGGTCGCCGCGCACCAGGGCCAGGACAAAATCGCCGCCTTCCCCGACCACCGCCACGGATTTGACGGTGCGCTGCAGCGGGATTCCCAGCAGGGCAGCAACGTCCTCGCAGGTTTTCTGCACCGGGGTTTCCACCTTGCGCAGGGTTTCGGTCGCGGCCGGGCGCGGGCCCGGGGCGGCGGCCTGTGCGGTTTCCACGTTGGCCGCGTAGTCGGATGCGGTGGAGAAGGCCAGCGCATCCTCGCCCGAATCGGCCAGCACGTGGAATTCCTGGGAGGCGTCGCCGCCGATGGCGCCGGAATCGGCCTGCACCGCGCGGAACTCCAGGCCGAGGCGGCTGAAGATGCGGATGTAGGCGGCCTTCATGTTCTCGTATTCGCGCGCCAGGTCCTCGTCGGAAACATGGAACGAATACGCGTCCTTCATCAGGAATTCGCGCGCGCGCATCACGCCGAAACGCGGGCGGATCTCGTCGCGGAACTTGGTATGGATCTGGTAGAAATTCACCGGCAGCTGCTTGTAGCTGCTCAGTTCCTGCCGGGCGAAATCGGTGATCGCCTCCTCGGCGGTCGGACTGAAGCAGTATTCGGCTTCCTTGCGGTCCTTGATCTTCAGCAGCTGGCCGCCGAACTTCTCCCAGCGGCCGGTTTCCTCCCACAGCTCGCGCGGCTGGATGGTCGGCAGCTGCAGCTCGACCGCGCCGGCCCGGTCCATTTCCTCGCGTACCACCGCCTCGACCTTGCGCAGCACGCGCAGGCCCAGCGGGGTCCAGGTGTACAGGCCGGCGGCAAGCTTGCGGATCATGCCGGCGCGCAGCATCAGCTTGTGGCTGACCAGTTCGGCGTCGGCCGGGGTTTCCTTGGTGGTATGCAGGTGGAAGCGGGAGAGGCGCATCGGAATGCCGGGAAAGGTGCGGAAACCCGACATTCTGCCAGCACCGGGGCCCAGGCGGGTCGCGGGCCGGCCTGCCGCTGCGCTCCCGGCGCCTGCCAGAGGGGGATGTGGCGGGGGCCAGCGCTGGCCCGGCGCGCGGCGCCGGCTTCCCGGGGGCGTCTCGCCCTTCCGGAGCTGGTCATCTGGAGGCTTGTCCGCCGCGTGGAGGAAAGGGCTGACCGCCCCGGGCCGGGCCGGAGGGGGAGCGGTGGAAAGGAAACCGTATTTTTCAGGGAAGGGCGGGGACGATTATCTGGCGCGGCACATCGGCTACACCCGGCTCGGCCCGCTGCTGATCCTGGCCCTGGCCGGCCTGTACCACCCTGCCGCCTGGCCGGGCCTGGCCTGATCCCGGTCGCTGGCGGCAAAAAAATCCCCCGCCAGGGGCGGGGGACCGGTCATGCAGCGCCGCCAGGCGCGGGCGGCGCGGGCGGCTCAGGCTGCCGGGCAGTTGGCCTTGACCGCCGCCTCGGCCACGCCACGGTGCGACTGGCGCTCCTCGTCCGACAGGGTGCGGTCCGGCTTGCCGTCGCCATCGGTGTCCACCTGCACCGGGCGGGCGTCCTCGAAGGCCGACAGGCTGCGGCGCGCGCTGGCGCAGGCCGCGCTCTCCGCGGCCGGCTCGTCCCCGGGGATTTCCGCCGCGTACTGGCCGTCGACCCGGCGGACCTCGTAGGGCTGGCCTGCCGGCGGCTTGTCCGAGGAGTGGGTGACGCCGTTGGCATCCTTCCACTTGTAGACGTTGGCGGCCAGGGCGCCGCCGCTGGCCAGGGTGGCGGCCATGAACAGCAGGCAGGTGCGGGTCGACAGGCGCATCGGGAAGGCTCCATACGGTCGTGAAGGCCCCGATTGCAGCATCCGGAGGGGCAGAGGGCAAGCGACCTGTTCGCAGCCGGCCGGTCGCCCCGTACACTGGCGTCATGGATCTCGACCGCCCACCGCCGCGTTCCCGCGGCATCTACCTGCTGCCCAACCTGTTCACGACCTGCGGCCTGTTCGCGGGTTTCTACGCCATCATTGCGGCGGCCAACAGCCAGTTCACCGCGGCGGCCATCGCCGTGTTCGTGGCGGCGATCGCCGACGGCATCGATGGCCGGGTGGCGCGCCTGACCGGTACCAGCAGCGCCTTCGGCGTCCAATACGACTCGCTGGCCGACCTGGTCAGCTTCGGCCTGGCCCCGGCGCTGGTGATGTACCACTGGTCGCTGTCCTCGCTGAAGTTCGACGGCGGCATCGCCGGCCGCGTCGGCTGGGCCATCGCCTTCCTCTACGCGGCCTGCGCGGCGCTGCGCCTGGCCCGTTTCAACACCCAGGTCGGCGTGGTCGACAAGCGCTTCTTCATCGGCCTGGCCAGCCCGGCCGCGGCCGGGCTGATGATGTCCTTCGTCTGGGCCTTCGCCGATGGCGAGCTGGGCTGGAGCGGCGAGGAGCTGCGCTACGTGGCCCTGGGCGTGACCCTGTGCGCGGCCCTGCTGATGGTCAGCCAGATCCGCTACTGGAGTTTCAAGGGCAGCGGCGAGGGCGGAATGCGTGCCGACCGGGTGCCCTTCGCGGTGCTGCTGGTGGTGCCGGTGGTGATCGCGATACTGGTGATCGACCTGCCGCGCGCGCTGCTGGCGGTGGGCGTCCTGTATGCACTGTCCGGGCCGCTCATGTGGGCCTGGCTGCGCTTGCGGCCGTCGCAGGAGGCGGCCTGACCATGCAGGCCACGGTCGGCAGTCCCTGGAGTCCGCGCCAGCGCTACTGGCTGCAGGCGCTGGGCTGCAGCGTGCTGCGGGTGGCCGGGGCCGAAGAGGAACTGGCCGCGCCGGCCCCGGGCGCGGACGAAGTCGCGCAGGCGGCCCCGCCGCAGGTGCGCCAGGTCGCGCCGGCCGACCGCGATATCGCTCCGCCGCGCCGGCGTGCCCCGGTCGCATCCGAACCCGCGGCGGGGGGCGCGACCCCGGCGCCCACGGTTGCGGGGCGTCACGGCGCCATGCGCCGGCCCGCGGGCCTGCCGGACCGGCTGGAGCTGGCGGTGCTGCGTGCCTCGGGCCTGGCTCCGACCGATCCGCGCGTGCAGGCCCTGCTGGCCGAGTGGCCCGGCGAGCGGCTGCGTGCCGATCCGGCCGCCAAGCGCCAGCTGTGGCCACTGCTGCGCGCGCTGCGGAGGCCGGCGTGAGCATCGCCGCCTACCGCGAGACCGCGCGGCCGCACTGGCGGCTGCGGGCCATGCGCGAGGGCGACCTGGACGCGGTGATGGCGATCGAGAAGCGGGCCTATCCGTTCCCGTGGAGCCGCGGCATCTTCCGTGACTGCCTGCTGGCCGGTTACCCGGCCCTGCTGGCGCTGCAGGACGACCAGCCGGCCGGCTACGGGGTGATGAGCATCGCCGCCGACGAGGCGCACGTGCTGAACCTGTGCACCGCGCCGGAGCGACAGTCGCGCGGCCTCGGGCGTTACCTGCTGCGGGCCCTGCTGAAGACGGCGCGCGACCGCGGCGCGCACCGGGTATTCCTCGAGGTGCGCCCGTCGAATCCGCCTGCCATCGCTCTGTACCTGAGCGAGGGCTTCAACGAGATCGGCCGCCGTCCGCGTTACTACCCCGCGTACAGCGGCCGCGAAGACGCGCTGGTGATGGCGATGGAGCTGGTCTCCGGCGACATCGACCGGATGCCGCCGCTCTGACTGCGCGGCGCCCGTTCCTGTCTCCCCGCCCTGCGGAGGCCGCGTAACCCCGGCAAGCGCAGCGCATCCGGGAGACATCACGCCAACGGGATGTGGCACGGGCATGCCGTGGCACGCAAGCATGCCGCCCCGCGCGGGGGCAGGTTCCCGGGGCCGGGAAGCAAACGGGGCGGCCACTGGTCGCCCCGCTGTCCTCAAAGCCGCGCGCGCTGCTCGGTGAGCGCGGCGAGCTTGGTGGTCCAGTCGGCCAGGCGCTGGCGCTCCTGCTCGACCACCGCCGGCGGCACCTTGTCGCTGAACTTCGCCAGCTTGGCCTCGCTCTTTTCCTTCTCGCTGGCGATGCGCGCGATTTCCTTGTCCAGGCGGGCGCGCTCGGCGTCGAGGTCGACCAGGCCCTCCAGCGGCACCAGCAGCTTCAGCTCGCCGACCACGGCCGCGGCCGAGGCGGGGGGGGCGGCGCCGTCCAGCCACTGGACCGATTCCAGGCGCAGCAGGAAGCGCAGCTGCGACTCGAAGCGGGCCACGCGCGCGCGGTCGGCATCGACGCCGTCGGCCAGCAGCAGGCGCACCGGCTTGCCCGGCGACACGCCCAGCTCGCTGCGCACGCGGCGCAGGCCGGAGACCATGGCCTTGAGCCATTCGATGTCGGCCTCGGCGGCGGCGTAGTCCTGCCCGGCGAAGTCGGCCTCGGCCGGGTAGGGGCGCAGCGAGACGGTGGTCTCGGTGATGCCCAGGCGCGGGGCGACCTGGCGCCACAGCTCCTCGGTCACGAACGGCACCAGCGGGTGCAGCAGGCGCAGCAGCGACTCCAGCACGTACAGCAGGGTGTGGCGGGTGCTGGCTGCGGCGGCGGCGTCATCGCCGCCGAGCGCCGGCTTGGCCAGCTCGACGAACCAGTCGCAGAACTCGTTCCAGGCGAACTCGTACAGCGCCTGCGCCAGCAGGTCGAAGCGGTAGGCGGCGAACTGCGCGCGGGCCTCGGCGGTGACCGCGGCCAGGCGCGACAGGATCCACTTCTCGGCATCGGTCACCGGCTGCGGCGCGCCGTCGAAGCTGGCGCCGTCGGTGTTCATCAGCACGAAGCGGGTGGCGTTCCACAGCTTGTTGCAGAAGTTCTTGTAACCCTCGGCGCGGCCAAGGTCGAACTTGATGTCGCGGCCGTGGCCGGCCAGCGCGGCGATGGTGAAGCGCAGCGCGTCGGCGCCGTGGGCGGCGATGCCCTCGGGGAATTCCTTGCGCGTGGCCTTCTCGATCTTCTCCGCCAGCTTGGGCTGCATCAGGCCGCGGGTGCGCTTGGCGACCAGGTCCTCCAGCGAGATGCCGTCGATGATGTCCAGCGGGTCCAGGACGTTGCCCTTGGACTTGGACATCTTCTGGCCCTGGGCGTCGCGGATCAGGCCGGTGATGTAGACGTCGCGGAACGGCACCTTCCCGGTGAAGTGGTCGGTGGCCATGATCATGCGCGCCACCCAGAAGAAGATGATGTCGAAGCCGGTGACCAGTACCGACGACGGCAGGTAACGGTCGAAGCCGCGCTCGGCCATCGCCTGTTCGTTGGGCCAGCCCATGGTCGAGAACGGCCACAGCTGCGAGGAGAACCAGGTCTCCAGCACGTCGCTGTCCTGGGTCAGGGCCACGTCGGCGCCCAGGCCGTTCTTCTCGCGGACTTCGGCCTCGCTGCGGCCGACGTAGCACTTGCCTTGGGCGTCGAACCAGGCCGGGATGCGGTGGCCCCACCAAAGCTGGCGGCTGATGCACCAGTCCTGGATGTTCTCCATCCAGTGGCGGTAGGTGTTGATCCAGTTCGGCGGGACGAACTTCACCTTGCCGGACTCGACCAGCTCCAGGCCGCGCCTGGCCAGCGCGTCCATCTTCACGAACCACTGGTCGGTGAGGTACGGCTCGATGACCTGGCCGGTGCGGTCGCCGCGCGGCACCTGCAGCTTGTGCGGCCTGGTCTCGACCAGCAGGCCCAGGTCCTCGAGGTCGGCCAGCACGGCCTTGCGCGCGTCGTAGCGGTCCAGGCCGCGGTACTTCTCCGGCGCGTTGTCGTTGATCGCTGCCTCGGGCGTGAACAGGTTGATCAGCGGCAGCCCATGGCGCTGGCCGACCTGGTAGTCGTTGAAGTCGTGCGCCGGGGTGACCTTGACCACGCCGGTGCCGAAGGCGCGGTCGACGTAGTCGTCGCCGATCACCGGGATGCGGCGGCCGGTCAGCGGCAGCACCACTTCCTTGCCGATCAGGCCGGGGTAGCGCGCGTCCTCCGGGTGGATCATCACCGCGGTGTCGCCGAGCATGGTTTCCGGGCGGGTGGTCGCCACCACCAGGTAGTCGCGGACCTCGCGCAGGACCTCGTTGCCGTCGGCATCGACCTCGACATGCTCGTAGCTCGCGCCATCGGCCAGCGGGTAGCGGATCGACCAGAGGAAGCCGTCCTCCTCGACGTTCTCCACCTCCAGGTCGGAGATCGCGGTCTTCAGCACCGGGTCCCAGTTGACCAGGCGCTGGCCGCGGTAGATCAGGCCTTCCTCGTGCCAGCGCACGAAGGCCTCGATCACCGCCGCCGAAGGCTGCGGGTCCATGGTGAAGGTGCTGCGCGACCAGTCGCCGGAGGCGCCCAGGCGGCGCATCTGCCGCTCGATGGTGTCACCGGAGCTGGCCTTCCACTCCCAGACCTTGGCGATGAAGCCCTCGCGGCCCAGCGAGTCGCGGGTCTCGCCCTTGCCTTCCAGCGCCAGGTTGCGGCTGACCACCATCTCCGTGGCGATGCCGGCATGGTCGGTGCCCACCTGCCACAGCACGTCGTAGCCGTCCATGCGGTGGAAGCGCACCAGCGCATCCATCAGCGTGTGCTGGAAGGCGTGGCCCATGTGCAGGGTGCCGGTGACGTTCGGCGGCGGCAGCAGGATCGAATAGGGCTTGCCCTCGCCGCGCGGCGCGAAGCAGCCGCTGGCTTCCCATTCGGCATAAAGCCGCGATTCGAAGGTCTTGGGTTCGTAGCCGGAGGGAAGAGTCATAAGAGCGGTGATTCGGGATTCGTGATTCGGGATTGGAAAGAGCAGTGCTTCGTCGGACCGGGATGGGTGGCAGGCGGTTTGCCGTCGCCTTTTCGAATCACCAATCACGAATCCCGAATCACGGCCCCTCACATGTCATGTTTGTTCAGGTCGTAACCCAGGGCCTGGTACTGGCGCCAGCGCTCGCGCAGCGGGCCGCGGGCCGCGGGGTCGGCGGGCACCACTTCCAGCACCCGCTCGCAGGCCGCGGTCCACGCCGCATCGCGCAGGTTGATCACCAGCGGCCGCGGCGGCGCCTCCACCTCCGGCGGGACGACCAGGACGGGGGTCAGCTCGTCCTCGTCGTCGCCGGCGATCTGGTGCGGGATGTAGGCGTCGGGCTCGAACGACCACAGCAGGTCGTCCAGTTCCTCGGCCTGGGCCGCGTCGCGCGCCAGCACCAGGGTGAACTGGCCGGTGGCGTAGGCGCGCTTGGCCAGTTCGCAGACCAGCAGCAGCGGCTGTTCGGCGAACCGGGGCCTGGCGATCAGGTAGAAGTCGGCGCGGGGCATGGGTGGCCGCTTACGCGGCGTTCCCTTCGGCGACGCGATCCAGCAGCCACTGGCTCAGCAGGCCGACCGGGCGGCCGGTGGCCATGCCGCGCTTGCCCTCGTCGCTGGCCGAGCCGGCGATGTCCAGGTGCGCCCAGCGCTGGCCCTCGGCGAAGCGCGACAGGAAGCAGCCGGCGGTGATCGCGCCGCCCCAGCGGCCGCCGATGTTGTAGACGTCGGCGAAGCTCGACTCCAGCAGGGTCTGGTACTCGTCCCACAGCGGCAGGCGCCAGGCGCGGTCGAACACGTGCTCGCCGGCGGCCAGCAGCTCGTTGGCCAGGTCGTCGTGCTTGCTCATCAGGCCGGTGGCGAACTTGCCCAGGGCGACCATGCAGGCGCCGGTGAGGGTGGCCACGTCGACCAGCGCGGCCGGCTCGAAGCGCTGCGCGTAGGTCAGGGCGTCGCACAGGATCAGGCGGCCCTCGGCGTCGGTGTTGCCGACCTCGATGGTCTTGCCGGACATGGAGGTGATCACGTCGGACGGACGGTAGCTGTTGCCGTCGATCGCGTTCTCCACCGCCGGGGCGATCACCACCAGGTTCAGCGGCAGCTTCATCCTCACCGCGGCGACGAAGGTGCCCATGACGCTGCCGGCGCCGAGCATGTCGTACTTCATCTCCTCGATGCCGCCCTGGGTCTTCAGGTTGACGCCGCCGGTGTCGAAGGTGATGCCCTTGCCGACCAGCACGTACGGCCTGGCATTGCCGCCGCCGTTCCACTTCAGCACGACCAGCTTCGGGCGGTTGGCCGAGCCGCGGGCCACGGCAAGCAGCGAGCCCATGCCCAGCGCTTCCATCTGCTGCTCGTCCAGGATCTCCGCCTCGGCGCCCTCATGGGCGGCGGCGAACGCCTGGGCCTGCTCGGCCAGGTAGGCCGGGTTGCAGATGTTCGGCGGCAGGTTGCCCAGTTCGCGGGTGAAGGCCACGCCGGCGGCGATCGCCTCGCCCTGGGCCAGGGCGGCGGCATCGTCGCCGCTGACGGCCAGCTCGCGCAGGCCCGGCTCGTCCTTCTTCTTGCCCAGGGTGGCGGTGTAGCGGTAGGCGGCATGGTCGGCGGCGACCACCGCCTGGCGCACGTTCCAGGCCTGGTCGCGGCCGGGGACGGCGACCTCCGACAGGGTGAACAGGGCGCGCCCGACCGGGCCGGTCTTCAGGGCGCGGACGGCGTCGGCGGCGGCCTTCAGGTACTGCGGTACGCCGAACTTGGCGGCCTCGCCCAGGCCCAGCACGAGCACGCGCGGGGCGTTCACGCCGGGCAGGTCGTGCAGCACCAGGCTGCTGCCGGTGCGGCCGCTGAGGTCGCCGCGCTCCAGCAGGGCGCGCAGGCGGCCGCCGCTGGCCTCGTCGATCGCCTGGCCCGCGGGCGTGAGCGTCTTGTCGGCAAAGGCGCCGATGACGACGCAGTCAAGGGCGGCCGCCGGGGCGGCCTCGCGGTTCAGGGTGAATTGCAGGGCCATTGATCAGATTCCGGGAGCAGGTACGTACAATCGCGGATCGCCCCTCGATCTTGGGCCGGGAGATCCGGCCGGCGGGGGCCGCGAAGCGAACCCGGGCTTTTATAGGACTGGCCCCGCCGATGCCGAAGCTTGACCGATACCTGCTGCGCGATTTCGTCCAGAGTTTCCTGGCGACCCTGATCGTGCTGCTCACGGTGAGCCTGGGCGGGGTGCTGGTGGACGTGCTCGGGAAGATCGCCGACGGCGGCCTGCCCGCGCGCCTGCTGCTGTCCCAGCTGGGGCTGCAGCTGCTGGTCTACCTCCCCCTGGTGCTGCCCCTGGCCCTGATGCTGGGCCTGATGCTGGCCGTGGCCCGGCTGTACCGGGACTCGGAGATGGCCGTACTCAACGCCGTCGGCGTGGGCCCGCGGCGCCTGCTGCGGCCCCTGCTCATGGCGGTGCTGCCGGTGGTGGCCATGGTCGGGCTGTGCTCGCTGTGGCTGGGGCCCTGGGCCCAGCGCACCGCGGCGCGGATGATCGAGCAGGCCAACCGCAGCCTGATCGTGGCCGGGCTGGAGCCGGGCCGGTTCACCTCGCTGTCCAATGGCGGCATCGTGTACATCGACGGCATGAGCGAGGACGGCCGCACCCTGCAGGGCGTGTTCCTGCAGCGCGAGCGGGAAGGGCGGATCGACGTGGTCACCGCCCGGACCGGCAGCCTGGAGTTCGGCGGGGAAAACGACCGGTACCTGCGGCTGGCAGACGGCCACCGGCTGGAAGGGCCGCTGGACGGGGGCCTGGATTTCCGCCTGATGCGCTATGCGGTCAACGAGGTGGCGCTGCCCGATGGCGCCGATGAGCGCGCCAAGGACGACCCGGTGATCGCGCCCACCCTGTCCCTGTTCGGCGATGGCCGGCCGGCGGCGATCGCCGAGCTGCACGGCCGCCTCGCGCCGCCGCTGCTGGCCCTGGGCTTTGCACTGCTGACCGTGCCGCTGGCCCGCAGCTCGCCGCGCCAGCAGCGCTATGGCCGGCTGATGCTCGGCTTCCTGGCCTACCTGGTCGGGCTCAACCTGATGTTCATCGGCGTCCGGATGCTGGCCGAAGGCCGCCTGCCGGCGCCGGTCGGCCTGTGGTGGCTGACCCTGCCGCTGCTGGCCCTGGCCCTGTGGCTGTACCTGCGCGACGGGCGGCTGCCGCGTCCGCGGAGGGTGGCGGCATGAGGTCCCTGGTGCGCCTGCACGACCTCTATATCGGCCGGGTGGTCCTGGCCTCGGTGCTGCTGACCTGGGCGGTGCTGGTCGGGCTGGACGTGGTCCTGGCCCTGTCCGGCCAGCTCGGCGACCTCGGCAAGGGCAGCTACGACTTCCCGACCGCGCTGGCGGTGGTCGCCTACTCGGTGCCGCGCCGCGCCTATTCGATCTTCCCGTACGCGGCGGTGATCGGCTCCCTGCTGGGCCTCGGCCAGCTGGCCGGCACCTCGGAGCTGACCGCGCTGCGCGCGCTGGGGCTTTCGCGGCGGCGCCTGTCGATCTCCGTGGCCGCGGCCCTGGTCCTGCTGACCGGGCTGATGGTGCTGACCGGCGAGACCCTGGCGCCCTGGGGCCAGCGCCAGGCCGACCAGCTGAAGCTGGCGGCCAAGAACAACAACGTGGCCATGGCCCGCTACTCCGGCCTGTGGGCGCGCGAGGGCGATACCTTCCTCAACGCGGTCGACGGCCAGGAACGGGTGGTCGGCGGGCAGCGCGTACTGCAGCTGCGCGACGTGCGCCTGTACCAGGTCGGCGGGGACGGGCGCGTGCTGTCGCTGACCCGCGCCGGCATGGCGGTGCACGACGCGGCCGGCTGGCACCTGCGCGAGGGGCGCCGGGGGGCGTTCGCAGGGGATGCCGCGACCGAGGGAACCACCGACGGGCTGCAGTGGGATTCGGGGCTGGATGCCAACGCCCTGGCGGCCGGCGTGACCCGCCCGCGCAACCTCTCGGCGGCCGACCTGCACGCGAGCATCGAGTATCGCCGGCGCAACGGCCTGGACGCGCGCGATTACGAGGACACCTACTGGAGCCGCTGGTTCTACCCGCTGAACGTGCTGGCGTTGTGCCTGGCGGCGGTGCCGTTCGCCTTTGGCAGCCTGCGCAGCGGCGGCATGGGCAAGCGCCTGTTCCTGGGCATCGTCTTCGCCCTGGGCTTCATGCTGCTGCAGATGCAGTTCGGCCGGCTGGCCGGCGCGTTCCGCTTCGACTACCGCATCGCCTATGCGCTGCCGCCGGTGCTGATGCTGGCGACCTCGTGGTTCCTGTTCCGGCGCAAGTCCGGCTGAAGGCTCATTTCCCCCGCTTTGGCAGCCGCTCCAGGCGGGTAGCGCTGGCGCGGTCATGCCAGGCCAGGCGGTCGCGGTCGAACCAGGCCCACCAGAAGCCCAGTCCGCCGGACAGCAGCGACAGGGTGCCGACCGCGTAGCGCAGCCACAGCGCCCGCCACGACGGGACGCCGCCACCGGTCGCGCGGAGCCGTAGCCGCCAGGGCCGCATGCCCAGGGTCTGGCCGCCGCGGCGCCAGCTGATCGTTGCGTACAGCCCGGTCACCAGCCAGCAGGCGATCCACTCCGCCCAGGCCATCAGGCTGAAGGGCTCGATGTTGTGGCGGGTGTCGCCGCCGCTCATGGCCACGTCGGCCAGCACGAACGGGATCGCGGTGAGCATCCACAGCGCCACCACCGGCCACAGGTCGTAGAACAGCGACAGCAGGCGCCGGATGACCAGGGCGGAAGGGCGCGCGTCTGCGGCAGGCGAGGGCGTGGGGATGGATGACATGGCGCAAAGGATAGCGGTGGGGCGACGTATCCTGTGCGCGATGAGCTTCCGCTTCCCACGCCACCCAGCCGCCGGAGCCTTCCGGTGAGCGAAAAGCCGCGTACCCCGGCCGAGCGCCGCGAGCTGGCCATGTCCCTGCCGCCGCTGCGCGGGCAGGACGAACGCGCCATCGCCCGTTTCCTGGATGCGGCCTGGGCCGAGCGCGGCCTGGCCCGGGCCAGCCTGGAGGCCTACCGCCGCGACCTGGAGCTGCTGGCGCGTTGGCGCGACGGGGCTGGCGGCGGGCTGGAGGGCGCTGATCGCCAGGCGCTGTTCGGTTATCTGGCCTGGCGTGCGGCGCAGGGGTACGGGCCGCGCAGCAACGCCCGCCTGCGTGCCTGCCTGCGCGCCTTCTATGCCCACCTGGTGCTGTCGGGCGTGCGCCAGGACGACCCGGCCGCGCTGCTCGACCCGCCGCGGATGCCGAGGCCGCTGCCCAAGGCCATGTCCGAATCCCAGGTCGAGGCCCTGATGTCGGCGCCGGATGTCTCCACCCCCGAGGGGCTGCGCGACCGGGCCATGCTCGAGCTGATGTACGCGGCGGGGCTGCGCGTGAGCGAGCTGGTCAACCTGCCGGCCAACGCGGTGAACCTGCGCCAGGGCGTGGTCCGCGTGCGCGGCAAGGGCTCGAAGGAACGGCTGGTGCCGCTGGGCGAGGAATCGCAGCACTGGCTGGAGCGTTACCTGCGCGACTCCCGGCCTGCGCTCACCGGCGGGCGTCCCGTTCCGGCCGACGCCAGCGGCGAGGTACCGCTGTTCCTTGGCGCCAGCCGCAGCGCGCCGACACGCCAGGATTTCTGGCGTGCGATCAAGCGACATGCCGTCGTTGCGGGGATCGATCCGCGCTCGGTGACCCCGCACGGCCTGCGCCACAGTTTCGCCACCCACCTGCTCAACCACGGCGCCGACCTGCGCGCGCTGCAACTGCTGCTCGGCCACGCCAGCCTGTCCACCACCCAGATCTACACCCTGGTCGCGCGCGAGCACCTGCAGCGCCTGCACGCCAAACACCACCCGAGGGGGTGAGCCGCTTTTTCGGCATGCCGCAAAAGGGCGAACGCCCGGCCATGGATGGCCGGGCAGGGGCCTCCGGCGCCTGCGGTGCTCCGCCATGGATGGCGGGTGCCACATATCGAGCGCATCGATCGCGCACTGGCGCGCGGCTCGCCGATGCCTGGCCAGACGATTCGGGCCGGAGGTTCCGGGCCTCGCGATGTCGCGCCACGCGCCGGTGCGGGCCCGCTCATCGACCCTGTGCCAGAATCGTGGTTTCGCTCCCGCCAGGTTCCCTGCAATGTTCCGAGTCCCCGTATTCGCCCTGCTGTGCGCCCTCAGCCTCGGTGCCTGCGCCCAGCCGGCGCCCCCCGCCTCCGGGGCCAAGGACAGCGCGCCAGCAGGCAAACCCGCGTCGGCGAAGGCGCCCGCCGTGCCCTCCGGCAGCGCGGAGCGGGCGGTGCTGGCCGCGCTGGCCGAGGTGGTCCCGGAGGCGGCCCCGGATTACATCGGGCCGGCCCCGTTCGCCGGATTCCGCGAGGTGCTGCTCGACGGCCAGGTGCTGTACGTGTCCGACGATGGCCGCTACCTGGTGCAGTCCCAGCCGATCGACCTGCAGGCACGCGCCCCGGCCAGCAGCCCGGGCCTGAACGCCTTCCGCCGCGAGGCCCTGGCCCGGATCCCGAAGCAGGACCGCATCGTGTTCGCGCCGGCCAATCCGGTCCACACCATCACCGTGTTCACCGACGTCGAGTGCGGCTACTGCCGGCGCATGCACCAGCAGATCGCCGAGTACAACCGGCAGGGCATCGCGGTGGAGTACCTGGCCTTCCCGCGGATGGGCATGGCCAGCCAGGACGCCCGCGACATGGTCTCGGTGTGGTGCGCCAACGATCGCCGCCAGGCCCTGACCCAGGCCAAGTCCGGCGCGAAGGTCGCCAGCCGCGAGTGCACCAGCCCGGTGGCGATGCAGTACTCGATCGGCAAGCAGGTGGGCGTCACCGGCACGCCGGCGGTGTTCGCGCCCGACGGCACCCAGCTTGGCGGCTACGTGCCGCCGGCCAACCTGCGCGCCACCCTGGACCGCCTGGCCGGCAAGGGCCAGGCGGCGGGCAGCCGCTGAGCCACGCCCCGCGCGGTCGGTTGCCCGGTTCCGTGCCGGGCCCCGGCCGCCCGCCACGGGCCGGGCTGCCCCGCGGCGGCGCCGGCCGGGAAAGCCGACCGCCGCGTCCGGTACAATGGACGGCCTTTCCCAGCGACATCTCCCGGACATGATCGTCCTCGAGGGCGCGCCCGCCCTTTCGCCGTTCCGCCGGCAACGGCTCGAATCCCGCCTGCAGTCCCTCGTCCCCGGCCTTCGCATCGAAGGCGCCTGGCACGTCTATTTCGTCCAGCCGGGCGATGCCGTGCCGGATCCGGACGCGCTCAACCGCATCCTGCAGGCCGGCCCGGAGCCCGCAGCGCGTGCCGAAGGCGCGCTGTCGCGCTACGTGGTGCCGCGCCTGGGCACGCGTTCGCCGTGGTCGAGCAAGGCCACCGAGCTGCTGCAGGGCGCCGGGCAGCCCGTGGCCCGGGTCGAGCGCGGCCTGCGCCTGGACCTGGCCGGCTGGCCGGAGGACGCGGCCACCCGCGCCGCCGTGGGCAGGCTGCTGCACGATCCGATGACCCAGTCGCTGCTGGATTCGCGCGAAGCCGCCTCGGCGCTGTTCGCCGCCCCGGTCCGCCGCCCGCTGGAGCGCATCGCCCTGGCCGACCTGGAAGCGGCCAACCGCCGCCTGGGCCTGGCCCTGGCCGACGACGAGATCGAGTACCTGCGCGGCCGCTACGCCGAACTGGGCCGCGATCCGTCGGACGTCGAGCTGATGATGTTCGCGCAGGCCAATTCCGAGCACTGCCGGCACAAGATCTTCAACGCCAGCTGGACCATCGACGGCCAGGAGCAGGACCGCTCGCTGTTCCGGATGATCCGCAACACCCACCAGAAGGCGCCGCAGCACACGCTCAGTGCGTACAGCGACAACGCCGCGGTGATCGAAGGCCACATCGCCTCGCGCTACCGCCCGGATCCGGCCACCGGCGAATACCGGACCGAGCCGCCGGTGCCTTCGGCCTTCCAGATCAAGGTCGAGACCCACAACCATCCGACCGCGATCTCGCCGTTCCCGGGCGCATCCACCGGCGCCGGCGGCGAGATCCGCGACGAGGGCGCGACCGGCCGCGGCGGCAAGCCCAAGGCCGGCCTGACCGGTTTCAGCGTGTCCCACCTGCGCATCCCCACGCTGCCGCAGCCGTGGGAGGGCGAGCGCGCGCTCAACCCGCGCATGGCGCCGGCGCTGGAAATCATGCTCGACGGCCCGCTGGGCGGCGCCGCGTTCAACAACGAGTTCGGGCGGCCCAACCTGCTGGGTTATTTCCGCAGCTTCGAGCTGCCGGAAGGCGAGGGTCTCACCCGCGCCTACGACAAGCCGATCATGCTGGCCGGCGGCCTGGGCGCGATCGACCGCATCCAGGTCGAGAAGATCCCGCTCAAGCCCGGCGATGCGGTGATCGTGCTCGGCGGCCCGGCGATGCTGATCGGACTGGGCGGCGGCGCCGCCAGTTCGGTGGCCTCGGGCGAGAGCGCCGAGGACCTGGATTTCGCCAGCGTGCAGCGCGACAACCCCGAGATGGAGCGCCGTTGCCAGGAGGTCATCGACCGCTGCGTGGCGATGGGCGAACGCAACCCGATCCACTTCTTCCACGACGTCGGCGCCGGTGGCCTGTCCAATGCCATCCCCGAGCTGCTGCACGACTCGGGCGTGGGCGGCGTGATAGACCTGGCCAAGGTGCCGACCGACGATCCTTCGCTTTCACCGCTCGAGCTGTGGTGCAACGAGTCGCAGGAGCGCTACGTGCTGGGCGTGCCGGCCGAGCGCCTGCAGGAATTCGCCGAGATCTGCGCGCGCGAGCGCTGCCCGTTCGCCGCCGTGGGCGTGGCCACCGCCGAGGAGCGGCTGGTCGTGGCCTATGGCGCGACCCCGGGCAACATCCCGGCCGACGCGCCGATCGATCTGCCGATGGACGTGCTGTTCGGCAAGCCGCCGAAGATGCACCGCGACGCCATCCATCCGCCGGCGGCTCCGTGGCCGGCGCTGGGCACCGGCGCGCTGGACCTGCACCAGGCCGGCCTGCGCGTGCTGTCGCACCCGACCGTCGCCTCCAAGTCGTTCCTGGTGACGATCGGCGACCGCAGCGTCGGCGGGCTGACCGCCCGCGACCAGATGATCGGCCCGTGGCAGCTGCCGCTGGCCGACTGTGCCATCACCCTGGCCGACTACGAAGGCTTTGCCGGCGAGGCGATGGCCATCGGCGAGCGCACCCCGCTGGCCCTGCTGGATTCGGCCGCCGCCGCGCGCATGGCCGTGGGCGAGGCGCTCACCAACCTGTGCGCCGCGCCGGTCGAGGCGCTGGAGCAGGTGAAGCTGTCCGCCAACTGGATGGCCGCCTGCGGCCACCCGGGCGAGGACGCGCTGCTGTTCGACGCGGTCCACGCGGTCGGCATGGAGCTGTGCCCGGAGCTGGAGGTCAGCATCCCGGTGGGCAAGGATTCGCTGTCGATGCAGGCGCAGTGGCAGGCCGATGGCCAGCCGCAGAAGTCGGTGTCGCCGGTGTCGCTGGTGATTTCCGCGTTCGCGCCGGTGGCCGACGTGCGCGGCCAGCTGACCCCGCTGCTGGCGGAGGAGCCGGAAAGCGACCTGTGGCTGATCGGCCTGGGCGGCGGGCGCCAGCGCCTGGGCGGCTCGGTGCTGGCCCAGGTGCACGCCGAAGGACAGTTGCCCGCGTTCGGGGGCGAGGTGCCCGACCTCGACAGCCCGGAGCGCCTGCGCAATTTCTTCGCCCTCATCCGCGACGCGCGCGAGGCCGGGCTGCTGCTGGCGTACCACGACCGCAGCGACGGCGGCGCCTTCGCGGCACTGTGCGAGATGGCCTTCGCCTCGCGCCGCGGCCTGGAGATCGTGCTCGACGGCTGGGGCGATGATCCGTTCCGCACCCTGTTCAACGAGGAGCTGGGCGCGATCGTGCAGGTCGCCGACGAGGACCGGGCCGCGTTCGCCGACCTGGTCGAGCGCCATGCGCTGACCGAGTGCGCGCAGCGCATCGCCCGCCCGACCGGCAATCCGCGCGTCCGCGTCCGCCACTCCGGCGCGCTGCTGGCGCAGTGGGAGTGGGACGAGCTGTTCGATGCCTGGTGGTCGGTCACCCACGCCATGCAGAAGCTGCGCGACAACCCCGACAGCGCCGACGAGGAGCGCGCGGTGGCGCGCGACTTCGCCGCCCCGGGGCTGAAGCCGCAGCTGGCGTTCGACCCGGCCGAGGACGTGGCCGCGCCGTTCATCAACACCGGCGCCCGCCCGCGGGTGGCGATCCTGCGCGAGCAGGGGGTCAACAGCCACATCGAGATGGCGCGCGCGTTCGACCGTGCCGGGTTTGCGTCGGTCGACGTGCATATGAGCGACCTGGTCGCCGGCCGCATCGCCCTGGACGGTTTCAAGGGCCTGGCGGCGTGCGGCGGCTTCAGCTACGGCGACGTGCTGGGCGCCGGCCGTGGCTGGGCCACCTCGATCCTCGAGCGGCCGGAGCTGCGTGCCGCGTTCGCCGCGTTCTTCGGACGCGAGGACACGTTCTCGCTGGGCGTGTGCAACGGCTGCCAGATGATGAGCCAGCTCAAGGACATCATCCCCGGCGCCCGCCACTGGCCGAAGTTCCTGCGCAACCGCAGCGAGCAGTTCGAGGCCCGCACCTCGCTGCTGGAAGTGGTGGAGTCGCCGTCGGTGCTGCTGCGCGGGATGGCGGGTTCGCGCATCCCGGTGGCGGTCGCGCACGGCGAGGGCCGCGCCGAGTTCGACTCGGCGGTGGACCAGGCCGCCGCGCGCGTGGCGCTGCGCTACGTGGATGGCGACGGCAATGTCGCCACCACCTATCCGCTGAACCCCAACGGTTCGCCGGACGGCATCACCGGCCTGACCAGCGAGGACGGCCGCGCCACCATCCTGATGCCGCATCCGGAGCGGGTGGCGCGCACGGTCAACCTCAGCTGGCACCCGGCCGACTGGGGCGCCGACTCGCCGTGGATGCGGATGTTCCGCAACGCGCGGGTCTGGGTCGGCTGAGCCGGCCAATCCGGCCAATCCGGCCGATGCGACGGCGCCCTGCGGGGCGCCGTCGCGTATCCGGGCCCGGGGCGCGGCCCTGTTAAAGTTGCGCCGTTTCCAGAGGAGTCCCGTTCCGCCGTGAGCGACCTGCCCATCGTGCTGCTGCCGCTTGCCGCCGACGAGGACGCGCTGGACGCCTGCCTGGCCGCGCTCGACGCAGCCACCCCCGCGGGCACGCCGGTGTGGCTGGCCGACGATGCCCAGGCCGGTCCGCGCGGCATGGCCCTGGTCGAGCGCTGGCTGCAACGCACCCGCCTGCGTGCGGAGTACACCCGCCGCCCGCAGCCGGTGGGTCCGGTGGCCCACCTGCAGCAGATGCTGGCGGCCTGCGGCGACGCCGACGTGGTGGTGCTGTCGCCCGACGCCCAGCCGTTGCCTGGATGGCTGGCCCAGCTGGCCGCCTGCCTGGCGCGAGACGCTTCCATCGCCACCGCCACGCCATGGTGCAATGCCGGCGAGGGGGCCAGCTGGCCACGCATGGGGGAGGTCACGCCGTTGCCGGCCGAGCCGGCCCTGACCGGGCAGGCCTGCGCGGCGATGCCGCCGCGCCATCCGGAACTGCCCACCGCGGTCGACCACGCCGTGGCCCTGCGTGGTTCGGCGCGCCAGCGTGCCGGCGGCCTGGACACCGCCAGCTTCGGGTCCTGGTACGGCGCCCTGGCCGACCTGTCGTTGCGCCTGGCCGGGCTGGGCTGGCGCAATGCGCTGTGCGAAACCGCATTCGTCGCCCGCGGCGGCGAGGGTGGGGCGGCCGCCGGCGACCTCGACGTACTGGCTGCGCGCTGGCCGGCCTGGCAGGCGCGGCTGGCGGACTTCCTGATGCGCGACCCGCTGCGCGGCGCGCGCGCCGAACTGCAGGCGCTGCACGAGCGCCTGCGCGACAGCCGCCAGGACGACCTGTTCGACGCGGCCGGAGCCACTGCATGAGCATCCCAGCCGACATCGCCGCGGTGGTGGTCAGCTACCAGAGTGCCTCGACCCTCGATGCCTGCCTGCACCGCCTGCGCATTGCCGAGGGCGTGGGCCAGATCCGGGTGGTCGACAACGGCTCGGACGACGGCACCCTGGAGATCGCGCGCCAGCACGCGCTGGCCGATGCGCGGGTGCGCTTCATCGCCAATCCCGACAACCCCGGCTTCGCCGTGGCCTGCAACCAGGGCGCGCGCGACAGCGACGCGCCATGGATCGCCTTCGTCAATCCCGACCTGCAGGTCGAGCGCGACACCTTGCTGCGGCTGCGGGCCCATGCGCTCGAACACGGCGGGCCCTGCCTGCTGGGAGCCGACCTGTATGGCGAGGACGGCGTCCACGACGGCGCCGCGCGCCGGCGCGACCCCGATTTCGCCGCGATGCTGCGCAACCCGATGGCCGGGGCGCAACTCGAGGTCGCGGCCGACCAGGAGCGCGCGCTGCAGCCGGTGGCCGCGGTCTCCGGCGCGCTGATGCTGGTGCCGCGTGGCCTGTTCGAGCGCATCGGCGGCCTCGACGAGGGTTACCGCCTGCACGCCGAAGACCTGGACCTGTGCCGCCGCGCGCGCGAGGCCGGCGCCCTGGTGGCGGTGGCCAACGACGTGGCCGTGCTGCACGTGCGCGGCGTTTCCAGCCGTTCGCGCCCGCTGTTCGTGGAGTGGCACAAGCACCGCGGACTGTGGCGCTACTTCTCCCGTTTCGAGGCGCCCCGTCGCGGACCGCTGGTCCGTGCCGCGGTGTTCGCCGCGATCTGGGCCCATTTCCTGGCGCGGCTGCCGCGCATGTGGCCGCGTCGATGACGCTCCCTGAGGCGACCGTGCCGATCATTCCCTCGCTGCTGGACACCGACCTGTACAAGCTGACGATGATGCAGGCGGTGCTGCACCAGCATCCCGGCGCGCAGGTCGAGTACCTGTTCCGCTGCCGCACCGAAGGCGTGGACCTGGTGCCGTACCTGGACGCGATCTCCGAACAGATCGACGCGCTGTGCGCGCTGCGCGCCACCCCGGAAGAGCTGGACTACCTGCGCGGGCTGCGCTTCATCAAGCCGGATTTCGTCGACTTCCTCGGCCTGTTCCACTTCGACCGCAAGTACGTGCAGTTGCGCGCCAACCCGGACGAGAACGGCGGCATCGAGCTGCGCGTGCGCGGGCCGTGGCTGCACACCATCCTGTTCGAGGTGCCGCTGCTGGCGATCATCAGCGAGCTGTACATGACCGGCACCTACGGGCCGCCGGACCGCGAGGAAGGTCTGCGCCGGATCCGTGCCAAGACCGCCCGCCTGCGCGAGGCGGTGGGCTTCGAGGACTGCGTGATCACCGACTTCGGCACCCGCCGGCGCTACTCGCATGCCTGGCATGGCGAGGTGCTGCCGCACCTGCGTGCCGAGTTCGGCGCCCACTTCGTCGGCACCTCCAACGTGCACTTCGCCCGCAAGTACGGCCTGGTGCCGCAGGGCACGATGGCCCACGAATGGCTGCAGGCGTTCCAGGCCCTGGGTCCGCGCCTGCGCGACTCGCAGGTGGCCGCGTTCGACACCTGGGCGCGCGAGTACCGCGGCGACCTGGGGGTGGCGCTGACCGACGTGATCGGGCTGGATGCCTTCCTGCGCGACTTCGACCTGTACTTCTGCAAGCTGTTCGACGGCATGCGCCACGACTCGGGCGATCCGTTCGACTGGGGCGAGCGGATCATCGCCCACCTGCAGGCGCACCGGATCGATCCGCGTACCAAGACCCTGGTGTTCAGCGACGGCCTGGACATCGAGCGGGTGATGGCGCTGTACGACCATTTCCGGGGCCGCTGCCGCATGTCCTTCGGCGTCGGTACCAACCTCACCAACGACCTGGGCCCCAAACCGCTGCAGATCGTGCTGAAGATGGTCCGCTGCAACGGCCAGCCGGTGGCCAAGCTCAGCGACAGCCCGGGCAAGACGATGGTCGACGATCCCGCCTATCTGGCCTACCTGCGCCAGGTGTTCTCGGTGGAGGACAGGCCTGCCGCGGGGCTGGCAGCCGGAGGGCGGACGCTGTAACTCCGCCGCGCCGGCTCAGTCGGCCGGCATCGCCAGGACCGTGATCTCCTCGCGGTCGTGGTACAGCTGGCGCGCGCGGACGGTGAGCTGGCGCCCCGCCTGCGCCGCGAACAGGTCCAGGCACAGCCGGGTTTCCTGCCAGCGCTTCTTCATCGGCAGCTTGAGGTTGAACACCGCCTGCCGGCACCAGCCTTCGGCGAACCACTGCGCCATGCGCGCGGCCACCCGGCTGGGCTGCTCGACCATGTCGCACACCATCCAGTCCAGCGGCTGGGCCGGTTTCCAGTGGAAGCCGTCAGCGCGCAGGTGCTCGACCAGGCCGGTGTCCAGCACGTGCTGGCGCAGCGGACCGTTGTCGACCGAGGTCACGCGCAGGTGGTGGCGGGTCAGCACCCAGGTCCAGCCGCCGGGAGCGGCGCCGAGGTCGGCCGCGGTCATGCCGGGACGCAGCAGGCGCTCGCGCTCGCTTTCGCCCAGCAGGACCAGGAAGGCCTCCTCCAGCTTCAGCGTCGAGCGCGAGGGCGCTTCCGGATGCAGCTTCAGCCGCGGGATGCCCAGCGGCCAGGGCGAGCTGTCGCGCGGATCGGCCAGGGCCAGCAGCAGGTGGTCGCCGGCGAGGAAGCACACGTGCAGGCGCGGCAGGTGCGGATCTTCCTTCGCGCCGAGCACGCCGGCCCTGCGCAGTGCCGGGCGCAGCGCGTTGCCGAAGCTGCGCGCCAGCCCGGAAAGCGGCTTGCCGGCATCGGAGTCCGGGTGCTCGACCCACAGGTCGCCCACGCGCAGGCCCTCGGGCAGCGCGGCCAGCAGCGGGGGGAGCCGGTCCTTCGGGTCGATGCCGCGCAGCTCGGCGAACAGGCGCAGCTTCTGCCGCGCGAACACCAGGTCGCGGAAGGGCAGGGCACGGCCCAGCGCGCGCGCATCGGCCGCGTCGCCGGTGATGAACAGCACGTAGCCGTCGTCGCGGCTGGCGCGCGGATAGCCGGCGATGCCGGCCGCCGCGGCGCGTTCGCCCAGCTCGGCGGCCAGTTCCGGCTCGAAGCCCTGGCGGCAGTAGCCGAGCAGTCCGTTCATCGCAGGGTTCCCGGCGTGGAGGACATCAGTACTTCTCGCCGCCGCTTTCGCCGTAGGCGCGCAGTACCTCGCGGGCCTGGTCGCGGAGGATGTCGCGGGTCACGCTGATGCCGCGGCGTCCAAGCTCGCCGGTCCAGTCGGCCGGCAGCGGACCTTCGTCGAACTCGGTCAGTTCCATCACGTCCTCGGCGCGGGCGCCGATCAGCAGGCGGTCGATCCCGGCCCAGATGGTGGCGCCGTAGCACTGGCAGCACGGCTGCGAGGAGGTGGCCAGGGTCACCGGCGAGAGCACGTCGTTGAGGCGCGGGGTCTGCAGCTTCTGCTGCGCCAGCATGTAGGCCATGTTCTCGGCATGCGCCAGCGAGGTGGTGTGCGGCACCACGCGGTTCACGCCGGCCGCGATCACCCGGTGGTCCGGCCCGAACACCACCGCGCCGAACGGACCGCCGCTGCGCGCCTGGACGTTGCGGCGCGACAGCTCGATCGCCAGCGCCACCTTCTCCTCGTCCGTGGCGAAAACGGCGGCCGGATCGAAGGCTTCGTGGATCCAGACCGGGAGGGTGAGGTGGACCTGGGCGTGCAGCATGCGTCTGTTCGGTGCGATGGGGGGGCGTGCAGTGTATCGGCCCGGTGCGGGCGGGGCTAACCTGCGTGCGCGGGCGCATCGGCCGGCGCATGCAATGCGGCGCACCACAGCACGCCGGCGAGCAGGCAGGCGATGGCGGCCACTTCCAGTGCGCCGGGCAGGCGCCATTCCCAGAGGAAGCCGTACAGCAGCGCGAACAGGGTTTCGAACACGATCATCTGCCCGGCCAGGCTCAGCGGCAGGCGCCGGCTGGCCGCGTTCCAGAAGGCATTGCCGATCACCGAGGCGAACAGCGCCAGGGCGCTGGAAATGCCCAGCAGGCGCAGCCACCCGCCGGCCTCGTGCGCGGAGGCGCCCCACAGCAGTGCCAGCGGCGACAGCAGCAGGGCCAGTCCGCCCGTGGCCACGCCGGTCAGCAGCGACCAGTCGCGGCTGGAGATGTCCGGCCGCCGTTCCAGCCAGCGCGCGTTGCCGACCGAGTACGCCGACCACGACGCCAGCGCGCCCACCGCGCAGATGAGCCCGGCGACGCTGCTGGCCGCGTCGCTGCTGAGCCCGCGTCCGGCGCGCACCGCGTCGATCGCGACCAGGGCCATGCCCAGCACCGAGAGCACGCAGGGTCCGGCCAGTGCGCGCAGGCGGGGGCCGCCGGAATGGCGGCGGCGTACACCGGCCACGGTGACCACCACCGGTACCAGGCCCACGATCAGTGCGGTCGCTGCGCCGCCGGCGGCATGGATCGCGCTGGCCAGCAGCACGAAGTAGAGCAGGTTGCCCAGCAGGCTCAGCACGACCAGTGCGCGCCATTCCGCCTTGCCCAGCGGTGCGGTGGCGCGATGCCAGCGCGGCGCGAGCAGGGCCAGCGCAAGCACGCCGTAGGCCAGGTAGCGCGCCACCGACTGCTGCAGGGCGCTGAAATCCGGCAGCAGCTGTGGCGCCAGGAACACCAGGCCCCACAGCGCGCCGGCGGCCACGCCGCTGGCCACGCCCCGGGCCAGGCCCGGATGCGTGTGCGGATGGGATGCGGAGGGCGACATCAAGGGGGAACGTGGCCGGCGCCTGCCGGCCACGTGGCGTCAGTCGGTGGCGATCAGCCGGCGGTCCAGGTGTCGCGCAGGGTCACGCTGCGGTTGAACACCGGTGCATCGGCGCGATGGTCGTAGCGGTCGGCGACGAAATAGCCGGTGCGCTCGAACTGGAACGACTGCTCGGGCGTGGCCGCCGCGGCGGCCGGTTCGACCCAGCCACGCACGATCTTCTTCGACTCCGGGTTGAGGTAGTCGCGGTAGGTCTTGCCTTCGGACTCGTCGTCCGGCTTCTCCACCGAGAACAGGCGGTCGTACAGGCGGATCTCGGCGGCCACGGCATGCTTTGCCGACACCCAGTGGATGGTGCCCTTGACCTTGCGGTTGGCGCCCTCCATGCCCGGGCGCGATTCCGGGTCCAGCCAGCCGCGCAGTTCAACGACCTGGCCGGCCTCGTCCTTCACCACCTCGTCGATGCGCACGATGCCGGCGCCACGCAGGCGCGCCTCGCCGCCGGGGACCAGGCGCTTCCAGCCCTTCGGCGGGACCTCGGCGAAGTCCTCGCGCTCGATCCACAGCTCGCGCGAGAACGGCACCTGGCGCTGGCCCTGCGACTCGTCCTTCGGATGGTTGGGGAAGGCCAGCGACTCCTCGTGGCCTTCGTCCAGGTTGGCCAGCACCAGCTTCAGCGGATCGATCACCGCCATGCGCCGCGGCGCGGTGGCGTCCAGGTCCTCGCGCAGGCAGCCCTCGAGCACCGAGAAGTCGATCACCGAGTTCTGCTTGGAGATGCCGACGCGGTCCACCAGCAGGCGCAGCGAAGCGGGGGTGTAGCCGCGGCGGCGCAGGCCCTGCAGGGTGTACATGCGCGGGTCGTCCCAACCGTCGACCAGGCCTTCGGTGACCAGCTGGGTCAGCTTGCGCTTGCTCATCACCGTGTAGTTGATGTTCAGGCGCGAGAACTCGATCTGGCGCGGCTTGGCCGCTTCCTTCGGCAGGCCCTTGGCGACCAGCGGCTCCAGCAGCTCGGGGTGGCCGGCCAGGTCGACGTTGTCCACGCACCAGTCGTACAGCGGGCGGTGGTCCTCGAACTCCAGCGTGCACAGCGAGTGGGTGATGCCCTCGATGGCGTCGCCCAGCGAGTGGGCGAAGTCGTACATCGGGTAGATCGGCCACTCGTTGCCGGTGTTCTGGTGCTCGACGTGCTTGATCCGGTACAGGGCCGGGTCGCGCATGTTGATGTTGCCGCTGGCCATGTCGATCCTGGCGCGCAGGGTGCGGCTGCCGTCCGGGAACTCGCCGGCGCGCATGCGCCGGAACAGGTCCAGGTTCTCCTCGACGCTGCGGTCGCGGTAGGGCGAGTTGCGGCCCGGCTCGGTCAGGGTGCCGCGGTAGGCACGCACTTCCTCGGCCGACAGGTCGCAGACGAAGGCCTTGCCGTCCTTGATCAGCTTCTCCGCGGCCAGGTAGTAGACCTCGAAGTAGTCCGAGGCATGGCGCAGGCTGGCCCATTCGAAGCCCAGCCAGCGCACGTCGTCCTGGATGGCGCGCACGAACTCGGGGTCTTCCTTGGCCGGGTTGGTGTCGTCGAAGCGCAGGTTGCAACGTCCGCCGAACTCGGCGGCCACGCCGAAGTCCAGGCAGATCGCCTTGGCATGGCCGATGTGCAGGTAGCCGTTGGGCTCGGGCGGGAAGCGGGTCTTGATCGCGGTGTGCTTGCCGCTGGCCAGGTCCTCGCGGACGATCTGGCGGATGAAGTCGCGCTTCTCGGGAGCGGCGTCGGCGGCGGGCGTGGTGGCTTCGGACATCGTGGCGGGGGCTGCGAAGGCAAACCGCCAGTTTAGCCGAGCGCCGCCCTCCCCGGGCCGCGCCGCCGCGGCCGTTCATGGCCGCCATCCCGGCCGGGCGTATGCTCGGGCCAGGCCCATTCCCCCCCGGAGTCCGCATGCAGGTCGCCTACCGCGCCCACAACCTGATCGACGCCCACCTGGCCCGGCACGTGCTGGAGGACGCCGGGATCCCGGCCTTCGTGTTCGGCGAGAACCTGCTGGGCGGGGCCGGGGAACTGCCGCTGTTCGGCGTGCTGAGGGTCTGCGTCCCCGATCCGGCCATGCCCGAGGCCGACGCTGCGTTGCGCGCGGCGGGCTTGCGCCAGGAGCCGCAAGACCCCATCCCGGAAGCCGACCCCGGCCTGCTGCCGGCCTGAAGGAGCCCCACATGAGCCTGGAATCCCTGCTGGGCATCGGCGCGTACAAGCAGCGCCTGCCGCGCCCGGAGGACCTGCTTCCCGGCCGCGAAACCCCGCTGCCGCTGCACAACGTCCACCACGTCCATGGCCGTCCCCTGCGCGGGGATTTCCCCGGGATGGAGCTGGCGGAGTTCGGGCTGGGCTGTTTCTGGGGCGCCGAGCGCAAGTTCTGGCAGGTACCGGGGGTGTTCACCACCGCGGCCGGCTACGCCGGCGGCGGCACGCCGAACCCGACCTACCGCGAGGTCTGCTCCGGGCGCACCGGCCATGCCGAGGTGGTGCGGGTGGTCTACGACCCGGCCCAGGTGGATTTCGCCACCCTGCTCAAGGTCTTCTGGGAAAGCCACGATCCGACCCAGGGCATGCGCCAGGGCAACGACGTCGGCACCCAGTACCGCTCGGTGGTCCATTGCCACACCGAGGCCCAGCACGTGGCGGCGCGGGCCAGCCTGGAGGCCTACCAGGCCTCGCTGCGCGCGGCCGGCTATCCGCCGATCACCACCGAGGTGGTGTATCCGGCCCCGCCGTTCTACTACGCCGAGGACGAGCACCAGCAGTACCTGTCCAAGAACCCGCAGGGCTACTGCGGCCTCGGCGGGACCGGGGTGTCCTGCGCGATCTGAGGGGACCGGAACCCGGAAAGGAAGAAGGCCGCCCAGGGGCGGCCTTCTGTATCGGACGGCTGGGCGGATCAGGCGCCCAGGCGCGCGGCGATGTCGTTGCGCAGGGCGTCCAGGTCCTTGGCGAAGGCGGCGATGCCCTCGGCCAGCTTCTCGCTCGCCATGGCGTCGGCGGCCAGGTCGGCGGCAAAGCTCTCCGCGGTCACCGGGGCGATGGTGCGCTCCTCGCGCGGCACCGGCGACAGCTTGCGCTCGACGGCGCCGGTGGAGTTGTCCAGCTGCTCCAGCAGCTCCGGCGAGATGGTCAGGCGGTCGCAGCCGGCCAGGGCCAGCACCTGGTCCACCGAGCGGAACGAGGCGCCCATCACCACGGTGGCGGCGCCGCGCTTCTTGAACTCGGTATACACGCCGCGCACGAACTTCACGCCCGGATCCTCGTCGATGGTCGCCGGCACCTGGCCACGGGCCTTGTACCAGTCGAGGATGCGGCCGACGAAAGGCGAGATCAGGAACGCGCCGGCCTCGGCGCAGGCGATGGCCTGGGTCGGGTTGAAGATCAGGGTCAGGTTGCAGTCGATGCCCTCGGCCTGCAGCTGGCGCGCGGCTTCCACGCCTTCCCAGGTGGCGGCGACCTTGATCAGGATCTTCTCGCGCGGCACGCCGCGCTCTGCGTACATGGCCATGAACTTGCGCGCCTTGGCCACGGTGGCGGCGGTGTCGTGGGCCAGGTCGGCGTCGACCTCGGTGGACACGCGGCCCGGGACCAGGGCGCTGAGCATGGTGCCCACGCCGACGGTCAGGCGGTCGGCGACCTCGTCGACCACGGCGCGGCCGGTTTCCGGCTGGCTGCGGGCCCAGGCCAGCTCGCGCTCGATCAGCTCGGCGTAGACCGGCAGGTCCAGCGCCTTCTTCACCAGGGTCGGGTTGGTGGTGCAGTCGACCGGGCGCAGGCGGGCGATGGCGTCATAGTCGCCAGTGTCGGCCACGACCACGGACAGTTCGCGCAGCTGCTGCAGGCGGGAAGGGGAGGAGGCGTCGGTGCTGGTCATGTCGTTTCCTGGGAAGCGGAGCGGGCATTGTGGCCGCCCGGCGGCACCCGGTGGGGTGGGCAGGAGCGGGTTCATCGCCGATTATGCGATGCTGTTCATGGTAGCGGTATCAACCTGACGTCCTCCATTCCCTGGCGTATGTAGTCGCCGGGAAAGAAATCCTTGCGTGATGCGGGTTTGCGTCGCTGACAGCGCTGCCGTTTTGTTCATCCTTTGTGATAGTTTTCCCTGCCTTCCGCGAGCCCCTTCAGACATGACCGACCGCCTGCGCCGCACCAAGATCCTCGCCACCCTCGGACCGGCGACCGACCCGCCCGGAGTCCTCGAGGCGTTGTTCCGCGCGGGCGTCAACGTGGTCCGGCTCAACTTCTCCCATGGCGATCCCTCCGGCCAGGCCAAGCGCGCCGCCGAGGTCCGCATCGCCGCGCAGAAGGTCGGCGCCGAGGTCGGCATCCTGGCCGACCTGCCGGGCCCGAAGATCCGCATCGAGCGCTTCGCCGAAGGCAAGGTGACCCTCAAGGCAGGCGACCGCTTCGACCTGGTGGCCGACGCCAACGCCCCGGCCGGCGACGCCACCCAGGTGGGCGTCAGCTACCTGGGCCTGCCCGGCGACGTGAAGGCCGGCGACGTGCTGCTGCTGGACGACGGCCTGATGCAGCTGAAGGTCGACAAGGTCGATGGCGTGCGCATCATCTGCACCGTGCTCAACGACGGCGTGCTGTCCGACCGCAAGGGCCTGAACAAGCAGGGCGGCGGCCTGTCCCTGGGCGCGCTGACCGAGCGCGACAAGGAGCTGATCGGCATCGTCGCCAAGATCGGCGTGGACTTCATCGCCGTGTCCTTCTGCCGCAAGGCCGAGGACATGAACGAGGCCCGCCGCATCGCGCGCGAGCACGGTTCCGATGCCGCCCTGGTGTCCAAGATCGAGCGCACCGAGGCGATCGAGAACCTGGTCGAGATCGTCGAGGCCTCGGACGTGGTGATGGTCGCCCGCGGCGACCTGGGCGTGGAGATCGGCGACGCCGAGCTGCCCGGCCTGCAGAAGAAGATCATCCGGGAGGCCCTGGCCCAGAACAAGGTGGTGATCACCGCCACCCAGATGCTGCAGTCGATGGTCGAGAGCCCGATCCCGACCCGCGCCGAGGTGCTGGACGTGGCCAACGCGGTGATCGACGGCACCGACGCGGTGATGCTGTCGGCCGAGACCGCCGCCGGTGCCTATCCCATCAAGGCGGTGGAGGCGATGGCCCGCATCTGCCTGGGTGCCGAGCGCCAGTTCCAGACCGAGACCGACTTCAGCAAGGCCCAGCGCAACCTGGAGCGCGCCGACCAGGCGATCGCCATGGCGACCATGTTCCTGTCCGAGCACATCGGCGTGCGCGCGATCGTGGCCATGACCGAGTCCGGCGGCCCCCCGCGCTTCCTGTCGCGTTTCCGCGCCAAGGCGCCGATCTACGCGATCACCCGCCACGACGGCGCGCGCCGGCGCATGGCGCTGATGCGCGACGTGTTCCCGATCAACTTCGACAGCCGCGGCCTGACCCCGCGCGAGGCTGCCCGCGGCAGCATCCGCGTGCTGGTCGACGCCGGCATGCTGTCGCCCGGCGACCGCGTGGTGTTCACCTCCGGCGAGCACATGGAAACCCACGGCGCGACCAATACCCTGCGCCTGCTGGAAGTCGGTTCCGACGGCCGCGCCAGCGGCCTGGGCGACCTCTGAGGCCAATCGCGGACGCGTGAGTGGACGGGCGCCTCCGGGCGCCCGTTGCGTTTCCGGCGCGCGCTGGCGGATGCACCGGGCGCGGATGTGCCGGCGGCTATACTTCCGGGCCCCGCCTCCCCCGCCAAGGAAGTCCCCCAATGAGCATCGAGCAGCTCGCCGAGACCGCGCAGGCGCTGGTCGCGCCCGGCAAGGGCATCATCGCCATCGACGAGTCCACCGCCCCCATCGGCAAGCGCTTCGCCGCGGTGGGCATCGACAACACCGAGGAAAACCGCCGCGCCTACCGCGAGCTGCTGCTGACCACGCCGCGGCTGGCCGAGCACATCTCCGGCGCGATCCTGTACGACGAGACCATCCGCCAGGCCACTGCCGACGGCGTGCCGTTCCCGCAGTACATGGCCGAGCACGGCATCCTGCCGGGCATCAAGGTCGACAAGGGAACGGTGCCGCTGGCCGGCTATCCCGGCGAGCTGGTCACCGAGGGCCTGGACGGGCTGCGCGGCCGGCTGCAGGAGTACTACGCGCTGGGTGCGCGCTTCGCAAAGTGGCGCGCGGTGATCACCATCGGCGAGGACATCCCCACCGGCACCTGCATCGACGTCAACGCCCATGCCCTGGCGCGCTACGCGGCGCTGTGCCAGGAGCAGGGCCTGGTCCCGGTGGTCGAGCCGGAGGTGCTGATGGACGGCGAGCACGACATCGAGACCTGCTACGAGGTCACCGAGGCCGTGCTGCGCTCGCTGTTCGGCTCGCTGTACGACCAGAACGTGCTGCTGGAAGGCACGATCCTGAAGGCCTCGATGGTGATCTCCGGCAAGGACTGCCCGGAGCAGGCCGACGTGCAGGAAGTGGCCGAGTCCACCCTGATGTGCCTGAAGACCACGGTGCCGGCCATCCTGCCGGGCATCGTGTTCCTGTCCGGCGGCCAGTCCGACGAGGCGGCCACCGCCCACCTGGACGCGATGAACCGGCTCGGCCCCAACCCGTGGACCCTCAGCTTCTCCTACGGCCGGGCCATGCAGCAGGCCGCGCTGCAGCTGTGGGCGCGGGACATGAAGAGCAACGCGCGCAAGGCCCAGGACACGGTCTACGCCCGCGCCCGGGCCAACGGCCTTGCTGCGCTGGGGCAATGGCAGGGCGACTGAGCGCCGCGCAGTCCGCGCACAACGGAAAACGCCGGCCCCGGGCCGGCGTTTTCGTTGGGGCCGCCACGTGGCCGGCCTATTCGGTATGCAGCTGTCCGCCTGGCTTGAATACCCAGGTGCGGGTCACGTGCAGCACATCGACTCCATCCCTGGTGTCCGGCAGCGGCGGGAACGGTTCGGCCAGGCGCACGATGCGCTCGGCCGACGCGTCCAGCAGCGGGGTGCCGCTGGAACGCAGGATGCGAGTGCTTTCCACCGTGCCGTCGCGGCGCACGCCGACGCTGAGCACCACCTGGCCGCCAAGCCGGCGGCGGCGTGCCTCGTCGGGGTAGTTGAGGTTGCCGATCCGCTCGGCGCGGTCCACCCAGTCGCGCAGGTAGCTGGCGTAGGCGTACTCGCGGGTGCTGGCCGAGACGAACTTGCGGGTCGGGCGCTTGGCGTACAGCTCCGAGCGCAGGTAGACCTCGGCCGCCAGGCGGGCCATCTCGGCGTCGCGCGCGGCCCTGGCGGGGCTGACCGGGGCCACGGTATCGGCCTCCTCGCGCGGCTGCGGCTCCGGCACCGGTTCCTCGCCGCGACGGCTGGTGACCAGGCGGGCCTGGGTTTCCGGCGCCGGCGCGGCCTCCTGGCGCTGCTGCGGCAGCGGCGCATCACCCGGTTCGGCGCGCGGCACCGCGCCTGGCTGGCTGTCGCGCGGGCGCTGGGCCTTGTCGTGCTCGCCGCCGCCGCGGTTGTTGGCCTGGGCCAGGAAGTCGGCCTGCTCCGGCGTCAGCTCGGTGCTGGTACTGCTGAAGATCACGTCCAGGGTCGGGACCAGCGGGGCCTCGCCGCGGAAGGCGAAGCCCAGGCCGAGGATCAGGATCCCGTGCACCAGCGCGGACAGCACCAGGGTGGCACTCAGGCGCTGCCGCTCGCCGATGCGCGGTGCCGCGACCTCCGCCGTGCTCATGCCGCCGGCCCGGCCTCGATGGCGTCGAACAGCAGCCCGGCGATGTTGATGCCGAACTGGGCGTCCAGCTCGCGCACGCAGGTCGGGCTGGTGACGTTGACCTCGGTGAGGTAGTCGCCGATGACGTCCAGGCCGACGAAGCGCATGCCACGGCGGCGCATCTCCGGCCCGACCTGGGCGGCGATCCAGCGGTCGCGCTCGCTCAGCGGGCGGCCTTCGCCGCGGCCGCCTGCCGCCAGGTTGCCGCGGAACTCGTCGCCCTGCGGGATCCGCGCCAGGCAGTAATCCACCGGCACCCCGTCGACCAGCAGGATGCGCTTGTCGCCGTCGGCGATCTCCGGGATGTAGCGCTGGGCCAGGGCCAGCTTGCGGCCGCCCTCGGTCAGCGTCTCGAGGATTACGTTCAGGTTGGGGTCGCCGGCCTGGCTGAGGAAGATCGAGCGCCCGCCCATGCCGTCCAGCGGCTTGAGCACCACCCGGCCGTGTCCGGTGGCGAAGGCCTTGAGCTCGGCCGGGTCGCGGCTGATCCGGGTCGGCGGGCAGCACTGCGGGAACAGCTGGGCGGCCAGCTTCTCGTTGAAGTCGCGCAGGCCCTGCGGGTTGTTGACCACCTCCGCCCCGGCCGCGCGGGCGATGTCCAGGATGTGGGTGTCATAGAGGTACTCGCCGTCGAACGGCGGGTCCTTGCGCATCAGCACCACCTGGCCGGGACCGAAGGGCAGCTCGGCGTAGTCGCCCAGCTCGTACCAGCCGGCCTTGTCGTCGCGCACCCGCAGCGGGGCGGCGATGGCCAGGGCCCGGCCGTCGCGCAGGGACAGGCCGCCGGGGCGCACGTAGTGCAGCCGGTGGCCGCGCCGCTGCGCCTCCAGGAGCATGGCGAAGGTGGTGTCCTTGGCGATCTTGATCGACCCGATCGGGTCCATCACCACGACGACGTCCAGGGGCATTGGGGCGGGGCACGGGAGGTTGGACGGATGATGTTAGCCGATCGCCGCCCTGGCAATGCCGTTCCAGGCCCCATGAAGGCGCCCGGAACGACGCGTCAATATTCCGTCGGGCTTGACAGGTTTCGGCTGGACTGGGATATAGACACCCAAGCAGCGGTGCCGGGTATTGAAGAAGCGCCGCGCGCACGGGGAAACAGGGTAATGACAGACAACACGGCCCCAGCCGGGGCATTGGGTGGCCTGCGGGTTCTGGTCATCGACGACTCAAAGACCATCCGCCGCACCGCCGAGACCCTGCTCAAGCGCGAGGGCTGCGAGGTCGTAACGGCCAGCGACGGGTTCGAGGCGCTGGCGAAGATCGCCGACCAGCAGCCCCAGATCATCTTCGTCGACATCATGATGCCGCGGCTCGACGGCTACCAGACCTGCGCGCTGATCAAGGGCAACCAGAAATTCAAGTCCACGCCGGTGATCATGCTGTCCTCCAAGGACGGCCTGTTCGACAAGGCGCGTGGCCGCATCGTCGGCTCGGAGCAGTACCTCACCAAGCCATTCACGCGGGAAGAACTGCTCGGAGCAATCCGTACGTACGTAAACGCCTGACCGGGGGGCAGGCATAACATGGCTCGAATCCTGCTGATCGAAGATTCGCCGACCGACCGTGCCGTCTTCAGCCAGTGGCTGGAGCGCGGTGGACACCAGGTCATCTTCGCGACCAATGCCGAGGATGGACTGGAAATCGCACGCAAGCAGCTGCCTGACCTGGTGTTGATGGACGTGGTGCTGCCCGGCATGAGCGGCTTCCAGGCCACGCGCGCCCTGACCCGCGACCAGGCCACCAGCAAGATCCCGGTGCTGATCGTCAGCACCAAGAGCATGGAAACCGACCGCGCCTGGGCCATGCGCCAGGGGGCGGTCGACTACGTCGTCAAGCCACCGCGCGAGGAAGACCTCATGGCGCGGATCAACCAGTTGGTAGGCGCCTGATGCGCACTCCGTTCGACATCCTCTCCGACTACGAACGCCGGAGCCTCGCCCATGCCGTGCAGCTTCCGGCCCGAGACCTCGGGGCGGAGACCTGGCGAGGCGTCGGCTACCGCATCGGCCGGCAGCGGCTGGTGTCGCAGTTCGGCGAGGTGGTCGAAATCATGCCCATGCCGCCGGTGACGCCCGTCCCCGGCGCGCAGCCGTGGCTGCTGGGCATCGGCAACCTGCGCGGCAACCTGTTCCCCGTGATCGACCTCAAGCTGTTCCTGGAGGGCGAGCGGACCGTGCTGCACGAGGGCCAGCGCGTGCTGGTCATGCGCCAGCAGGGCGGCGACGTCGCGCTGACCATCGACGAGCTCTACGGCCAGCGCAGCTTCGGCGAGGAACAGGCCATCGATCCGGCCCCGCTGGCCCGCGGCCGCTACGCCAATTTCGTCGACCGCGCCTTCCACAGCGAAGGCGCCGACTGGGCCGTGTTCTCCCTGTGGCGGCTGGCCCGCACCCCTGAATTCAGGCAGGCCGCGGCTTGACCGCCGCCGCCTCTCCACGCATCTGATCGAGGCAATACGCGCATGAGCACTGCACCGGAAACGCAAAAGACCAGCCGCCTGGGTGGCGTCAGCACCGGGTTCTGGCTGGTCCTGCTGGTGCTGTCGGTGGTGGTTTTCGCCACCAACACCGGTGTGGCGACCTACCAGGGCAGCCGGCTTGCCGGCGCCAGCACCGGCGCGGCCGACCTGCAGGTGCTCTCGCAGCAGCTCGCCAACCAGGGCCGTGACGCGGTCGGCGGCAACGCCGAGGCGTTCAAGGCCTTCCGCCAGACCCGCGCCGAGATCACCACCACGGTGAGCGTGCTGCAGCAGCGCTTCGGCGGCGAGCCCGGCGTGTCCGGCCCGCTGCAGCAGCTGACCCGCACCTGGAACCCGCTGGCGCAGCATGCCCAGCAGATCATCGAGTCCGAAGAGGCGGTGCTGGCCCTGGCCGGCAACGCCGACCGCTTCGTCGGGCGCGTCCCGCAGCTGCAGGCGCAGCTCAACGAGGTCGTGCGCGCCATGCCCGCCGGCGGCGCGCCGGCGGCCCAGGTCTTCAACGCCCTGCAGCAGGTCGTGGTCGCCGGCACCAAGGCCCGCCGCGTCACCGAAATCCGCGCCGGCGGTCCCGGCGCCAGCGCCGCGGGCGACGCGCTGGCGCGCGACTCGGTGGTGTTCACCCAGGTGCTGACCGGCCTGATGCAGGGCAACGACGAGCTGGGCATCGCCCAGGTCCGCAATCCCGCCGCCCAGGCCGCCCTGCAGCAGTCGCAGGAGCAGTGGAACGAGATGCGCAAGGACGTCGAGGCGATCCTGGCCAGCTCGCGCAACCTGTTCGCCGCGCAGACCGCGGCCGCCAGCCTGGTGGCCGGCTCGTCGAAGATGCTGGAGGACAGCAAGCGCGTGTTCGAGGCCTTCGCCGCCTTCGGTTCGGCGCGCGACACCCGCGTGTTCCCGAACTTCTGGATCGGCGTGGTTTCCGGCAGCCTGGCCCTGCTGGCGCTGATCGGTTTCGTGTGGAGCTCGGTGCGCAACCGCCAGCGCGAACAGGAAATGCGCTACCAGGCGCAGGTGGAGTTCAACAGCCGCAACCAGCAGGCGATCATGCGGCTGCTGGACGAAATCAGCTCGCTGGGTGAAGGCGACCTGACGGTGAAGGCCTCGGTGACCGAGGACATGACCGGCGCGATCGCGGACGCTATCAACTACGCGGTCGACGAGCTGCGCAACCTCGTGACCACGATCAACGACACCTCGGTGCAGGTCGCGGCCTCGTCGCAGGAAACCCAGGCCACCGCGCTGCAGCTGGCGGAGGCGTCCAACCACCAGGCCGAGCAGATCAGCGCCGCATCCCAGCGCATCAGCGAAATCGCGGCCAGTATTGAGCAGGTGTCGCGCAACTCCACCGAATCGGCGGAAGTGGCGCAGCGCTCGGTGGTCATCGCGGCCGAAGGTGCCGGCGTGGTGCGCGAGACCATCAACGGCATGGACCAGATCCGCGACCAGATCCAGGAGACCTCCAAGCGCATCAAGCGCCTGGGCGAGTCGTCCCAGGAAATCGGCTCGATCGTGGAACTGATCAACGACATTTCCGAGCAGACCAACATCCTGGCGCTCAACGCGGCGGTGCAGGCCGCCGCGGCGGGCGAGACCGGCCGCGGCTTCGCGGTGGTGGCGGACGAAGTGCAGCGACTGGCGGAGCGCACCTCGAGCGCGACCCGCCGGATCGAAGGCCTGGTGCAGGCGATTCAGGCCGACACCAACGAGGCGGTCAGCTCGATGGAACAGACCACCGCCGAGGTGGTGTCCGGTGCGCGCCTGGCCGAGGACGCCGGTACCGCGCTGACCGAGATCGAGCGCGTGTCCAACGCGCTGAACGAACTCATCAAGAACATTTCGGTCGCCGCCCAGCAGCAGGCTGGCGCCGCGGCCGACATCACCAAGACGATGGACGTGGTCCGGCAGATTTCCGCACAGACTTCGCGTGGCGCGGGACAGACGGCTGAGTCGATCGGACACCTGGCGCAGCTGGCTGCGGACCTGCGCCGTTCGGTCGCCGACTTCAAGCTGCCTGGCTGAAGATGGGCCTGACAGGGGAAGATGGAATGAAGATGGCCCGGTATCCGCGCCTTGACTGCCTCGCGGCATGGAGGCAGCAATGAGTGCGTTGCGCGACGCGATGAGCCACGCCGTCCTCGGCTGGGTCAAGCCCGAACTCGACGAGACCCTGCGCCAGGCGCGCGGGGAGATCGAGGCGTTCGTCGAGAATCCCGCCGACAGCAGCCGCATGCGCTTCTGCGCCGGCTACCTGCACCAGGTGCAGGGCACGCTGCGGATGGTCGAACTGTATGCCCCGGCGATGGTCGCCGAGGAAATGGAACTGCTGGCCCAGGCGCTGCAGCAGGGCGCGGCCAACGACCGCGACGAGGCCTGCGCGACGCTGATGCGCGGCACCGTGCTGCTGCCGGACTACCTGGAGCGCCTGCAGAACGGCCATCGCGACATTCCGATCGTGCTGCTGCCGCTGCTCAACGACATCCGCGCCGCCCGTGGCGCCGCGGGGCTCAGCGAGAGCGTGCTGTTCGCGCCGGACCTGAGCGCGCCGCTGCCTTCGCAGCTGCCGCAGCCGTCCTCGCTGCCGTGGGCGCAGCGCCAGGACCTGGTCGCCTCCGCGCTTGCCCGCTTCCAGCAGGCGATGGCCGCCTGGCCGGAAGGCGCCGCCCCGGGCGACGCCTCCCTGCTGGCCGCCGCCGCCGGCGAGCTGCTGCAGAACGCCTCCCACGAGAACACCCGGCGCATGCTGTGGGTGCTCTCTTCGGTCGCCGCCGCGCTGCGCGACGGCGCCCTGGCCGCGGCCGAGCCGCTGCGTGGCGCCTTCGCCGCGGCGCTGCGCGCGCTGCAGCAGGCCAGCGAGAACGAATCCCTGCCAGCCGCCTCGCGCGGCGTGTCCACCCAGGAACCGACCCGCCAGCTGCTGTACGCGGTCGCCCATGCGCGGGTCTCGCACCCGGCGCTGGATGAACTGCGCGCCGCCTTCGACCTGGACGCCCAGGTGCCGAGCGAGGCCGAGCTCGACCACGCGCGTGGCAGCCTGTCCGGCCGCAACCGCGACCTGCTCAACACCGTCGGTGGCGTGGTCAAGGAGGAACTGCTGCGGGTCAAGGATGCGCTCGACCTGCACCTGCGCACCGGCGGCGATGCCGCCACGCTGCAGCCGCAGGCCGCCGAACTGACCCGCGTGGCCGACACCCTCGGCATGCTCGGCCTGGGCGTGGCCCGCGACGTGGTGCTGCAGCAGCGCGACGCCCTGCAGGCGATCGCCGCTGGCGATACCCCGGCCAGCGAAGGTGCGCTGCTGGACATCGCCGGCGCGCTGCTCTACGTCGATGCCACCCTCGACGACCAGGTCGCCAGCCTGGGCGCCGCCGAGGAGCGGAGCGAGGACGCCGCCGCCGCCGAAGCCCGCCGCACGGTGGAGGTGCTCGCCCACGAGGCGATCGCCAACTTCGGCGCCGCGCGCGAGGACTTCGTCGCCTTCATCGAGACCAACTGGGACCACGCCCGCCTGGAGTCCGTGCCGCGCCTGCTGGAAGAGGTCGCCGGCGCCCTGCGCATCCTCGAGTTGCCGCAGCCGGCCGACTACCTGGAAGGCGTGCGCCGCTACATCGTGACCGAGCTGATCGGTCGCCGCCGCGTGCCCAGTGGCCGCCAGCTGGACACCCTGGCCGACGCCATGGCCAGCCTGGAGTACTACCTGGAGGCCCTGCGCGACCGTCGCCCGAACCGCAACGAGATCCTGGAGATCGCGCGCAGCAGCCTGGAAGCGCTCAATTACTGGCCGCTCCCGGAAGAGGTCGCCATCGAACCGGCACCTGCCGCCGCTCCGGCCGCCCCGGTGGCGGCGAACGATGCCGCCGCTTTCGCCCCGCAGGCACCGGCCGCGCCCGCGCAGCCGGCCCCCGTCGCCGCCGATCCGCTGCCGCCGGTGCCCGGCCTGGATGTCGCCGCGGTCGAGCCGCCGCGTCGCGAAGTGTTCGAAGTGCCCGGGCTGGAGATTGAGCTGCCGCCGGCGGCGCCGCAGGCGCCTGAAGTCCCGGCCTCGCTGCCCGAAGCGCAGCGCTTCACCTACGACCCTGCGTCCGGCGAGTACATCGCCGTGGCCGATGCCGCGCCGTCGCCGGCCGCGCATGAGGGCCTCGGTTTCGACGCCCCGCGTGCCGACTCCGCGCCGCCGGCGCCGCCGGCACTGCCGGAGGCCGACCAGGTCTTCGTCGACAGCGCGCCGCAGCCGGTGGCACCGCCGCCGCCGCTGCCGCCCGTGGCCGCCGAGCCGCCGGCGCCTGCTCCGGCTGCGCCCACGCCGCCGGCCGCCAGCGAGGAGACCTGGCTGGACGTGACCGTCCAGTACCGCCCGCGCACGCCCGCCGCCGAGCCGCCGCCCGCCGCCGAGCCCACCGTCCCGGCGACCCCGGTTCCCGCTCAGGCTCCGGCTTCTTCGGCCGACGCCGCCGAGCAGGCGCTGCTGGCCGAGCTGGCCGCCGCCGCCGCCGCGCTGCCGGGCTCGTCCATCCCCGGGATGCCGGTCGCCCCGGCCGCACCCGCCGTGCCGCCGGCGCCGCCGGTGGCCGAGAGTGCCCCCACCACGATGGCTCCGTCCGCCGGCGGCTTCGACGACAACCAGGACATCGACGCGGACATCCGCGACGTGTTCCTGGAGGAGTTCGAGGAAGAGCGCGCCAACCTCGCGCGCCTGATGCCGCTGTGGTTGCGAGCGCCGGACGACATGGAACGCCTGCGTCCGATCCGCCGCGTGTTCCACACGCTCAAGGGCAGCGGCCGCCTGGTCGGCGCCAGCGCGCTTGGCGAGTTCGCGTGGAAGATCGAGAGCATGCTCAACCGCGTGCTCGACGGCACCCGTCCGGCGAGCCCGGCGGTGGTCGCGATGGTGCAGCAGGCGACCGAGGTGCTGCCGCAGTTCGACGCCGCGCTGCGCGGCCAGGGCGCGCTGAGCCTGGACCTGCACGGCATCGAGGGCGTGGCCGAGCGCATCGCCGCCGGCGAGGAGGCGTTCTACACGATGCCGACCGCCGCGGTGGCCGCGGAGGCGGCCGCGCCGGCCGTCGCCGAGGGCACGCCCGCTTCGGTGGACAGCGTGCTGCGCGAGATCCTGGAGACGGAAGTCGGCACCCACCTGGAGACGGTGGATGCCTGGATCGCCGCCGCCCGCCAGGCGCCGCGTCCGGTCGACGATCCGCTGCTGCGTGCCATGCACACCATGAACGGCGCGTTCGCGATGACCGACGTGCCGGAGATCACCGCCGTCACCGATTCGGCCGAGACCTACATCAAGCGCGCGCTGGCCGCCGGCCACGTCGCCGGGCCGGATGCGGTCGAGACCCTGGCCGCCACCGCCGCCACGATCCGTGCGTGCATCCTGGCGCTGCGCGCCGAGTCGCCGCGCATCCCGAGCTACGCCGGCCTGGCCATGCGCCTGCGCGCGCTGGCCGATGCGCTGCCCGAGGCGCGCTGGTCGCAGCCTGAAGTCGTCGAGGACGAGGGCGTGGCCACCCCTCCGGCGCTGGACGGCACGGTGGAGCTCACCGGCGTCGAGGACCTCAGCCGCTACCTGGCTGGCGAGGACACCCCGGCCGCCGCGGAGGCGCCGTCGGCGCCGGAAGCCACTTCCATCCAGACTCCGGATTGGAGCCTGGACGCGGGCGATGCCGCCGCTGCCGGCGAGCAGGTGTTCGTCGCCGCCGGCGGGCTCTCGCTGGCGCCGATGGAAGACCCGGCCGCCGGGGAGACCACGGGCTTCGACGGCCTGTCGCTGGACGAGGGCATGGGCGCCCTCGAGGCCACGGAGATCTCGCTGTCCGGCGATGCGCCGGCCGAGCCGGCGGTCACCGCCAGCGACGATTTCTCCTTCGACTGGACCCCGCCTGCCGCGCCCGCGGAGCCGGAGCCGGCGGAGCCGTCCGTTGCCGACGCCGCGCCGGTCGAGGCCGCCTGGACGCTGGAAACCATCGAGGCCGTCGCCGCTCCCGAGCCCGCGATCGGCGATGCCGCCGCCGGGGAGCCGTCGCTCGACGCCCAGGCGTTCGACGCGGCCGCCGTGGAGGCGTTCGAGGCCACCGCTCCGTCCTTCGAGGCCGAGCAGGCCCCGTCGCTGGAGCCGGTCGGGGAGCCTGCCGGGGAGCCGGCAGGCGAGGTCGCCCAGGCCGAGGCCGCCAGCGTGGAGCCGGCGCCGGTCCAGGCGGCCGTCGTGCCGCCGGCCGAGCCGGCGCCGTCGCTCAACGAGCTGCCGATGCTCGACTTCAACGAGCTCGACCGCGACCTGGTCGACATCTTCGTGGAAGAGGGCGGAGACCTGCTGGACCACGTCGATGCGCTGCTGGTCGAGCTGCGCGCCGACAGCAGCTCGCGCGAGCCGATCATCGGCCTGCAGCGCGACCTGCACACGCTCAAGGGCGGTGCGCGCATGGCCGGCATCGCCACCATCGGCGACCTCGGCCACGTGATCGAGTCGCTGCTGGAAGCGGCGGCCGAGCACCGCACCGAGCTGGGCCTGTACGACATCCAGCTGCTGGAGCGTGGCTTCGACACCCTGCACCAGCTGCTGGTGCAGACCCGCGCGCATCGCGTCACCGCCATGCCGCACGCGCTGATCGCGGCGTTCGAGGCGCGCATCCGCGGCGAAGCCCCGCCGCAGGTCGAAGCGCCCGTGGCCGCGGTCCAGGCTCCTGCCGCCCCGGTGGAGCCGGAAGTCGAGGCCGCGCCGGTTGCTGCCCCGGTTGTACCCGAGGCCCCGGCGCAGGATGTCGCTCCGTCGGAACCGGCCCCCGTTCACGTCGAGCCCGCGCCCGTGGCCGCAGCACCGGCCCCGGTGCAGCCGGTCGTGGCCCCGGTCGAGCCGGAGGTCCCGGCGGCCCCGGTGGCTCCCGCGCCGGTCGAAGCTGTCGCGCCGCAGCCCGAGCCGACGCCGGCTCCCGCGCCGGCCCCGGCTCCGGCTCCGGCTCCGGCTCCGGCCAGGCCTGCGCCGCAGGTCGATCCGGTCCCGGCTTCGGCGCTCGCGCTGCCGCCGCTGTCCGCCCCGGTGGACGACGAGGCCGCGGCTCCGGCCGAAGAAACCGGCACCGCCGCCCGTGCGCCGCAGGAGCAGGTGCGCGTCCGCGCCGACCTGCTCGACAACCTGGTCAACCACGCCGGTGAAGTGGCGATCTACCGCTCGCGCCTGGAGCAGCAGCTCGGCGCGTTCCGTTCGGCCCTGGCCGAGCTGGACCGCACCAACGCGCGTCTGCGCGACCAGCTGCGCCGCCTGGACCTGGAGACCGAGGCGCAGATCGTCGCCCGTTACCAGCGCGAGCAGGACAGCGCCGATCCGACCTTCGACCCGCTGGAGCTGGACCGCTTCTCGACCCTGCAGCAGCTCAGCCGCGCGCTGAACGAGTCCGCGGCCGACCTTACCGGCCTGCAGGGCGTGCTCGACGACCTCGGCCGCCAGTACGACGTCCTGCTGCAGCAGCAGTCGCGCGTCAGCTCGGAGCTGCAGGACGGCCTGATGAGCGCGCGCATGGTGCCGTTCGACAGCGTCGTGCCGCGCCTGCGCCGCGTGGTCCGCCAGGCCGGCCACGACACCGGCAAGCAGGTGCAGCTGCGCCTGGACGGCACCCATGGCGAACTGGACCGCAACGTCCTCGACCGCATGGTCGCGCCGATCGAGCACATGCTGCGCAACTCGGTGGCGCACGGCCTGGAAACCCCGGCCGAGCGCTCCGCGAGCGGCAAGTCCGAGGAAGGCACGATCACGATCTCGCTGCGCCACGAGGGCTCGGAAATCGTCCTGCAGGTGGCCGACGACGGCCGCGGCCTGGACCGCGACGCGATCCGCCGCCGCGCCGAGCAGCGCGGCCTGCTCAAGCCGGGCGCGGTGCTCACCGATGCCGAACTGGACTCGCTGATCTTCGAGGCCGGCTTCTCCACCTCCGAGCAGGTCAGCCAGCTGGCCGGCCGCGGCGTGGGCATGGACGTGGTCCGCAACGAAGTGCGCCAGCTGGGTGGTTCGGTCGAAATCCAGTCGGTGGTCGGCCGCGGCGTGACCTTCACCCTGCGCCTGCCGCAGACCCTGGCGGTCACCCAGGCGGTGTTCGTGCAGATCGGCGAGACCACCTATGCGGTGCCGGTCGCCTCGGTGGACGGCATCGGCCGCATCTCGCGCGAGCGCTTCGAGAGCGGCACCGGCGGTTACCGCTACGCCGGCGAGGAGTACGCGCTGCACGACCTCGGCCTGCTGGTCGGCCAGGGTCCGGCCAAGGCCGAAGGCCAGGCCCAGGTCCCGCTGCTGCTGGTGCGTGCCGGCGACCTGCGTGCGGCCGTGGCGATCGACCAGGTGATCGGCAACCGCGAAATCGTGGTCAAGCCGGTCGGCATGCAGATCGCCTCGGTGCCGGGCATCTACGGCGCCACCATCACCGGCGACGGCCGCGTGGTGGTGATCCTCGACGTCGCCCCGCTGGTCCGTCGTCACCTGGCGCAGCCGGAACGGCCGGCGCAGCTGGAGGCGCAGCAGGCCCACCATGTCCCGCTGGTGATGGTGGTCGACGACTCGCTGACCATGCGCAAGGTCACCGGTCGCGTGCTGGAACGCCACAACCTCGAGGTGGTGACCGCGCGCGACGGCATCGAGGCGCTGGAACGGCTGGAAGAGCGCGTGCCCGACCTGATGCTGCTGGACATCGAGATGCCGCGCATGGACGGCTACGAGCTGGCCACCGCGATGCGCGCCGACGCGCGCTTCCGCGACGTGCCGATCGTGATGATCACCTCGCGTACCGGCGAAAAGCATCGCCAGCGCGCTTTCGAAATCGGCGTCCAGCGTTACCTGGGCAAGCCGTACCAGGAACTGGACCTGATGCGAAACGTGTACGACCTGCTGGGGATTGCCCGTGCCCGCGAATGATTCCTCCAAGGCGGTCGCGCTTCTGGCCCGCGAGGGCCAGGCGCGCGAACGGCTGCGCCAGGCGCTGGATGCCGCCGGCGGCAGCGTGGTGCTGGAAGCCGATCCGGCCGAGCTGGACGTGGCCACCCTTGCCGGGGCGGGCGCCCAGGCGGTGCTGGTCGCGCTGGAGCCGGCGATCGAGGATGCGCTGGTGGTGCTCGAGCCCGTGCTCGAGGCGCCGGGCCTGCTGGTGATCTTCGACGAGGCCGACCTGGCCGCGCGTCGCGACGGCTGGGAAGCGCAGCGCTGGATCCGCCACCTGTCGGCCAAGCTGCACGGCCACGACGACGTGCTGCCGCCTGGCCGCGAGAACGACCTGGATTTCCTGGTCGGCCAGCTTGACGCGGCCCGTGCCCAGGCACCGAAGCAGGCGCCACAGCCCGTACCCACCCCGGCGC
>NZ_PDWP01000049.1 GCF_010093235.1 Pseudoxanthomonas suwonensis | reverse complement strand
CTTGCCGCCCGCCTTCCCGGCAAGCCCCACGTCGTGGGCGGATCCTCGGTTGTTGGGCGCCCCCCCTGCGTTGGCGTGCCCTTGCGGCCCCAGCGGCCGCGCCGAGTAGCGCCCCAGCGCGCATCGCTGCAACGCCTGTTCATCACCGGACTGCTGACCCTGCTGCCGATCTGGCTGACCTGGGTGGTGGTGAAGTTCGTGTTCGTGCTGCTGTCGGGCATCAGCAGCCCGTGGGTGGTGCCGGTATCCCAGCGCATCGCCGGCTCCTTCCCGGACTCGCTGGGCTGGTTCAACGCCATGTGGGTGCAGAACACCATCGCCACGCTCGCCACCCTGGTGGTGATCCTGGGCGTGGGCATGCTGGCCCGGCGGGTGATCGGGCAGCGCCTGTTGCACTGGTTCGAGGCGCTGATCGCGCGGGTGCCGCTGGCCAACGTGATCTACACCAGTGCACGCAAGCTGCTGGACATCCTGCAGACCAAGCCCGGCAGTACCCAGCGCGTGGTGCTGATCGACTTCCCGCACCGGGAGATGAAATCCATCGGCCTGGTGACCCGGGTGCTGCGCGAGGAAGGCAGCGGCCGCGAGCTGGCGGCCGTGTACGTGCCGACCACGCCCAACCCGACCTCCGGCTACCTGGAGGTGGTGCCGGTCGAACTGCTGACCCCGACCGACTGGACCGTGGACCAGGCCATGAGCTTCATCATCTCCGGGGGCGCGGTGGCCCCGGAAACCATGCCGTTCACCCGCGCGGGGGACCGCTGATGGAGGCGGTGACGGCGCGTCCGCTGCAGGATCGCGCGGTCCTTCTCTTCATCGTCCTGGCCGCGTTCTTCTGCGCCAACGCGGTGCTGGCCGAGTTCATCGGGGTCAAGATCTTCGCGCTCGAGGACACCCTCGGCCTGGCGCCGCTGGAGTGGAACCTGTTCGGCCAGACCGGCTCGCTGAGCTTTACCGCCGGCACCCTGCTGTGGCCGATCGTGTTCATCATGACGGACACCATCAACGAGTTCTTCGGTCGCCGCGGCGTGCGCTTCATTTCATGGCTGGCGGCCGGACTGATCTGCTACGGCTTCCTGTTCGCCTTCGTCGCGATCTCCCTGGCCCCCGCCGGCTGGTGGCGCGAGGCCGCCGCCGCACAGGGCGTACCCGATTACCAGGCCGCGTTCGCCGCGGTGTTCGGCCAGGGCCTGTGGACCATCGCCGGGTCGCTGGTGGCGTTCGTGGTTGGGCAGCTGATCGACGTGGCCGTGTTCCACCGCATCCGCCGCGCCACCGGCGAACGCCACGTGTGGCTGCGCGCCACCGGCTCGACCGCGGTGTCGCAGCTGATCGACAGCTTCGTGGTGATCTGGATCGCCTTCGTGCTTGGCCCGCAGAAGTGGCCGACCTCGCTGTTCCTGGCGGTCAGCACGCTCAACTACGCCTACAAGATGCTGTTCGCCATCGCCCTGATCCCGCTGCTGTACCTGATGCGGCGGGCGATCATCGGCTACCTCGGCGCCGAGCGCGCACGCGCGTTGCGGGAACAGGCCGCAGCCTGAGCGGCGCCGGCCGCTGGCCTCAACCCAGGTCCGCGATCACCACCTGCGCCGCATTGTGGCCCGGCGCGCCGGTGACCCCGCCGCCGGGGTGGGTGCCGGAGCCGCACAGGTACAGGCCCGGGATCGCGCCACGGCAGTTGGCCTGGCCCAGCATCGGGCGTGCCGAGAACAGCTGGTTGAGGCTCAGCGCGCCATGGAAGATGTCGCCCCCGACCAGGCCGAACTCGCGTTCCAGGTCCAGCGGTGAGAGCACCTGCCGGCCCAGCACCGAGGCGGCGAAGCCCGGCGCATGGCGGTCCACGGTGGCGACCATCAGGTCGGCCACCTCCTCGCGGTGGTCGTCCCAGCTGCGGCCACCGGGAAGTTCCGGCGCCACGTGCTGGCAGAACAGGCTGGCCACGTGCATGCCCGGCGGGGCCAGCGAGTCGTCCAGGGTGGAGGGCACCAGCATTTCCACGATCGGCTCGCGCGACCAGCCGTGCTCGCGCGCGTCGCGCCAGGCGCGGTCCATGTAATCCAGGCTGGGGGCGAGGATGATGCCGGCGGTGAGATGGTCGCCCTCGCCGGGCAGCGCACTGAAGTCCGGCGCGCGCGACAGGGCCACGTTCATGCGGAACGTGCCCGAGCCGCAGCGCCAGTTGCGCATGCGCTCGGCGGTGGCAGCGGGCACCGCTCCGGCCGGCAGCAGCCGCTGGTAGAGCAGCTTCGGATTGACGTTGGCGACCACTGCGCGGGCGCGCAGCGTCTCCCCGCCCGAGGTCACCACGCCCACGGCGCGGCTGTCCTCGACCAGGACCCGTTCCACGCCCTGCCCGGTCCGGATCTCCGCGCCGGCGGCCCCGGCGGCCCGCGCCATGGCCCGGGTGATCGCGCCCATCCCGCCGATCGCATGGCCCCAGGCGCCCTTGACCCCGTTGGCCTGGCCGAACACGTGGTGCAGCAGCACGTAGGCCGTGCCTGGCGCATAGGGGCTGGCGTAATTGCCGACGATGCCGTCGAACCCGAACAGGGCCTTGATCGGCCCGCTCTCGAACCAGCGGTCCAGGTACTCGGCGGCGGAGATGGTGAACAGGTCCAGCAGGTCCTGGCGCAGGGCCGGGTCCAGCGCGTGCAGCTGGCGACCCAGGCGCGCGGTACGCAGCAGTTCCGGCAGCGCCTGCAGCCAGCCGCCATCGGTGACGTTGGGCGGCGGCTGCAGGGCCAGCGCGCGCAGCACGTCGGCCATCGCGTCCAGGCGTGCTTCGTACGCCGGCAGCATCTCCGCGTCGCGGCGGGAGAACTTCGCGACCTCTTCGGCCGTGCGCCCGCCCCCGGGGAGCAGGTAGCCGCCATCGGGCAGCGGCAGGAAGTTGTTGCGCCGGCGCAGGACCACGCGCAGACCGTGGCCGTGCAGGTCCAGGTCCTCGATCACCTTCGGCTGCAGCAACGAGACGGTGTACGAGGCCACCGAGTTGCGGAATCCGGGATGGAACTCCCCGGTCACCGCCGCGCCACCGACCACGTCGCGGCGCTCCAGCACGGTCACCTTCAACCCCGCCTTTGCCAGGTAGGCGGCGCAGACCAGGCCGTTGTGGCCGCCACCTACGAGGAGAACGTCACGCCGGTTGTCATCGCTTCGCATGCGGCAGGTATACCACCCGGGCGCCGGCGCCCGCCTCAGACCGCCAGCCGCGTGCCCAGCCGCGGCAGTTCGACCCGCGCCCCGTAACGCCGGCCGATCTCCGCGGCCAGCGCCTGGCGCGCGTCGTCCTCGCCATGGACCAGGGCGACCGGCGGCGTGCCGCGGAACTGGCCATACCACTCCAGCAGGCCGCCCTGGCCGGTGTGCGCCGACAGGCCGCCCACGGTGTGGATCTGCGCGGCCACCCGTACCTCCTCGCCGTGGATGCGCACCCACTGCGCGCGCTCGACCAGGCGCCGGCCCAGGGTCCCCTCGGCCTGGTAGCCGACGAACACCACGTGGGTATCGCGCCGGTCCAGGCGGTGGCGCAGGTGGTGCTGGATGCGGCCGCCGTTGGCCATGCCCGAACCGGCGATCACGATCGCGCCGGACACGATCGAGTTGATCCCCATCGAAGCCTGGGTGGACTCGGTGTAGTGCAGGTTGGGCAGGCGGAACGGCGAGGGTTTCTGTCGCCACACCCGGGTGGCCTGTTCGTCGAACAGTTCGTGGTGGCGGTCGTAGACCGCGACCACCTTCCCGGCCATGGGGCTGTCGAGGAAGATCCGCCAGCGCTCCAGCTTCCACTCGTTCCAGTAGCGGGCGAACCAGTACAGCAGTTCCTGGCTGCGGCCCACGGCGAAGGCCGGGATCAGCACCGTACCGCCATCGCGCCAGGCGTGCTCGAACACCTCGCCCAGCTCCTGCACGGTGGCGCTGCGTTCGCGGTGGTCGCGGTCGCCATAGGTGGACTCCATCACCACCAGGTCGGCCTCGGTGATCACGGACGGATCGCGCAGGATCGGCGTCCCCTTCGGTCCCAGGTCGCCGGAGAAGACCAGCTTGCGGCCGTCGCCCCACAGCTCGACGATGCACGAGCCGAGGATGTGGCCCGCGTCGCGCAGCGCCAGCTCCACGCCCGGCAGGATCCCGGTACGGACGTCGTAGTCCAGCGGCCGCAGCAGCCGCAGCACCGCGGCCACGTCCTCCGTCGTGAACAGCGGGGCCTGCCGTGGCTCGTCCGGGTGCCGCCGCCGGTTGGCGCGCTCGGCCTCGGAGGCGGCCAGCGACGCGGCGTCCTCCAGCATCACCGGCAGCAGGTCGGCGGTGGCCCGCTGCAGCCACACCGGCCCACGGTAGCCGCGCGCCACCAGCAGCGGCAGGCGCCCGATATGGTCGATATGGGCGTGGCTGACCACCACCGCATCCAGCGCCGCCGGGTCGAACGGGAACGGCTCGGCGTTGCCGGCCTCCAGCTCGCGGCCGCCCTGGAGCATCCCGCAGTCCAGCAGGATCCTCCGGCCGGCCGCCTCCACCAGGTGCATCGAGCCGGTGACGCCACCGGCGGCTCCGTGGAATTCGATGTCCATCCCTGCCCTCCCCGTAGTCCGTCCGGGGACATTCTGCACGCATGACCTCCGGCATTCCCCCGTCCGGCAAACGCCGGCGTACAGTCGGGGCACTGCCCCGCCCCGGGGCCAAAGCACGCCCGCGAGGGCCGGAGACCTCCCACCGTGAACATCCGCAAGACCCAAGCCCTGCTGCTGCCGCTGGCCATCGCCGCCGCGCTGGCCGCCTGCTCCAAGGACGAATCCACCCCTGCCGCCAGCGAGCCGGCCCTGACCCTTGACGAGAGCAGGCTGCCGCCGGTCGGCCGCTTCCAGCTGGCCGACCTGGACGAGACCAAGGAAGCCTGCTCCGACTTCGCCGGCTACGCCAACGGCAAGTGGCTGGCCGCCAACCCGATCCCGGGCGACCGCACCAGCTGGGGCGCGTTCGAGATGCTCGACGAGCGCTCCAACGCCGTCCAGCAGCAGCTGGCCGAACAGGCCGGCGCCGACACTGCCGCCACCGGCGTGAAGAAGATCGTCGGCGACCTGTGGGCCACCGGCATGGACGAGGCGAAGATCAACGCCCAGGGCATCGAGCCGCTGTCGGCCGAACTGGCGGCGATCGACGCGCTGTCGGACAAGGACGCCATCGCCGAATACCTGCGCACCAGCGCCGCCAAGGGCGGGAACTTCCTGTTCGGCTTCGGCGCCGAAGCCGACTTCCAGAATCCGGACCTGAACATCGCCTACGCCAGCCAGGCCGGCCTGGGCCTGCCGGACAGCAAGTACTACTTCGACCCGGACAAGAAGGACATCCGCGAGAAGTACGTCGCCCACATCGCCCGCATCCTGGAGCTGTCCGGCGTCGAAGCCGCCGCGGCCGCCCAGCAGGCGCAGCAGGTCATGGCCTTCGAGACCCGCCTGGCCAAGGCCTCCAAGTCGCGCGAGGACCTGAGCCGCGACGTCTCGCTGTACTACAACCCGGTCAGCCTGGCCGACGCCGACGCGCTGACCCCGAACTTCCCCTGGTCGAAGTTCTTCGAGTCGCAGGGCGTGGCCGCGCCGCAGCAGTTCTCGCTGGCGATGCCGGACTTCCACAAGGAGGTCGACAAGGCCCTGGCCGACACCGATCCGTCGGTGTGGAAGGCCTACCTGCGCTTCCACACCGTCGACGGCGCCGCGCCGTTCCTGAGCGACGAGTTCGTGCAGGAGAACTTCAACTTCTACTCGGCCACCCTGCGCGGCCAGAAGGAAATGAAGCCGCGCTGGAAGCGCGTGCTCGGCACGATCAACAACCAGGCCGGTGAAGCCCTGGGCCAGCTGTACGTGCAGGTCGCGTTCCCGGCCGAGTCCAAGGCCAAGATGGAGGCCCTGGTCGCCAACCTCGGCCAGGCGCTGGAAGCGCGCATCCAGAACCTGGAGTGGATGAGCGAGGAGACCAAGGCCAAGGCCCTGGCCAAGAACGCCGCGTTCACCACCAAGATCGGCTACCCCGACAAGTGGCGCGAGTGGGACGGCCTGGAGACCAGCCGCGAGAGCTACATCGGCAACGTGCTGGCCGCCCAGGAGTTCAACTACCGCTGGAACCTGTCCAAGATCGGCCAGCCGGTGGACAAGACCGAATGGGGCATGCCGCCGCAGATGGTCAACGCCTACTACAACCCGCTGCAGAACGAGATCGTGTTCCCGGCCGCCATCCTGCAGCCGCCGTTCTTCGATCCCGAAGCCACCGACGAGATGAACTACGGCGGCATCGGCGCGGTGATCGGCCACGAGATGACCCATGGCTACGACGACCAGGGCAGCCGCTTCGGCGCCACCGGCAAGTTCGAGAACTGGTGGACCGAGGCCGACGCCAAGGGCTTCGCCTCGCGCACCGGCAAGCTGGTCGAACAGTTCAACGGCTACACCACCGCCGACGGCCAGAAGGTCAACGGCCGCCACACCCTGGGCGAGAACATCGCCGACCTGGGCGGCCTGGCCACGGCCTACGACGCGATGAAGAAGGCCACCGAGGGCCAGCCGGATCCGATGACCGACGGCCTGACCCGCGACCAGCGCTTCTTCCTCAACTGGGCCACGGTGTGGCGCCGCAACTTCACCCCTGAGGAGCTGAAGACCCGCATCGCCACCGACGAGCACGCCCCGGCGCAGTTCCGCGCCATCGGCGCGCCGTCGAACCTGCCGGCCTTCGCCGCCGCGTTCAAGTGCGAGCCGGGTGCGCCGATGGCGCGCCAGGGCGATGCCCAGGTCGTGATCTGGTAATCCCCCGCGCAGGTTGATGCGCACGGGGCCCGGCATTGCCGGGCCCCGTTTTTTTGGGAGGGGCCACCGTGGCCGCACGGGGTCCGGAAGCCGCGGGTGCAGCGTCCACCGGCACGTCCCGCAGGCGATGTGGTGGCCTGCCGGAACGCCTGCCGCGGCCGCACAGGCAAAGGGCGCGGTCGCCCGCGCCCTTCCCTGCTTTCCGCTACTTCACCCGGCGCAGATGGCTGGGTCCGCGCGGCGGACGCCGTCCGCCGCCGAAGGGCGGCTGCCCGCGCCAGTAGCGGATCACCAGCCACCCGAACAGCATGCCGCCGAGGTGCGCGAAATGGGCCACGCCCGGTTGCCAGCCGGTGATTCCGAGCATCAGTTCGATCACGCCGAACACGATCACGAAGGTACGCGCCTTCATCGGGATCGGCGGGAACAGCAGCATCACCCGCTGGTTCGGGAACAGCATGCCGTAGGCCAGCAGCAGGCCGAATACCCCGCCCGAGGCGCCAATCGTGGGATAGGGCTGGCCACCGGAGGAAACGGTCCACCAGCCCACCAGCATCTGGCACAGTCCGGCGCCGGCGATGGCGATCAACCAGTAGGCCAGGAACCGGCGGGGGCCCCAGGTCGCCTCCAGCGGCGCACCGAACATGTACAGCGCGAGCATGTTGAAGAACAGGTGGCCCAGGCTGCCATGCAGGAAACCGTAGGTCAGCAGTTGCCATGGCTGGAAGTTCTGCGCCGGCGAGAACGGGTCGAATCCCTGCGGCGGCCAGAGCATGAACGGGCTGAACGTGGCGTCGCCGAGCACCAGCTGCAGCAGGAAGGCCACCACGTTGGCGATCAACAGCGCCTTGGTGACGGGGGGCAGTCGCGCGAACATCCGCGGCTCCATCGATGGGGGACTCCATCATAACGGGCGGCCGTGGAGTCCCGGATGAGGCGTCTCAGCCCGGCGGTGGTCCCCAGACGATCGGGTCCAGGTCGCTGTGCGCGGCCCCCGCCAGCCCGCGACGCACGCGGCCACCGACCACGGCCACGCCCTCGGCGCGCAGGCGCTGGCACTGCTCGCGGTAGCCCGTGGACCCTTCCGGGAATGCGATGCGGCCGTCGGAACGCAGCACGCGATGCCACGGCAGCGCGGGATCGCTGTTCTGCGACAGCACCCGCGCCGCCAGCCGCGCCCTGCCCGGCAGCCCCGCGCGGCGGGCCACCTCGCCATAGCCGGCCACCTGCCCGCGCGGGATGGCGCGAACGGCGGCGAGGATGCGGGCGGCGGCGGCGTCGGGTTCCGGCATGGGCGAAGCTTAACGCCGCGGCGCCCGCACGGTCCGCGCAAAAGGAAGGCCGCCCTGCGGCGGCCTTCCGTGTACCGCTTGCGGCTGGACCTCAGGCCCAGCCCATCGACTTCATGCCGCGCAGGAACAGCCAGGCCAGGCCGCCGGCGGCCGGGATGGTCATGATCCAGGCCCAGACGATGCGCTCGATCACGCCGATCTTCAGCGCACGCGGGTTCTTGGCGAAACCGACGCCCATGATCGCGGTGGAGATGCTGTGGGTGGTCGACACGGGCATGCCGAAGTGCGCGGCCAGGGTCAGTACCGTGGCCGAGCTGGTCTCGGCGGCGAAGCCGTGGATCGGGTGCAGCTTGACCATCTTGTGGCCGAGGGTCTTGATGATGCGCCATCCGCCCGAGGCGGTGCCGGCGGCCATCACCAGGGCACAGGTCAGCACGATCCACGTGGCGATGTGGGTGCTGTCGTTGTCGCCCGGGTGCAGGAAGGCCAGCCACGACGGCAGGTTGTCCAGGGTACCGGCGGCCTCGGCGCCCAGCAGGGTCAGGGCGATGATGCCCATGGTCTTCTGCGCGTCGTTGTGGCCGTGGGCGAAGCCCATGTACGCGGCCGAGGCGATCTGCGCCTTGCCGAAGAAGGCGTTGACCCAGCGCGGGCGCGCCAGCCGGCCGAGGACGCCGCCGGCGCGGGCCATGGCGGCGATGATCGCCCACAGCAGGACCATGATCGCCACGCCCATGATGAAACCGGCCACCGGCGAGGTGACCATGGGCAGGAACACCTTCCACAGCAGGCCCTTGTTCTGCGACCAGCTGCCCAGGTGCTGCGACCAGATCAGCGCGTCCCAGTTGTTGCTGGCCGCGGCCAGGCCGGCGCCGCAGAGGCCGCCGATCAGCGCATGCGAGGAGGAGGACGGCAGGCCGAACCACCAGGTGATCAGGTTCCAGCCGATGCCGCCCAGCAGCGCGCACAGGATCACCTGCGAGCTGGCCTCGACCACGTCGGTGTTGATGATGCCGGTGGCGATGGTGGCCGCCACCGCGGTGCCCATCAGCGCGCCGACCAAGTTCATCACCGCCGCCAGCGACACCGCGGCGCCCGGCGACAGCACCTTCGTGGCCACCACCGTGGCGATGGAGTTGGCGGTGTCGTGGAAGCCGTTGATGAACTCGAAGACGAGCGCGGCCAGGATCACGACCAGCACGAGGGTCAGCATGGCAGTGGCCCGTCAGCTGTTCTTGAGCGTGATCTGGTAGACCACCACGCCGGCCTCGCGGCACCGGTCGATGGCCTTCTCCAGGATCTCGAAGAATTCCTTCAGCAGGAACATCTGCAGATGGTCCAGGCGCCCGGAATAGATGTCGCGGTACAGCTCCAGCATCAGCCGGTCGGCCTCGTTCTCGATCGAACGCAGCTTCTCGTTGAGTACCGTCATCTTGTCCAGGTTCATGTGGCGCAGCCCGTGGACCATCTCCACCACCACGCCGGCGGCCTGCTCCAGCATGGCCGCGCGCGGGGCGAAGTCGATGTGCGCCAGGTGCTGGGTGGCCAGCGAGTAGCGGTCGGCGAACTTCTCGACCTGCTTGGGGATCTTGTACAGCGCCGAGCCGAGGGCCTCGATGTCCTCGCGCTCCAGCGGGGTCATGAAGCTGTCGACCAGGGCCTGGCTGATCTTCTCCGACGCGGTCCGCTCGCGCTGGCGGGCCAGCTTGAACGCATCCAGGGCCGGCTGCCGGTCGGCGGCCTTCATCATCTGGTACAGGGCCTTGGTGCTGTCGTGGGCCGCGATGGCCGCTTCGTCCAGAAGCGTGAAGAACTGCTTGCCGGAGCCGAAAATGGTCTGGAGTGAGAACATCGAAGACTGTCCTCCGCCTCGGGACGGGCGGCGATCCGGCGAATTATGACAGCCCGGGCCGGGGCCCGGTACTGCCGCGGTGCAACATGTGCCCTCGTGGCCGCCGCCGCGCCTCTGCTATCATCTGGCTCTTATACAAATCT
>NZ_PDWP01000048.1 GCF_010093235.1 Pseudoxanthomonas suwonensis | reverse complement strand
CCGCCTGCAATACGGAATGATATCCATCCACGTGCTCCTGCAGGACCTGGTCCAGCGCTGCCTCGTCTCCGGTCCCCAGGCTCGCGATTACGCAGAGGACTAGGTACGCGTCGAGTGATCGGAAAGGCGCGTGATTGGTGATTTGTAAGTCGTGATTCGACAAGGCCGGAGGTCTTGACGCTGGATCGGTGAGTTGGGCGCATTCGCGCTTGCGAATCACCAATCACGAATCACGAATCCCGGCCTTACCGGATGTTGATGATCGTCTGGGTGGCCTGGTCCTGGGTCGAGATCATCTGCGCGTTGGCCTGGAAGTTGCGCTGCGCGGTGATCATGTTGACCAGCTGCTCGGTCAGGTCCACGGTCGAGGCCTCCAGGGCGCCGGACTTGATGCGGCCGAAGTCCGAGGAGTCCGGGGCGCCGCTGCGCGGGCTGCCGGAGGCGTAGGTGGCCATCCACATGTTGTTGCCCGTCGACTGCAGGCCCTGCGGATTGACGAAGTTGGTCAGCACGATCTGGCCCAGGGCCACGTCGTCGCCGTTGGAATAGCGCGCGAAGACCACGCCGCCCTCGGATACGTCGATCGTGGTCAGCTTGCCGGACGCGAAGCCGTCCTGGTTGACGCTGCGCAGGGCGAAGCTGTTGCCGTACTGGGTGCTGCCGGTGATGTCCAGGCTCAGCTCGAGCACGCCGGCGCCGGTGCCGGGGGTGTACGGGTCCATCGCGATCACGCCGTTGGCCGGGGCGACCAGGGCGCCGTTGGAATCGAACTGCACGGTGGTCGGGGCGCCGACCTGGGTGCCGTCGACGAAGTTGTAGACCTCCCACTCGTTGGCGTTGGCGGTCTTGACGAAGTACGAGGTCTGGACGTGGGACACGCCCAGCGAGTCGTACACGGTCACGCCGCCGCTGCTGGCGTTGTAGCTGTTGCCGTCGGCGGGGTCGAACGGCTGCACCACCGGCTGGGTTGCGGCGCCGGGCAGGGTGACCATCAGGTCGACGCGGCCGGTCTGCTGAGGCGGGCTGTCGGTGGTGGCCAGCTGCAGGTCGATGGTGCGGCCGACGTCGAAGCTGCCGCTGGCGTTGGGCGGGTAGACCTGCAGGCGCGCGCCGTCGGGGGTGATCACGAAACCCCTGTTGTCCGGCTGGAAGTTGCCGGCGCGGGTGTACATGGTCTCGCCGTTCTTGTTGACGGTGAAGAAGCCTTCGCCGTCGATGGCGAAGTCCAGCACGCGCCCGGTGGGGTCGATGTTGCCCTGGGAGAACTGCTGGGCGACGTTGCTGACCTTCACGCCAGAACCGATCGCATTGCGCGACAGGCCGTAGCTGGTGGTCGAGAACAGGTCGGAGAACTCGGCACGGGAAGTCTTGAAACCAACCGTGTTGGAGTTGGCGATGTTGTTCGAGGTGACGTTGAGGTCGGCGTTGGCCGCGTTGATGCCGGAGAGTGATGCGGTAAAGCTCATGGCGGACTCCTGCGGAATCTGGTGGTCTGGCGGGCTCAGCTGACGCGGAGCACGTATTCGAGCGGGACGGTGCCCAGCCCGGGGAGATCGAGGAACAGGCCGTCGCTGCCGACGGTGACGCTGTCGACCTTGCCGCGGACGTAGGTGTCCAGCGACCTGGTGCTGCCGTCGTTGGCCGTGAACTTGGCGCTGATGCCGTAGCTGCCGGCCGGCAGGCGCTGGCCGGTGTGGTCGTTGCCGTCCCAGGCGAAGGCGACCTCGCCGGCCTTGCTGGCGGGGACGCTGAACTCGCGCACGGTGCGGCCATTGGCGTCGGTGACGGTGAACTGCACGCTGCCGGCATCGGGCGCGGCGACCGCGCCGGTGGGTTCGCCCTCGGCGCCCAGCGACAGCTTCGCCGACGGCACCAGCACGTCGTGGCCCACCAGGGCCGCGCCGCGAAGGATCTGGTCGCTGCCCAGGGCGGCGGAGAAGTTCCTGACCTGGGTGTTGAGCGTCTCGATGCCCTGCACGGTGGAGAACTGGGCCATCTGGCCGAGGAACGCGCTGTTCTCCATCGGGTTCAGCGGGTCCTGGTGCTTGAGCTGCTCGGTCATGAGGCGCAGGAAGTCGGCCTGCCCGAGGGCGTCCCCGCTGCCACTGGAGCTGTTCGTGCCGGCCGGGGCCAGCCCGAGGCTGGAATAGATGTCGCTTGCGATCGCGCTCATTCGGGGGTTCCTCAGCGGCCCATGGTCAGGGTGGCCACGGCCAGTTCCTTGGCCGTGTTGATGACTTCCACGCCGGCCTGGTAGCTGCGCGAGGCGGAGATCAGGTTCACCATCTGCGCCACCGGATCGACGTCCGGGGCGAAGACGTAGCCGTCGGCGTCGGCCAGCGGATGGCCCGGCTCGTAGCGGCGTATCGGCGGCGCCTCGCTCTGGGCGATCTCGCGCACGCGCACCCCGGTCAGGGCCGGATCGGTGCCGCTGGCCTGGGCCTGGAACACCGGTTCGAGCGGCTTGTAGACCGCCTCCGGCGAGGCGGCCACCGAATCGGCGTTGGCCAGGTTGGAGGCGATGGTGCTCAGGCGCACCGACTGCGCCTGCAGCGCGGAGCCGGCGACGTCGAAGATCGGGAGGTTGCTCATGCGCGGGCTCCTTACTGGCCGGTGATGGCGGTGAGCAGGGTGCGCACCTTGGACTCGACGAAGCTCAGCGAGGCCCGGTACTCCAGCGCGGCGCGGCCGTAGGCGGCGCGCTCGACGTCCGGATCGACGGTGTTGCCGTCGAGGCTGGGCTGGCTGGCCTGGCGGGTGTACTGGAACGGGGCCGCGCCGGTGGAGATCGCGTCCTGGATGTGCGCCTCGTGGGTCGCGGCCGGCGCGCCAGGCCCACCGGCCCGGCTGCCCACGCGGGCACGGGTGGCGGCGTCCAGGGCCGTGTTGAAGTCCAGGTCCTGGGCCTTGTAGCCGGGGGTATCGGCGTTGGCCAGGTTGCTGGCGATCAGCTTCATCCGCTGCTCGCGCAGGGGCAGGGCGTCCGCATGGACACCCATATAGGAAGAGATCGGATTGAGCATGGCGACTCCATCGCGGAAGGTCGCCGGGACTCAGGCAAGGCGCGTGCCAGAACGCGCCGGAAGTCCGCTACGGGTGCCCCGGGCGGACGCGGGGCCGGGGTCAGGCCCTTTCTTCGGCCACCTGCTGCAGGCGCGCCAGCACGTGGTCGGCCAGCTCGTGCGGGCTGTACTTGGCGACGAAGGCGTTTGCGCCCACGCGCTCGACCATGGCGTTGTTGAACACGCCCGACAGCGAGGTGTGCAGGAGCACGTAGAGCCCGGCCAGGGCCGGGTGGCGCCGGATTTCCGTCGTCAGGGTGTAGCCGTCCATCGCCGGCATCTCGATGTCGGAGATGATCATGGCGTAGCGCTCGCACGGATCCTCGCCGCTGGAGTGCACCTGCAGGAGGTGTTCCAGCGCCTGGCGGCCGTCGGACAGCAGGGTCACGCCCACCCCCAGCTGGTCCAGCACGCTGCGGATCTGTTGGCGGGCCACGCGCGAATCGTCCACCACCAGCACCTGCATTGGCGGGGCGCTGGCGGGCAGGGCCATCTCCGGGGCGAGGGTGGCGTCCATCCGCGCCTGGGTGATGTCGGCCAGGACGCTCTCCACGTCCAGCACCTGGATCAGCTCGCCCTGGAAGCGGGTTACCGCCGTCAGGTAGGTACTCTCGGCGCCCAGGTCCGGCGGCGGATGGATGTCCTCCACCGCGATGTTGACGATGCGCTCCACGTCGCTGACCAGGAAGCCCTGGACCGAGCGGTTGAACTCGGTCACCACCAGGTACTGGGTACCTTCCTCGCCCGGCTGCCTGCGCTCGGGATGGCCGATGGCCACGCCCAGGTCCAGCACCGGCACCGAGCGCCCGCGCACGTCCGCCGCACCGGCGAACTGCGACGGCAGCCCGGGCAGCTGGAACAGCGGCGGGCGGCGCAGCACTTCCTGGACCTTGAACACGTTGACGCCAAAAAGCTGGCGTCCGCCCAGGCGGAACAGCAGCAGGGCCAGGCGGTTGTGGCCGGCCAGCCGGGTGCGCTGGTCGATGCGGTTGAGGAGGTTGTGGGTCATGCACGCGGTATCGGCCGGCCGCGGCGACGCTTGAGCGGGGACTCTGGCACGCGGCTTGCACGAGCCCGGTCGATTTTCGCGACCGAAGGCCCCGCATGCATTGCCCACGTCGAGTCCTCATCTTCCTGCTCGCCCTGCCGATAGGCTGGGCGTCGGCGACCTCGTTCCAGCCGGTGGAGTCGATCCGCGCGGCCGCGGTGGGGGCGGTGCCGGGCGGGGAAGGCGAGGCCAGCCTCGATCCGGCCCTGCGCATGCCGGCCTGCGCCAGCCCGCTGGATGCGCGGCAGTCGACCGCCTCCACGGTGGAAGTGTCCTGCCCGGGCGGCTGGCGGCTGTACGTGCCGGTCCGGCAGCGCCGCAGCCAGCAGGTCGTCGTGCTGTCCAGGACCGTCGCCGCCGGCGAGACCCTGGCCATGGACGCCCTGTCCACGTCCCAGCGCGACGCCTCGCGCGTCGCGGTCGCCGCGCTGTCCGACCCGGCCCAGGCCGTGGGCCAGGTGGCACGCCGGACCCTGCCGGCCGGGACGGTGCTGGATGCCGGCGACCTGGTCGCGCCGCGGATCGTGCGCCGTGGCGACCAGGTCTCCCTGCTGTCGCGGCGGGGCGGGGTGGAGGTCCGGGTGGCCGGACGCGCCCTGGGCGATGCCGGGGTCGACGAGCGGGTGAGCGTGGAAAACCTCTCGTCCCGGCGTATCCTGCAGGGGCGCGTCATCCCCGGCGGGGACGTGCTGGTCTCTCCCTGAACGGCACCGCGTCAAATTCCGCGACCCAGCCCTAAAGTTTCCCCCAGCCCGTACCGATAACCATCGCGTACCCGCCCAAGGACTCATTCCAATGAGCCAGAAGATCGAAGGCAGCCTCCCGCCGCAGGCCGTGCGCAGCACGGTGCAGGTCGGCCGCGCCGCCGCCACCGGCGCCGAGCGTCCGGAATCGGTGGAAGCCGCCCGCGCCGGCGACAGCCTGCGCCTGACCGGCGAAGCCACCGGCCTGCAGGCCCTGCAGCGCGAGCTGTCCACCGCCCCGGCCATCGACGCCCAGCGCGTGGCCGAAGTGCGCCAGGCGCTGGAAGCCGGCACCTACCGCATCGATCCGGCGCGCATCGCCGATCGCATGCTCGAGATGGACCGCCTGCTCGGCTGAGCCCGGCGATGACCCTCACGGCCGCCACCGAAGCCGCAATGGACCGCCTGGCCGCCGCGCTCGCCGACGAGCGCCGTGCCCTGCTGGACCACGACGTCGAGCTGCTGATGCGCTCCACCGGCGAGAAGCTGGCGGCGCTGCGGGAGCTGGAGGACGCCGTGCCGCAGGGCCAGGCCGCGCGCCTGGCCGAGCTGGCCGAGGCCAACCGCCGCAACGGTGCGCTGCTGGCGCGCCGCCGGCGCGAGGTGAACTGGGCGCTGCGGCACCTCGGCCGTGCCGAGAGCGCCCCGGCCTACGACGCCCAGGGCCAGGCCCAGCAGCTGCACGCGCGCCGCGACCTGGCCGTCGCCTGACCCCGGACGGCCGCCGCGGCTAGAATCCGGTGTTTCCCGGACCTGCGCCGCGCGCCCCATGCAAAACCGAATCCGCGAAGGCGTGATGCCTTCACCCGCGATCCTGGACCGCCTCGGCGACAGCCTGCACGAGGGCATGCTGCTGTTCAGCGGTTCCGGCGCCCTGGTCTACGCCAATCCCGCAGCCTCGGCCCTGTGCCAGGACTGCCATCCCGGCGAACCGGACACCAGCCTGACCCTGGAAGCGCTGCTGCCGCGCGACGCGCTGCCGCAGGCGCGGGCGGAAGGGCGCTGGAGCGGACACCTGTCCTTCGGCAAGGACTCGATCCTGCTGGTCCATGCGTACTACTGTGCCGAGGAGGGCGGCTGGTACCTGGTGCTGCTGATGGACCTGCGCAAGGTGCAGGTGTACGAGCAGGACCTGCTGCGCCGCCACGCCGAGCTCAACGTGCGCCTGACCGCCGCCCAGGCCAAGCTGCTGCAGGCCGAGAAGCTGGCTTCCATCGGCCAGCTCGCCGCCGGCGTCGCGCACGAGATCAACAACCCGATCGGCTACGTCCACTCCAACCTGGGCAGCCTGCAGGAATACCTGCACAGCCTGTTCGCCCTGATCGACGCCTACGAGCGCGCCCTGCGCTCGCCCGACCCGCGCTCGATGCTGGCCGAGATCGACCAGACCCGCTCGCGCCTGGACATCGACTTCATCAGCCGCGACCTGCCGCAACTGATGACCGAGTCGCGCGAGGGCATCGAGCGGGTGACCCGCATCGTCAAGGACCTCAAGGACTTCTCGCGCTCCGAGCGCGACGAGTCGTGGAAGCTGGTGGACCTGCACGCCGGCCTGGAATCCACCCTCAACATCATCTGGAACGAGCTCAAGTACCACGCGACGCTGGAGAAGGACTACGGCGAGCTGCCGCCGGTGGAATGCCTGCCGTCCGAACTCAACCAGGTGTTCATGAACATCCTCATCAACGCCGGCCAGGCCATCGGCGAGCGCGGCACCATCCGCATTTCCACCGGTCATGCCGGCGACGAGGCCTGGGTGGAGATCGCCGACAGCGGCCCGGGCATCCCGCCGGACGTGGTCCAGCGCATCTTCGACCCGTTCTTCACCACCAAGCCGGTGGGCAAGGGCACCGGGCTGGGCCTGTCGATCTCCTACGGCATCGTCGCCAAGCACCACGGCCGCATCGACGTGGACAGCCAGCCCGGGCAGGGTTCGAAGTTCCGGATCGTGCTGCCGGTGCGGCAGCCGCGCACGGCCTGACGGGCGGCGCCGGGCTCAGAGGCCGTCCGGGCGCAGCGGCTGGCGCTCGGCGTGGGTCCGGAACGCCTGGCGGATGTGCTCGCGCAGCTCGTCGTCGTTCCAGGGCTTGGTCAGGAAGCGGTAGATCGCGCCGCGGTTGATCGCATCGGTGACCGTGGCCAGGTCGGTGTAGCCGGACAGCACCATGCGCACCGTGTCCGGGTACAGGGTCTTCACCCGGCCCAGGAACTCGGTACCGCTCATGTCGCTCATGCGCTGGTCCGAGAGGATCACCTGGACCTCGTTGGTGGCCAGCAGGTCGAAGGCATCGCGCACGTTGCCCGCGGCCAGGATCCGGTATCCGTCGCGGCGGAACAGGCGCACCAGCGAGCGCAGCACGTTCTCCTCGTCGTCCACCAGCAGCAGGGTCTGGTCCTGCTTGGTGGAGGCGAACAGCTCCGGGCGCATGTAGCGGCGGCGCAGCACCATGCCCGCCGACTCGGCCGGCATCGGCTCGCCGAACAGGTAGCCCTGGAACAGGTCGCAGTCGCTGCGCCGCAGGTAGCCCAGCTGGGCCTCGCTCTCCACGCCGTTGGCGATCACCTTCATGTTGAGCTGGTGGCCCATGGCGATGATCGCGCGCACGATCGCCGTCTCGCGTTCGCCGGCCGGGGCGCTGCGGATGAAGCTGCGGTCGATCTTGAGCATGTCCACCGGATATCGGACCAGCGCGCTGAGGCTCGAATCGCCGGTGCCGAAGTTGTCCAGGGCCAGGCGCACGCCTTCCCGGCGCAGCGCGGCCAGGCCGGCGTAGACCGGCGAGACGCTGGCGGCCAGCGAGCTCTCGTTGATCTCGAGCAGCAGGTTCTCCGTCGGCACGCCTGCCTGCCGCAGCATGGCCAGCACCTCGTCGACGAAGGCCGGCCGCAGCAGCTGCAGCGTGGACACGTTGACCGACACGAACAGGTCGTCGAACCCCGCATCGCGCCAGGCGCGGGCCTGGCTGATGGCATTGCGCAGGGCCCAGTCGCCGATCTGCACGATCACGCCCAGGCGCTCGGCCACCGGCATGAAGCGCTCCGGGACCAGCAGGCCGAGGGTCGGGGACTGCCAGCGCAGCAGCGCCTCCATGCCGACCACGCGGCCGTCGCGGGCGCTGATCTCCGGCTGGAAGCGCAGGCGCAGCTCGCCGTTGGGCACCGCGTCGACGATCTGGCGCGCGATCAGGCTTTCATTGTGGACGTTCTCCAGGCTGGGGCCGCCGTAGAACTGGATCCGCTCGCCGATGTGGCTGGCCTGGCGCGCGGCGATCTCGGCCAGGCGCAGCAGGCCGTCGGCGTCGGTGGCGTGCTGCGGGCACAGGGCGATGCCGGCCTTGGTGCTGAGGAACAGGGTGTAGGGCAGCACGCTCAGCGGCGCCTCGGCCTCGGTCAGCAGTTCCTCGGCCAGCACCTCCGGCGCCGGCATGCCGGGCTGCAGCGGCACCACCGCCACGAACTCGTCGCTGCCGTGGCGCCAGACATGGCCGCGACCGTGCAGCAGCACGTGCAGGCGGCGGGCCAGTTCCTCCAGCGCCTGGTCGCCCACCTCGAAGCTCATGTTCTCGTTGACCGACGCGAAGTGGTCGATGTCCAGGGGCAACGCCATCAGCGGCGGCCCGCCGTTGAGGGCATCGGCGACCAGGGCCTGGACCACGGGGTGGCCGGCGCCCAGGCGGCCGGGCACGGGCGGGGAAACGGGAGGAGCGGAAGTCGGCAGCAAGGAGCGGGTCTCAACCGTGGGCGGCGTAGGGCAGCAGCAGTTCGATGCGGGTGCCGGCGCCCCGGGTGCTGTGGATCGACAGGCCGCCACCGACGCTCTGCGCGCGCTCGCGCATGATCACCAGTCCCAGGCCGCCGGCCTGTGCCGGGTCGAAACCGCGGCCGTCGTCGCGGATGTGCAGGCGCAGCGCATCTTCGTCGCCGGACAGCACCAGGGTCACGTGGCTGGCGCCGGCATGGCGCAGGATGTTGGTCAGCCCCTCCTGGGCAATGCGGAAGCACGCCTGCTCGACCTCGCGGTCGGGGCGGCGGGGCAGGGGCGCCACGTCCAGTTCCAGCTCGACCGGGTGGTGGCGGAACAGCGAGCCGGCATGCCAGCGCAGGGCCGCTTCCAGGCCCAGCGCATCCAGTTGGGGCGGCCGCAACAGCATGGACAGGTTGCGCAGCTTCTCCAGGGTGGCATCGGCGGTGGCGACCACGTCCTGCAGGTCCTCGCGCCGGCGCTCGGCATCGTCCTCGGCCATGGCCGCATGGACGGAGAGCTTGATCGCGGTGATCGCCTGGCCCACGTCGTCGTGCAGCTCGCGGGAGATGGCGCGACGCTCGTCCTCCTGGGCGGAGAACAGGCGCCCGGCCATCGCCTGCAGTTCCCGGTTGCCGCTGGCCAGCGCGTCGCGCATGCGCTCCGGTTCGCTCAGGTCGCGCACCAGCAGCAGCGTGCAGTCCTGGCCGCCGTAGCGGGCGGCGGCTCGCGACAGCGCCACCCGGAACGTCTCGCCGTCGTCGCGGCGCATGCGCGGCGAGACCTCGGCCAGCTCCCCGCGCAGCCAGCCGCGCAGCACCGCCAGGTCCTGCGGCTCGACCAGGTCCGCCAGCGGCTCGCCGATCAGCGCTTCCGGGGCGCGGCCGAACAGCCCTGCACACGCCGGGTTGGCGTAGAACACGCATTCCTCGCGCAGGATCATCAGCCCGTCGGGCAGGATCCGCACCAGCTCGCGGAACTGCTGCTCGCGCTCGCCCAGCAGGCGCCGGGTCTGCTGTTCCTCGGTCACGTCCTGCACGGTCCCGCGCAGGATGGTCGTGCCCTGGTCCTCGATGCGGCGCCCGCGCAGGTGCAGCAGGCGCTCCTGGCCGCCGGCGCCAAGCACCGGCAGCAGCAGGTCGAGGTTGGGCAGGCCACCGGATGCGAGCTCCTCGAGCATGCGCTCCAGGCGCGCATGGCTGGCCGCGTCGGCGCCCACCAGCACCTCGGTCAGGCGCCGGTCGGGACCGCCCTGCACGTCGAGGAGCTGGCGCATCACCGGGCAGAAGCGGCTCGCCCCGGTGGCCAGGTCCATCTCCCAGGAGCCGAGGCGGGCGAGCTGCTGCGCTTCCAGCAGGCGCAGGCGCGCCTGCTCCTCGGCAGTGCGGTCGACCAGCACGACCAGGCGCCTCGGCCGGCCTTCGGGCGACGGCGGGAGATCGGTGCTGCGCAGCTCGACATGGCGGGTGCGGCCATCGCGCCCGGTGAAGCTGGCCAGCTTCACGTGGGGGCGGTCCGGATGCTGGCGGACCTCGGCCACGGCCCTGGCCAGGTCCTCCTTGTCGCGCCACATGCGGGTGACCGGCATGCCCTGCAGGTGCTCCCGCGGCCACCCGAGGTAGTCGGCGGCGGCCGGGTTGGCATCGATGATCTCCAGCGCCTGCATGTCGCAGCTGAACATCGGGTTGGGGTTGACCTCGAACATCTCGCGGTGACGGGTTTCCGACGCCTGCGCGCGGTCCCAGGCCCGCAGCAGCCGGTGCAGCAGGCGGTAGGTCATGAAGTAGAGAAGCACCGCGGTGACGGCGATGGTCGCCGCGCCCTTCCAGGTCTGCAGCCGGGTGAGGGTGGCCGTGTCCGTGGCCAGCAGCGCCAGGGCACGGTCGCTGAAGAGGATCCACACCACGCCGCACAGCAGGTACAGCGCCGGAATGCGGATCGCGAGCGAGCGCGCACGGACCTTGGCGTCCCTCGCGCCGGCCTCTGGCCCGGGCGCTCCGGGCCGGTCGTGCTGTGCCATCGGTCTACCCCCAGACGAGAGCGGCAAGCATACCAGCGGGGCTGGCCCGGTCGGCTCAACTACGGCACCGCGATGCCGCTAACGGCAGGACCGCCCCGCAGCCCCCGGGGACCTTTGGAGAGAGCAGGGAGTGGATCCCGGCGCGATTGCCAGCCTGTTGCAGCACCCGATCGACAGCGCCCTGCTGGTGCTGGATGCCGAGGGGCGCCCGGTCGCCGCCAATCCGGCGGCCCAGTCCATGGCCCTGCCCGATGCGGCCTCGCGCTACGCGTACCTGTTGCAGGACCTGCGCGCCAGCCTCGCCAGCGGCGAGCGCCAGGCCGTGGCCTGCAGCCTGCCCGGCCCGGAGCGGCGGCTGGATGGCTGGCTGCGTGGCGTGCGCGGCCCCGACGGCGACACCATCGCCTACACCCTGAGCATTCCCGATCCTGAAGGAGCCAGCCGCTGGCAGGTGGCGCTGGACAGCGCCGGCCACGGCCTGTGGGACTGGGACATCGGCGCCAACCGCATCTTCCGCTCCGAGACCTGGCGCGCCATGCTCGGCTTCACCGCCGAGGATGTCCTCGACAGCAGCCTGGAATCGGCGCTGGCCATGGTCCATCCGGAGGACGTGGAGCGCCTGCGCCAGACCCTGCGCGAGCACCTGGACGGGCGCACCGACGCCTACGCCTGCGAGCACCGCGTGCGCCACTGCAATGGCAGCTGGCGCTGGGTACGCGACAGTGGGCGGGTGGTGGCCTGGAGCGCCGACGGCCGCCCGCTGCGGATGATCGGCACGCATACCCCGATCGACGAGCAGAAGCAGCTGGAGGAACGGCTGCGTGGGCAACAGGCCCTGCTGGAAGAGATCCAGCGCCTGGCCGGGATCACCTCATGGTCCTGGAGCCCGGCCACCGACACCGGCGCCTGGCCCCGCGAGTTCTATCGCCTGCTGGGCCACCCGCCACGCGACCGCGACGGCGCCCGCGCCTGGCTGAGGCGCCTGCCGCGCGAGGCCTCGGCCGCGCTGCGCCGGGCCTGGCAGCGGATGCGCCGCGACGGCCAGCCGGTGCGGTTCGAGCTCGAGCTGGCCGATGCCCAGGGCCAGCCGCTGTACCTGCAGGCCTGGGCGCGTCCCCAGCTGGACGCCTCCGGCCACATCGAGCGCGTGCTTGGCCAGTTCCAGGACGTGACCGCCCAGCGCCGCGCCGACGCGCTGCTGCGCTGGCGCACCGAACTGCTGGACCGCGTCTCCGCGCTGGGCCACATCGGCGGCTGCGAGATCGAGCCGTCGACCCGCCGCGTGCAGTGGACCGACGAGTGCTACCGCATCCACGGCCTGCCGGCGGGACCGCTGACCCTGGACGACGCCCTTGCCCTGTACACCCGCGACTCGCGCGACGCCTTCGAGGCGGCGCTGGCACGGCTGGCCGGTGGCGGGCCGGCGGAGCGGCTGGAGCTGTGCTTCTACCGGCCCGGCGGCCAGCGGGTCTGGGTCCAGGTGACCCTGGAGCTGGAACGGCGCGAGGACCTGCCGGAGCGTTTCGTGGCCCTGTTCCGCGACATCAGCCGCGAGCGGGAGACCAGCGAGCGGATCGAGCTGCTGTCGCACTACGACCTGCTGACCGGGCTGCCCAACCGCTTCCTGCTGCGGGTGCAGGTGGAGGAGGCGATCGCCGACGCGCTGTCCGGCGACGGCTCCCCGCTGTCGCTGCTGCTGCTGGACCTGGACGGTTTCAAGAACATCAACGACACCTTCGGCTACGCCGCCGGCGACGCGATGCTCAAGGCGGTGGCCGGACGACTGCATGCGGCGCTGTCGCAGCGCGACCTGTTCGGGCGCCTGGGCGGCGACGAGTTCATGGTCATGCTGCGCGCCGATGCCGCGCAGGCCGAGGCCACGGGCATGAAGCTGATCGCGGCGCTGTCCGAGCCCCTGCCATTCGCCGGCGAGCTGCTCAAGGCCGGGGCCAGCGTCGGCGTGGCGGTGCTTGGCGCCGACGGCACCGGCTTCGACGAGCTGCTGCGGGCGGCGCACTCGGCCCTGCGCGTGGCCCGCGACCGCGGGCGCAACACCCTGCAGATGCACGACGCCGAGATCCAGCGCCGGACCAGGCGCCGGCTGGAGATCGAGCACACCCTGCGCGGCGCGCTTGAGCGCGAGGAGTTCTCGCTGGTCTACCAGCCGCAGATCAGCATCAGCGACGGGCACGCCCCGGGCATCGAGGCCCTGGTGCGCTGGCATCGTCCCGGAGGCACCTGCCATCCGGGCGAGTTCATCCCGATCGCCGAGCAGACCGGCGAGATCGTGCGCCTGGGCGAGTGGGTTATCGCCGAGGCCTGCCGCCAGGCCGTGGCCTGGCATGCGGCCGGCCTGGACTTCGGGCGGATCGCGGTCAATGTCTCCGGCGTGCAGTTGCGCGACCGCGGCTTCGCCGAGCGCGTGGTGGCGCTGTGCCAGCGGGCCGGCTGGCCGCCATCGCGGCTGGAACTGGAGCTGACCGAATCGGCCCTGATCCTGGACAGCGAAAGCCTGCGCCACTGCTTCAAGGTGTTCGAGCGGCACGGCATCCAGCTGGCGGTGGACGATTTCGGCACCGGCTTCTCCAACCTGCATTACCTCAACCGCTTCCCGGTGCAGCGGCTGAAGATCGACCGCAGCTTCGTCAGCGGCATGCTGCACGATGCCAATGCCGGCGGCGTGACCCAGGCGATCATCCACCTGGGGCACGCGCTGGGCATGCGCGTGGTGGCCGAGGGCGTGGAGACGGCGCAGGAGCAGCTCCAGCTTCGCCACTGGGGGTGCGACGAGGTGCAGGGCTATGTCCATACCCGGCCGTTGCCGCCGCGCGAACTGGCGCAGTGGCTGCGCCAGGCCACCGAGGCCGGGGTGATCGACTGGCCGCGGCCGGTGGCGCTGGAGTAACGCAGCGCCATCCGCCTTCAGGCCAGTTCGCGACGCCGGCATCCGCCGGCGTCGCCGTTTCCGGAGCTGGCCAGCATGCGACGCGGCGACCGGCCCGATCCACCCGCCAACATGTCCCATGGCTCCCGCCGGGGCACGATATACCACGCCTTTTCCGCCGGCCTGCCATCGCCGGATGCGCGTTGCATCGCCGGCATCCGCCGGTCCGGAAGCCGGAATCACCGGTTACGAAGTGCTTACCGACGCCGGCGGCTTCCCCCGCACCGGCCACCCACCGGCCGGCAGGAGTGGCGTGCCTGGAACGTGGCGACACCGGCCCGGGCGCGCAAAGGAGCAGG
>NZ_PDWP01000047.1 GCF_010093235.1 Pseudoxanthomonas suwonensis | reverse complement strand
GTCCCAGCGGGCACTCGTTGAAGTTCAGCAGCACCGGCGCCGCCGGGGACGCAGCGGCGCCGGTGCTGCTGAACTTCAACGAGTGCCCGCTGGGACCCTGCCCCGCCGCGCAGGAGGCGGTCCGCGCGATCCTGCCGCGCGGCGGCCGTTACCAGTTCGGACTGGTGCCGGAACTGGCCGGCGAGTTCGCCCGCCAGCACGACCTGCCGGTCGACCATGTCGAGGTCTACGCCGGCTCCAGCGATCCGCTGAACCGCGCGGCCCTGGCCTTCACCGGTCCCGGGCGCCCGCTGGTGCTGCCCGATCCGACCTTCGAGGCCGTGGCCGACACCGCCTCCGCGCAGGGCGCGTCCGTGCATCGCGTGCCGTTGCGCGCCGACGGCAGCCACGACGTGCGCGCGATGGCCGCGGACGAACCCGGCGCCGGCCTGGTCTACGTCTGCAATCCGAACAACCCCACCGGCTCGGTGACTGCCCGCGCCGAGCTGGACTGGCTGCTGGCGAACAAGCCGGCCGGCAGCGTGCTGCTGGTGGACGAGGCCTACATCGAATACACGCACGAACGCTCGATGCTGGACCAGGTGCGCGCCGACGCCGAGGTGGTCGTGCTGCGCACCTTCTCCAAGATCTACGGCATGGCCGGCCTGCGCCTGGGCCTGGCCCTGGGCCGTCCCGACCTGCTGGCGAAGCTGGCGGCGTTCGGCAGCAATCCGTTGCCGGTCACCGCCCTGGCCGCCGGCCTGGCCAGCCTGCGCGATCCCGGGCTGGTGCCCGCGCGGCGCCAGGCCAATGCGGCCCTACGCGAGCAGACCATCGCCTGGCTGCAGGCACGCGGCTATCCCTGCCTGCCCTCGCAGGCCAACTGCTTCGTGGTCGATGTCGGCACCGACGGCAAGGAGTTCGCCGCGGCCATGGCCGCCCATGGAGTGGTCATCGGCCGCGCCTGGCCGGTCTGGCCCACCCGCGTGCGGGTGACCGTGGGCACCGCCGGGGAGATGGCGCGCTTCCGCGAGGTGTTTGCTCAGGTCGCCCCGGCACGATCGGCCGCGGCGTAGGCAGCCAGGCGCTGGTCCAGGGTGCCGGCGTGCAGCTCGAACAGGTGCCGGTCCCAGTCGCGGAAGTACAGCGAATCGCCCTCGCCCTCGATCCGTCCACGGCCAGGCAGGATCTCCACGCCCAGGGTCTCCAGGCGCTGGCGGAACAGCGGGATGTCGGCCGCGTCCACGGCAAAGGCCAGGTGGCGGTAGCTGGGTTCGGCCAGCGGCGGCCCCTCCATCGCCACCAGCCACAGGCCACCGAGGACGAAGAACTTCTCGCGCGAGAGTGAATGTTCACGCCCGGCGCTGTCGTACACCTCGCGCGCGCCCAGGCCTTCGCGGAACAGGCGCGAGGTGTGCTCCAGGTCGGAGACCACGAAGGTGGCGTGGCTCAGGCCGGTGATGGCCATGACCGCGCGCCCGCCCGGCTTACCAGCGCGGGGCCTTGGTCAGCGGCGGGGCTTCGTGCTGGCGGTCGTAGGCGCGCAGCTCGTCGCGGATATGGGCGATGCGCTGGCGGCCCAGGGCATTGCGGCTGTCGTCCAGGACCACGCCGTCCAGCAGCTCGGCCATGCGCTGCACGGTCGGCAGCATCTTCTCCCAGGCGTCCAGCGCGGGGACCGGCGCCGGCAAGGTCAGGAAGAACGCGATCGCCGGGGTCTCCAGCTCGCGGATGGTGGCCATGTCGAAGCTGCCGGGCTTGATGATGCTGGCCATGCTGAACACCGGACCGCGGTCCGGATGGCCTTCCAGCAGGCGGTGGAACACGTTCATGTGGCCGAAGACCATGCCGGTCTTCTCCGCGGCCACCACGATGTCCTCGCCGCGCAGCACGCTGCCGGCGCGCGCGGCCACGTATAGCGACACGATCTTGTCGAAGTCCTGGATCTCGCGCTTGCCCAGGGTGCTGGTCGAGGCGGCAGGCGCGGGATCGCCCAGGCCCAGCTCGGGCTGGCTGGCTTCCTCGGCGATGGCCTCGTCGGCCTCGTCCGCACCGGGCAGCTGCGGCTCGCGGCGCGGGGCCGCCGGCGCGGGCGCGGGCGATTCGCGCCGGCGGCCCTGCTGTTCCTTGCGCGGGCGGGTGCCGAAGTACCAGATCGCCAGCATCAGCAGCGCTCCGGCGATGAGGATGCCGATGCGCAGCAGGTCTCTGTCGGTCATGGTTTCAGGTCTCCGCCGTATTCCAGTGGTGGCGCAAGGATGTCACGGCCGCCGCGCGGGAAAAACCCCGGCGCATGGTCCGGCTCAGGCCGCACCGGCAAGGCGCGCGGCCTCCTCCAGGTCCACGCTCACCAGGCGTGACACGCCGGGCTCGCGCATGGTCACGCCGGACAGCTGGTGCGCCGCTTCCATCGTCGCCTTGTTGTGGGTGACGAACAGGAACTGCACCTTCTCGCTCATCTCCTTGACCATCGCCGCCAGGCGGCCGACGTTGGCCTCGTCCAGCGGCGCGTCCACCTCGTCCAGCAGGCAGAACGGAGCCGGGTTGAGCTGGAAGATCGCGAACACCAGGGCCACGGCGGTCATCGCCTTCTCGCCGCCGGACAGCAGCGAGATGTTGGACACGCGCTTGCCCGGCGGACGCGCCATGATCGCCACGCCGGTGTCCAGCAGGTCCTCGCCGGTCAGCTCCAGGTAGGCATGGCCGCCGCCGAACAGGCGCGGATACAGCGCCTGCACGCCGGCGTTGACCCGGTCGAAGGTGTCCTTGAAGCGGCCGCGGGTCTCGCGGTCGATCTTGCGGATCGCCTCTTCCAGGGTTTCCAGCGCCGCGGTGAGGTCGGCGTTCTGCGAATCCAGGTACTGCTTGCGCTGCTCGGCCTCGCCGCATTCCTGGATCGCGGCCAGGTTGACCGGCTCCAGGCGGCGCATGCGCGCCTCGATCTGCGACACCGACTGCTCCCACTCGCGCGGATCGGCCACCTCCGGGAGGGTGTTGAGCACCTCGTCCACGGCCTGGCCATCGGCGGTGATCGCCTCCACCAGCTGCTCGGCCTTCAGCTGCAGCGCCTGCTGCTCCAGCCGGCGCTGGGAGATGCGCTCGCGTTGGGCCAGGGACTGCTCGTCGCGCTGCTGGCGCGACTGCTCGTAGGTGCGCAGCTCGTGGTCGATGGCTTCCAGCACCGTGCGCGCCTCGCCCAGTGCGCGCTCCACGCGCACGCGCTCGGCCAGCGCGGCCTGGTGCTCGGCCTCCAGCGCCTGCACCGGCGAGTCGCCGGTTTCCAGCTGCGAGCTGATCTCGCCCAGGCGCGATTCCAGCTGCGCGCGCTGCGCGGCCATGCGCTGCAGGGCCTGGGTCAGCGAGGCGATCTGGGTGCGCTGCGATTCCAGGCCCAGGGCCAGGGCGTGGGTGGCGTCGCGGCTGGCGCGCGCGGCCTCGCGGGCCAGGTCGCGGGCCTCGGTGCGCTGGCGGCGCTCGGCTTCCAGCGCCTGGCGCTCGGCCTCCAGGTCGCCCATGGAGGTGACCGCTTCCTCGAGCCGGGCGCGCGCCTCGCGGGCCTGCTCGCGGCTGCTTTCCAGCGTCTGCGCCAGCTGCGCGAGCTCGGCCTCGATGCGCTCGATGCGCTGGCGCGCGCTGTCCATCCGGCCCTGCTGGCTCTGCAGCTGGCCGGCCAGTTCGGAGACGGTGCGGTGCGCCAGGTACAGCTGGCGCTGGGCGTCCTCGCGGGCCTGCTCGGTGGCCAGCAGGCGCGCCCGCAGGTCGGCCAGCAGGCCTTCCAGTTCGGCCTCGCGCGCCTGCAGCTCCTCGATGCTGGCGCGCAGGGCCTGGATCTCGCGTTCGCGCAGCAGCGCGCCCTGCTTGGCCGCGCCCTGGCGCGAAACCCGCACCCAGCCCTCGCCCAGGCGTTCACCGGCGCGGGTGATGACCGAATCGCCTTCCGGCAGCTGCGCCACCAGGGCGCGGGCCTGGGCCAGGTCCTCGGCGGCATGCAGGCGCGCCAGCAGCCGGCGGATCGCCAGCGGACCACGCACCTTGGCCGCCAGCGAGGTCGGTGCGAAGCCGGCCTCGCCGTCGCCATCGGCGACCAGGGCGATGCGGCCCTCGCCGAGGTCGGCCAGGGCATCGACCAGCTGTTCCGGGGCGTCGACCAGCACGCCTTCGATCAGCTGCCCCAGGGCGCTCTCGACCGCGTTCTCCCAGCCGTCCTCGACCACCAGGCGCTCGCCGACGCGGGCCGACGAATCCAGCCCGCGGGCCTTGAGCCAGGCCACCGCCGCACCCTGCTCCTGGCCGAGCGCGGCCTGCTGCAGGGTCTCCAGCGAGGACAGTCGGCCGCGCGCGGCCTGGGCCTGCTTGCGCACTTCGGCCAGCTCGGCCTGGGCGGCGCGCTGCTGGTCCTGCACCGCCGACACTTCCTGCTTGCGGGTTTCCAGCAGTTCGTTGAGACCGTCCAGCGCGGCCTTCTGGGTCTCGTGCTCGATCTGCGCCTGCTCGAAGGCCTCGGCCAGCGATTCGACGTCCAGCCCGGCGCGCTCGGCCTGCAGGGCCTCGCGGCGACGCTCGGCCTCCAGCGCCTGGCGGTCCAGGTAGTCGACGCGGGTGCGCTCGACCTCGCCGGCGCGCGACGCCTCGGCGGCCTGGCGGCCGTGGACCTCCCAGCGCTGCTGCCAGTCGGCCAGCGCCGCCTCGGCCTCGCGCAGGGCTTCCTGGCGGAACACGTCGTCCTCGCGCAGCTGCTCCAGGCGCGGCTCGGCCTCCTCGACCGAGGCCTGCAGCGCTTCCAGCTTCTCGCGGTCGCCGCCGATGTGGCGGTCCAGCTCCTCCAGCGCGGTGGCGGCCTCGTCGCGCGCCTGGTTCAGGCGGCTGGCCAGCTCGCGCTGGTGCTGGATCTGCTGCTCGATCCGGGCCAGCACGCCGCCGACCTTGTAGACCTCGGCCTGGGCGGCATTGAGCGCCTCGGCGGCCTCCTCGCGGCGTACGCGGCCGGTCTCGATCTCGCGCTCGGCCTCGCGCTGCCCGGCGATGATCTGCTCCAGCTTCGTCTCTTCCTGGGCCAGCTTCTCGCGCAGGGCCTGCAGCTGCAGGTCCAGCTCGCGGAACTGCAGCGCCTTCCACTGCGCGTCCTTGATCTTCCGTTCCGCGGCCAGGGCCTGGTACTGCTCGGCCTGGCGGGCCTGGCGGCGCAGGTGCTCGAGCTGCTTGTCGACCTCCTCGCGCAGGTCGTTGAGTCGGTCCAGGTTCTCGCGGGTGTGGCGGATGCGGGTCTCGGTCTCCTTGCGCCGCTCCTTGTACTTGGAGATGCCGGCGGCCTCCTCCAGGTAGATGCGCAGGTCCTCGGGCCGGGCCTCGATGATCTGGCTGATCATGCCCTGCTCGATGATCGAGTAGCTGCGCGGCCCCAGGCCGGTGCCGAGGAACAGGTCGGTGATGTCGCGGCGGCGGCACTTGGTGCCGTTGAGGTAGTAGCTGCTCTGGCCGTCGCGGCTGACCGTGCGCTTGACCGAGATCTCGTTGTAGGCGGCGTACTCGCCGGAGATCGTGTGGTCGGAGTTGTCGAAGATCAGCTCGACCGTGGCCTGCGAGACCGGCTTGCGCGCCGAGGAACCGGAGAAGATCACGTCGGTCAGCGAGTCGCCGCGCAGGCGGCTGGCCGAGCTCTCGCCCATCACCCAACGCACCGCGTCGATGATGTTGGACTTGCCGCAGCCGTTGGGCCCCACCACGCCGGTCATGTTGGTGGGCAGGTGCAACGTGGTCGGATCGACGAACGACTTGAATCCGGACAGCTTGATGGTGGACAGACGCATGCGGCGGTCGCTTCCCGTGGCGGCGCCGGGCTGACGGCCTCGGCCCACCGATTGATGTGGTTTATCCGGAACCCCGGCCAAGTGGCTGATCCACAATGGCGGAAACGCCGGGAAACCGGCGCCGGACGGGGCAGTATAGCCGCCGCAGCTGCCATCCCTGCAGGGTCTGGCCGCCGTTTGACCAGGATCAGGGCCCGGACCGCCCCTGCTGCCTAGACTCCGGCCGCAACCCTTGCACGGAGCAGCTCATGCAGTACGACGTCGTGATCGTGGGCGCCGGCCCGGTGGGGCTCAGCCTGGCGCGGGCCGTGGCGCCACTGGGCCTGCGCGTGGCCCTGGTCGAGCGCCAGCCCCGCGCCGCCCTGGCCGAACCGGCCTTCGACGGGCGCGAGATCGCCCTCACCCATGCCTCCATGCGCCTGATGCGCGACCTCGGCATCTGGGAACGGTTGCCGGCCGCGGAGATCCATCCGCTGCGCCAGGCCCGGGTCATGGACCGCGACCTGGACCAGGCCATGGTGGTCGACCCCGACCCCGGCCACGACCGCCTCGGCAACCTCGTGGCCAACCACCTGATCCGCCGCGCGGCATGGGACGCGGTCCAGGACACCGCCGGCATCGACCTGCATGACCAGGCCCGGATCGAGGCCCTGCACGCCGGCCCGGACTCGGCCTGGGTGCAGCTGCAGGACGGGCCGCGCCTGCAGGCCCGGCTGCTGGTGGCCGCCGACAGCCGCTTCTCCGAGGCCCGTCGCGCCCTGGGCATCGATGCCGACCTGCACGACTTCGGCAAGAGCATGCTGGTGTGCCGGATGCGCCACGAACGGCCGCACCACCACGTGGCCTGGGAATGGTTCGGCACCGGCGCCACCCGCGCCCTGCTGCCGCTGGACGAACACCTGGCCTCGGCCGTTCTTACCCTGCCCGGCGAACAGGCCCGCGCCCTGGCGGCGATGGACGAGGCCGCATTCGCGGCCGAGGTCGAGTGCCTGTTCGACGGCCGGCTGGGCCGGATGGAGCTGGCGGGCAGCCGCCACGTCTATCCGCTGGTGGCCACCTGGTCGCGCCGCTTCGTGGGTCCGCGCCTGGCCCTGGCCGGCGACGCCGCGGTGGGCATGCATCCGGTCACCGCGCACGGCTTCAACCTCGGCCTGGCCGGCGTGGAACGCCTGGCCGGAGTGCTGCACGTCGCCGTCCAGCAGGGACGCGACCCGGGCGACCCGGCCCTGCTGGCCGCCTACCAGCGCCGCCACCGCCATGGCTGCTGGCCGCTGTTCCAGGCCACCCGCGCCGTGGTCGGGCTCTATACCGACGACCGCCCGGCGGCGCGCGTGCTGCGCACCGCGACCCTGCGTGCCGGCGCGGCGCTGGCCCCGTTCCGGCGCCTGGTCGCTGCCTCGCTGACCGACGCAGGCCCGGTGGACGCCAGCCCCCTGCAGCGCCTGCGTACCGGCCTGGCCAGGATGCTGCCGGACTGAGGTCTCAGTCCCCGCGCTGGCGGTCGATCCAGGATACGAAACGGTCGACGAAGTCCTCGAGGAACTCGCGGGTGTCCGCCTTGGACACCCGCCCGTCCTCGTCGACCAGGCCATCGCTGAACTGGATGAACGCCTCCGGTTGCGGGAGCACGGCCATGTCCAGGTAGGAAAGGACGTTGCGCAGGTGCTGCTGCGCCAGCGCCGTGCCGATCGCGCCGGGCGAGGCACCGATCACCGCCGCGGGCAGGCCGGCGAAGGCGCTGTCGCCGTACGGACGGGAGCCGAGGTCGATGGCGTTCTTCAGCACGCCCGGGATCGAGCGGTTGTACTCGGGCGTCACGAACAGCACCGCATGGGCGCCACGGACCTGCTGCTTGAGCGCAGTGCCCTCGGCCGGGTAGGCGCCGTCGAAGTCCTGGTTGTAGTGCGGCAGGTTGCCGAGTTCCACGTAATCGAACTGCAGCCGGTCCTCGCCGATCCGCTCCAGCGCACGCGCCAGCTTGCGGTTGATGGAATCCTTGCGGAGGCTGCCGACGAAGACCGCGACCTTGCGACTGTTCATTGCACTGCTCCTGCATGCGGTGGCCCGATGCTAGGAGCGCTGGCGCGTGGCCGGGGTGAAGGCGTCGTGGGACCGGCAGTCCGCTCAGTCGCCCCGGCTGGCGCGCCAGTGCGCCCGCCAGGCCTGGAACGCCAGCACCGTCCAGAGGCGTGACTGCCACTGGCGGCGGCCGCGGTTGAAGGCCTGCCTGGCGGCGTCGACGCGTGCGGCATCCAGCAGGCCGTCGCGGCGCAGGGCAGCCGGCGCCAGCAGGTCGGCCGCCCACTGCGCCAGGTCGCCCCGCAGCCATTCCCCGAGCGGAACCTCGCAACCTTGTCCGGCCTGTTCCACCAATGCATCCGGCAGGTAGCGTCGCAACAGGTATCCGGGCAGGAACCCGCCCGCGCCACCACGGATCTTCATGTGCGTCGGCAGCGACCAGGCGAACTCCGCCACGCGCCAGTCCAGCAGTGGCGTGCGCACGTCCAGGCCGGCCGCCGTGCTGGCGCGATCGATCCCGCACAGCAGGTCGTCCGGCACCCGGGCCATGAAGTCGGCCAGCACCAGCGCGGCGGCGGCGTCGCCCTGCAGCCCAAGCGGGTCGGCCTGGTGATGGATCGTCTGCGGCTCGCGCGCGCCGCGAACCACCGCGCCGGGGTCTTGCCAGTGCGAGACCTGGCGGCGGTAGGTGTCGCCGATGCCACGCGCGCCCGCGCGGGCCAGCAGGGACGCCGGACCCTGGCCACCCGCGCCCGCCAGCCGCCCCAGGCCTCGGCGCAGCGGGAGCGGCAGGGCCCGCGCGATGCGCCAGCTGCGCAGCGCACGCCGGTAACGCTCGTGCCCGAGGAACAGCTCGTCGCCGCCGACGCCGGACAGGGCCACGCCCACCTCCTGCCGCGCCAGCCTGCATGCGACCGCGAATGGAATCCCCGAGACATCGGCGAAGGGCTCGTCGAACATCGCCGGCAATTGCGGCACCAGCTCCAGCGCATCGGAGCCATCCAACCCGAATTCCGTATGCGTCATGCGAAGGCGGCCGGCCATTTCGCGCGCCTGCGCCCCCCCGTCACCAGCACCGTGGAAGCCCAGGCTGAAGCTCCGCACCTGGGCCCCGCCCCGTGCCTGCGCCAGCGCGGCCACGAGCGCCGGGCTGGCACCGCCGCCCAGGAAAACGCCCGCGGGGCCCCCGGCCGCGATCCGCAGCCCGATGGCGTCGCGCAGCAGCGCATCGAGCGCGTCCGCAGCCTCGTCGTCACTTCCGGTGAAGGGCGCCTCGGCGAGGACCTGGCGCATGCGTGCCTGCGGCTCCCACCAGCGCCGCGGGTGGCGGGATGGATCGTGGGCGACCGCCCCGGTGGCCACCGCCGCCGAGTCCAGCCGGATCACGCTGCCGGCCGCCAGCTTGAACGCGCGTTCGTGGATGCAATGCGGAGCCGGGATGTAGCCCAGGCGCAGCAGCAACGCCAGCGCGCCGCGATCCACCCCGTTGTCGAAGCGCGGATGGCGCCACAGCGCCTTCAGCTCCGAGCCGAACACCAGGCAGTCGCCGGCCCAGCCGTAGTACAGCGGCTTCGCGCCGGCCTGGTCGCGGGCCAGCCAGAGGCAGCGTTCGCGACGGTCCCACACGGCCATGGCGAACATGCCGTTGCAGCGCTGCAGGGTTTCCTCGACGCCCCATTCGGCCACCCCGGCCACCAGCACCTCGGCATCGGAATGGCCGCGGAAACGGTGCCCGACCGCGGACAATGCGGCACGCAGCTGGGCATGGTTGTGGAGCACGCCGTCGCAGGCAAGGACATGGCGCCTGTCCGCCGACTGCAATGGCTGGCCGGCGGGCACGGGCTGGCCGGGAACTCCCGACCGCTGGTACGCAAGGGCGATGCCGGCCTGGGCATCGACCCAGGCCGCGTTCTCCGCCGGGCCGCGATGGCGCAGCGCCTCGCCCATCGCCCGCGCCTGCGCCGCCAGCGCGTCACCATGGAGGCGCGGCTGCGCGAGCAGGAGTCCTGCAAGTCCGCCCATCTCAGCCGGCCAGCTCCGCGGCGGCCGCGACGATGTCGTCCTCACCGGGGATGACCAGGAACGCGGCCCCCGCCAGCGGCGTATAGGTGTCGGCACCGACCACGCGACGGAACGGGCGCGCGCCGAAACCACCCTCGATGATCGCCGTGACCACGCCCTCGCCCACTCCGGCGCTGCGCCGTCCCTCGTCCACGACCAGCAGGCGCTTCGCGCTGCGCGCCTGCTCGGAGATGAAGGCCTCGTTGAGCGGCACCAGCCAGCGCAGGTCGACCACCCGCACCTTCCAGCCGCGTTCGGCCTCGATGCGGCACGCGGCGCGCAGGCTCATCGGCACGCCGTTGCCATAGGTGATGATCACCAGGTCGTCGTTGCCTTCGCCATACACCCGGCCCTCGCCCAGCGGCATGGCCCGGCCCTGCCCTGGATACGGGAACAGCCACTGTCCGTCGCCGGCCTCGTGCAGGTCCTTGGTCATGTATAGCGCGATCGGCTCCAGGAACACGGCCACGCGTCCGTCCACCTTCGCCAGCGCGGCCAGGGTGCGCAGCATCTCCACCGCGTCGTCGCCGCGGGAGGGACAGCCGACCACCAGGCCGGGGATGTCGCGCAGCGCGGTGATCGAGTTGTCGTTGTGGAAGTGGCCGCCGAAGCCGCGCTGGTAGCCCAGGCCGGCGATGCGCACCAGCATGGGATTGCGGTACTGGTCGTTGCTGAAGAACTGCAGCGAGCAGGCCTCGCCGCGGACCTGGTCGCAGGCGTTGTGGAAGTACGCCAGGTACTGGATCTCGGGGATCGGCAGCATGCCCATGTTGGCGTAGCCCTGGGCCAGGCCGAGGATCATGGTCTCGTCCAGCAGGGTGTTGAACACGCGCGCACCCTTGAACGCCTTGTGCAGGCCCCTGGTCACCGTGTACACGCCGCCCTTCTGCGCCACGTCCTCGCCGAACAGCAGGGTCTGCGGGTACTTGGCCATCAGCTCGTGCAGGGCCTGGTTGATCTGGATGGCCAGGTGGCGCGGGGCCTGCTTCTCCGGCAGTTTGTCCTCGCCGCCGTACGCGGCGATGCGCGACGCTTCCGGCGCGGGGCGCGCGGCCTCGGCGGCCACGGCGTCGGGCGTGTACGGCGCCAGCGGCGCGATGACCTCGGCGAGGCTGGACAGCTTCGGCCGGCGGTCGGCTTCTTCCGCCGCGGCGAAGCAGCGGCGACGGGGGGCCTCGTACAGCTCCAGCAGCTCGTCCTTCGTGTACAGGCCCGACTCCAGCGCGATCGCCGCGCTGCGCAGCAGCGGGTCGGTCGCCTCGACCGCGCACAGCTCCTCGATGCTGCGCCACTCGATCTCGAAGTCGGTGCCGGCGTGGCCCATGATCCGGGTCGTGCGCAGGTGCAGGAAAGTCGGACGCCGGGTGCGCCGGCAGTGCTCCACGGCCGCCTGCACCTGGCCGTAGCCGTTGGCCAGGTCCAGGCCGTCGGCATGGAAATAGTCCAGCCCCGGCATGTTGCGGAAGCGGTTGCCGATCCAGCCGTCCGGGGTCTTCACCGAGATGCCGATGCCGTTGTCCTCGCATACGAACAGCACCGGCGCCGGCAGCTTCTGGTAGGCGGTCCAGGCCGCGGCGTTGAACGCGGTCTGGGCAGTGGCGTGGTTGGCCGAGGCGTCGCCGAAGGAACAGATGGCGATGCTGTCATCCGGCACCGGCAGCGCATGGCCGATACGCCGCGCCTGCTCGATCGCCACCGCCGTGCCCAGCGCCTTGGGCAGGTGCGAAGCGATGGTCGAGGTCTGCGGCAGCACCCACAGCGGCTTGCTGCCCCACACCTTGTGGCGGCCGCCGGAGGCCGGATCCTCGGCGCTGGCGGCGAAGCTGAGCGCCGAATCCATCACCGGATCCATGCCCGGCAGCTTGCGGAAGCGCTCGGCCATGAAGCCGCCGCTGCGGTAGTGCAGGAAGGCCGGATCGGTATGGCGGGGCAGCCGCGCGACCATCGCGTTGCCTTCGTGGCCGCTGCTGCCGATGGTGTAGAAGACCTTGTTCTGCACGCGCAGCACGCGCGCCATCAGGTCCAGGTGGCGGCTGATGAGCTGCGACTCCAGCAGCTCGCGGAAGCCACGCGCGTCCAGCACGCTGCCCGGCAGCACCGGCTCGGCGTCGCGCGGACGCGACCCTGGCGTGCCGTCCCAGGCGCACACCGCCTCGGTGAAGTTGCGGTCGCAGATCTCGGCGCGGTTGATGCCCTTCTTCCAGGCGGGGATGGCGGCTGCGTTCATGCGTGGGATTGCCCGGTGGTCCTGCAGGAGCGGCTGGCCGCCCCGGAATCGTGGATGTGGTTGATGGCGGTGGAGTCCATGGGATTCATGCCCGCGCGCGCGTCGCGCGCCACTCGGCACGCGTCTGGCCCCAGACCTCCGCCGTTGCCCCGCTCGGGGGCGGCAGCCGGTCCATGCGCAGGTAGCGCGAGCCGAGCCGGGCCGCGACGGCCTTGGACCTGTCGTTCTCCGCGGCGATGGTGTGGATCACCTCGTCCCACCCCAGGGTGTCGAAAGCCCAGTCGATGCACGCCGTGGCCGCCTCGGTCGCATAGCCCCTGCCCCAGCGGCTGCGCACGATGCTCCAGCCCACTTCCGGACCCGGCCAGCCTTCCGGCTGCCACGGCCCGACCCGGCCGATCCACTGGCCGCTGGCCTTCTCGATCACCGAGAACATGGCGTCCCCCTGCAGGTGCCAGCTGCCGACCATCGCCGCCACCCCGCGCCAGGCCACCGGCCTGGGCTGCAGCCCGCCGATATGGCGCGTGGCCTCCTCGTCGGCCATGAACGTGGCCCAGGCCTCGAAGTCCTCCCGGCGCGGCACGCGCAGCAGCAGGCGGGGGGGTTCCAGTTGCAGTCGGGCAAGGGCCATCGGCAGGCTCCAATGTGATCGGGGGAATGGCGATCGGCCGCAGCCAGGGTCTCAGCTCGCACGGGAACGTGCCTGCCACTGCGCGCGGGTCTGGCCCCAGACATCGATCCGCGCCCCTGCGAACGGCTCGGGCAACTGTCCCGGGCCGAGGTTGCGCGAGCCCAGGCGCCGGGCCACCCGCTGCGATGCATGGTTGTCCGGCGCGATGCAATGGATGACATCGTTCCAGCCAAGTTCGGTGAATGCCCAGTCCATGGCCGCGGCCGCCGCTTCGGTGGCGTAGCCGTGGCCCCAGGCCTGGGGATGGAAGCTCCAGCCGATCTCGTTGCCGGGCCAGCCCTCGGGCCGCCACGGCCCGGTCTGGCCCAGCCACAGGCCGGAGGACTTCTCGATGACCGAGAACATGCCGAAACCCTGCACCCACCAGGCACCGGGCATCTGCAGGACCCTGCGCCATGCGGCCGCGCGCGGCTCGCGGCCGCCGATGAAACGGCAGGCCTCGGCATCGTCCAGCAGTTGGGCGTAGCGATCGAAGTCGCAGGCCTGCGGCGGCCGCAGGACCAGCCGCCCGGTTTCGATGACGGGGCCCGGCGGCATCGCCGTCAGAACGCGTTGATGCCGGTCAGCTCGCGTCCGATCACCAGCTGGTGCACGGTCTCGGTGCCCTCGTAGGTGATCACCGATTCCAGGTTCAGGGCGTGGCGGATGGCCGCGTGCTCGGTGGTGATTCCGGCGCCGCCGAGCAGGTCGCGGCATTCGCGGGCGATGTCGATGGCCATGCGGCAGTTGTTCCACTTGGCCAGCGAGACCTGCTGCGGCTGCATCGCGCCCGCGTCCTTCAGGCGCCCCAGCTGCAGCACCAGCAGCTGTGCCAGGGTGATGCGGCGGGCCATGTCGGCCAGCTTGATCTGCGCGCTCTGGGTGGCGGCCACCGGGCGGCCGAACAGGATCCGCTCCTTGGAGTAGTTGAGCGCCTCGTCCAGGCAGGCGATGGCGGCGCCGACCGGGCCCCAGGTGATGCCGTAGCGGGCCTGGGTCAGGCAGCCCAGCGGTCCCTTGAGGCCCTTGACGTTGGGCAGGCGCGAGGAATCGGGCACGCGCACGTTGTCGAAGAACAGCGAGGAGGTCACCGAGGCGCGCAGCGACATCTTGTGCTTGATCTCCTGGGCGGTGAAGCCGGGCGTGCCCTTCTCCACGATGAAGCCCTGGATGCCCTCGTCGGTCTGCGCCCAGACGATGGCGATATCGGCCAGGTTGCCGTTGGTGATCCACATCTTGGAACCGTTGATCACCCAGTCGCCGCCGTCCTTCTTCGCATGGGTCTTCATGTTGGCCGGGTCCGAGCCGCCGTGCGGCTCGGTCAGGCCGAAGCAGCCGATCACCTCGCCGGCGGCCATGCGCGGCAGCCACTGCCGGCGCTGCTCCTCCGAGCCGTAGGCGTAGATCGGATACATGCACAGCGAGGACTGCACGCTGACGAAGCTGCGCAGGCCGCTGTCGCCGCGCTCCAGTTCCTGGCAGATCAGGCCGTAGCTGACCGCGTTGAGGCCGGCGCAACCGTATTCCTCGGGAAGCGAGGAACCGAGCAGGCCCAGCGAGGCGATCTCCGGCACCAGCTCCTTCGGGAAGCGGCCCTGGTCGAAGCAGTCGCCGATGATCGGCAGCACCCGCTCGTCGGTGAACCGGGCCACCGCCTCCTGCACGGCGCGCTCCTCCTCGCTGAGCATGGAACGCACGTCGTACAGGTCGTAAGCGGGAAGGGCCATGGCGGGTACCGTTGTTGAGGATGGTTGCGATTGTATCTAGCCGTCCCGCGCCCCGGGCAATGCGCGACGCAAAAAAAAAAGGTTCTTCACCCAACTAAGGGGAGAGAGGCACACGGCCGACCCGGCAGACTTGCTGGTGTCGAAGCAACAAACTGGGGCCGGCCGTGGCCGAGTTGGATTGTATGTCTCCGCTGGGAGGCTGGGCGGGATATGGCGTAAGCCGCTGGCATCGCGAGCCGCGCGGCGGCCAACGCTGGCTGGTGATCGAGCTTGATCCGCAGGAGGGCGTGCGGCGTTGCTGCAGCGGCTGCGGCCAGCCCG
>NZ_PDWP01000046.1 GCF_010093235.1 Pseudoxanthomonas suwonensis | reverse complement strand
CCCCTGGTTCCTGTACCTGATCGAATGCCGCAATGGCGCCTGGTACGCCGGCATCAGTCCGGACGTGGAGGCGCGCTACCAGGCCCACCTGGCCGGCAAGGGCGCGCGCTATACCCGGGCCAATCCGCCGCTGCGCCTGCTCGGCAGCCGCCCGTTCCCGGACCGCGCCAGCGCCTCGCGCGCCGAATGGCAGATCAAGCGCCTGCCGCGCGAACGCAAGCTGGCCTTCCTGCTGGACGGCATCGCGGCCGCCGCCGCGGGCTGAGGCTCAATCCGCGCTGGAGGCGGCCGGCTCCAGCCAGCCGTGGTAGGCGATTACCGGACCCAACAGCGGCAATGTCACCTCGACATGGAAGCGGTAGCGGCCATCCTGCTCCCATTCGCGCACCCGCATCCCGCCGAACAGCCGGGCCGGCAGCGGCAGCAGGCCCAGCAGGCCGACGCGGGCCACGTTCCAGTAGATCGTGCCCTCGGCCGCATGCACGGCGAAGCGGAACTGCAGCGGTCCCAGCCGCTCTGCCAGCAGGCCGCCGCGCCGCCGCAGGCGCGTGGCCATGCGGTGGCTGCCGAAATGGCGACGCCAGGTCTCCGAGCCGGGGTCGGCGCTGAGCTCCAGCCGCAGCGGTGCCTGCTGCATGGCCGGCGGCATGCCCACCAGCCATCCGCACAGGCGGGCGAGCAGGCCACGGCCACGTTCGATGTCCACCTCGCCCGCGAACGCATCCTGGCCGCGGACCGAATGCAGGCTGCGCAGGCTGTCGGGAAGATTGAAGAACGGCGCGCCCAGCAACTGCTGGAACACCGTGGGCTCGGCGGCCGTGGACAGGGGAAAGGGTCGTGTGGCGGCGCCGGTCATGGAAAGGGGCAGGCACGGACTGGCGGGCAGGATACTCCCGCCCACCGGTCCGTGCGCCGCATCAGGGATGTGCCAGTGCCTTGCGCAGCGCGCGCAGCTGGCCCTTCACCGCGGCCTGCTGTTCCGGGGACAGCCGCATCAGCGCCTTGTGCCCGACCGAGGCCGATTCCAGATCCGGATCGACGTAGCGCCAGCGCCCACGCTCGTCTCGCACCAGTGCCGCCTCCGGCTGCGGGGCGGGCGCCTGCAGCAGGTGGTCGATCACCTGCACCAGGCGGTCGTTGAAATAGGCATCGGGGCCGACGATCTCGACATAGGCCTCCTGGAACAGCGGGTAGAAGCGACGGTACGCGCCGGCAACGCGCTGGGCGTCGGCACCGGCCAATGCGGCCACGTAGGGCGCGTAGCGCGCGCTGTTGGCCACGCTGTCGGCGACGGTGGCGCCCTCACCCTCGACCACCTCGTACTGCCCCGGCACCTGGCGCAGCGCCAGGGTCGAGGCCTGGATGTGCGGCGCGGTGAGGTTGTCGATCATCACCACCAGGCGCTGCACCACGTGCTCGCGCAGCAGGATGCCCAGCACCGACGGATCGCCGGCCAGGGCCTCCAGTTCCTGCAGCACCGTCGCGTCGCTGTCGGCCAGGGCGGGAATCGCCGCATCGGCCGCATCGGCCGGCGGCTCGACCGGATGCTGGACGCCTGGCGGATCGGCTTCGTCCTCCAGCGGCGGAGGCGGCAGTTCCGTACCGGCGGCGGGCATGGCGGCCGGAGCCGCCACCTGCGTCTGCACCGGCGGCTTGGGCCGCAACAGGTACCAGCCAGCCGCGGCCACCGCGACGGCCACCAGCAGCCAGGGCCAGCGGGCCGGCCGGTTGCGTGCTTGCTGCATGTCATCTCCTTCTGCGTCGGACATGCAGAGTGTGACCCGCGCCGGTGGCGCGGGTTCCCGCCGCTGGTCGGATCAGGGCGCGTCGCGCGCTTCCTGTGCGGGCGGACGCTGCAGCGAAAGCAGGCCCAGCAGCAGCGCCAGCACGACGTAGGCCGCGGCGAACTGCCAGGCGATGGTGGCGCGCACGCCTTCCAGCGCCCACGGCAGGTAGATGCCGCCGCGCGGATCCACCGAATGGATGACGCCCACCAGGGTCAGCAGCGCGGCCAGCAACAGCACCGCGGCGGCGCGGAGCGGACGCTGGTCCACAAGCGCCACCAGCGCGGTACCCCAGAGCATCGCGGTAATGATGAAGCCATTGCCCAGGGTCACGATCGTGGCCAGGTCGGCCAGGCCGTGGCCGTCGCCGGCCTCGTACAGCGCCGCGAACGTATCTGCCGGGATCCAGGCCGGATTGCCCAGCTTGATCACCAGCAGGTAGGCGATCGCCGGCAGGAACGCCAGTGCCACCGCAGGCGCATGCCGGCGGGGGCTTTCGTGGAAAGCCTGCAGGGTAATGTCCAGGCCGACGTAGACGATGATCGGCGCCAGCACCGCCACCGGTAGCCACTGCACCAGCATCGACACGTAGCCGAGGAACCCGCCCAGGCCGATGAACAGCCCCGCCAGCAGCGTGTAACCGTGGCGCGCGCCCATGTGCTTGTACGCCGGCTGGCCGATGTAGGGCGTGGTCTGGGCCACGCCGCCGCAGAAGCCCGCGACCAGGGTCGACACCGCCTCGGCCAGCAGCACGTCGCGGGTGCGGTAGTCGTCGCCTGCCGCGCGCGCGCTTTCGGCGACATTGATCCCGCCGACCACCATCAGCAGGCCGAACGGCAGCAGCAGCGGCAGGTAGGGCACGGTATACGGCAGTCCCGCGATGAAGCCGGTATTGGGCAGCGGCAGCACGAAGGCCAGCGGCTGCAGCTGCGGCAACTGGAATCCCGGCAGGCCGAGGCCGGCCAGGCCGAGCCCGTAGTACAGCGCGGCGCCGACCACGAAGGCGGCGAACACGCCGGGCACCCGCCACGGCAGCCGGCCCTTGCCGACCAGCACGTACAGCAGCAGGCCCAGGGTGGCGATGCCGACCACCGGATTGCGCAGGGTTTCGATCAGCGGCAGGAAACCCAGCAGCGCCAGCGCGGCCCCGCCGATGGAACCCAGCAGTGCGGCGCGCGGCAACACCCGCGTGACCCAGTCGCCGGCGAAGGACAGCACCAGCTTGAGCAGGCCCATCACCACCAGCGAGGCCATGCCCAGCTGCCAGGTCGCCATTGCCGCCGCATCGGTGGCCATGCCCTGCCCCGTGAAGCCGGCATAGGCAGGACCCAGCACCAGCAGGGCCATGCCGATGCTGGTCGGCGCATCCAGGCCCAGTGGCATGGCAGTGACGTCGTCGCGCCCGCTGCGCAGGGCCAGGCGCCGCGCCATCGCGGTGTAGACCAGGTTGCCGACCAGCACGCCCAGCGCGGTGCCGGGGAACATCCGGCCGAACACCACCTCCGCCGGGAACCCGAAGATCCCGACCAGCGCGGCGGCGATGAAGCCCAGGATCGAGAGATTGTCGACTACCAGGCCGAAGAAGCCGTTGAGGTCGCCGGCGACGATCCAGGGCAGGCGGCGTTGGTTGGCGGGAGCAGTCGGCATCGGCGGTCTTCGGTTCGGGTGGCAGGAAGCGGGCCGGCACGGAGGCCGGCCCGCGGAATGGCTTTGACGAACGGGGCGGCGACGCCCGCCGCCCCTGCGTTCAGAACCGGGTGCGGAACTCCACGCCCCAGGTACGCGGCTCGTTGAGGAAGCCGGTGAGGTTGTTGAAGTCGATCGCGCCGACGATGCGCTCCTGGTCGGTGATGTTGCGGCCGAACAGTGCTACTTCCTGGTCGCCCTGGTTCCACAGGTAGCCGATGCGCAGGCCGCCTTCCAGCGAGGACTTGCCGCGGAACTCGCGCGACTCGTACAGGAAGAAGTTGACCTCGCTGCGATAGGCCCAGTCGGTGAGGAAGTACAGCTCGCCGCCGGCCAGCGGCACCCCGTAGCGCGCGGTGAGGTTGTGCACCCACTCCGGCGCCTGCGGCAGCGGGTTGCCGTCGATGAGCGCGCGGCCGGAGGCGTCCAGCGGGTCGGTCACCGTGCAGGCGGCGCACGGCGCCACCGCCAGGGTGTCGTCCTGGATCTCGGTGTCGTTGTAGCTGGAACCGAGGGTGACCAGCAGCTGGTCGGTCAGGTAGGCCTCCAGGTCCAGTTCGAAGCCCTGGCCGACGGTGCGGTCGGCATTGAGCAGGGTGGCGATATTGCTGCCGCCGCCGACGGCGATGATCTGCTGGTCGTCCACGGTGTAGCGGAACAGGTTGAAGCCCACGCGCGCGCGGCGGTCCCACAGGTCGGCCTTGATGCCCGCCTCCCAGGAAATCACCTCCTCCGAATCGGCGGTGGTCACGCCGCCGTTGGGCGCGCCCGGATCGGCGAACAGCAGCCGGCCCTGGATCGACGGGGCGCGGAAGCCCTTGGCCACGCGCGCATACAGGTTCACGTCCTCGTCGAGCGCGTAGACCGCGCTGGCATCCCAGCTGACGTCGTTGGCATCGGTATCCACGCGGTAGGGACCGCCCACCGGCGCGCCGAAGGGCGCCGCCTCGATCACGCTGGCGGCGAACTGCTTCTCGTCCTGGGTATAGCGCAGGCCGGCGCGCAGCTTCAGCCTGTCGGTGGCCTGGTACTCGCCCGAGGCGAACACCGCCCAGGCCTTGTTCTCCTGCTCCTGCACGGCGAAGCCGGCCTGCGGGTTGCCGGGCGCCAGCGAGTCGTAGTTGAAGCCGTGGATGGTGATCTCCTCGCGGTACCAGAACAGGCCGGCCTGCCAGTTGAACGGGCCGTCGTTGTCCGACTCAAGGCGGAACTCCTGGGTCAGCTGCTCGTGGTCCGGCAGGCCATCGGCCGACTCGGAGGCGAAGGGAATCACGCCGGGGCCGGAATCGGGCAGGAACACGGCGCCGTAACCCCCGTCGATGTCGCCGCGGTTGAGCGACTCGGCGGTCTCGTAGCCGGTGATCGAATGCAGCACCAGTCCGTCGAAGTCCCAGCGCAGGCGCGCACTGGCGCCCCAGGTCTCCAGGTCGGAGAAGTTCACGCCGTCCAGCGAGACCTTGTCGCGGTCGAAGCCCTCGGCGAAGTCGTTGGTCCCGGGCCGGATGATGTTGCCGCGGAACAGGCGCGCGGTGCCGTTGAGGTCGCGCCGGTGCAGGTTGAGCAGGGCCTCGAAGGCATCGCCTTCGTACAGCACCTGCAGGCGGACGGCCGATTCGTCGTAGCCCTCGAAGCCGTCGTTCGGCGCATCGGCGAGGGTGTTGTCGACCCAGTCGTCGCGGCGCTGGTAAAGGGCCGACAGGCGCGCCGACCAGCCCGGGGCCAGCGCACCGCCGACTGCACCCTCGAAATTCACCATCTGGTCGCTGCCAAGGCCCAGCTTCGCGTAGCCGCCGAACTCCTGCGACGGCCTGACCGACTCGAACTTGACCACGCCGGCGGGGGTGTTGCGTCCGAACAGGGTGCCCTGCGGCCCGCGCAGCACTTCCACCCGCTCCAGGTCGAACAGGGGGAAGCCCTTCAGCAGCGGGCTCTCCTGCACCACCTCGTCGTACACGAGCGACACCGGCTGGGAAGCGTTGAGGTCGAAGTCGGTGTTGCCCAGGCCACGGATATAGAAGCGCGGGAAGGCGCGGCCATAGGACGACTCGATGTTGAGGCTGGGCACGCGCGCGGACAGGAAGCGGATGTCGGCGCCGCCGGAACCGAGCACCTCCAGCCTTTCCGCATCGACGCTGGTGATCGACACCGGCACGTCCTGGATGTTCTCGACCTTGCGCTGCGCGGTGACCTGCACCGCATCGAGGGTGGAGGCTTCCTGGGCATGCAGCGACGGGACGGCCAGCAGCAGGGCGACGGCGGTGGCCAGGCGGGTTCGCCGGGCCTGCGGGACGTGCGACGGATTCATCGAATGGCTCCTCGTGGGGTGGAGACGGGACGGTCGTACATCAGGCTGGACCGGCGACGCCGGTTCAGAAGGAAACCTCGGCCGGCTGCAGGGACCACAGGACCGACTCGTGTCCGGTGGACTGCTTCCATGCCAGGCGGATGGCGTCGATGTCGGTGCGGCGCCCGGGCGTGTCCTCGTGGAGGATCACCAGCACCTTGCTGCGCAGGCGGTGCGGTCCGGCCTCGCCGCGGAACAGCCACTGGCCGTAGCCGTCGAGCACGGTCAGGCCGTCGGGGAAGCGCGGCGTGACCTCTTCGTCCAGGAAACGACGCCAGCGCGCCTCGTCGATCGCATCGGCCTGCGGCCGGTCGGACGGGGCGTCCTCGCGCCCGACGCCGAAGTACAGTTCGCTGCGGACCCATCCGGAAGCCTGCGCCGCGCTCAGCGCATCGCCCTGCAGGCGCGCGCCGGCGGCCGGCGTGCCGGCGCAGCCGGGCAGCACCAGGGCGAGCAGCAACGCGAGGCAGGACAGGCGGCGATGCATGGCGGGCTCCAGGGGCGCGCGAAGCGTGGTCGGGCTCATCCTGCGACGGAAATACCCCGGCGTCATGTGCCGATTCCGACGGCATGCCTCGCCCGGGCGAACGGCGTGCCTATCCTATCGTTGCACCCGGAGGCACATGAAGCCCAGGCACGCATGCCAGCCCTCCCCAGCCGCCCAGCGCTCGCCACCGCCTCGCCCTGGCCACCTGTACCGCATGGCCGCAGGCCCCGGCGCCGGCGGCCACCACCTTGACCAGGTCATCGTCACCAGCACCCGTGCAGCTGCCCGTCCGGCGAGCTGGGCATCGCACGGCGGGCGCTGTGCCCCCGCTCATTACCCGCCAGTCCAACTCCGGCGGTGTCGACCACGTACGCGCGGCGCAGCGGGTGGCGCTCGATCCGGGCTACGTGCCGTTGGGGGTCAGGGAAAGCAGCACGCCCACCGATGCGGCACCGCGCGTGCGTGCCCTGCTCGGCGCCAGCCCGTCCGGCAGCCGCCGGGCCCCGCCGGCACGACTGCAGCGGCGCAGCCACGCGGGTGTTCGACTTCGGCGGCGGCTTCGAGCCCGAGCAGCGCCATGGCGCCGGATGGCAGCTCGATGCCGGGGCCGGATACGCGCTGACGGCGCGCTGGAGCATGGCCCTGGGGGGCGCCAACCTCGCCGATGCATACCCCGGCCGCTGCAACGAGGACATCCACTCCTTCGGCAACGTGCCCTACGACGTGCTCACGCCGCTCGGCAGCAACGGCCGGCACCTGCACGGGCGCGTGCGCCACGCGTCCTGAGCCGGCGCCCCCCCGCGGGGGCGGCATCCGGCCCCGACCTGCCGCTCACGGGCACATCGTGCACAATGGGTGCATGGTTGACGAGACACCATCCCGTCCATCACCGCCGCCGCTCGGCGACGACTGTGCCCTCTTCCTCGACGTGGACGGTACGCTGGTGGAGTTCCAGGAGGACCCCGCCGCGGTACACCTGCTGCCGGACGTGCGCGAGGCCATTGGCCGCCTGAGCCGGCGCCTGCATGGAGCCCTGGCCCTGGTCAGCGGGCGCCCGCTGGCGCAGCTCGACGCGCTGTTCGCGCCGCTGCGCCTGCCGGCGGCCGGCCTGCACGGGCACCAGTTCCGCCATGGCGGCGACAGCGAACCCGACCTCCCCGACGACACCTCGGCGCTGCTGCATGAACTGCACTGCCAGGCGGCGAGGATGGCGGCCACGCGGCCGGGCGTGCTGGTCGAGGACAAGGGCGTCAGCCTTGCCCTGCACTGGCGCGCCGCGCCGGAGTTCGGACCCGAGGTCGCCGCCTTCGCGCGCGCCCAGATAGGAAACCTTCCCGGATACAGGCTGCAGCCGGGCGACCACGTGGTGGAGTTCGTCCCGGCCAGCAGCGACAAGGGCCAGGCGCTGGAGCGGATGATGGCCCAGCCCGCGTTCCGCGGCCGGGTACCGGTGTTCATCGGCGACGACCTGACCGACGAGTACGGCTTCGCCGCGGCCAACCGCGCCGGCGGCTGGAGCGTGCTGGTCGGCGACCGGGAGCCAAGCGAGGCGACCTACGCCCTGCCCCGGACCAGGGACGTGCACGCGTGGCTCATCGCCAATGCGGCACAACGGGAGGTCAACCTGCGGTAGCTGCGTCGCCGCGAACACGGGATACCTGCATATGGACATCGACGTACACGAGGCCAACCTCGAGCTCGGCGTGATCGGCAACGGCAGCTTCGGCGCGCTGGTCGACAAGCGGGGCCGGGTGGTGTGGAGCTGCCTGCCGGCGTTCGACGGCGACCCGGCGTTCTGCGCCCTGCTGCAGCCGCGGGAGCAGGAGGGCGGCGACTTCACCATCGAGCTGGAGGAGTTCGAGCGTTCCGAGCAGCGCTACGAGCCGAACACCGCGATCCTGCGCACCATCCTCCACGACCGCCGCGGCGGCTCGCTGGAGATCGTCGACTTCGCCCCGCGCTGGCGCCAGAACGGGCGTCTGTACCGGCCGGTGTCGATCATCCGCCGCATCACCCCGCTGTCCGGCAATCCGCGCATCCGCGTGCGGCTGCGGCCGCTGGCCGACTGGGGCGCGCGCGTGCCCGAGTCGACCTGGGGTAGCAACCACATGCGCTGGCTGCTGCCGCAATTCACCCTGCGCCTGAGCACCGACGTGCCGGTGCGCTTCGTGCGCGACGGACTGCCCTTCGTGCTGACCCACCGCATGCACCTGGTGCTCGGTCCCGACGAGCCCATGGGCCGCACCCTGGTCGGCTACGTCGACGAGGCCCTGACCCGCACCCGCGAGTACTGGTTCGAGTGGGTGCGCTACCTGTCCATCCCCCTGGAGTGGCAGGATGCGGTGATCCGCAGCGCGATCACACTCAAGCTGTGCCAGTACGAGGACAGCGGCGCGATCATCGCGGCCATGACCACCTCGATCCCGGAGGCCCCCGGGACGACCCGCAACTGGGACTACCGCTACTGCTGGCTGCGCGACGCAGCCTTCGTGGTGCGCGCGCTCAACCGCCTTGGCGCGACCCGCACCATGGAGGAATTCCTGCGCTACATCTTCAACCTCGCCAGCCACGACGGCAGCCTGCAGCCGCTGTACGGCATCGGCTTCGAGGACCGCCTGGACGAAGTCGAGGTGCCGTCGCTGGCCGGCTACCGCGGCATGGGCCCGGTGCGCCGCGGCAACCTGGCCTGGATCCAGAAGCAGCACGATGTCTACGGCAGCGTCGTGCTGGCCTCGACCCAGCTGTTCTTCGACCAGCGCCTGGCCGATCCCGGCGACGAACACACTTTCGCCCGCCTCGAGCCGCTGGGCGAGCGCGCCTTCGCCCTGTACGAGGTGCCCGACGCCGGCCTGTGGGAGTTCCGCGGCCGCGCCGAGGTGCACACCTACACCGCGGCCATGTGCTGGGCCGGCTGCGACCGCCTGGCCAAGATCGCGGCCCAGCTGGGACTGCAGGAACGGGTCGACTACTGGCGGCTGCGCGCCAACACCATCCGCAAGGTAACGCTGGAGCGGGCCTGGCGCCCGGACGCCAACCACTTCAGCGCCTCCTTCCAGAGCGACTACCTGGACGCCTCGCTGCTGCTGCTGGCCGACATCGGCTTCATCGAAGCGCACGATCCCCGCTACGTGGCCACGGTCGAGGCCATCGGCCGCGAACTGCGCCATGGCGACGGCGTGTTCCGCTACGTGGCGCCGGACGACTTCGGCGCGCCCGAGACCAGCTTCACCATCTGCACCTTCTGGTACATCGACGCGCTGGCCGCGATCGGGCGCATGGACGAGGCGCGCGAGCTTTTCGAGCGCGTGCTGGCGCGCCGCAACCACCTGGGCCTGCTCTCGGAGGACATGGCCTTCGAGGACGGCGAGGGCTGGGGCAACTTCCCGCAGACCTACTCGCACGTGGGCCTGATCATCGCCGCGATGCGGCTGTCGCGTTCCTGGCAGGAGGCCTCATGAGTCGTCTGGTCGTTGTTTCCAACCGCGTCGCCGTGCCCGGCGAGAACCGCGCCGGCGGCCTGGCCGTGGCCCTGCAGGCGGCGCTTTCCGAGCGTGGCGGCATGTGGTTCGGCTGGAGCGGCAAGACCGTGCGCGGCGACAGCGGCGAGCTGCACGAGCAGGAAGCCGATGGCATCCGCTACGTGACCATGGACCTCAATCGCGCGGACCTGGACGCCTACTACAACGGCTTCGCCAACCGCGCGCTGTGGCCGCTGTTGCACTTCCGCCTGGACCTGGTCGACTACGACCGCGCCACCCGCGAGGGCTACCGCCGGGTCAACGCCATGTTCGCCGACCGCCTGGCGCCGATGCTGCGCGACGACGACACGGTCTGGGTGCACGACTACCACCTGATCCCGCTGGGCGCGCTGCTGCGCGAGCGCGGCGTCGGCTGCCGGATCGGCTTCTACCTGCACGTGCCGGTGCCCTCGGCCGACCTGATGATGGCCGTGCCCGACCACCAGCGCCTGTTCTCGCCGCTGTACGCCTACGACCTGCTCGGCTTCCAGACCCAGCGCGACAACGACCGCTTCCATTCCTACGTACGCCTGTACGGCGGCGGCCGCATCGTCGGCCCGGGCCTGCTCGAGGCGCCGGGTGGACGCCGCTTCCGCACCGGCGCGTTCCCGATCAGCATCGATACCCCGGAAATCGCGCGCCAGGCGGCGAGCGCGATCAACAAGCCTGCGGTACGCAGCCTGCGCACCAGCCTGGAGGACCGGCTGCTGGCGATCGGCGTGGACCGGCTGGACTACTCCAAGGGCCTGCCCGAGCGCTTCCACGGCTTCGAACGCTACCTGCAGCGGCACCCGGACCAGAAGGGCACCCTGACCTACCTGCAGATCGCGCCGCTGTCGCGCGCCGACGTCAGCGAATACCGCACCCTGCGCAGCCAGCTGGAGCAGATCGCCGGGCACATCAACGGCGGCCACGCCGCGCCCAACTGGACCCCGCTGCGCTACGTCAACCGCAACTTCCCGCATGCCACCCTGACCGGCTTCTACCGCACCGCACGGGTTGGCCTGGTCACCCCGCTGCGCGACGGCATGAACCTGGTGGCCAAGGAATACGTGGCCTCGCAGGATCCTGAGAATCCCGGCGTGCTGGTGCTGTCCCTGCTGGCCGGCGCGGCGCAGGAGCTGAAGGAGGCGCTGCTGGTGAACCCGCACGACCTCGACGGCGTGGCCGACGCCATCGCCACCGCCGCGACCATGCCGCTGGCGCGGCGCAAGGAGCGCTGGAACGCGATGATGGAGCACCTGCGGAAGCACGACATCCATGCCTGGCGCAAGGAGTACCTGGGCGCCCTGGAATCCGGCTGACAGGCTGGCGTCAGCTTTCCCCGGCATCATGGCAGGTTCGCGCGTGCGGCCTGCGGGCCACGCGCGTGTACATCCTTACCGTACGAGGCCCTCCCCATGCGCCATGCAAGCTCCCTGATCCTGATCGCTTCCCTGTTGCCCCTGGCAGCGCCCGCCCAGGAGCTGCCCCGCCAGCCTGAAGGCTGGACCGGCACCGGCGAACTGGGCCTGGCGATGGCGCGCGGCAATTCGCGCTCGGAAAGCCTCAATACCCGGCTGCGCTTCTCCCGCGAGCAGGAGCGGTGGAAGAACGGCTTCGCCCTGTCGGCGCTGCGCTCGCGCGCCGAGGTCGAGAGCGACACCGACGGCGACGGCATCGAGGAGCGCCGCTACGAGACCAGCGCCAACCGCTACGACGTCTCCGGCTCCAGCGCCTACCGCTTCAACCCGCGCCACCACCTGTCGGCCAACGGCCGCTACGAGCACGACGACTTCTCCTCCTACGACTACCAGGGCACGGTGGCCATCGGCCTGGGCAGCCGTTTCATCGACAACGAGCGCACCAAGCTCACCGGTGAAATCGGTCCTGGTTACCGCCGCGCGCGCACCGCGCTCGACGGCGAGGTGCAGAGCAGCCTGATCGGACGCGGCCTGCTGGACCTGCGCCACCAGCTGACCGGCAACACCGAACTGTTCAACACCCTGCTGGTCGAGTCCGGAAAGGACAACACCTTCGCCCAGAACGACTTCGGCGTGTCGGTGGCGATGAACGAGCGCTTCGCCCTCAAGGCCGGCCTGCAGGCGCGCCACAACACCGAGGTCGAGGATCCGGCGACCCGCCGTACCGACACCCTGAGCACGGTGAACCTGGTCTACAACTTCCGCTGAGGACGTGGCCGCGCCGTGCGTGCACGCGCACGGCGCGTCAGGCGGCGGGTTCGATGAAGACCAGGGTCGCCAGCCGGCCGGTGCGCTGGTCGCGCCGGTGCGAGTAGAAGCGCGCCGGATCGCTGATCGTGCACAGGCCGCCGCCATGGATCGCGTCCGCGGCCAGGCCGGCGGCCCGCAGGCGCAGGCGCGCCAGGGCGTAGAGGTCGACCTTCCAGCGCCCGGGCCGGGTGGGCGCGAATGCGGCTGCGGCCGCCGGGTCCTGCCCGACGAAGGCGTCGTGGACCTCGCTGCCGATCTCGTAGGCCCGGGGTCCCGCCGCCGGCCCCAGCCAGGCGCGCAGGGCATGGGGCGGCGTACGCATCGCCGCCACCGTCGCTTCCAGCACGCCGGCCGCCAGGCCGCGCCAGCCGGCATGGGCGGCGCCGACCTCGCTGCCGTCCCCGGCCGCGAACACCACCGGCAGGCAGTCGGCGGTCAGGATCGCCGCCACCGCGCCTGGCACCGAGGTGACCGCCGCGTCCGCCGCGGGCTCCTGGTCAGCTGGCCGCGGCCGCGCCAGGGGGGCATCCAGGCGCAGGACCGCGGTGCCATGCACCTGGCGCAGCCAGTACGGATGCGAAGGCAGCTGCAGGCGCCGGCGCAGTTCCTCGCGGTTGGCGGCGACCGCGTCCGGGTCGTCGCCATTGCGCGCGCCCAGGTTGAAGCAGTCGAAGGGCGGCCGTGACACGCCTGCGCCATGGCGCAGGCTGGTGAAGGCGCGCACGCCCGGCGGCGGCGGCCAGTCGGCGGGCAGCACCGCATCTTCCGCCGCTTCGATCCCCGCCTCCGCCATCGCGCCCTCCATGTGTGGCCGTCCTGGTCCAGCCCGCGGCGTCACCGCCGCTGGCTTTCCTCCCACTGCCGGGTGTCCTCGCGCAGCACCCGCAGCAGGTCCAGCATGTCCGCCGGCAACGGTGCCTCGACCCGCACCGGTTCGCCGGTCACGGGGTGCTGGAACTCCAGCACCTCGGCGTGCAGCGCCTGGCGGCCGAAGCCGCGCAGCCGCTCGACCAGCGCGTCGGTGGCGCCGCGCGGCAGCTTCAGCGGGCCGCCGTACAGCGGATCGCCGACGATCGGGTGGCGCAGGTGCTGCGTGTGCACGCGGATCTGGTGGGTGCGGCCGGTTTCCAGGCGGCACTCCAGGGCGGTGTGGGCGCGGAAGCGCTCGCGCAGGCGGAAGTGGGTGACCGCCTCGCGGCCGTCCTCGCGCACGGCCATGCGCAGGCGGTCGCGCGGATGACGGTCGATCGGCGCGTCGGCCGTGCCGCCGGAAACCAGGGCGCCGACCACCACCGCCACGTACTGGCGGTGCACCTCGCGCGCGGCCAGCTGCGCGACCAGCCCGGTATGCGCCTGCAGGGTGCGGGCCACCACCATGACCCCGCTGGTGTCCTTGTCCAGGCGGTGGACGATGCCCGCGCGCGGCAGCGCGGCCAGGCCCGGATCGCGGTGCAGCAAGGCGTTGACCAGGGTGCCGTGCGGGTTGCCGGCACCGGGGTGGACCACCAGCCCGGCCGGCTTGTCCAGCACGAACAGGTGCTCGTCCTCGTACAGGATGTCCAGCGGGATGTCCTGCGCCACCGCCTCGGTCTGGACCTCGGCCACGGCCGCCAGGGTCACGGCCTCCCCGCCCTTGACCGGGTCGCGCGGGCGCGCGGGCCTGCCGTCCAGCAGGGCGTCGCCGGACTTGATCCAGGCGGCCAGGCGCGAGCGGGAGTATTCGGGGAACAGTTCGGCCAGTACGGCGTCGAACCGGCGGCCGGCGGATTCGTCGGGGACGATGGCCTGGAGGGGAGCGTCGGAGGTATGGGACATCGGGGGGCTTCAGGTGGGGTCCGGGCAGGCGAAGTCAGTCGCCGGACAGGCCACTAGGCTATCATCGGCCCTTCCGTTTTCCCCGGCATGTCCTCCCCGATGGCCCTAAGCCCCCGTTCCAGCTTCCCCGTCACCCTGCGACTGGTGGCCCTGCTCGTGCTCGTGGCCCTGCTGGCCACCGGCTGCGGACGCAACAAGACCAAGAAGGACGCCGACGAAGGCCGTCCGGTGGCGGAGCTGTACGAGAAGGGCCACCACTACATGGAGCGCGGCAACTGGGCCGGCGCCGTGCAGGTGTTCAAGCGCCTGGTGGCCCAGTATCCGTACGGGCCGTACACCGAGCAGGCGATGATGGAAACCGCCTACGCCCAGTACAAGGCCGGCAGGCACGACGAGGCGGTGTCGAGCATCGACCGCTTCATCCGCACCTATCCGACCCACCGCAACATCGCCTACTTCTACTACCTGCGCGGCCTGTCCAACTCCAACCGCGACGCGGTGTTCATGCAGCGGGTGTGGTCGCTGGACCCGAGCCGCCGCGACCTGTCCTCGCCGCAGCAGGCCTACGAGGACTTCAACACGGTCGCCCAGCGCTACCCGAACAGCCGCTACGCCGAGGACGCGCGCCAGCGCATGCTGGTGCTGCGCAACGTGTTCGCCCGTCACGAGATGGACATCGCGCTGTACTACATGCGCCGCGGCGCCTGGCTCTCGGCCGTCAGCCGCGCCAAGTACATCCTCGAGACCTATCCGCAGAGCGACTACCAGTACGATGCCGTCGCCGCCCTGGCCGAGTCCTACCGCAACCTGGGCCAGCAGCAGCTGGCCGACGACGCGGTCCGCGTGCTGCGCCTGAACGACCCGCAGCATCCGTACCTGAGCGGCGACTGGCCCAAGTACCCGTGGGCGATCCGCAAGCTCAACCCGTTCGCCGGCGAGCGCTCGCCGACCACCGGCCTGCGCGACGCCGAGCGCCGCTGAGCCGCCGGGGTCCGCAACGAAGAAGGGCGCATCCCCGGATGCGCCCTTTCTTTTGGTTCTTCACCCAACTCCGGGGAAGGCCGCCCGGATCTTGAGGAAGAAGTAGGCGTCATCGCGGAAGCCGTAGGCCATGCGCTTGATGACCTTGATCTTGTTGTTGATGCCCTCGACCAGGTTGG
>NZ_PDWP01000045.1 GCF_010093235.1 Pseudoxanthomonas suwonensis | reverse complement strand
CGTCGGCCGCGCCGATGGCCAGCTGGTTGGCCTGGCGGGCGTGCTCGGCGTTCTGCTTGACGGTGGAGGTCAGCTCCTCCATCGAGGCGGCGGTCTCCTCCAGGTTGGCGGCCTGCTGCTCGGTGCGGCGCGCCAGGTCGGCGTTGCCCTGGGAGATCTCGGCGGCGGCGGTGTTGATGCTGCCGGAAGCCTCCTGGATGCGGCCGACGATGCCGGTCAGGTTCTGCACCGTGGCATTGGCGGCATCGCGCATCTGCGCGAACACGCCCTGGTAGTTGCCGTCCATGCGCACGGTCAGGTCCCCATCGGCCACCGCCTGCAGCACCTGCGACAGCGACTGCAGGCTGGCGTCGGTGGTCTCCATCAGGTGGTTCAGGCCGGCGACCATGGCGCGGAAGTCGTGCTGGTAATGCTCCGCGTCGCCGCGCTGGGTGAAGTCGCCGGCGGCGGCTGCGGCGGCCAGGCGGCGGATCTCGCCGTTGATCGCCGAGAGGTTGGCCTTGGTGGCGTCCATCGCCTCGGTGATGGCGGCCTTCTCGCCGGGCAGGCGGTCCATGTCCACCGACAGGTCGCCGGCGGCGTAATGCTGCATCACCTCGATCAGGCGGTTCTGCACCTGGACGTGGGCGCCGACCAGCTCGTTGGTCTCGCGCACCATGCGGCCGTAGTCGCCCGGGAAGCGGGTATCGTCGATGCGGTAGCTCAGTGAGCCAGCCTCATGCTCGTGTGCCATTTCAGCCTGCGCCGCGATCACGGCCTGCAGCTGGTCCTGCATGCGGCGCATGCTGTCCAGCAGCCGGCCGGCTTCGTCGCGGGGCTGTTCGCCGATCGCGTTGTCCAGGCGGCCGCTGGCGATGGCGTCGGCCACCGCGGTGGCGTGCCGCATCGGGACGGCGATGCGGTTGCCGATCACCCAGCTCAGGGCGAACACCACCAGTACTGCGAAGGCACCGGCGAAGGTCATCACCATGGTGAAGGCCATGGCCTGTTCCTGGACGTCGTCCATGTACACGCCGGTGGTGATGACCCAGTTGAACGGCTTGTAGAGCCCGGCGTAGGTGGCCTTCTCGACCGAGCCTTCGCCCCCGGGCTTGGCCCACAGGAAGGAGACGAAGCCGCCGCCGGCAAGCGCGGCCTCCACCTGTTCCACGTACACCTGCACCCCGTCCTCGGTGCGGTAGTCCTTCACGTTGGTGTGCAGCAGGTCCTTGCGGAACGGGTGCATCAGCATGTTGTGGTCGGTGTCGTAGACCGTGTAGTAGTAGACGTCGCCATCGGCGCGCATCTTCTCAAGCGCCGCCAGCGCGGCTTCCTTGGCGGTTTCCTCCGGAAGTTCGCCGGTCTCGATCAGCGTCCTGTAGTGGTCCAGGACGCCGTAGGTCAGTTCGACCTGCACCTTCAGTGCCTGCTGCTGGGTATTGCGCAGGTCCAGGTACTGCATGCGCGCGGCGCATACCGACAGCAGGACCACGCCGACGGCGATCAGCCCGGTCAGCAGGTTCAGCTTGCGACGCACCGAGATATTGGAGATGTAGCGGGACCAGAACTGGAGGACTTTCATCGGGGGCTATTTCGGCAGGGCAGTCGGGGGCTGCGGGGACTCGATCCTCCAGGCGAAGAGGATCCGATTTTCTATCGGCGGCTATCGGCGGAAGTTGATGGCGCTGACAGCGCCTATGAACCCAACCCTGTACCGCGGTCACGGAATGACTCCCTGACCTGGTACGGGAAGCGGCTCCGGCATATGGCTTGCCTGCGGCGTGGAGAAGAAAAAGGCCCCGATGCGGCGCACCGGGGCCCTTGTTTCCCGGGCTTGCCAGTCCGGCAGGATCAGAACTCCTGCCAGTCGCCATCCTCGGCCGTCACCGGTGCCGGGGCGGCCACGTTCGGACGCGGGGCAGGCGCCACCTTGGCAACGGGCGCCGTCGCCGCGCTGCGCACCGGCGCACGCAGCGTCGAGCGCGCCGCGCCGTCGGCCAGGCGGAACACCGCCACCGCCTCGACCAGCTGCCCGGCCTGCTCGGCCATCGAACGCGCCGCGGCGGAGGCCTCTTCCACCAGCGCGGCGTTCTGCTGGGTGGTCTCGTCCATCTGCACCACGGTCTGGTTGACCTGCTCGATGCCCGAGGCCTGCTCCTGCGAAGCGGCGGCGATCTCGGAGATGATGTCCGTGACCCGCTGCACCGAGGCCACGATCTCGCCCATGGTCTTGCCGGCCCGCTCGGCCAGCTGGGCGCCGTCGGTCACCTTGCCGGTGGAGTCCTCGATCAGGGTCTTGATCTCCTTGGCGGCCACGGCGCTGCGCTGGGCCAGGGCACGGACCTCGGTGGCGACCACGGCGAAGCCACGGCCCTGCTCGCCGGCACGCGCCGCTTCCACCGCGGCGTTGAGCGCCAGGATGTTGGTCTGGAAGGCGATGCCGTCGATCACCGAAATGATGTCGGCGATCTTGCGCGAGGACGCCTGGATGTCGGCCATGGTGTGGACCACCTGGCCGACGACCTCGCCACCCTGCGACGCGACGTCGGCCGCGCCGATGGCCAGCTGGTTGGCCTGGCGGGCGTGGTCGGCGTTCTGCCTGACGGTGGAGGTCAGCTCCTCCATCGAGGCGGCGGTCTCTTCCAGGTTGGCGGCCTGCTGCTCGGTGCGGCGGGACAGGTCGCTGTTGCCGGAGGCGATCTCGGTTGAGGCCGTGTTGATGGCGGCCGAGGCGTCGCGGATGCGGGAGACGATGGAGGCGAGCTGGTCGACGGTGGCGTTGGCGTCGTCGCGCATGCGGGCGAACACGCCATGGAACTCGCCCTCCATGCGCACGGTCAGGTCGCCCTGGGCCACGGTGCGCAGCAGCGCCGAGATCTGGTCCAGGTTCTGCCCGGTGGTCTCCATCAGCCTGTTCAGGCCGGCCACCATCGCGCGGAACTCGTGCTGGAAGGCGTCGGCGTCACCGCGGTGCGAGAAGTCGCCGGCCGCCGAGGCCGCGACCAGGCGCTGGATTTCGGCGTTGATCGCACCGAGGTTGCGCTTGCAGGTGTCCATGGCCTCGGTGATCGCGGCACGCTCGCCGGGCAGGCGGTCCATGTCGACGGACAGGTCGCCCACGGCGTAACGGCGCATCACCTCGACCGCGCGAAGGGTGACTTCGACATGCTGGTGCACCAGCGCGTTTGCGTCGCGCACCATCAGGCCGTAGTCGCCCGGGAAGGCACTGTCGTCGATGCGGTAGCTGGTCTGGCCGGCCTCATGGCGGCGCGCCATTTCCCGCTGTGCTTCGATCACCGCCTGCAGCCGGTCCTGCATCTGCGCGATCGAGTCGAGCATCTGGCCCATTTCGTCCTTGCCATGGTTGCCCATGCGGACCTGGAGATTGCCATTGGAGACGCCGCGCACGGCGGCAAGGGCGCGGTTGGCGGCGTCGAGCACGGTGCCGCCGATGGCCCAGCCCGCCAGCAGGGTGACCAGCACGAGCAGGCCGCCGACCACGGTCATGATCCCGGTGAACTTCAGCGCCTGGAACTGGGTGTCGTCCAGGTAGACGCCGGAGGCCACCACCCAGTCCCACGGCTCGTAGAGCGCGGCGAAGGACGTCTTGTTGACCTCCTTGCCGGTGCCGGGCTTGGCCCAGGCGTAGTCAACGACACCGCCGCCGGCCACGGCCTCCTTCACGAAGGCCGGGAAGATCGCCTTGCCGTCGGCGCTGAGCACCTCGTGCAGCGGCTTGCCTTCAAGGTCCGGCCGGTCCGGGTGCATCAGCATCCGCGGCTCGCGGTCGGTGATGAAGAAGTAGTCCACGCCGCCGGAGGCACGCATGCCGCGCATGGCCTTCAGCGCTGCGGCCTTGGCTTCCTCTTCCGTCAGCTCACCGCTCTCCACGCGCGCGGCGTACTGGTCGATCATGCCCAGGGCCATCTCGACCTGGGCGCGCACCCCCGCCTGGCGGGTGGCGGTCAGGTCCAGGTACTGGAGGCGGGCCGCGATCACCGCAAGGGAGACGATGCCGACGGCCACGAGCGCGGCCTGCAGCAGGAACTTGCGCTTCATCGGCACATCGGCGAGGAAGCGGCGGAACGGAGCAAGGGCGTTCATGCAGACGTCTTTTTGGCGGTATGCCGGAATATCGGCATGGGACTGGAATTCTTTCGCGGCAGACAGCAAAAGCCCCGGACGAGCCGGGGCCTTTGCCTTGCCTTTGCGGGCCAGGCCCGGGTCAGAACTCGGCCCAGTCGGCCTCGTTGATCACCTTACCGGCCTGCGGCGCACGGCTGGCCGGACGCGGGGCCGCGGCCTTGCGCTGCGGGAACGGCACGGCCTTCGGCGCCGGTGCCGCCTCGGCCACGTGGCCCGACAGGCCATGCTCCAGGCGGAACACCGAGATGGCCTGGGCCAGGCCGGCAGCCTGCTCCTCCATCGAACGGGCCGCGGCGGAGGCTTCCTCGACCAGGGCGGCGTTCTGCTGGGTGGTCTCGTCCATCTGCACGATGGTCTGGTTGACCTGCTCGATGCCGGCAGCCTGCTCCTGCGACGCCGCGGAGATCTCGGCCATGATGTCGGTCACGCGCTGCACCGAGGCCACGATCTCGCCCATGGTCTTGCCGGCCTGCTCGGCCAGCTGGGCGCCATCGGCGACCTTGCCGGTGGAGTCCTCGATCAGCTGCTTGATCTCCTTGGCGGCCGTGGCCGAACGCTGGGCCAGCGAACGCACCTCGGTGGCGACCACGGCGAAGCCGCGGCCCTGCTCGCCGGCACGCGCCGCTTCCACCGCGGCGTTGAGCGCCAGGATGTTGGTCTGGAAGGCGATGCCGTCGATCACCGAGATGATGTCGGCGATCTTGCGCGAGGACGCCTGGATGTCGGTCATGGTGTGGACCACCTGGCCGACGACCTGGCCGCCCTGCGAGGCGACGGAGGCGGCGCCGATGGCCAGCTGGTTGGCCTGCCGGGCGTGGTCGGCGTTCTGCTTGACGGTGGAGGTCAGCTCCTCCATCGAGGCGGCGGTCTCCTCCAGGTTGGCGGCCTGCTGCTCGGTGCGACGCGACAGGTCGTTGTTGCCGGAGGCGATCTCCGACGCGCCGGTGTTGATGGCGGTCGAGGCGGCCTGGATGCGGGAGACGATCGAGGTCAGCTGGTCGACGGTGGCGTTGGCGTCGTCGCGCATGCGGGCGAACACGCCATGGAACTCGCCTTCCATGCGCACGGTCAGGTCGCCCTGCGCCAGGCCGGTCAGCAGGCGCGAAACCTCGGCCAGGCTGATCGCGTTTGCATCCAGCAGGTGGTTGAGCTGGACCGCCAGCTGCAGCAGGAAGCCCTGCTTGTCACCGGTGTCGATCCGGCCGGACAGGTCGCCGGCCGCGGCGGCCTCGACCACGCGCGCCACTTCCTGCTCGACCCGGATCTCGCCGGTGCGGTCGCGCCACTCGCACACCATGCCGACGTACTTGCCTTCGGCATCGAGGATCGTGGAGATGTTCTGCGCGAAGCAGGCCTCGCCGTACTGCACCTCGCGGGCGGCACGGCCTTCGCGCTCCAGGCGGGCGAGGAAGTCCTGCGCGATCTTGCCGCCGATCTCCAGGACCTCGACCGGCTGGCCGACCAGCGGCGCCTCCATGTCCAGGTGGGGCAGGGCGGCCGCGACCTGGTCCGCATGGCCTTCCAGCATCCGGGCCAGCGCCGGGTTGCGGTAGACGATGCGGTATTCCGGATCGGTGATCATCAGGCCGGTGGTGGAGGCTTCCAGCGCGGTACGGATGCGCAGGTTCTCCGCCGCGACCTTCTGGTCGCGCTCGGTGCGCTCGCGCAGGTCGTGCTGCATGCGCTGCATCGCGCGCATAAGGTCGGCGATCTCGTCCGAGCCCCGGATGTCGATGCGGCTGTCCAGCTTGCCGGTGGCGACGTCGTTGGCCACGGCCACGGCACCGCGCATCGCACCGGCCAGGTTGCGGGCGATGAAGAAGGCGATGGCCAGGCCACCGGCCACGCCCACCAGCAGCATCACCACGATGGTGGTCACCGAGGTCGCGTAGGCGGTGCCCGCGCTGGCCACGGACTGGTCGGCCTGGCGGTCGGCTTCCTGGATCAGCGCGGTGACGGCGGCGGTGGCGGCGTTGTGCAGGTCCGAGGTTTCGCCCAGGAAGGTGTCTAGGGCGTCGTCCGGCAGCTCCAGGTCGATCATCTCGTTGACCGACTCGTACGAGATCCGGGCCTTCTGCCAGGCGGCGGTCACTTCGTCCAGGAGCTTGCGCTCCTGGTCGTTGCTGACCAGCTTGGCGTAGGCGGCCAGGGCTTCGTCGATCTCGGTCGAGAGCTTGTTCGAGCGTTCGCGGGCGTCGAGCTTCACCGCCTCGCTGGCGCGTACCAGGCCGCGGTAGGACGCGGTCCGGTACTCACCCAGCAGGGCGCGGAGCTCGCCGGCCGTGGCCACGCTCTCCATGCTGCCTTCGGCGAGGTTGGTGGTGGCGCGGTTGAGCGACGAAAGCCCGTAGTAGGCACCGACACCCTGCGCGGCGAGCAGCACGAGCACCACGCCGAAAGCCAGCATCAACTTCGGCGTGAGCTTGAGGTTCTTGATCCATTGCATTGCAGCGTTCTCTCCCGATATTCGCGGCAAGTGGGTCTACGGGATGCGCGCACCCCGGAAGAGGAATTACTTCAGCGTGGCGAGCTTGATGTTGGACGGCGAGGTGACGGCGATTTCGGCGCGGCTGGCGTCGCGCTGGACGGTGCCGACCACGCAGACGTCGCGGCCTTCCAGCTCTTCCGGGGTCGGCTTGAACTTGCCGCGCTGGTCGCCCGGGATGCGCGCCGAGAAGGTGTGGCGCGGGAAAGTACCGCCCATGTACAGGAAGGTCGGCTCGCCCTCGGTGTTCTGGGCCCAGCGGGTCTTCTCGACCTTGCCGCAGACCATCACGTCCTTGCCGACGAAACGCAGCGCGTGCTCGGCGGGGACGGCGTCCTGGGCATAGGCGGCCGGGGCCACCAGCAGCACGGCGATGAGGTGGATGGTCTTGGTGAAACGCTTCATGGGGGATTACTCCAATGTCGGGAAAAGGAAAGGGCGGGCTGCCGGGATTGGCTATCGGCAGCCCGGGGAGAGGCTTTAGGCGGCCGGCGCCAGCGCGGCCTGGGCGTCGCCCAGTTCCGTGCTGTCCAGCAAGGTTTCGATGTCCAGCAGGATCAGCATCCGCTCGTCGAGCGTGCCGATGCCGCTGATGAAGCGCGTATCCACGGCGGCGCCGAACTCGGGGGTCGGGCGGATCTGCTCGGAGGTCAGCGGTACGACGTCGGAGACGCCGTCGACCACGATGCCCACGACGCGGTCTTCCACGTTGAGGACGATCATCACGGTGAAGCTGTCGTAGCGCGCTTCCTTCAGGCGCAGCTTCAGCCGCAGGTCGATCACCGGCACGATGGTGCCGCGGAGGTTGATCACGCCCTTGATGTATTCCGGCGCGTCGGGGACGCGGGTGACCGCGTCGTAGCCGCGGATCTCCTGGACCTTGAGGATGTCGACGCCGTAGTGCTCGTCGCCGAGGGTGAAGCTAAGGAATTCGCCGGTGGTGGGGGCCGGGGTACTGCTCATGGGATTCGCTCCTGCAGGGCGTGGCCGCGCGGTGCGCGGGTCGGGTCCTGAGGAGAATCGGCCGTACCGGCGGTAACTTTAGGCGGATCAGACCGCCCGGCGTTCGCGGGCCTTGCGCTGGCGCTCGACCTGGAAGATGAACTGGAGGATCCGCCGCTCGGCCAGGGGCGAAAGCCCGACGAAGCGGCAGCCCGCGCGCACCGGGTAGCGGGCCAGCTCCTGCCGCTGCGAGATATGGGCGACCTGCAGCCGCACCCGCATCGGCCCCCCGCCGTCGGGCAGCTCCAGGGTGCAGGTGTCGAACTGCCGGCCCTGGGTGAAGGGGGCCTGGTCCTCGTCGGTCAGGCCCAGGGCGAGCCCGCCGCCGCTGATGTCCAGGACCCGCACCGGCAGCGGCGGCGCATCGGTGGGGACCGCCTGCAGCTGGACCTGGACGGTGACCACCGGTCCGGGGACCAGCTCCAGCCGGTACAGCTCGCGCCGCTGCAGCTGCAGCACCGATTCGGGCAGGGGCGCGGCGAAGGCCACCGGCCCGTCGCCGTCGACCCGGCGCAGGTGCTGCAGGCGGAACTGGACGCGGACCCGGTCCAGCTGCGAGACGCAGACCAGGTAGTCCGAGGCGAGCACGCGCAGGTTGAGGGTCTCGTCGCGGTTGCCGTCGATCAGCACCTCGTCCCCGTCCACCTCCAGCAGCGCGGTCGGGCAGGGCCGGCCGCCCGGCACCAGATGGGCGCTGATCAGGGCGCGGTTGTCGATCAGGGCCTGGAGCACGCGCACGATCTCGCGCGGATCGCGCAGCATGTAGCGTTCCGCGTCGTCGGATTCAATGGGTGTCGTGCTCGGTTCGATACCTGCCGTCATGCGCCAATGCGGTAGGGGCCCGGGTATCGGCCTTATCGGCCTCCCCGGGCGGGATTTGACCCTCCGCCACGGAGGGTCGCCTGGATTACGCAGCCTGCGGCAGCTGGCGCTGGCGGGCAAGGCCGCCGACGTCCACGATCAGGGCCACGCGGCCGTCGCCGGGGATGGTCGCGCCGGAGATGCCCGGCACTCGACGGTAGTTCTTTTCCAGGTTCTTTACCACGACCTGCTGCTGGCCAACCAGCTCCTCGACCTCCAGCGCCAGCTTCTGGCCGTCGCCCTCGACCACCACCACCAGCGATTCGTTGGCGCCGCCGCCGAAGCCGAAGCTGTCGGACAGCGACAGCAGCGGCAGGTATTCGCCGCGTACCCGCAGCACGCGGCCGTCGCCGGCGACGGTGCGGATGTCCTCGGCCGGGGGCTGCAGCGCCTCCAGCACGTGGCTCAGCGGCAGGATCAGGATCTCCCCGCCGCTGGAGACGACCATGCCGTCGAGGATGGCCAGGGTCAGCGGCAGGCGGATGACCACGCGGGTGCCGCGGCCTTCGGCGCTTTCGAGCTGGACTTCGCCGCCCAGGGCCTGGATGTTCTTGCGCACCACGTCCATGCCCACGCCGCGGCCGGACAGGTCGGTGACCTGGTCGGCGGTGGAGAAGCCGGGCTGGAAGATCAGGTCCCAGACCTGCGAATCGGTCGGGTTCTCCGGAATCGCCAGGCCGCGCTCGGCGGCCTTGGCCAGGATCTTGCCGCGGTTGAGGCCGCGGCCGTCGTCGGCCACTTCGATCACGATGTGGCCGCCCTGGTGCGAGGCGGCCAGGGTGATCGTGCCGGTCTCGTCCTTGCCGGCCGCCTTGCGCGCGTCCGGCATTTCCAGGCCGTGGTCGATCGAATTGCGGACCAGGTGCACCAGCGGGTCGGCGATCTTCTCGATCAGGCCCTTGTCCAGCTCGGTGCCTTCGCCGATCGTGCGCAGGCGCACGTGCTTGCCCAGGCGGGTGGAGAGGTCGCGCACCAGGCGCGGGAAACGGCGGAACACCGCGTCCACCGGCAGCATGCGCACGCCGATCACCGCTTCCTGCAGGTCGCGGGTGTTGCGCTCGAGCAGCTCCAGGCCCGCGAACAGGCGCTCGGCCTGGGTCGGGTCCATGCCGCCGCTGACCTGCTTGAGCATCGCCTGGGTGATGACCAGCTCGCCGACCAGGTTGATCAGGGCATCGACCTTGTCGACGCTGACGCGGATCGAGGTCTCGGCCTCGTGGCCGTGGGCGGCGGCGGTGCCGGCCGCCGGGGCAGCCGGCTGCGACCCGTCGGCCGCGGCGGCGATCGGGGCCGGCGCGGCCGCCGGAGCCGGCGCCTGCGGCCGGATATCCAGCTCGCAATCGTCCACGACCCAGGCGAACACGGCGTCGATGGCGCTGCGCGGCACCTTGCCGCGCAGGCCCAGGTCCCACGCGATGCACGCCTCGAGCGGATCGAGGTGGGCGAATTCGGGCAGCTTCTCCAGCCGCGCGTTCACTTCCAGCGGGCCGAGGTGCTCGAGCTCGCGGATGATGCGCAGCGGGTCGTTGCCGCTCATGAACAGCGACGGGGCCGGGGCGAAGGCGATGTCCCAGCCTTCCGGCTCCGGTTCGGCCGCGGCCTTGGCCACGGTGGCGCCGGGCTGGCCCAGCTCCTGCTGCAGGCGCTGGTGCACGGCGGCGACCGCGGCCGGATCGGCCGGGCGGCCCTGTTCGGCCTCGGCCAGCAGGGCACGCAGCACGTCGACCGAGCCGAGCATGGCGTCGACCGCGCTGGCGGCAAGGGCGCGCTTGCCGCCGCGGATCTCGTCCAGCAGCGTCTCCAGCACGTGGGTCAGGGAGGCCATCTTCTCGAAGCCGAAGGTGGCCGCGCCGCCCTTGATCGAGTGCGCCGCGCGGAACACGGAGTTGATGACTTCCGGATCCGTGCTGCCGCCTTCCAGCTCCAGCAGGCCGGCCTCCATCGCGTCCAGGCCTTCGCGGCTTTCCTCGAAGTAGGTTGCGTGGAAGCGTTGCAGGTCCATGCTCATGGGGCGCGCTCGGAAACTTGGGAATGAAGCGGGTGGTCCGGGCTCAGCCCAGGACCTTCTGCACGGTGGCTACCAGCTGTTCGGGGTTGAACGGCTTGACCAGCCAGCCGGTGGCGCCGGCGGCCTTGCCTTCGGCCTTCTTGTCCGCCGCCGACTCGGTGGTCAGCATCAGCATCGGGGTGAACTTGTAGTCGGGCAGGGCGCGCAGGGCGCGGATCAGCGAGATGCCGTCCATGTTCGGCATGTTCACGTCGGTCACCACCGCGTTGAAGCGCTGGCCCTGGGCGCGGCCGAGCGCCACCTGGCCGTCCTCGGCCTCCTCCACGGCGAAACCGGCGGAGGTCAGGGCGAAAGAGACCATCTGGCGCATCGAGGCCGAATCGTCCACTACCAGAATGCGTGCGCTCATGCGGCGTTCTCCACGGTGTTCTTATTCAAGTCTTGTTGGTCGGTGAGTCCAAGCTGGGCCGACAGGCCCAGCAGGCGCGCAGCGTCGCGCAGGGCGTCGCTGCAGCCGGACAGCTCGGTACGGCGGCCCAGTTCGCGCCGGGTGAGGAAGAACGCGCACAGCACCTGCATCGCGGCGGTATGCACGCGGCGCACGGTCGTACCGTCGAGCGCCAGCTCGCTGGCGTCCAGGTGTGCCGCAAGGCGTTCCTTGAGCTCCGCGCTGGCCTCGATGCCGAGGTCCTCGCCCAGGGAAACGGTGTTCATCGCTACTCCACGCGGTGGGGGTCGGTCTGGATAGCGGCCGATCGGGCGCAGGCTTTAGCGCCCTTCACCGGGATTGGCCGGGGAGAGCAGGCAGGAGGCGTCCAGCAGCACCATCGGCTCCCCGCCGAGGCGGGCGATGCCGCGGAACAGGCCGTCGCCACCGGGCCTGACCTGGGCGGTCCCGGGCGGCTCGACCTGGCCTTCGCCGAGGTTGACCACGTCCTCGACGGCGCTCACGCGCAGGCCCAGGATCTCGCCCTTCTCCTCCAGGACCACGAAGCGGGTCGAGGCGTCGTCCGGCTGGGTGGTCTGGCCCAGGTGCATGCCCAGGTCGAGCACCGGCACGACCTGGCCGCGCAGGTTCATCACCCCGAGCATGGCCTGGGCGGTTCCGCGCAACGGCAGCAGCGGGACCGGCAGCACCACTTCCTGGACCTTGAGCAGCTCCAGGCCGTAGCGCTGGCCGCCGCAGCGCAGGCGCAGCCAGCGCGAGGTGCGCCCGGCCGGCTGCTTGCCGGCCGGGGCGTCCTCGCCCTGCGCGGACGCGACGCCGTGGCGCGGTGGAACCGCCGGCGGAGGCACGGGCGCCTGCGGACGGCGGGCAACGGGGGTGGGAGCCGGCGGCGCGACCCGCGTCGAAGGCGCGACGGGCGCGACCGGCATCGCCGCCACGGGCGCCGGCGCTGGGACTGCCGGCGCCGGCGCTGGGGGCGCAACGGGCGCGGCGGGCTGGGCCTGGGCAGGCGCGGCAGCGGGCGAGGGTGCCTGCGCAACCGGCGGGGGGGCTTCGACTTCCATGCGGGCCCCGGCTTCGGCTTCGGCCTCGACTGCCACGGCAGTCTCGACCTCCGCCGACGGCGCGGCGGGCACGGCTTCGACCGGAGCGGGGCCGCCTTCGGCCCCGGCTCCCGCCTTGTTTTCGGTTTCGGCCTTGCCTTCGGTTTCGGCCTTGGCCGCCGGAGCGGCGTTGGCCGGACCCGCGACCAGCAGACCGTCCAGGTAGTCGTCGAGTACTTCGGCCGCGATCATGCTGCCTGTTCCAGGGACTGCGCCTCGCTGGCCAGGATCCAGTCCAGCGCACGGCGGTAGGCGGACAGGGCGCGGCCGGGGTAGGCGCCCTCGGCGCCGGCCGGCTGCACCAGCAGTTCGGTGTTGCACAGGCGGGTATCGACCGGGATGGCGTCGTCCCACACGCGGTCGCCGTGCTCCTCCTGCATGCGCTTGAGCGCATCCTGGCCGGCGCGGGTGCGGCGGTCGTACAGGGTCGGCAGCACCGAGACCGGCATCGGACGGCGGCGCGAGCGCTCGACCATCTCCGCGGTACGGACCATGCCGGCCAGGCCGTGCAGGGCAAGCGGCTCGGCCTGGGTCGGGATGATCACGCGGTCGGCCGCGGCCAGGGCGTTGATCATCAGCAGGCCCAGGGTCGGCGGGCAGTCCAGCAGCACGTAGTCGTGCTGGCCGGCATGGCGCGACAGTGCCTGCGACAGGGCCAGGCCCAGGCCGGGCTGGTTGGCGCTGCGCCGCTCCAGGGTCGCCAGGGCGGTCTGCGCGCAGACGTAGTCCATGCGCTCGACCGCGCTGGTGCGCACCAGGCTGGCCAGTTCGCGCGGCGGGGTGGCGAACAGCTCCATCACCCCTTCCGGGGCCGGCTCCACCGGCACGCCGAAGGTGCGGGTCATGGACGAATGCGGGTCCAGGTCGACCAGCAGCACGCGGCTGCCGCGCGCCGCCAGGCCGCGGCCCAGTGCCAGGGTGGTAGTGGTCTTGCCCACGCCGCCTTTCTGGTTGGCGATCGCCCACACGCGCATCAGTCGGATCCTCCTGTCGTTCGGTCGGCCACGGCCCCGTGGGATGCCGTGCCGGCGGGCACCCCTCCAGGTGCCGCGCGGTCCGGCACCCGGGCGCTTGCCGCCACTTTTCCTATCGGCAGCGCGGCCTTGCTCTTGACCGCCGCGCCTTCGTCCACGTCGGCTCCGCCGTCGCCGACCGCGCCCGGCGCGGCCAGCACGATCAGCACCACGCGGCGGTTGCGGTTGCGGCCTTCCTCGGTGAGGTTGTCCGCACGCGGGCGGTGCTCGCCGTAGCCGACCATGGCCAGCCGCTCGGGCGCCACGCCGCTGGCCGAGAACAGGTGCACCACGCTGGCGGCGCGCGCCGCGGACAGTTCCCAGTTGGACGGGAACTGGAAGGTGTTGATCGGGCGGTCGTCGGTATAGCCCTCGACGCGCACCGGGTTGGGGGTATCGCGCAGGACGTCGGCCAGGCGGGTGAGCACCTCGCGCGCCGAGGCGTCGAGCGCGGCCGAGCCGGTGTCGAAGAGGATGTCGCTGTTGATCTCGACCTCCAGCCACAGCTCGGCGCGGCGCACGGTGATCAGCCGCGCATCGACCAGCGGCGCCAGCGCCTCCTCCAGCCGGGTGGCGATGCTGCCGAGCTGCTGCTGCGCCCGCTGCACGGCGGCGCGGTCGGACACGTCGACCGGCACGCCGGTACGCAGGTGCGAGGCCAGCGATGGCAGCAGGGTCGGGTTGGGGGCGGGCGAGGGCGCCGCCGGGCCCTGGCGGGCGCCGGACTTGATCGGCGAGGGACGGTCGTAGTCCGAGCCCTGCAGCTGGTGGTTGCCCACCTGCACCGGGTTGATGGTGCGCGGCGCGCCGCCGAAGGCGGCGGTCAGGGCGTCGGCCAGCACGCGGTACTTGCCCTCGTTGAGGCTGGAGATCGCGTACATCACCACGAAGAACGCCAGCAGCAGCGTCATCAGGTCGGCGTAGGGAATCGCCCACGCCTCGTGGTTGCCGTGCTCCTCGTGCTTCTTCTTGCGCGCCATCGCCGGGTCCGGGTCAGTGCAGGAAGCCGGCGAGCCTGGACTCGATGTTGCGCGGGTTCTCGCCCTGCGCGATCGCGATCAGGCCCTCGATGATCATCTCCCGCTCGCCCGTGCGCCGGCCGATCACGGCCTTGAGCTTGGACGCGATCGGCAGGAAGAACAGGTTGGCCGAGGCGATGCCGTAGATGGTGGCGGTGAACGCCGCGGCGATGCCGTGGCCGAGCTTGGACGGGTCGGCCAGGTTCTTCATCACCGCGATCAGGCCGAACACGGCACCGACGATGCCCAGGGTCGGGGCGTAGATGCCCATGCCCTCGAACACCTTGGCGGCGGCCAGTTCCTGGTGCTCCTGGCTCTCCAGGTCGATCTCCAGCATGTGCCGGATCTGTTCCGGCTCGACGCCGTCGACCAGCATCTGCAGGCCCTTCTTCAGGAACGGGTCCTGCTGCTCGCCGACCTGCTGCTCCAGGCCGAGCAGGCCCTGGCGGCGGGCGATGTTGCTCCACTCCAGGATCTGCGCCATCAGTTCGGCGCGGTCGGCGGCCGGCGGGCGCAGGATCCAGCCGACGATGCCGAGCGCGCGCTTGAACACCGGCGGCGGGGTGTGCACGAAGATCGCCGCGAGGGTGCCGAGGATCACGATCACGAACGCGGCCGAAGACCACAGCGAGCCGACGCCGGCGCCCTTGAGGATGGCGCCGCCGACCAGCGCGACGAGCGCGAGGAGCAGACCGATGAGACTGAGGATGTCCATGTGTCGGGTTATCGGCGGTCGTGAAGGATCACTTGAGGGAAGCGCCCGCCGCGGGTCCACGGGGAGGGCGCACGGATGCCGCGGGCAGTGGCTGCTGGCACGCAGGCCGTCGACGTCCAGGATCAGCGCCAGGCGGCCGTCGCCGATCAGGGTCGCGCCGGCGTAGCCGGGCAGCCCGCGCAGGGCGCGCGGCAGCGGCTTGATCACCCCTTCCTCGCGCCCGCGCACCTGGTCGACGATCAGGCCGAAGCGGGCGTCGCCCATCTGCAGCACCACCACGGTCAGCGGGCCGTTGCCGGGCATCGGTTCCAGCCCCAGCCAGCGGCGCAGGTCCACCAGCGGCAGGGTGTGGCTCTGGCGGTCCATCACCGGACGGCCGTCGAACCAGCCCAGCGCGGAAGGCTTCGCGTGCAGCACCTCCTGCACCCGCGCCAGTGGCAGGGCATACGCCGCCTCGCCGGCCTGGACCAGCAGGGTGGGCAGGATCGCCAGGGTCAGCGGGACGCGGATCAGGAAGCGGGTGCCGCGGCCGAGTTCGGACTGGATCTGGATCTGGCCGCCCAGCTCGCGGATGCGCGACTGGACCACGTCCATGCCCCCGCCACGGCCGGAGATGTCGGTGACCTCGGTCTTGGTCGAGAAGCCCGGCAGGAACACCAGCTGCAGGCACTCGTCCGCGCCCAGGCGCGCCGCGGCTTCCGGATCGATCAGGCCCTTCTCGCGCGCCTTGGCGCGCAGGCGCTCCGGATCGATGCCGGCGCCATCGTCCTGCACCTCGATGGATACGTAGTCGCCTTCCTGCTGCGCCGACAGGCGCAGCCGGCCGACGCGCGGCTTGCCGGCCGCCTCGCGCAGCTCCGGCGCCTCGACGCCGTGGTCGATGCCGTTGCGCACCAGGTGCACCAGCGGATCGGCCAGGGCCTCGACCAGGTTTCGGTCCAGCTCGGTCTCGGCGCCGACCATCTCCAGCTCGACTTCCTTGGACAGCGAGCGGGCCACGTCGCGGGCGACCTTGGGGAAACGCGAGAACACCTTGCCCACCGGCTGCATGCGGGTCCGCATCACCGCCGACTGCAGGCGGGCGGTGGCCACGTCGAGGCTGGCCACGGCGCGGTCGAGCTCGTCGTCGCGCAGGCGTGCGCGCAGGGTCTTGAGCCGGTTGCGCGCCAGCACCAGCTCGCCGATCAGGTTGACGATCGCGTCCAGGCGGCGCGTGTCCACGCGCACGGTGTGCTCGGCCTCGGCAGGCGCGGAGCGCGGCGGCGGGGGCGGGGCAGGGGCGCGGCGGGTTGACACGCGCTGCGGCATCTCCAGCGGACGCGGGGACGTGGCCCCCCGCCGATGTGGCCGTGCCTGGGCTCTGCATCCGTTACCGTTCGCCCCTGGGGGTGCGGGGGCG
>NZ_PDWP01000044.1 GCF_010093235.1 Pseudoxanthomonas suwonensis | reverse complement strand
CCAACCTGGTCGAGGGCATCAACAACAAGATCAAGGTCATCAAGCGCATGGCCTACGGCTTCCGCGATGACGCCTACTTCTTCCTCAAGATCCGGGCGGCCTTCCCCGGAGTTGGGTGAAGAACCAAAAATAAACCTGCCCCTGTTTGCGGACCCTTTTCTCGCAGAAGTGAACCTGACCCCGTTTTTTTTTACCCCGTTCTTTTCGATACCTCTTGATGCTTCTCAGCCCTCCCGGGGGCGCTAGACATAGTCAAACGTAAAGCTGAGGTCATAGCGCAACCTCAAGGACTCAATCACACGCTTCAGAGAGACCTGAGACAAGAAGGGCAGACTCCTCGGCCCGCGAGAGCTGCACACAACAATGGCAATGGTCCAATTAAGGGGGTCGGGCCGATTTGCCGGGGGAAAGCCAAGGGACTCGGGAGGCGTGAAGAGAGCATCGACCAGCGCTCTGTACTGAGAGTCTCGATGAAAGAACGCGTCAACGCCCACCGAGATTTGTGCAAACAGATGCGTCAGGCCAGTCGATCCAACCTTCTTGCGTTTTACGAAAAAGAGTATTCCCTTGCCCGATGCCGGATCGAAATAATAGACGTCACATGGCTCCAAGGCCGTCCTAGCGTTAGGCAGTGTAACTGTCTTCGTATCCAAGACGACAGCGCCAGGGATGGCCGCACTTAAACTTGCGTTGTATGCCGCCTCGTCATGCCCAGAAATGTAAGCAGGCAAGGAAACCGAACCAATCGGCTGCAGTCCCGCAATAAATGTATGAACTAGCCCAACAAATGCCGCATCAACTTTGAACCAGCCCCCGTCGTGACGTACATAGTTGCCACCCGATGGAGATTGATATTCCCAAAATATTGAGTTAGCGATGGGTTCCCACACCTGGGACCCACTCGAAAATCTAACGAAAAGCTTCCGTGACTCAGCTGTCGCCAAATTCACAGGAAGACCCTTCGTTAGACACCAGGACTTCCAATCAGCGAACTCCGGGTCTGGGTAACTGCAAGCCCTGGACCCAGCCTCGAATTGAAACCCTGCGATTTGATCAACCCCATCGATAAGCGACGGAATCCCAAGGAGTATTTGCGCCCCCGGCGCACCCATTGCAGCATTTAAAGCCGCATCCAGCTGCGCAATCTCGCCGGGATCCTCCACAACCTGGATTCGCTCGTACCAATCGAAATCGGCGCACCTAATTTTTTGGTTGTACAAGCGCAAATAAATAGGGAGGCGAGAAATTAGCGACGAAAGCCCTCCATCAACTGCGACCCTCAAAGATGTGGCCCCGCCTATAGCCTTTCCGAAAGCCGTCTTTCGTGGTCTACCCAGAATCCCCTGAAGCAGGTCGCGCTCAATATCTATTCCAAACTGACGAACCGAGCCGGATCGCGCCGCGCTTTCGACGGCATGGATGAAGCTCCCCTCAAGAGCCTGCCGAGAAACCTGTTTCACCGTCTTAGGGTCAACAGCATTAATCGTAACTCGCCGGCCGAAATCGGCCACGACCAGCTTTTTATCCACCTTCAGGTGACCCAAGCCAAAGGTCAGCAGGAAGATCCTCCCCAGTGCTTGGACAGCAAGTACGCAACCTGCTCGTGAAGATTTAAGCGCGTCCGGATTCACTCCAGGCCAAAGTCGAATCACCTCATCCACCCAGCCTGGCGTATTCTCTGATGATGGAAAGATATAAGCCACACCCGAATCGGACTCATGCACCACCGTGTCGGCTTCGACTCTAACAGCGGACCTGTGATTAATTCCGACCCGAAGCAGATAGACACTGAAATCCATACCGCCTCCGACTTGCCGAGCATACAGACGCCCAACTGTCACGTCCCATTTGTGGAACTACAAGCCAATAACGGATTCGATACGTAAACAACGAGAGCCCTAACGACCTCAGCCAGAAACAGCGCTTACATGTTCCGCCGATACTCCCCACCCACGTCATACAAGGCATGACTGATCTGCCCCAGTGAGTGGGTCTTGACCGCTTCGACCAGCGCCTCGAAGACGTTCCCCCGCCGACGCGCCTTGTCCTGAAGATACGCCAGGCCGCGGCCGTTGTGGACTTCGGTCACGGTTTCATCCTCAACCACATGGGCGTGGCCGGTCTCGCCTTCCGGCGCCAGCATGTTTCGGTTGGCCTGCCAGGCGCGGACGTTGGCGATCTGCTGGGCCTTCTCGGCCTCGGTGGAGCGGATCAGCTCGATCTCGGTGGCCACTTCGCCGGCGTGTTCCTTGGGCAGGAAGGTGTTGACGCCGACCAGGGGCAGGCTGCCGTCGTGCTTGCGATGCTCGTAGTACAGGCTCTCTTCCTGGATCTTGCCGCGCTGGTACATGGTGTCCATGGCGCCGAGCACGCCGCCGCGCTCGCTGATGGCCTCGAACTCCCTGTAGACCGCCTCCTCCACCAGGTCGGTCAGGTACTCCACCGCGAAGCTCCCCTGCCAGGGGTTCTCGATGAAGTTCAGGCCCAGCTCCTTGTTGATGATCATCTGGATGGCCACGGCGCGGCGCACGCTTTCTTCGGTCGGCGTGGTGATGGCCTCGTCGTAGGCGTTGGTGTGCAGGCTGTTGCAGTTGTCGAACAACGCGTACAGGGCCTGCAGCGTGGTGCGGATGTCGTTGAACTGGATCTCCTGCGCGTGCAGGGAACGGCCGGAGGTCTGGATGTGGTACTTCATCATCTGCGACCGTTCGTTGGCGCCGTAGCGCTCGCGCATGGCGCGGGCCCAGATGCGGCGGGCGACGCGGCCGATGACGGTGTACTCCGGGTCCATGCCATTGCTGAAGAAGAAGCTCAGGTTGGGCGCGAAGTCGTCGATGTGCATGCCGCGGGCAAGGTAGTACTCGACGATGGTGAAGCCATTGCTGAGGGTGAAGGCGAGCTGGCTGATCGGGTTCGCCCCGGCCTCGGCGATGTGGTAGCCGGAGATGGACACCGAGTAGAAGTTGCGGACCTGGTGCTCGACGAAGTACTGCTGGATATCGCCCATCATGCGCAGGGCGAACTCGGTGCTGAAGATGCAGGTGTTCTGGGCCTGGTCCTCCTTGAGGATGTCGGCCTGGACGGTGCCGCGCACGGTGCGCAGGGTCTCGGCTTTGATCCGCTCGTAGGTCTCGCGGTCCACCAGCTGGTCCCCGGTGACGCCCAGCAGACCCAGGCCGAGGCCGTCGTTCCCCGGCGGCAGGTCGCCGTGGTAGCGCGGGCGCTGGCGACCTTCGAAGAAGGCGTCGATCTTCTGTTGCGCCTGGGCCCAGCGGTCGGCATCGGCCTTGAGGTACTTCTCCACCTGCTGGTCGATGGCGGTGTTCATGAACATCGCCAGGATGATCGGCGCCGGACCGTTGATGGTCATGGAGACGCTGGTGGTCGGCGCGCACAGGTCGAAGCCTGAGTACAGCTTCTTCATGTCGTCCAGCGTGGGCACGTTGACGCCGGAGTTGCCGATCTTGCCGTAGATGTCCGGGCGCGGCGCCGGGTCCTCGCCGTAGAGGGTGACCGAATCGAACGCGGTGGACAGGCGCGCGGCCGGCTGGCCGGCGGACAGGTAGTGGAAGCGGCGGTTGGTGCGCTCCGGCGTGCCCTCGCCGGCGAACATGCGGATCGGATCCTCGCCGGTGCGGCGGTACGGATAGACGCCGCCGGTGTACGGGTAGCTGCCCGGCAGGTTTTCCTTGCCGAGGAAGGTCAGCAGCTCGCCCCAGGACTTGTACTGCGGGGCGGCGATCTTGGGGATCTTCTGGTGGCTCAGCGACTGCCGGTAATTCTCGACGCGGATCGCCTTGCCGCGGACCTCGTACTCGGTGACGTCGTCGGTGATCGACTTCAGCCGCTGCGGCCATTCGCGCAGCATGCGCTGGGAATCGCTGGAAAGCGACTGGATGGCGTCGTTGTAGCGCTGGCGGAGGGTGTGGAGGGTGCGGTCGGGATCGGTTCCGGGAGAAGGCTGCAGGGCGTTGGAGTCGTACAGGGCCAGCGGCTCCGGCAGCAGCGGATCGCCCAGCTCGCGCAGGACTTCCCAGTAGTGCTGGGCGCGGCTGGCGGTCTCGGCCTCGGTCTCGATGCGGCGGGTGTTCGCCCTGCCCTGCTCGGCGATCTCGGCCAGGTAGCGCACGCGGCTGCCCGGGATCAGCACCGTGGCGCGCGGCTCCTTCAGCGAGGTGTCGATGGCCGGGTTGAAGTCGCAGCGGGGAGAGCCAAAACCGGGGTCAGAGTGCAATTTCCCGGTTGCGTGGCTGGCTGGGTCGTCGGAGTCTGAGGAAATTGCACTCTGACCCCGGTTTTGACCCCCTTTCCTCAGCAGCCGGCACAGGTTGACGAACATCCAGCTCACGCCTGGGTCGTTGAACTGGCTGGCGATGGTCGGATAGACCGGCACGTCCTCGTCCGGGACCTGGAAGGCGACGCGGTTGCGCTTCCACTGCTTGCGCACGTCGCGCAGCGCGTCCTCGGCGCCGCGGCGGTCGTACTTGTTGAGCACGACCAGCTCGGCGAAGTCGAGCATGTCGATCTTCTCCAGCTGGCTGGCGGCGCCGTAGTCGGAGGTCATCACGTACATCGGGAAGTCGACCAGGTCGACGATCTCCGAGTCGGACTGGCCGATGCCGGCGGTCTCGACGATCACCAGGTCAAAGTCCAGCGACCTGAGGTAGCCGATGCAGTCGCGCAGCACGGTGTTGGTGGCGCTGTTCTGGCGACGGGTGGCCATCGAGCGCATGTACACGCGATGGCTGCGCAGCGAGTTCATGCGGATGCGGTCGCCCAGCAGCGCGCCACCGGTGCGGCGGCGGGTCGGGTCCACCGACAGCACGGCGATGCGCATCTGCGGGAAGCAGGCCAGGAAGCGGTTGAGCAGCTCGTCGGTGACCGAGGACTTGCCGGCGCCGCCGGTGCCGGTGATCCCGACCACTGGGGTGGTCGGGCGTGATTGGTGATTCGGGATTCGGGATTCGTTGGGGCCAGAAGCCCAACCGCGGCGCATCAGGGTCAGCTCGGATTCGGAGAAGGCGCCGTCCTCGATCCTGGAAAGCATGCGGGCGATCGCGAACTCGTCGAGGCCGGAAGCAAAACGGGGGTCAGAGTGCAATTTCCCGCTGGCCTGGCCGGCTGCTGCGCTGGAGTCGGAGGAAATTGCACTCTGACCCCGGTTTTGGGTTTGCTCGCGTGCGGCGCTGGTGCGTGCGACCACATCCTCGATCATCTCCACCAGCCCCATCTTCATGCCGTCGTTGGGGTGGTAGATGCGCTCGACGCCGTAGGCTTCCAGCTCGCGGATCTCTTCCGGGGTGATCGTCCCGCCGCCGCCGCCGAACACGCGGATGTGCGAGGCGCCCTTCTCGCGCAGCATGTCGACCATGTACTTGAAGTACTCGACATGGCCGCCCTGGTAGCTGGACAGGGCGATGGCGTCGGCGTCTTCCTGCAGCGCGGCGCGGACCACGTCCTCGACGCTGCGGTTGTGGCCGAGGTGGATCACTTCCGCGCCCTGGGCCTGGATCAGGCGGCGCATGATGTTGATCGCCGCGTCGTGGCCGTCGAACAGGCTGGCCGCGGTGACGAAGCGCAGCGGCGTGGTGTCGGCCTGGATTTCGGGGCGTGCGCCTTCGAGATGGCTGGCGGGCGTGCTCATGCGATTGCGTGCACCGGGTTCGGGGATTCGCCCCCGATTCTAGTGCTTGCATCGGAAACGGATTGGCGCGGTGCAGCGTGACTTTGCGCGCGGTCCGGATGAGGGGATGCCGCAGCGGGGACACAGCACGAGTGGCCGCGTACCGCCCCCCGGGTGCGCTTCGCTTACCCGGGCTACGCGACCTCACTGGCGATGGCACGCATGCGTCGCCGGGATGCCAACCTCTACCCCGCCCCCGCTTCGCGCCACGCCCGCGTCAATGACGCGGGCGTCCAGCGGCATGCGCGCAGGTGGCGCGCATGCCTTGCCGCTCACCCAGGCGGGAGGGGTCCGGGGCGTGCGGCTGCTGCCGCATCAGAACCGGTACTCGACACCGAAGCTCAGCAGCTCGATGTCCTCGAACTCGATGCTGTAGTCGCGCTCGTCCCAGTAGTGGTGCCAGTTGGGGAAGGCGTAGGTGGTGTAGACCAGGTTGAGGTTGAGGTTGCGGGTGAGATCGGCGCCAATGCCCACGCCGAAATAGGCGCCGTCGGCATTGGACTCGTCCGCGCCGGCCTCGATGTCGCCGTCGAAGTAGCCGCTGCGGGCGATGCCATACCAGCGGCTGTCATGGCCGAAGCTGATGCGCGCGATCGCGCCGACGTGGCGGTACTTGGACTCGCCCACGTCCAGGGCCAGGCGACGGTCGCGGGCGCCATCCAGGCGGCCGACGCCGCCTTCCACGCCGACCAGGGCGATCGAGCCGGCGCGCCAGCGGTAGCCGGCATTGAAGGAGAGGCTGTCCTGGTCGACGTTGTTGAACACCCGGGCCTGGCCCACCTGGGCGCCGGCGAAGAAGCCACCGCGGTTGTCGCCGTCGTAGGCCTCCTCGCCCGACTGGGCGTGCGCGGCCAGGGGCGAGGCGGCCGCCAGCAGGAGCGGAAGCGCGAAAAGGAATTCCCTGTTCATGATGAGTCCTTGCATGTAGTGGGGGCCCTGCCTCCATCGGCGGCAGGGAGCGACGCACCGCCTTCCTGGCGGGCACAGGGAATGGATTCACGCGCGTCGCAACATGGCCGGGGCGGTTGGCTTCCGGCCCGCGACACGCGACGCGCACGACGATGGTTCCGCGTGCGGAGCGAACATGCTTTCGCCCCGCTTACACGTTTCTTACGCGTAAAAGAGAAGTGAAAAATCCGCTATCCGCTGTTCAGGCCGGAGGAGCTTTCAGGCCATGCCAAACGGCAGGTTGGGCGAAGACACGACGCGCTCACCGACCTCCTGGCCTCGCAGGAAGCGCACGCCCGCCTCCACCACGCCCGGTTCGCCGGCGATGCGGTGATGCCCCAGGCCCTGGGTGCTGAGCAGCCGCGCACGCGGCCACAGGCGCGCATAGAGCTCGCCCTCCTCCCACGGCACCTCGTCGTCCTCCAGGTCGTGCACCACCAGCGCGGGCACGCCCAGCGCGGGCACGTGGCGGTGAACGGCCAGTTCGTCCACGGCAACGCCGATCTGCCGCTCGAAGCGCGCGAACATGCGCCCCACCAGCGGCGGGCGCAGCCCCACCATGCGACCGAAACGGTCCCCGGCCGCGCGCATGTCCGCCGCCGGCGCGACCAGGACCACGCGCCCGGCGCGCACCCCATCGCGCAGCGCCAGCACGGCGGCCGCGCCTCCCATCGAATGCGCCACCACCGCTGCCGCCGGTCCATGCTGCCGGGCCACGTCGGCCAGCGCCGCGGCGCACACGGGCAGGTTCGTCTGGCAGGGCGCGTTGCGGCCGTGGCCGGGAAGATCGAAGGCCACTACCGCATAGCCAGCCTCGCGCAGTGGCCCCACCCAGGGGCGGCAACGCAGGCCGAAGCTGGACCAGCCATGGGCGAACAGCACGTAGGGCTGGGTCGTCGGATCACCCCACGCGTAGGTGGTGATCGTATGGCCGCGGCTCTCCATCTGGCCGATGCGGGCGTCGCCGCACTCGGCCGCCAGAGCGCGGCTGCGCGAGCTGGGCATGGGCGTGGCGAACAGGCGGGAGGCGTGGCGCACCGTTGCCCCCGGCGCCAGCCAGCTGCCGGCGCGGAAGGCCCAACGCAGGGCGCCGGGGACGGCGGATTTGCGAACGGTCGTGCTTTTTTCCGGCGAGGCAGGACGGATTGCGGCCATTGCAGTGCTCCGTGTCAGCGGGGGGGAGTGGCGGCGGCGTCGGACCGGTAACGGTCGAACAGGTCGCGGACGGCCTGGCGCGCCAGCCTGGGCGCATCGGGGACGTGCAGGCGCACGTGGTGCAGGCCGTACATGACGCCGTGCAGTTCGAACGCCAGCTGCGCAGGATCGGTGCCGGCGCGCAGGTGACCTTCTTCCAGCGCCTTGCGCACCGCGGTTTCGACCACTTCGCGCCAGCGCTCCATCATCCGGGTAACGAAGTCGCGCATCGGTCCAGGGCGACCGTCGTATTCGGAGATCGCACCAAGGAACACGCAACCCTCGGGATGGTCGAGGATCCACTCCAGCCAGCCGGCGATGATTGCTTCCAGACGCGGCATGCCGCGCGGCTTGCGCAGCGCAGGCACCAGCACGGCCTCGTTGAATCCGGCCGCGGCCCATTCCAGGGTTTCCCGGACCAGGTCCTCGCGCGAGCCGAAGTGGGCGAACACGCCGCTCTTGGACATGCCGGCCGCACTGGCGAGGTCGCCGATGCTCACGCCTTCCAGGCCAACGCGCGCGGCGAGCTGGCAGGCACACCCCAGCAGCATGTCCCGGGTATGGGCGCCCTTGGCGGTGGCGGGAGCAGGCAGCGTCATGGGATGCAAAATAGCACGACCGTTCGTTCGTGCAAGCCTTCGCAGGCCCCTTGCTGCAACGGGGTTAGAATGGCGCCCGCGACGCACGCCCTCCCCCATCCGGCCACGTCGCTTTTTTGTTTCCGGAACGGCACCTGCCACCGGGACAGCCCGCCCACGCGCGAACCGACGCGGAGCCTGCCCATGTTTGAAACGCTCACCACCTCCGGTCACGAACAGGTGGTCTTCTGCAACAACCCGGACGTTGGCCTGAAGGCGATCATCGCCGTGCACAACACCGTGCTGGGTCCTGCGCTGGGTGGCGTGCGCATGCGCCACTACGCCGATGAAGCCGACGCGGTACGCGACGTGCTGCGCCTGAGCCGCACCATGACCTACAAGAACGCCCTGGCCGGCCTGAACATCGGCGGCGGCAAGGCGGTGATCCTGGGCGACCCGAAGACCGACAAGAGCGAGGTCCTGTTCCGCGCCTTCGGTCGCGCGGTGGACGCGCTGGGCGGCCGCTACATCACCGCCGAGGACGTGGGCACCGATGTCAACGACATGGAGCTGGTTTACCTGGAGACCGAGTACGTCACCGGCGTGCACCAGGTGCATGGCGGCTCCGGCGATCCGGCTCCGTTCACCGCCTACGGCACCATGCAGGCGCTGATGGCCTGCCTGCAGCGCAAGCTGGGGCACGAGGAGATCGGCAAGACCAGCATCGCCGTGCAGGGCCTGGGCCACATCGGCATGGAGCTGGTGAAGCTGCTGCGCGAGCGCGGCGCCAGGCTCTTCGTCACCGACCTGGATCCGGCGCGCGTGGAGCACGCGGTGTCCGAGTACGGCGTGGAAGCGGTGGGCGTGGACGAGATCTATGACGTCTCCGCCGACGTGTTCGCGCCCTGCGCGATGGAAGGCGCGCTGACGATGGAGAGCATCGAGCGGCTGAAGACGAAGATCATCTGCGGCTCGGCCAACAACCAGCTGGCCAACCACGCGGTGGGCGACGAGCTGCACAAACGCGGCATCCTGGTCGCGCCAGACTATGCGGTCAACGCCGGCGGCGTCATGAACGTCTCGCTGGAGATCGACGGCTACAACCGCGAGCGGGCGATGCGGCTGATCCGCAGCATCTACTACAACGTCGCGAAGATCTTCGACCTGTCCGAGCGCGAGAACATCAGCCCGCAGTACGCGGCCGACCGCATCGCCGAAGCGCGCCTGGCGGCGATCGGCAAGCTCAAGCTGCCGATGGGCCGCGCCACCCCGCGCATGGGGCACCTGCGCGGCGAGCAGCACTGAAAGCAAAGACCCGGAAACCGGGCCTTTGCTTTTGTGATTCGTGATTGGGGATTAGTGATTCGCAAGGGCGGGTAGCGAGTAGCCCGGGTAAGCGAAGCGCACCCGGGTTCCCCTCCCCCACGGGAGAGGGGAGGGGAAAGGCGGTAACGCAGCGTGCGTTGATGCGCTCCACATCTCCCGGGAGCGCTCAACCATGTGCCCGGGGCTGGAAACATCCACCAGCACCCGACCCGCACCCTGCCCTGGCGCCGCGCCCCGGCCCGCGTCACAGGCCGGGGGCGTTCGACGGCTTGCGCGCCAGTGGCGCGCAGGCAATGGCGTCCCACTCCAACGGGAGAGCGGCCCATGGCGGGCATTTGTTGCGCCCGCACATGACGCTTTCGCGTCCGGCACTACACTAGGTTCAAATGAAACCATCAGAGTGAGGCGGCGGATGCGAGCGTTCCAGCTTGGGGAGGAGATCGACGCGCTGCGTGAGGCCGTCCAGCGTTTCGCCGAGGCCGAGATCGCGCCGCGCGCGGCGCAGATCGACCACGACAACGCCTTCCCGCAGGACCTGTGGCCCAAGCTGGGCGAACTCGGCCTGCTGGGCATGACCGTCGATCCGGAGTACGGCGGCAGCGGCATGGGCTACCTCGCCCACCTGGTGGCGATGGAGGAAATCTCGCGCGCATCCGGTTCGGTCGGCCTCAGCTACGGCGCCCACTCCAACCTCTGCGTCTCCAACCTGTTCCTCAACGGCAACGACGCGCAGCGCCGGAAATATCTTCCGAAGCTGTGCAGCGGCGAGTGGAAAGGCGCGCTGGCGATGAGCGAACCGGGCGCCGGCTCGGACGTGGTCGGCTCCATGCGCTGCAGCGCCGAACTGCGCGACGGCGTGTGGGTCGCCAACGGCAGCAAGATGTGGATCACCAACGGCCCCGAGGCCGACGTGCTGCTGGTGTACATGCGCACCGCGGGGAAGGAAGCCGGCAGCCGCTGCATGACCGCCTTCATCGTCGAGCGCGGCATGCCCGGCTTCTCCACCGCGCAGAAGCTGGACAAGCTTGGCATGCGCGGCTCCAACACCTGCGAGCTGGTGTTCGACAACTGCGAGATCCCGCAGGAGAACGTGCTCGGCGAGGTCAACCAGGGCGTGCGCGTGCTGATGAGCGGCCTGGACACCGAGCGCCTGGTGCTCACCGGCGGCCCGATCGGGCTGATGCAGGCGGCGCTGGACCTCGCCCTGCCCTACGTGCGCGAGCGCAAGCAGTTCGACGCGGCGATCGGCACCTTCGGACTGATGCAGGGCAAGCTCGCCGACATGTACACCGCACTGCAGTCCAGCCGCGCCTTCGCCTACCAGGTGGCGCGCGACTTCGACGAAGGCCGGCGTTCGCGCGCGGCCGCCGCCGGTTGCCTGCTGCATGCCTCCGAGGCCGCGGTGCAGGTGGCGCTGGAAGGCATCCAGGCGCTGGGCGGCAACGGCTACATCAACGAGTACCCGGCCGGCCGCATCCTGCGTGATGCCAAGCTCTATGCGATCGGCGCCGGCACCAACGAGATCCGGCGCATGCTGATCGGCCGTGAGCTCTTCGAAGGCCGCGGCTGAGTCCGCGGCCAAGTCCGGGGAATGAACAGCCTCTCGTGGCAGGATCCGGGGTGCGTCGCTTCCCCGGCCTCACGCCGTTCAAGGGCGACGACCCGGCCCCACGCCGGTGAAATGCGACGCCTTGTCGGCGGCGCGTAGCCCGGACAAGGCCGAAGGCCTCATCCGGGGATGACGCGCAACGCGTCGCTCGCAGGCTTCCATGCGGGGCGGCTACCCGGGCCATGAAGCAACTGCGATGGCGGCGCATGGCCGCCATCGCATGCCGTGGCCGGTCAGAACTCGCGCAGGTAGTGCAACGAGAGCTGGCGCGCGTCGCCGCGGGGACCGAAGCGCTGGTCGAGGCTGAAGCCCAGCTGCGAGTTGGCGGTCAGCCAGGACCTGGCGGAGAAGCCGAACAGCCCGCCCGGACGGGTCGGATCGGTCGAGGCCAGGGGCGACCACGAGTCCACGCCGACGAAGCTGGCCAGCGGCATCAGGCCGTCGCTGGAGAGGGTGTGCTGCCATTCGGCATGGCCCTGCAGGCGCCAGCGTCCCCAGTCGTGGAACGTGCGCAGGCCGGCGATGGCCTGGCTGCGACGCGCATCCAGCCCGCTCGTACGCAGGCCGAAGCCGTGCGCGCCCTCCTCATGGAAACCATCGCTGGCAACCCGCGCGTGCTCCAGGCCCAGGTACGGCACCAGGCCGTGGCCGGCGGTGCCGAAGCGCCAGCCGGTCTCCAGGGCGGCCATGCTGAAGCTGCCGTCGTAATCGGCATGCACGGCATGGCGGGAGGCGCCGACCAGCAGTTCGCGGTCGGTCTGGCGCTGCCACTGGCCGCTGCCCAGCTGACCGGCCAGGTAGGCATGCTCGCCCTGCACGCCGAGATAGGCCTGCACCTGCGCCTGGCGTTCCCGGCTGCGGTCGGCCAGGCCCTGCAGGCGGCTGTCGCCGCGGGTTTCGGCCACGGCCACGCCGGCCACCAGGTTGCCTTCCAGATGCAGGTCGTGGCCAGCCATCCAGCCACCCAGCTGCGCATCCGCGCCGCTGGCGGCAGCGGGCGCGGCCGAAGCGCCCATCGCCTCCATCCAGCCGCCAGCGCGACCCCGGCCTGCGGCAAGCTGGTCGAAGCGCCCGGACAGCGTGCGCCGCCCCATGTCCAGCGCATCGAAGGTCGCGGCCATGGCCGCGGCATGCACCTCGCCGGACAGGCTGCGCAGCGAGGCCTCGAATTCCTCGCTGCTGGCCAGGCGCTGGAAATCGCCGGCGATGCGGGTGAAGCCTTCGTCGGCGACCACGCTCGCGCCACCCGCATCCAGCCGGGTGAACGCCGTCTCGACGCGCCGCGCCGCGCCCAGCGAGGCCGGGTCGGAAACGCCCAGCGTCGAGGCGGTGGCGGCCACGTCCAGGCGGCTGATCTCGAGCCACACGTCGTAGCCGGCGTAGACGATGGATCCACTGAACTGCAGGACGCTGGGGCCAAGGCTAATTGTGTTGAAATGGCCGAACACGCCTTCCGCGGCGCTGATGACATCCTCGCGCACCTTGGCCACGTAGCCCTGGCGCAGGCCGGTGATCTGCAGTTCTCCATTGATCGTGGCCTTGCCGCCCACGTCCAGCCCGCCGTAACCGATCACCAGGGCCAGGCGGCCAGCGGCCGCCTGGGTGTAATCGCCATCGATGCGGAAGCCGGCCGGATCCACGCCGCCGCCGTCGACCAGCACGGTGCCGGCGTTGACCAGGTTGCCGCCCAGCTGCGGCGTGCCCGCCAGGCGGGCGCCGGCCGCCACGTGCACGTCGGAGGCCTCGAGTGCGCCGCGGATGCGCAGCGTGCCCTCTTCCACCCGGGTCTGGCCGGTGTAGTCGAACACCGACTTCCCGGTACCCATCACCAGGGTGCCGGTGCCGCGCTTGACCAGGCCACCGGCGCCGCTGATGTCATTGGTCCACGCGGACTGCCCGCTGAAGCTGACCTCGACGTCGCCCCAGTCGAACCGCGCAGGGCCGCCCAGCGCCTTGGCCACGTCCAGGCGGCCATAGCCGAACACCGCGTCCGGCCCCGGTTCGCCCAGGTCCGTGGCAGTACCCAGCAGGGTCTGCCGGACCAGGTCGTTGTCGAAGTAGGGAAACTTCTCCCACACCAGGGCAGCGGCCCCGGACACCAGCGGCGCGGCGAACGAGGTGCCCGAGCCGTATACATATGAGATGTCGCCGGCGGTGGCATCCGGCGATGGAACCACCAGGGTGCCGGGGGCCGCCAGGCAGTACGACTGGGCCACGCCGCCGGCATTGGAGTAGCTGGCCAGCTCGTCTGGCTGGAAGGTGTCCAGCGCGGCCACGGCGAGCCAGCCGCGCTCCAGGTCGGCCGCCGGGCGGGTACCGCCCGGACCGGGCTGGCTGGGCAGCGCGGCCATGTCGGTGGGGTTGGAACGGCCTTCGTTACCGGTGGAGAACACCACCAGGCCGTCATGGTCGCGGACGAAGAAGCGGTACTCGTCGGCGATCTCGGCGGTGACGTTGTCCCGGGTCCAGTACAGGCCGCCCCAGGAGTTGTTCATGATGCGCATGCCGCGCGCCACCAGGTCCTCGTGGATGCCGCGGATGCCCAGGGCGCCGGTCACCTCGTTGCCGCGGCCGGATCCGTCATCGTCCGGACGCTCGTCGTTGATGATGCGCGCCGAAAGGATCCGCGCACCCGGCGCCACGCCTCCCGGCCAATCGCCCACCGGTGCGCCGGCGGCCAGCAGGGCCACGGCGGTACCGTGGCCGACGACATCGTCCACCGAGGTGTTGTTGGTCCGCGGATCGATATAGGTGAGGTTTGCATCGACCCGGCCGGCCAGGCCCGGATGGGCGCGGTTGACGCCGGAGTCGATCACGCCGATGTGGTAGCCGGCGCCGGTGATGCCGCCGCGGGCCTCGGCCCCGGCGTTGATGATGTCCAGGTGCGCGTCGATCGGCGGCGGCGTTCCTGCCGGAGGCGGCTCAGGCGGAGGCGGCGCGGGCGGCGACGCGGGCGGATCACCCACGCGCAGGCCGCTTCCCCCGCCGCCACCGCAGGCCGCCAGGCTGGTGGCCAGGGTCGCGGCGATGGCGATCGCCAGCAGTGACCGGGCGACGCCGCCCGGGGAACGGTGGACACATCCGTGCATCGCATTCTCCCCAAGAAACGTGGCGGGCATGCCGCCGCTACGGGCGGTTCTATACCGCAATCCGGCGTCGCTGTCGCCTGCCGCACCCCGCAGCGCTGGCGCCGCCCGGCCGGGTGTGCCGATAATCGGGCTTCAATTTCCGCGAGGCACATCCATGTCCGACATCGTCATCGTCGCCGCCAAACGCACCGCCATCGGCTCCTTCCTGGGCCAGTTCAATGGCGTCCCCACCCCGACCCTGGGCGCTGCCGCCATCGGCGCCGCGCTGGAACAGTCGGGCGTGCCGGCGGCCGATGTGTCCGAGGTGATCATGGGCTGCGTGCTGCCGGCCAACCTCGGCCAGGCGCCCGCCCGCCAGGCGGCGCTGGCCGCCGGCCTGCCGACCTCGGCCGGCTGTACCACCATCAACAAGGTCTGCGGCTCGGGCATGAAGGCGATCATGCTCGGCCACGACCTGATCAGGGCCGGCTCGGCCTCGATCGTCGTCGCCGGCGGCATGGAGTCGATGAGCAACGCGCCGCACATGATCCCCAACTCCCGCACCGGCAACCGCTACGGCAACTTCCAGGCGGTGGACCACATGGCCTGGGACGGGCTGACCAATCCGTACGATGGCCAGTCCATGGGCGTGTTCGCCGAGAAGACCGTCGAGAAGTACGGTTTCACCCGCGAGGAGCAGGACGCCTACGCGATCGAGTCGGTCAAGCGCGCCCAGGCCGCACAGGCCAGCGGCGCATTCGAGGGCGAGATCGTCCCGGTCAAGGTCGCCACCCGCAAGGGCGAGGTCGAGGTCGCCACCGACGAGCAGCCGGGCAAGTCCGACGTCGGCAAGATCCCGGGCCTCAAGCCGGCATTCAAGAAGGACGGCACGGTCACCGCCGCCAGCTCCTCCTCCATCTCCGACGGCGCCGCGGCCACCGTGCTGATGTCGGCCGAGGAAGCCGCCCGCCGCGGCCTGCAGCCGCTGGCGCGGATCGTCGGCCACTCGACTTTCTCCCACCAGCCGGAGTGGTTCACCACCGCGCCAGTGGGCGCGATCTCCAACCTGCTGGACAAGGTGGGCTGGCAGGTCGGCGACGTGGACCTGTTCGAGATCAACGAGGCCTTCGCCGTGGTGGCCATGGCCCCGATCCGCGAGCTGGGCATCCCGCACGAGAGGATCAACGTCAACGGTGGCGCCTGCGCCCTGGGTCATCCCATCGGCGCGACCGGCGCCCGGCTAGTCGTGACCCTGGTCAACGCGCTGCGCAAGCGCGGCCTGAAGAAGGGTGTGGCCGCGCTGTGCATCGGCGGAGGAGAGGCTACCGCTATCGCTCTGGAAATGGTGTAATCGTTTTTCACGAGCTCTTTACGAAACTCACCTGTTGCTGCTTGACAGCAGAAACGGGCTTGTCATCATGTTGGCGGCGCGCAATCGCGCGTTGCCCAACTAAACGACGAGGAATATCCAACATGAGCATCAACAAGCTGCTGATCGCCCTGGCCCTGGGTCTGGCCCTGGCCGCGTGCTCGAACCAGGAGCAGGCTCAGGACGCTGCTGCCGCCGCCGACACCGCTGCTGCTGAGGCGCAGGCTGCTGCTGACGCCGCCGCTGCCGAGGGTTCCGAGGCTGCCGACGCCGCCCAGATCGCCGCCGATTCGGCCGCTGCTGCTGCCGACACCGCTGCTGACGCTGCTGCCGCCTCCACCGGCGAGAACGCCGACGCCGCTGCCGACACCGCCGAGGCTGCTGCCGACGTGGCCGAGCAGGCCAAGGACGCTGCCGAAGAAGCCCAGAAATAATACGGCTTCCAGCATCGCTCTACGGGAGGCCGCCGGTAAAACCGGCGGCCTTTCGTTTTTGTGTTTCCGGAAAAGCCGGGCGCATTAACTCGTGATTTTCATTGCGGTTTTCAGCCCGCATCGGGAGCGGCGGTTTTGATTCGCCATTGCCCGTAAACGTTTACAGCCGAATGCAGCGCTGTATCTGTTCCAGGCGCCCTCTGCCGCCGGTTCCACGGCCTTCTCGCTGCGCCCGGACCACCTGCAGGATGGCAGGCTTCACCCTCCTCGCTCTCCCGGACAGGCGTCTGCAATCGCGGGCGTCGCGGGACGCCATTTGGCGCATTTCCGCCCCTGCGCTCTCAAACCTGAATACGCAGATGAACGCCAGCTCAATAGGCTCCGTATATCGCTGAAGGGTCCGTTCAGGCGGTTCACGGCGTCCTGACCGGTGGGGCTGAATGCTGCCGGCGCGCCAGACCGGCGCCCAAACGATCCCCGGAACAGGAGTCCCCAAGGCCCCGTACCCGCACCCTGATGATCCCCGCCGCTGCCGCCCTCGCCCTGGCCCTTGGCGCGTGCAACGACTCCTCGCGCGACGAAGCCGCGCGCGCTGGCGACCACGCCGCCGCTGCCGGCGAGCACGCTGCCGCCGCCACCCGCGAGGCCGCCTCCGAGGCCGCCGATGCGACCCGCGAGGCCGCGGCCGATGCCGAGGTGCATGCCCGCGAAGCTGGCCCGCGCGCCGCGGCCGCCACCCGCCACGCCGCCGCCGATGCGGCCGACGCCACCCCCAACGCAGCGGAGCGCACCGCCGC
>NZ_PDWP01000043.1 GCF_010093235.1 Pseudoxanthomonas suwonensis | reverse complement strand
CCAACCTGGTCGAGGGCATCAACAACAAGATCAAGGTCATCAAGCGCATGGCCTACGGCTTCCGCGATGACGCCTACTTCTTCCTCAAGATCCGGGCGGCCTTCCCCGGAGTTGGGTGAAGAACCAAAAAAATGGCCCGCCATGAAGGCGGGCCAAGTACGACAGGGAGGTATCCGGGACGGATCAGAACTTGTAGCTGAGTCCCACCAGCCAGGTGCGGCCCCACTCGACGGTCTCCAGCGGACGGTCCTTTGTGCCGGCGTAGGTGCGGTAGCGCGAGTTGTTGAGGTTGCTGCCCTGCAGGTACAGGCTCATCCCCTCCAGCGCGCTGCCATAGGCGAAGCTGTAGGCCACCTGGGCGTCGATGGTGTCTTCGCCCTCGACGTAGCGCAGGGTGCGCGCGCCGTTGAAGTTGCCGATCTCGCCGATGAAGTCCGAACGCTTGCGCTGGTTGACGCGGGCCTCGAAACCGTTGTTCTCGTAGTACACGGTGAAGTTGTACACGCGCTTGGACAGGCCCGGCAGCATGATCGGGTCGCTGCCCACGCTGTTCACGGTTTCCGGATCCGGCAGGATGGTGATGTCGCTGTCGTTGAAGCCGGCGCTGGCCACGACGCCGAAGCCGCGCAGGGCGTCGGTGAACAGGTCCAGCGGCAGCGACGCGGTCAGCTCGGCACCACGCAGGCTGCCGCCCTTGCCGTTGAACGGCGCGGTGTAGTAGCCGGTGGACTGGATCGGCGCCCTCAACTTCTCGGCGTTGCCTTCAACCTTCAGCCATTCGGCTACCTGGTTGGTGAAATCGTAGCCGTCGCGCTTCTCGGTGTAGATGTAGGTCTTCAGGTCCTTGTAGAAGAACGAAGCAGCCACGTAGGCCTTGTTGCCGAAGTACTTCTCCCAGGACAGGTCGACCGCATTGGCGATCCACGGATCCACTTCCGGATTGCCGCCGCTGGCGCCAGGGATGCCAGTGCTCTCGTCCACGTAGAACTCGAGCGACGCACGCAGTTCGTCCACGCGCGGACGTGCAACCTGGCGCGCCAGGGCGAAGCGCACAGTGTTCTCTGCCGGCAGCTCGAAGGCCAGGTTCAGGCTGGGCAGGAAGTCCAGATAGGTTTTGCCCTTGTTGACCGGGATGACCTGGCTGCCGACCGGCTGCGAGTCATCCCAGTAGTTGGAGCGCGAGGACTGGTCGACGTGCTGGGCCTGGATGCCGATGTTGCCGCGCACCGGGATCGAACCGATCTGGGTACTGATGTTGGCGCGCAGGAAGGTCGTGGTGATTTCCTCGTCCACGGTCCACTGCTTCGGGATCAGGTAGCTTTCGGTGGTGGTCGGGTTGAACACCATGTAACGGGCGACCGCGGCCGGCACGTTCCAGGCCGGGATCACGCCGGCACCGGCAAAGCCGAGGTTGACCGGGGCGTACTGCAGGTCGGCGGCAATGCTGGTGTCACCCTGTGCACCGACGTTGATGTTGCCTTCGGCCTGGGTCTTGTTCTTGCTGCGATCGGCGTAGTTGACGCCCACGTCGACGTCCGAGACCCACGGCAGCGCCTGCGGGCCGTTGAAGTTGGCCACCACGCGGATGCCATGCAGCTCGTCGTCCACGTGCGGCACCTTGCCGTAGCCGGAGCCATAGATGGTACCGGTCAGGTACAGCGAGGCCGGATCGGAGTAGTCCAGGCCCGGGGTCATCTGCGGGAAGCCGTTGCGGGCGAAGTCCAGGGTGACCGAGTCCAGGACCGGCGCCGGCACGCGCTGGGTATTGTTCTCGAGGTTGAGCTCGTCGCGCTCGGCCTTGGACCAGCTGAGGTCGGTCATCAGGCGCCAGCTCTCGAACGACAGCTCGTTCTTCCAGCCCAGTGCCTTGATGTTGTCCTCGCGGTGGTTGTACATGCCGCGCACCAGCGGGTACACGTTGCGCGCCACGCCACCGGTGAAGGTGCCGTTGCCATTGACCCGGGCACCGTCGACCTGCAGGCGGTCGTAGCCGCCGTTGAAGTCGCCCAGGTGGATTTCCAGCTGGTTGGCGGTGTCGTACTCCTCGGCGTCGGTGTAGAACGCGTCGAGGGTGCTGGTCCAGGTGTTGTTCGGGCGGTACTGCACGGTGGCCATCAGGCCGTCGCGCTTGGCATTGCCGGTACGGCGCAGTGCCTTGATGCCGCCGGAGTAGTACGTGCCGGCATCCACGCCCGGGCGCCAGTCTTCGCCGACTGCTTCCCACGGCTCGTACAGGCCGACCTGGTTCTCCTGCTTGGACATGTCCGAATGGGCGTAGCCGATGGCCACGCCCAGGGTGCCGTCGGCGAACTTGTCGACGTAGCTGAAGCTGATGCGGTTGCCGTACGGATCCTCACCGGCGGCCTCGCCCAGCGAGTTCTTCTGGTAGCGGGCGCCGACCGAGATCACGCGCTCGCTGAAGCTCAGCGGGCGCACGGTCTGCATGTCGATGGTGCCCGACAGGCCCTGGCCGACCAGGCCCGAGTCCGGGGTCTTGTACACGGTCACGCCGTTGATCAGCTCGGACGGGTACTGGTCGAACTCGACGCTGCGGTTGTCGCCGGTGCTGACCATCTCGCGGCCGTTGAGCAGCGTGGTGGCGAAGTCCGGCGACAGGCCGCGGACGCTGATCACCTGGGCGCGGCCGGCCACGCGCTGGGCCGCCAGGCCCGGCAGGCGCGCGATCGATTCGGCGATGCTGACGTCGGGCAGCTTGCCGATGTCCTCGGCGGAAATGGCTTCGACGATGGAGGTGGAGTCGCGCTTGACCGAGATGGCGCTCTCGATGCCGCGGCGGATGCCGGTGACGGTGACCGTGTCGAGATTGGTCGCGTCGGTGGCGGTTTCCTGGGCGTGGACGCCCGTGGCGCTGAGCGCGATGGCGGATGCCAGGGCCGCGCTGAGCAGGTTGCGCTTGGGTTGCATGTTTCCCCTCTCCAAGGAAGTGGTATTCGGTGTCCGGGTACGTCGCATGGCGATCGCCCGGATCTTGGTGCGGCACCATGGCGGGGGCCCCGGTGCGTGCGGCAATGGTAGTGGCCGGTCACTCGCAGGGAGCCCTTGTGCATACGTATTCATTGCCCGCGCGGCCCTTTTTTTCAGGGGTTTTCCGCAAGCCGGCGGCATGCGTGCGAACGACAGCGCTGGACATTCCGCCTTCACGCGCGCGCGGCAGGACCGGGTGGCGCGCCGCACTGAACGCACCCGGGAGGACCACGCGTGGAATGGAATGCGGAATGACCGGCATCCTCGATGCCGGTCCGCGGGGTGCCGTCAGTCCGCGGGCTGCGCCGGGTCTTGGGCGGGAACCTGCATCGCGTCCACCGCGGCGCTGCTGGCCGCTTCCAGCAGGGAATCGAGTCCGGACGCGCCGGCGACTTCCATCAGGCCGGTCATCGACGGCAGTTCCCAGGCCTGGGCGACGCCGCGCCCGATCCGGCGCGCCCAGCGTTGCAGCAGCTCGCCGGTGACCATCGCATCCGGCGCCTGGCATTGCAGGCGCGCGCAGGCATCACGCAAGGCCTGCACCACCATGATCGCGCCCAGTCCCTGCATGAGTCCCAGCATCTGCGCGGCGAACACGGCATCGCGTCCGCGCCCCGAAGCGTTGCGCGCGGCGATGCCCGCGGCCAGCTCGGTGTGCTCCCATACCCGTTCCGGCAGCACGCCGGTCGCGCCGCCCTCCAGGCGCATCACCGGCTGCATCAGCGCCACGGCCACGAGCTGGCGCAGGCCATCGGTCCCCACCAGGGCGACCGCACGGTCCAGGCTTTCGACCATCGTCGATTGCACCCGGTACATCGGACTGTTTGCCAGGCGCAGGAGGTTGGCGGCCAGGGCCGGATCACGTCCGATCACCTCGGCGATCTGGCGGCCGGAGGCTCGCTCGTCGTTGAGCATCCCCAGCAGCTGCGGCAGCAGCTGGGGCCGGCGCGGCAGGCGGACCCGCTCATGCACCAGCTGCAGCAGCGCCGCCTCGACGTCGGACATCAGCCGGGTGGAATCGGCGTCCGCTCCCGCGGGCTCCAGTGGCAGCGCCAGCGCCGCCAGGCGCACGGTCCAGTGCAGGGCGGGCCCGTCCTGCTGGCGCGCACCCGCGTCGCCGGCATCCTCGCCTGAGGTGGCCTCGCTGCCGTACGGCTGAGCGCGCACGGAACCGGGAGCGTCGGCCACGCGCCCGCGTCCGAACAGCTTTCCGATCCACCGCATGGGTCCTTCCACCATCCTGCCCCCTGTCCGGATGCCCCGGGGGCATCCGCAAGCGCGCGATCTTACCGAATGCCGGCAACCGGGCGCCCTCGGCCGCCGCCGCGCCGCCCGCGCTGTGCGGAACGGCGCACATGGTTTCGGCAGCCGGGGCGAAAACCTTACGGGTCAGCGATGGGCCAAGGCGTAGTCCAGCGCGCCGCGGATCGCCGCCACCTGGGCGGCGTTGCACTGCTCCGGCGTGGCCCGGGGGCTGTCCGGATAGACCTCGGTGGTGGTGACGTAAGGGGCGCCGGTGATGCCGGCGCACAGTCCCAGCTCGCGCAGCGGGTATGCGATCACCCCCGGCGCCAGCACCGGCGAGCCGATGATCCTGCCCTCCGCGTCGGCAGGCGCGATATGGGTGACCCTGGCCACCGCCTCGATCACCGCCTGCTGGAACTCCGGCTGGGGGCTGGCGCTGTCGTCCACCAGGTAGAAGCCGTCCGGGATGTGTCCCGGCTCGAACGGCTTGCCATCGCGGGCGGCAAGCGCGGGGCGGAACTCGGTCTCGTCGCTGTCGGTGGTCTCGTGCAGGTCCACGTGCAGCAGGAAGCGGCCGCGCAGCGGTGCCACCAGCTCCATCAGCGCGGCCGACTCCCGCGCCGGGCTCGGCTGGCGGAAGGAACGGTTCGGGTCGACCGCCTCCAGGTTCCAGCGATGGATGCGCTCATAGCCCCAGGGGCTGACGCACGGCACGACCAGCAGGTTGACGCGCCCGGCGTAGTCCGGCGCGTGGTCGCGGGCGAACAGCAGGGCGCCCAGCACGCCGCTGGTCTCGTAGCCATGCACCCCGCCGGTGACCAGCGCCACCGGCAGTTCCTCGTCCCATCCGCGGCTGCGCAGCGCCAGCAGCGGGAAATGCTCGCCCGCGTAATCCAGCGCACCGTACTCGACCACGTCCCAGGCGCCCGCCAGGGCCCGGACCGGCGCCACGACGTCGTCGGCATGGCTGCGGCGACGCCGCTGCATCGCCAGCCACCGGGCTTTCTCGACCTCTCCCCACGGCTGGCCGGGAATTCCCACCGGATGGAAGTTCTGCTGGCTCATCGGGTGTCCCCTTGAAGAATCAGGGGCGGATGCTACCAGTGCCCCCCGTCGGCGCTACCGGGAAAAGCGAGCGGAACGCAGCGTTTTGCGTGCACTTGGTGGCAGATCCGCCGCAAGTTCGGCACGGATCCCCGGTTTGCGCTATAATCGCCCGCAAATCCGGCAGTCCACCCATCCGCGCGCCTGCCGCGCGCTCCACAGCTTCCGGACCCAGGCTGCACCCGCGCCGGTCCGAAGCCGCTTCCAGGGCGTCGCCATCCTCCTTCCGCTCTTCCCCACCCACCGGTCCGCCGGTGCGGACATCGCGCAGCCACGCACCCTGCCCTTTCCGCCGGGGACGAAGTCCTGAGCGCGCGGGAGGCCGGCGTGGACTGCAGGCGCTGCGACGCAGTGTGCTGCCGCCTGCCGGTCCTGCTGCTGCCGGGCGACCGGGTGCCCTCCCGGTACATCGCGATCGACGAACACGGCCTGGAAACCATGGCCAAGGACGAGGACGGCTGGTGCGCGGCGATCGATCCGCTGCACCTGCGTTGCTCGATCTACCAGGACCGGCCCGCCATCTGCCGCCAGTTCGCGATGGGTGGCGGGGCCTGCATCGATGTTCGTGCCCGCTACCGCGACCAGCGGCAGCGCGGCATACCGCTCACCCTCGACTGACCAAGGAGACGCACATGGCCGTCCGCAAGACTGCTCCCACGTCCACCAAGGGCCGCAAGCTCGCCGACACCGGCAAGTCCGGCGGCACCCTCACCCGCGAGCGCATCGCCAGCGACCTGGAGGCCTTCCGCAAGGCCGGTGGCCGCATCGAAGTGCTGGGCAATACGCCGATGCTGACCAAGGTCGACGCGCCCGAGGCCGCGCCGGCCGCGGCCAAGAAGAAGAAGGCGGCCTGACCGCACGGCGGCCACTCCGGCACCGGGGCTGGCCGCCATCCTTGCGGCGCGCTCCGCCCAGCCCGGGCACCCAGGCCCGTGCACGCGGGCAATGGCGCGCAGAAGCACCCCACGATCGGCATTGACGCCCTCCCCCGACGGATGGGCGGCGCGGGCGATGACCGCGCGCCGGACGGAGCCACGCCTTGCCCGAACCCGACCTGCGCTCGCTCCTGCACCTTGCGCTGCACGTGATCGTGCCCCTGACCGTGGCACGCCTCGCGTGGCCGCGGCACTGGCGTGCGGCTGCCGGCTGGCTGCTTGCCGGCTGGCTGATCGACATCGACCACGTCCTGGCCGATCCGGTGTATGCGCCGGACCGCTGCAGCATCGGCTTCCATCCGCTGCATACCTGGCCCGCCATCGCGGTCTACGCCGCGATGCTGGTCCCTCGCCGCACGCGCCTGCCCGGCGCCGGGCTGCTCATCCACATCGCGCTGGATGCGCTCGACTGCCTGTGGATGGGGTACTGCACCTGAAAAAAGGCGCCGGCATGCAGCCGGCGCCCTGTTGCCGCGTCAGGCCGCGACGCGGCCGCTCTGCTTTTCTTCCTCGGTGGCCTCGCGCACGTCGGCGATGCGGACGTCGAAGTGCAGGGTCTTGCCGGCCAGCGGATGGTTGCCATCGATGCGGACCTGGGCGTCGCCCACCGCGACCACGGTAACCAGCACCGGGCCCTGGCCGCCGTTGGCCTGGAACTGCATGCCCGGCTCGATCGTGTCGATGCCCTGGAAGGCTTCGCGCGGCACGTCCTGGACCAGCGCTTCGATGCGTTCGCCATAGGCCTCGGAAGGCTCGACATCGACAGTCAGCGCATCACCGGCGCGACGGCCTTCCAGCGCCTTCTCCAGGCCCGGGATGATGTTCCCGCCGCCGTGGAAATAGCTCAGCGGATGGTTGTCCGGCGAACGGTCGAGGACCTGGCCTTCGTCGTCGGTCAGGATGTAGTGGAACGTGGCCACGCGGGCGGCGGCGATCTCCATGGAGTGCTCCCTGGTAGTGAAAGGAAAGGGGGGTGAAGTGGATGGCCGCAAGGACCGGTGGACTCACGGTGCCTCGGTTGGCGCCCACCTTAGCGGCTGCTGCCGGCCCGTGCAAACCAAGCGGGGCGCCCTGTTCAGGCCGCGCGACCTTCCCTTTCCGCCCACGCGGCGTTACTGCCCGAGCATGCGCTCCATGTCTTCGTCCTTCTCCCGCCACAGCCCGTTCATCCATTGCTGGAAACGGGCACGGAACGCGCGGTCTTCCTGGTAGTTGCCGGCGACCAGCTCGGGCGGGATGGGCAACTGCCGCACCTTGACCCGGACCATGCCCACGCGGTTGGCCATCAGGTCGACCATCGACGGACGCCCGTCCGGGTAGGCGATGGTGACGTCCAGGATCGAATGCAGGCCCTGCCGCATCGCGTCGATCACGAAGGCCACGCCGCCGGATTTGGGCTTGAGCAGGTGCCGGAACGGCGAGGCCTGCTGCGCGTGCTTGGCCTCGGTGAAGCGGGTGCCCTCGACGAAGTTCATGATCGACACCGGGATGTCGCGGAACTTCTCGCAGGCCTTGCGCGTGGTCTCGATGTCGCGCCGTCCCAGCTCCGGGTTCTTCGCGATCTGGCGGCGGTTGTAGCGGCCCATGAACGGGAAATCCAGCGCCCACCAGGCCAGGCCCAGGACCGGCACCCAGAACAGCGAGCGCTTGAGGAAGAAGCGCAGCAGCGGCACGCGCCGGTTGAACACCTTCTGCAGCACCAGGATGTCCACCCAGCTCTGGTGGTTGGCCAGTACCAGGTAGTGCCCGTCGCGGCGCAGGTCCGCCATGCCCTCGATCTCGAAGCGGGTGCGGGTCAGGTGGTCCATCATCCAGGTGTTCACCGCGATCCAGCTCTCGGCCAGGCCGGTCAGGATGGGGTTGCAGGCGCGCCAGACCGGCCGCAGCGGCAGCACCGCCTTGACCAGGCCGACCAGCAGCAGCGGCACGGCATGGGCCAGGGTGTTGAGCACGATCAGCAGCAGGATGGACAGGACGCGCAGCGGCATGGGGCGATACCTGGGGCGGCATGTGATGAATGGCGGCGCAGGGTAGCAAATCCGCCCCGGCAGGCGCCGCCGGCATCACCACATCGCCCGCCGCGAGGCCGGTTCCTGCGCCCCATGGGCCCATGCATGGGAGACCAAAAAGAACGGCCGCCCGAAGGCGGCCGTGGCGCACCGGATTGGGGGCATCCGGTGCAGGAATGGCGGATCGGGGGAATCCGCCCAGGGGAGTGCATAGCCTGCCCCGTGGACTGCCCCGAAACCATCGGAGTTCCCTCGGGACCCCGTAAGGTTTTTCCGAGAAAAAGCTGCGACTTGCCCCCGTGCCGCGCATGGCAACCATCCGTTCCGGTATGGCTGCCTCAGCTGTTGGCCACGGGCGGGTTTGCACCGCCGAGGGTGTCGATCAGTTCCTGCACCCGGAAAGGCTTGCCCAGATAGACCACCGCCGCGGGCAGCTCCGGCAGCTGCGCGGTGGCGTAGCCGGACACCAGGATCGTGCGGCATCCGGGACGGGCCGCCTGTGCGGCCTGCGCGACTTCCAGCCCGCTCATGCCACCGGGCATGCTGACGTCGCTGATGACGAAGTCGAACCCGCCCTCCTCCTCCAGCAGTCGCCGTGCCTGGTGGCCGTCGTGGGCTTCCACCACCGCATAGCCCGCGTCTTCCAGCGCCATGGACGTGACCGCGCGCAACAGGGCGTCGTCCTCGACATACAGCACCCTAGGCATCGGCCACCTCCGCCAGCGGGATCGCCATGGTCACGCGGGTGCCCTCCCCGGGCGTGCTGTCGATGAAGGCGAAGCCGCCGGACTGGCTGGCGAAGCCGAACACCTGGCTGAGGCCGAGTCCGCTTCCGCGGCCGACGTCCTTGGTGGTGAAAAAGGGTTCCATGGCACGCAGGCGCACGTGTTCCTCCATTCCCGGGCCATCGTCGGCCACGGATACGTACAGGTAGTCGCGATCGGCGGCCGCGCCCGGATGCAGGTCCGGATCGGCGCGCGCGACGCGGGTTGCGATGTGGATGTTGCCGGGCCGCTCCATCGCATCGCGCGCGTTGGCCACCAGGTTCACCAGCGCGGCTTCAAGCTGCTCGGCATCGACCATGATGCGGGTATCGGCCTGGACCAGCTCCACCGTGCATTGGGTGATGGGACCCGCGGCCCTGCGGTAGATCTCGATGGAGCCGTCGATCAGCGCGTTGGCGTCATGCAGTTTCGGTTCCAGCCTCTGGCCGCGGGCGAAGGCGAGCATCTGCCGGGTCAGGCGTACGCCGCGGTCGGCGGCCTGGCGCGCGGCGTCGATCAGGACTTCTTTGCGTCGTCCCTCGGCGCGCGAAAGCTGGTCGAGGCTGGTGGCGATCACCGCAAGCAGGTTGTTGAAGTCGTGGGCGACGCCAAGGGTCAGCTGGCCGATCGCCGCCACCTTCTGCGCCTGGGCCAGCGCCTGCTCGGCCTGCCGGCGATGCTCGGCCGCCTGGTAGCGCTCGGTGATGTCGCGGGTGATCTTGGCGAAGCCGACGAGTTCGCCTCCCTGGTAAATCGCATCGACCACAATGTGGGCGCGGAAGCGGCTGCCGTCCTTCCGCACCCGCCAGCCCTCGGTCTCGTAGCGCCCCTCGCGCGCGGCGGTGTCGAGCGCCCGCTCCGGTTCGCCGCGTTCGACATCCTCCTGCGGATAGAACGTGGAGAAATGCCGGCCGATCACCTCGTCGCCGGTGTAGCCCTTGATCCGCTGGCCGCCGGTGTTCCAGCTGAGGATGTTCCCCGACGCATCCAGCATGTAGATCGCGTAGTCGGTGACGCCCTGCAACAGCAGGTGGTCGCCGCCGAAAGAGAACGGTGGCGCGCCGGCGTCTGTCATCGCATGGAGCCGCTCATCGGACTTCCCCCTTTCCCGTCGCAGGGCGAACGGGCTGGGGGAGGATGCCACCTGCGGACGCGCGACGCCATCCATGGATGGTGCCGGATGTTGCATTGCCTGCTCCCTGTGTCCTGAATACGTCATTCGCTGCGCGCCCAGCGCGCCAGGTTCTGGCGGATCGAGCCCATGCGGTCCCAGGGATCCTTGCGCCGCCGACGCAGCTTCTCCGGCACGTCCTTGATCGTGTACAGGTCCGCGCGCGGCAGCCGCGCCAGTTCGTTCCAGCCGATGGGCATGGCCACCGGCGCTCCGGGACGGGCACGCAGCGAGTACGAAGCCACCGCGGTGGCGCCGCGACCGTTGCGCAGGTAGTCGACGAAGATGCGGCGGTTGCGGAAGCGCTTGGTCGCGGTGGCGACGAAACGATCCGGTTCGGACCTGGCCAGGGCGTCGGCGAAGCCGTGGGCGAAGCGCTTGGTCAGCTCCCAGTCGCAGCCAGGCGCCAGCGGCACCACCACGTGCAGGCCCTTGCCGCCGGTCACGCGCAGGAACGACTCGAGTTCCAGCGCCTCCAGCTGGCGGCGGATGTCGACCGCGGCCTTCTTTACTTCGGAGAACGGCACGTCCGGCCCGGGATCGAGGTCGAACACCACGCGGTCGGCGGAATCGGGGTTGTCGGCGTGCGAGCCCCAGGGATGGAACTCCAGCGCGTTGAACTGCACCAGCTCCATCAGCCCGGCCGCGTCCTCCACCACCAGGTAATGCGCGTTGGTGCCGCTCTCCTCCTTGAGCTTCACCGAGGCCACCCGTTCCAGCCCGGCGGTGAGGTGCTTCTGGAAGAAGCACGGCTTGCCGGTGCCGGAGGGACAGCGGATGACCGACAGCGGGCGGCCGGCGATTTCCGGCAGCAAATGGTCCATCACCGCGGCGTAGTAGTCCCACACGTCCTGCTTGGTGGCGCGGATGTCGGGGAACAGGATCTTGGTGGGACTGGAAAGGGTCGGCCAGTCGTGGGGCGTCGACCCGGCCCTGGGCGCGTCCCCTGCCGGCCTTGCCCGGGACGTGCCGGCCCGCGTTGCGGTCACGGCGGTTGCTTTCGCACCTGCGGCCTGCTTCGCCGCCTTCTTCGCCGGACTCTTCGCCTTCTTCGTGGCAGGCGACCTGGCGGGCGTTTCCGCGACCGTCTTCGTCGCTTCCGTGGTGGCGCCCCCCGCCTTCCTGCGGGCCGGCGTCTTCCGCGCGCCCGCCTTCGTCGTGGCGGTCTTCCTGGCAGCCTTCTTCGTGGCTGCCTTCCTGGCCGGAGCCTTCTTCGCGGCGGGCTTCTTCATGGCCTTGCCTCCACCCTTCCCTTTCGCCGCCATGGCCGCCTCCTCCGCGACATCCGCGCCGCGGTCGCTGTCATACAGGTCATCGATGCTCTTGTCCGGTCGCAGTGCCTTCAGCGAGGCCTGGCGCAGCAACTGCTGGCCGCCAATGCCGCGATAGAACACCTCGACCACCAGGCGCGGCGGCACCCAGGTCGCACGCCGCAGGGCCGTATCCATGGTGGCCACATGCGCGGTGGGCTTGCTGCCGGTGTCCCTGGCCAGGCGCGGCGCCAGTTCGCGCAGCAGCTCGTCGCTGAATCCGGTGCCGACGCGACCGACGTAAAGCCATCCATGCTTTGCGTCCGGTCGCGCCAGCAGGAGCGAACCGAAGCCGGTACGGCTGCCCTGCGGTGCGGTGTAGCCGACGATGGCGAACTCGTCGCTGGCCAGCTGCTTGGTCTTGCGCCAGTCGTCGCCGCGACCCGGGCGGTACGGGCGGTCGGCACGCTTGGAGATGACACCCTCGAAGTGGCGCTCGGCCGCCAGCGCGACCGCCTGGCTGCCATCACCCGGGATATGCGAACTGTAGGCCAGGTGCGCCGGGCCCTTCGCCAGCATTTCCTGCAGCAGTTCCTTGCGGGCCAGCAGCGGCGTTTCGCTAATGTCCACGCCGTCGACATGCAGCAGGTCGAACAGCACGTAGGCCAGCGTGCCGGGGCGCTCGCCGGACAGCGTGGCCTGCAGCAGGTTGAAGTCCTCGCGAGTGCCGCTGCCGGCGATCAGCTCGCCATCCAGCGCCGCGCTGCGCAGGCCCAGCGCCTTCACCGCGTCGCGGATCTCGGGAACGCGGTCGGTCCACTCCAGCGCGTTTCGCGACCACAGCCGCACCTCGCCCTCCTCGACGGTGGCGAGGATGCGGTAGCCATCCCCTTGATCTCGTGCAGCCACTGCTCGCCCTCCGGCGCGGCCTGGCCCAGGCGTGCCAGCTGCGGCTGGAATGGACCGTCGGGCGCATCGGCGGCGCGCGAACCGTCCAGTGCCAGTGCGCGCTTCTTCCAGTCCTTGCGGCGCGTGCGTGGCACCGGCACGGTGGCCAGGCGCTTGCGCGTGGCCTTGCCACTGCCGGCGCGCTTGCGGTCCTCCGCGGGTGGCGGCGTGACCTCGGCCAGCAGGTCGTCGGCCTCGAGCGTGCCGGCCCACGCATCCTTGTCCTTGAACAGCAGCCACTGCGGCTGCCGCGCCGGCTTGCCCGAGCGCACCAGGTGCCAGCCGCCCTTGAGGCGGTCGCCGAACAGCTCGAAACGCAGGTGGCCCTTGGCCAGCTGCTCCTCCGGATCGCCGGTGGTGGACCAGACGCCATGGTCGAAGCGCGCCACGTGGCCGCCGCCGTACTCGCCCTTCGGGATTTCGCCCTCGAAGCCGGCGTAGTCCAGCGGATGGTCCTCGACTTCCACCGCCATGCGCTTGACCGAAGGGTCATAGCTGGGCCCCTTGGGCACCGCCCAGCTCTTGAGCGCATCGCCGACCTGCAGGCGGAAGTCGTAGTGGCGGCGGCTGGCGTGGTGCAGCTGGACCACGAAGATCGGGCGCTGCCCGCGCGGCGCTGGCTTGCCCGGTTCCGGTTCACGGGTACGGTCGAAGCTGCGCTTGCGCCGGTAATCGAGCAGGCTCATGCCACGCCCATCACTTGCCCAGGTGGCGGCGCACGGCCTCGGCGGTGGGACCCACCGCGGCCACGGCCTCGCGCAGCTGCTCCTCGCTCACGCCGAGGGCACCGGTCCAGTAACGGACCTCGTAGTCCTCGGAGAGGTTGATGCGGTCGCGGTCGGGCGAGCCGACCTGCTTGGTGTCGTCGGACATGGCGCGGGATTCCCGGGATTCGGAGCCCCTACGCTGCGACTCCTGCCGTCGCGCCCCCGTGAATCCGGGGCGCGACAGCCGGAACTGGTTTCAGTAGGTCCAACTCCTGCCTTCGCCGCCGTGGCTGCGTACGCGCCAGCGCGCGCGCGACAGGCGCTCGGTGCCCCGGCTGCGGCTGACCAGGATGTCGCCCATCCGCACCGTGGTGGTGGCCTCCACCGTGGCGCTGCGACCTCCCGGGGCGATATCGATGGAGTGGATGTCCACTTCCATGTCGAATTCCAGCAGCCCCCGGCTGCGCGAGTTGAGGATGCGCATGCCGTTGACCATCTTGCGGGTCATGGCACAGGTCTCGTCGCGATCGTAGACGTCGTCGTCCACCAGCTGGCCGTTCGCATAGACGGTGGCGTCCATGCTGAAGTCATCGGCCATGAGCTCGCACAGCGCCTCGTGGTCGAAGGCGCCGAACAGCTCCGCGTGCCGGTCGTAGTACTGGTGGACGTGTTCCTCCTCGATCCGCCATCCCCGGTCCCAGGTGAACCATGCCACCGCCGCCAGCGCGATCAGTACAACCAGTCTCCCCATCGTCCGTCCCCTCTTCCCTGGAGCATCCATGGCGCGCGGGCTCGCGGGCCTGCGCGGTTCCCTTGGCACACGGAGGGCCGGTCCGGATGATGCGCGGCGTCCTTGCCGTGGCAGCGCGGAAGTCTACCAGTGGACCCATGCGTCCCGGAACGGGAGAAGGCCCGCCGGCTGCGCACCGGAACGGCGGACAATGCACCGTGCCGGCTGGCACGGTGGAGTCCCGTCAGGACCGCGGCTTGTCGCCGGCCGGCGGCTCGGGCGTGCCGGCGGACTCCGCGACGTCGTGTTTCGCGTAGCTCGCGCGCAGCTTCTCGCTTTCGGCGCGCGCCTTCTTCCCCTGGTCGTAATGCCACTTGATGGCAAGGAACATGCAGATCCCGAACACCGAGATCTTGAACGCCAGGAACACCACCGGGACCCAGTCCACTGCTACTACCTGCTGATCGAACGCGGGGAACGGTTCCCCGCAAGCGCCGGCGGTGCCGGCGGCCTGCCCCGCGCACGGAGGGGCATCGGACCGGTCGCCCCGGGACAGGACGACCGGGTGTATCAGGACCTGCGCGGAATCACTCCCACTCGATCGTCGCCGGCGGCTTGCCGGAGATGTCGTAGACCACGCGGGAGACGCCGCGCAGTTCGTTGATGATGCGGTTGGACACCTTGCCGAGGAACTCGTACGGCAGGTGCGCCCAGTGCGCGGTCATGAAGTCGATGGTCTCCACCGCACGCAGTGCGATCACCCATTCGTAGGCGCGGGCGTCGCCGACCACGCCCACCGACTTGACCGGCAGGAACACGGCGAAGGCCTGCGAGGTCTTGTCGTACAGGCCGGCCTTGCGCAGCTCGTCGATGAAGATCGCGTCCGCACGTGCCAGCAGCTCGGCGTACTCGCGCTTGACCTCGCCGAGGATGCGCACGCCCAGGCCCGGACCCGGGAACGGATGGCGGTAGACCATCTCGCGCGGCAGGCCCAGCTCGACGCCAAGGCGGCGGACCTCGTCCTTGAACAGCTCGCGCAGCGGCTCGACCAGGCCGAGCTTCATGTGCTCGGGCAGGCCGCCGACGTTGTGGTGGCTCTTGATGACGTGGGCCTTGCCGGTCTTGCTGCCGGCCGACTCGATCACGTCCGGGTAGATCGTGCCCTGGGCCAGCCAGCGCGCGTTCTTCAGCCTGGCCGACTCCTCCTCGAAGATGTCGACGAACAGGTTGCCGATGATCTTGCGCTTGGCTTCCGGCTCGGACACGCCTTCCAGCGCCTTGAAGTAGCGATCGGCGGCGTCGACGCGGATCACCTTGACGCCCAGGTGCTCGGCAAAGGTCGCCATCACCTGGTCGCCCTCCTGCCAGCGCAGCAGGCCGGTGTCGACGAACACGCAGGTCAGCTGGTCGCCGATGGCCTTGTGCAGCAGGGCCGCGACCACCGACGAATCCACGCCGCCGGACAGGCCCAGGATCACCTCGTCCGAACCGACCTGCTCGCGCACGCGGCGGATCTGGTCCTCGATGATGTGCTCGGCGGTCCACAGGGTCTGGCAGCCGCAGATGTCGACCACGAAGCGGCGCAGCAGCGCGGTGCCCTGCTTGGTGTGGGTCACTTCGGGGTGGAACTGCACGCCGTACCAGCCGCGGCGGTCGTCGGCGAAGGCGGCGACCGGGATGCGGTCGGTCTTCGCGGTGACGGTGAAGCCCGGCGGCGCCACCGACACGTGGTCGCCATGGCTCATCCACACGTCCAGCCGCGGCGGCGAACCCGGATGGTCCTTCAGTCCCTCGAACAGGCGGTCGGCCGCCACCAGCGAGACCTCGGCATGGCCGAACTCGCGCTGGTCCGCGGCCTCGGTGGCGCCGCCCAGCTGCACCGCCATGGTCTGCATGCCGTAGCAGATGCCAAGCACCGGCAGGCCGGAATCGAACACTTCCTGCGGCGCGCGCGGCGAACCCTCGACCGTGGTCGACTCCGGGCCACCGGACAGGATGATGCCCTTGGGCGCGAACGCCGCGATCTCGGCCGGATCGTGGTCCCAGGCCCAGATCTCGCAGTAGACGCCGATCTCGCGGATGCGACGGGCGATCAGCTGGGTGTACTGCGCGCCGAAGTCGAAGATGAGGATCTTGTCGCTATGGATGTCGGTCATGGAGGTTCAGGGGGCAGTGGAGGGTGCGCGGGGTGGCCGAACGGCCTGCCCCCGCCTCAACCGATCTGGTAGTTCGGCGGCTGCTTGGTGATGGTGACGTCGTGCACGTGGCTCTCGCGCTGGCCGGCGCCGGTGATCACCACGAACTTCGGCTTGCTGCGCATCTCCTCGATGGTGGCGCAACCCACGTAGCCCATGGTGGCGCGCAGGCCGCCGGCGAGCTGGTGGATGATGCTGCCGACCGGGCCGCGGTACGGGACGCGGCCCTCGATGCCTTCCGGCACCAGCTTGTCGGCGTCGGAGGCGTCCTGGAAGTAGCGGTCCTTGGAACCCTTCTCCATCGCGCCCAGCGAGCCCATGCCGCGGTAGCTCTTGTAGCTGCGGCCCTGGAACAGCTCGACCTCGCCCGGGGACTCCTCGGTGCCGGCGAACAGGCCGCCGATCATCACCGTGGACGCACCGGCGGCGATCGCCTTGCCGATGTCGCCGGAGTAGCGGATGCCGCCGTCGGCGATCAGCGGGATGCGGTCCTGCAGCGCCTCGGCCACCAGGTCGATGGCGGTGATCTGCGGCACGCCCACGCCCGCGACCACGCGCGTGGTGCAGATCGAGCCCGGCCCCACGCCGACCTTCACCGCGTCGGCGCCGGCGTCGTAAAGGGCCAGCGCGGCCTCGCCGGTGACGATGTTGCCGCCGACCACCTGCACCTGCGGGAAATTCTTCTTGACCCAGGCCACGCGGTCCAGCACGCCCTGCGAGTGGCCGTGCGCGGTGTCGACGATCAGCACGTCCACGCCCGCGGCCACCAGCGCCTCTACGCGCTGCTCGGTGTCGCCGCCGACGCCGACCGCGGCGCCGACCATCAGGCGCGCATGCGAATCCTTGGCGGCGTTGGGGTTGTCGGTCTTCTTCTGGATGTCCTTGACGGTGATCAGGCCGCGCAGGGCGAAATCATCGTTGACCACCAGCACCTTCTCGATGCGGTTCTTGTGCAGGAGCTGGAAGATCTCCTCGTCGCTGGCGCCTTCCTTCACCGTGACCAGGCGGTCCTTCTTGGTCATGATGTGGCGCACCGGATCGTCCAGCTTCTTCTCGAAGCGCATGTCGCGGCTGGTGACGATGCCGACCAGCTGGCCGTTGTCGTCGACCACCGGCACGCCCGAGATGTTGCGCGCGCGGGTCAGCTGCAGGACTTCGCCGATGGTCGCGTCGGGACCGACGGTGAACGGGTCCTTGATCACGCCGGCCTCGAACTTCTTGACCTTGGCGACCTCGTTGGCCTGCTGCTCGACGGTCAGGTTCTTGTGGATGATGCCGATGCCCCCGAGCTGGGCCATGGCGATCGCCAGGCGCGCTTCGGTCACCGTGTCCATCGCCGCCGAGACGATGGGCAGCTTCACCCGCAGGTCGCGGGTCAGGCGCGTCTCGAGCGAGACGTCCTTCGGCAGCACGGTGGAATGGGCGGGGACGAGCGAGACGTCGTCGTACGTGAGTGCTTCGGCCTGGATGCGCAGCATCGGCATTACCCGGATGTGGGGAAGCGCGTCATTATACCCCCGAACCGGGAGCCCACGGCGCTACTGTGCATTCCGCCGGGAGGCCCCTGGAGGCCGCCGGTCCGCCCTGCCCCAGCCTCTTATACACAGCTGACGCCGCTGACGAGGTGCGCTGATGAGGCCTGCGAGGTGGCCGTAGGTTTATAACACCATGATAGGTTGACTAACGATGGGCGACGTGGAACGGGGTGTT
>NZ_PDWP01000042.1 GCF_010093235.1 Pseudoxanthomonas suwonensis | reverse complement strand
CCCTCACTCCGCCCCCCCACAGGAGTCGTGGAATGTCCGACCCATCCCTCCCGTCGCATCGCGGCGCCGCCGGCGTCTGGCCCGGAAGCGCACTGCCCTCCGGCCGCACCCTTGCGGGCGGGCCCCGAGACATTGGGGCAGGCAGGCAGCCTCCGTTGACCCGGCACCACTCAGGAAGCGAGCGGAGCGCCGCATGAGCACGGAAGCGCCCCCCGCTCCCTCCGCGCCGGCATTCGTGACGCTGCACGCCAACGCGCAGGCGCAAGTGCGCCCCCATGCGCGCAGCGGCTTCCTGCGCGAGGGCAACCCGCGTCCCGTGCTGAACGCGGCGCTGCGCCTGGCCCGCGCCCGGCGCGGCCCCTGGCCCTGGTGCTGGAAGCCGAGGGCCCCACTTACGCGGCTCCCGGCGCAATGGCGGCGTTCGACGGCCTGCAGGGTCCGGTCGCCGGCTGGCTCACTGGCGGCAGCATGGAAGCGGAACTGGCGCGGCGGGCCGCCGAAGCGGACGCGTCCGGCCATCTGGAATGGCTGCAGTTCGACGGCCAGGGCGGAGGTCGCGCCGGCGCGGGGGAAGGCTGGACCGGACAGCTGCGCATTGCGCTGCTGCCCCTGCGCAGCCTGCCGGGCGTCGAGGAACCGCTTGCGGCGTGGCTGGAAGGCGGCGTGTCGCTGCGGCGCAGCCTGAGCCGCGACGGCCGGGTAAGGATCGAGGCCGATGGCAGGCCACTGCCCGCCTGGCACGTCCCCGCCGCCACCCCGGCGTGGCGCGATGCGGCCTCGGCCTGGTCGCTTTCGCTGCTGCGCCAGCCGCAGGTCCTGCTGCTTGGCGCCGGGCCGGAGACCCCGCCGCTGCTGCGACTGTTGCGCGACCTCGGCTGGCGCAGCCGCGCAGGCGAGCACCGGCCGGAGTGGATGCCTGCCTGCGCCGCGGCCGACAGCCGGGGCTTCGATCCATCCGGATGCGATGCAGCGCTGGTCATGCACCACGCCTTCGAGGCCGACCGCCTGGCGTTGCAGCGCCTGGCCGCCAGCGACGTGCCGTTCATCGGGCTGCTGGGCCCCGCCGCGCGGCGCGACGGACTGCTCGGCCAGTTGAGCGCCGGCGAACGCGGTGCACTGGAGGGCCGGCTGCATGCGCCGGTCGGCCTGGACCTCGGCGGACGCGGGCCGGAGGCGATCGCACTGGGCATCGCCGCCCAGCTGCAGGCATGGCGCAGCGGACGCGAGGCATCCGCGCCCGACGCGTGAACCGGCGCGGGCTTCGGCCGGCGCGCATGCCGGAACGCGACAACCCGCGCAGCCCAGCTACGGCTCAGCGCACCACCGCACCACGCAGCACCGGCCCGCCTTCGTCGACCTCGGTCCACACCAGCCATGCCGCGCCGGCGGCGACCTGCATCCGTGGCAGGCCGCTGGCGCGTCCACGTGCCGGGAAGCTGGCCACCTCGATCGCTTCCGCGCGCGGGAGATCGTCCGGGTAGCGCGCCAGCCGCAGGCGCTGGGTGGTGGCAGACGCCTGTTCCAGCCAGGCGACATGCAGCCCTCGCCCGTCGGCGGCCAATGCCACGCGTCCGAGCACCTGCGGGCCCCGCGCCAGCGTGACCGGCGCGGCGAAGCTGTCGCCGGCGTCGTCCGATACTGCAAGCCTCAGCTCCGGGGCGCCATCGGCCTCGGTGTACCAGGCCACCCACGCGCGCGATCCGTCGGCGGCAACCGCCGGCCCGTTCACCGGGCATCCGGGAAAGCGCCAGCCGTCCGCGTACACCGCGCGCGGCGGCGTCCACGCATCGCCATCCAGGCGGACGATGCGGGTGTCGCGCACCTCGTCCTGCGTGCGGCCACGGTAGACCACGACCACGCCGCGATCGGTCCGCGCCGACGCCGTGGGGCAGCAATCGCAGGTCGAGTCGTCCAGCGGCCATTCCCGCAGCTGCGCGCCATCGCCGCCGTGGATGGCCGCGCGCAGCATCATCGCCGCGCCGCCTTCGTGCTGGTGCGCGTCATGGCCGGTCCGTCCGGCCGCGGCCTTCTGCCGGCTGTCCAGCCAGGCGATGCCCAGCCGGCCTTCGCCCTGGTCCCAGAAGGTCACGAAACCGTGGTCGCCGCGGGTGCCTGGTGGATGCACCGGCGCCGCCTGCTTCCAGCTGCGCCCGCCATCAGCCGAGCGCGCAAGCACGATGCCGTAGTCCATCCGCGATGGCCCGGTGCTGCGCAGCCAGTGCGCCCACAGTGAGCCATCCCCGGGCGCATGCACGTGCGGGGTATCGGCCCAGTTCACGAACCAGTCGTCGCCCTCGGCGATGGTGAGCGCCTCGTCCCAGCCGCCGTCGCTGCGGCTTGCCGCCAGGCGCAGGCGGTGGCCGGCACCCGCCGGTTCCACCCACGCCAGCAGCAGGCGGCCGTCGGGCGCCAGCGCCAGGTCGGGCTGCGCCGCGCCCGGCGGTGCCGGCAGCTTCCAGTCCTGCACGGTCAGCGCCGGCGTGGCGGTGGATGCGTCGCGCTGGCAGGCGACGAGGGACGAGGCCAGCAGCGCCGCCTGGAAGAAGCGGATGGCCAGGCGTGTGGTAGTTCGCGTGCGTGCATCCATGGCGTGCTCCTCAGTCGAAGTCCTGGCGCAGGACCAGCTCCCAGCTGCGCGGGTCGCCGAGCCAGGCCATGTGTTCGCCCACCGCATGCGCGACGTAGCGGCGGTCGGACAGGTTGCGGCCGCGCAGCACCAGCGCGGTACGCGGACCAGCCTGCCAGGACAGGTGCGCCCCGAGCGTGGCATATCCCGGCACGCGCAGGGTGTTGCCGGCGTCGGCGTGGCGCGAGGACACCGCGCGTGCCTCCGCGCCGAGGGTCCAGTCCTGCAACAGCCGCCACTCCAGCCACAGGTTGGCCACGCGGGACGGCGTGTTCGCCGGGTGGTTGCCTGCGCGCGACACCACCGTGCCGCCAACGCTTTCGTTGAACTCGTCCAGGCGCGCATCCACCCAGGCCAGGTTGCCGTCGAGCGCAAGCGAATCCAGCGGACGCCAGCCGAAGGCCAGCTCCAGCCCGCGCGAGGACTGCCTGCCGACCGGTAGCGTCTGCCCCGGCTTGTCCGGATCGGCGATGGCGAGGTTGCGGCGCACGATCCGGTACGCGGCCAGGGTGGCGTGGCTGCGGCCATCGGCGGACTGCAGCTTGGCACCCAGTTCGCCCTGGCGGCCGGTGGACAGGTCGAAGTCGCGCAGCGCGCCGAAGCTGGCGGTGCTCAGCACGCCCGAGGGCGGGTCGGCAGCGGTGCTGGCCTGGGCGTAGAGATGTGCATTCGGCGTCACTGCCCAGTCCAGGGCGATGCGCCCGGTGGTGGGCTGGTAACTGCGCTCGAAGCGGCGCGGGTTGCTCGCGCTGGCCGCGCGGTGGTTGAGCACGTCCAGCACCACGCGCTCGTGGCGCAGGCCGGTGAGCAGCGAGAAGCCGGCGCCCAGTCCGGTCAGGTTTTCTGCGTACAGCGAATGGCTGCGCAGGCGGTTGGTACGGTCCGGCCGATGTTCCAGTGCCGCGCCCGGGACATCGAGGAAACGGCCTGGCGCCACCGCATCCACCGGTACCGTGTCGACCACGCCCGGCAGCGAGAGCGGGAAGCGGGTCTGGCGGTTGTAGCTGGCTTCCGCGCCCAGGCTCCAGTGCGAAGGGAGGCCGGCGATCCGGCCATCGTGCAGCCACTCCACGCGGTCGCCCCATACCTCCTGGTCGTGGCGCTGCAGCAGCGCAGCGGAGCGTTGCACGCCACCATCGACCAGGCGGTAGCTCTCGACGTTGCGGTAATCGCGCAGCGCGTCGTAGTGGTAGAGCGTGTTGCGCAGGCGACCGCCCGTGGCCGGTTCCCAGTCCAGCAGCGAACGCGCCCAGCGCACGTCCTGGGCATAGCGGCCATCGCCCACGTTGTAGTTGCGGGCGGCCAGCGCCGATGGCACGCGCATGCTTCCATCGACGGCCACGGCCGGCGTGCCCCAGTAGGGGCGAAGCACTTCCTCGTCCTGGTGTTCCAGGGCCAGAGTGTGCTCCAGCCCGGGCCGCAGCCGGATGCGCCACGAGGCCGCCACGGCCAGAGCATCGCGCTGCTGCGCATCGATCCAGCTGTCGCCGTTGCGCAGGCTCAGGTCCAGGGCCAGCGCCTGGCGTGCCCCGGCATCGCGCAGGTTGGCGCCCATCGCCAGGGTGCCGTCGCGGCGCGAGCCCCACGAGGCCTGCCAGCGCGCCTGGTCATGGTCGAGGCTGGCCAGCCGGGTCACGTAGTTGATCGCGCCGCCGACCGCGCCCACGCCATGCAGGAAGCTGGACGGCCCGCCGATGGCCTCCACCCGCTCGTACTGCCAGGCATCCACCGGGCGCGCGGCGATGGTGGCGTACTGCACGTCGATGCCGTTGAACAGCTGGCTGACCTGGCTGCCGGAGAAGCCGCGCCAGGTGACGGTGTTGCCATGTCCCGGCGGCGACGCAACGGTGAGGCCGGGTACGCTGGCCAGGGCTTCGGCTGTGGTGCGCACGCCGCGCGCGTCGAGCAGGTCGCGGTCGATGGTGGTGACCGCGGCGGGGGTCCCGATCACCGGCAGGTCCAGGCGCGAGGCGCTGCCGGAGGCACGCTGCAGCGGCTTGGCGCGGGCGGTGACCCGGATCGCGTCCAGGGTGGGGGCGTCCGCCACGTCGGCCGCGCCGGCCGGGGGCAGCAGCAGGTACAGGCACAGGGCGGCAGGCACGGATACGGCCCGCCGTGCCGCGACACGCGGCAAATCGGAAATCGGCATCACTGGCTCCAAGGCACGTTGGCGGCGCGCGGCGTCAGCCGCGCGAACGTCGGTCCGCAACTTCAGGGCAGGATGGGCGGGCCACGGCTCCCGGGACCGTGAAGGCGCCGGAAGCGGCGCCCGGGCGCATGTCGGCGTGCAGGCGCCGCCTCCACGGGAGACAGCGCCAGGGCCGCTGGCGGCGCAGCGGGCCCGAGCAGGGACGTGGCCAGCGGGCAATAGGGGCAGTCGGCATCGCCATGGGCCGCCGGCAGCGGAACGCCATCGGCACTCCGCGCCTCGCTTGGCAGCCGCTGCAGGCCTTCGCTGGTGCACAGCTCGGACCACCCGGCCAGCAGTTGTGGCGTACCGGACGCCAGCGCACGCCCCACTGCTGGCGCCAGCGCCAGCAGCAGCACCGCCAGCAGGGCCAGGCGGGCCATGTTGCGATGGAGGCGGGACGCTCGCTGCATGGGCCCGATTGTAGGCAGCCACGCCCGCGCCTGCAGCGGACCGATTGTCCCAGGTGGAACGGGTCCGGTCCTGCGCGGCTCACCCTGCGGCCGGCGCCTCGGCCATCGCCGCCTGCAGCAGCGGCAGCACCTCTTCCAGCGAGGCGGCGATGCGGTGGCCCAGGGCCCGGGTGTCCACGTCCGGCTGCACTAGGTCCGGGACCTGGATCGGGGTCATGCCGGCGGCCAGCGCCGCGCGCACGCCGGTCGGCGAGTCCTCGAGCACCAGGCAGCGCGCGGGCTCCACGCCAAGCCGGCTGGCGGCGAGCAGGTACACGTCCGGTGCGGGCTTGGGATGCGCCACGTCCGAGGCGGTGCAGATCACCGGGAAGTACGGCTCCAGGCCGGCCTGGCGCAGCTTGTGCGAGGCCAGCGGATTGCGGGTGGAGGTGGCGACCGCGCGCGGCACGTCGTTTTGCCGCAGCCACTGCAGCAGGGCGACGATGCCCGGCCGGGGCGGGATGCCGGCATCGACCATGGCGTCGTACTCGGCGCCGGAGCGCGCCAGCAGCTCGGCGGCCGCGGCCTCGCCCAGGCGTGCGGCCAGCAGCGCGCGGCAGGCGGCATCGCCGGTGCCGACCATCTGCAGCCAGTAGTCCTCGGGCAGGTCGTGGCCGAGCGCGGCGGCGGCGCGCGCGTAGCAGCGGGTGATGGCGCGTGCGCTGTCCAGCATCAGCCCGTCCATGTCGAACAGCACCGCGGCCGGCGAGAACGGCAGCGGCGCGATCGCCGCGCCGGGGCTCACGCGGAAGCTCCGTTGAACAGCACCCCGAGGTCTTCCGGCCCAAGCTGGCGCCACTGGCCCTCGGCCAGGTCGCCCAGCGCCAGCCCGCCGACCTGCGGACGGTGCAGCGCCAGCACGCTGTTGCCGACCGCGGCGAACATCCGCCGCACCTGGTGGTAGCGGCCTTCGTGCAGGACCACGCGCGCGCGGCGCGGTCCCAGCACCTCCATCGCCGCCGGCAGCAGCGGCGTGGTCTCCGACTCCAGCATCAGCGTGCCGCTGGCGAACAGGGCCGCCTCGTCGCCGCGCAGGTCCTCCGCCAGCTCGGCCTCGTACACCTTGGCCAGCTTCGACTTCGGCGAGACGATCCGGTGCAGCAGCTGGCCGTCGTCGGTCATCAGCAGCAGGCCGGTGGTGTCTCGGTCCAGGCGGCCGACGGTGGACAGCACCGGGTCGCGCAGGCGGAAGCGCGGAGGCAGCAGGTCGTAGACGATGCGGCCGGGATCCTTGGTCGAGCAGGTGTAGCCGGCCGGCTTGTGCAGCATCAGCACCAGGCCCGGCGGCGGATCCAGCGGCTCGCCGTCCACGCGCACGTTGTCGTGGTCCAGCGGATCGTCCTGGTACAGCACCTCGCCGTTGGCGTCGGTGACCCGGCCCTCGCGGAACATCCAGGCCACTTCCTTGCGGCTGCCATAACCCAGGTTGGCCAGGTGCTTGACCAGCTTCATCGACTTGCTCAACGCGACGCTCCCTTCAATGCCTCGATCACCTTGAAACCTCCCGCCTCGGCGAGCACCCGGCGCTCGCCGAACGCCTGCGCCAGGGTGCCCTCATACGGCAGGTGTCGGTTGGCCACCAGCAGCAGGCAGCCTCCCGGACGCAGGGCCTGCGCCGCGACCTCGATGAAGCGCTGGCCCAGCTCCGGACGGTCGCCGCGGTCATGGGCGTGGAAGGGCGGGTTGCTGACGATGAAATCGTAGCCGTCGCGCGGCAGCCCGGCGGTGACGTCGTGCCAGTGGAAACCCGGCGTGATGCGCGCGCCTTCCAGGTTGCGGCGCGCCAGCTCCAGCGCGCGGAATTCGGCCTCGTACAGGTCCAGCGCGCCCACGCCCGGGGCGCGTTCCAGCACCTCGGCCGCCAGGTAGCCCCATCCGGCGCCCAGGTCCGCGCCGCGCCCGCGCAGGTCGGCCGGCAGCTTGGCGGCCAGCAGCGCGGAGGCGGCGTCGATGCGGTCCCAGGCGAACACGCCCGGGCGGCTGTGGAAGCGCCCGCCCAGCAACGGCCTCACCGCGTCGCCGCCACGCCATTGCGCGGCCAGCGCGGCGTCGGCCGGCCCCTGCAGGGGCGGGGTCCAGAACACCCGGCAGTGGAACTTGGTCAGGTGGCCGTCCATGCCGGCCAGCTGCTGCAGGTCCTTCTCGCGCGAGCGTGCGCCTTCGTCGTTGGAGACGGCGGCAACGACTCGTGCGCCCGGCGCCGCCAGGTCCACGGCACGGGCCAGCAGGGCGCGGGCCTCCTCGCGCTGGCGCGGCGGCAGTACCAGCACCAGCGACGCCGGCTGCTCGTCATCGCCCAGCTCCGGGACCACCTCGACGCCGGCGCGCTGCAGCGCTTCGGCCAGAGGCCGGGAACCCTGCACGCAGCGCAGGCCGGACAGGTCCATGCGACGCAGCGGCCAACCATCGCGTCCGCGCAGGAACAGCACGCGGCCCTGCGGCCAGGCCAGGGCGCCGTTCTCGAACGGCAGCAGCAATGCCTTGAGGGGTTCGTCTTCGGTGCTCACGCGTCGGGGCGATGGCGGCGGGGCGGCCATTATCCGCCAGACGCGGGCGCCGGCCGGCGGTGGATCACCGCCGCCCAGCCGGTGTTCAGCGTCCGTGCTCGCCCGGTGCGAGATGGACGCGCCCTTCCTTCATCACGAAGCGCACGTCCTCCAGCACCGACACGTCCTGCAGCGGATCGCCCTCCACCGCGACCAGGTCGGCGTACATCCCAGGCTTCAGCGCACCGGCCTGGTCCTCGATGCCGAACAGGCGCGCGGTGTTGAGCGTGGCGGCGCGGATGGCCTGCAGCGGGGTCATGCCGAACCGCACCATGCGCGAGAACTGGCGCGCGTTCTGGCCGTGGGGATACACGCCGGCGTCGGTACCGAACGCGATCGTGACGCCCGCCTGGTGGGCGCGGCGGAAGTTCTCGCGCTGGATGCCACCGGTACGGCGCTCCTTCTCCAGCGACTCGGGCAGGATCCCGGCCTTCTCGCCTTCGCCGAGGATGAACTCGGTGTTGTAGATGTCCATCACCAGCACCGCGCCGTTCTTCTTCGCCAGGGCGATGCCCTCGTCGTCGATGAAGCTGGCGTGCTCGACCGAGTCCACGCCGGCCAGCAGCGCATTGCGGATGCCGCTGGCGCCGTGCGCGTGCGAGGCGACCTTGCGCCCGTGGCTGTGTGCCTCCTCGACCAGGGCGCGCAGCTCCTCCAGCGTGTACTGCGGCGCGCCCACCTTGGTGCCCCTGGACAGGACGCCGCCGGTGGAGCAGGTCTTGACCAGGTCCACGCCGTACTTGACGTTGCGCCGCACCTGGCGCCGCACTTCCCATGGGCCGTCGGCCACGCCCTCGCCCTGCGACCTGCGATCGTAGGGAAGCAGGTTGTCGTCGCCGCAGTGGCCGCCGGTGATGCCGATCCCGGGGCCGGCGGCGATGATGCGCGGCCCTTCCACCACGCCCTCGGCGATGGCATCGCGCAGTGCCACGTCGGCGTAGCCGGGGCTGCCGAGGTCGCGCACGGTGGTGAAGCCGGCGCGCAGCGTCGTGCGCGCATTGGCCGCGCCGTGCAGCGTGGCCGTGGCCAGGGAATCGCCCAGGCTGGCGTAGCCATGCTTGCCGGCGTCGCCGACCAGGTGGGTGTGCGCGTCCATCAGGCCCGGCAGCACGGTGTAGGCGGACAGGTCGTGGACGGTCGCGCCCGCGGGCGGCGGCAGCTCCGCGGCTGGCTCGACGCGCACGATGCGGCCGCCCTCGGCCAGCAGTGCGTGGTCCTCGAGCAGGCGCCCGGATTCCACGTCCAGCATCCGGCCCGCGCGCACATAGACGGAGTCGGCCTGCCGGGCCAGCGCGGCCGGCGTGGACAGCAGGGCGGCGATCAACAACAGGGTGCGCGACGGCGACGGCAGGCGGACGGGCATGCAGGATTCCCCGGAAGCGGATGGCCGGACTCTAGCGGTGCCCGTGCTGCGTTGCAAAAAAGCCGGCCCGGTGCGGGGGGGGGTCCGGGAACGCGGCGGTCCGGCCGGTGCCCGACGGCCGCCCGCAGCAGGGCCGGCGGCAGGATCCGGGTTCCACGCACCGGGGTCGGCACGCGCGGCGCTCCTTTGGTGCAACCGCGCATGCTGCGGTGGAGTGCGCCGGGCAGGTCTCTCCCGCGGGAAGACGATCCGCGATGGGAGTGCGGCGCTGGAAGTCCCGCCGATGGCGGCGGCGGCGTACGCGTGCTCAGCCCACGTGCTGCAGCGGCACGCGCTTGACCGCGCACAGCAGGCGGTAGCTGCTGGTCTGGCTGTGCGCGACCACCTGTGCGGCCGGCACCTGGGGACCCCACAGTTCGACCGCGCTGCCGACGCCCGCATGCGGATGGTCGGTGAGGTCGACGGTAAGCATGTCCATCGAAACGCGGCCGACCAGCCGCCCCGGGCGGCCATCGATCGCGACCGGCGTGCCGTTGACCGCGAACTGCGGATAGCCGTCGGCATAGCCCATCGCCACCACGCCCACCCGGGTCGGGGCCTCGGTGACGAAGCGCGCGCCGTAGCCCACCGGCTCGCCCGCGGGCAGCTCGCGCACGGCGATCACCTTCGACTCCAGGGTCATCACCGGACGCAGCTGCGCGGCCAGGTCGTGGTCCTGCGGGAACGGCGAGACGCCATACAGCATCAGTCCCGGGCGCGCCCAGTCGCCGCGAGCCTGCGGCCAGCCCAGCAGGGCCGGCGAATTGCAGATGCTGGTCTGCCCGGACAGACCGGTGGTGGCCTGGGCGAACAGCGCCAGCTGCTCGCGGGTGCGTTCGCAGTCCAGTTCGTCGGCGCGGGCGAAGTGGCTCATCTTCACCGCCATGCGCACGTGCGGCAGCGCCTCCAGCCGGCGCCAGGTGGCGGCGTAGTCGCCGGCGCCGATGCCCACGCGGTGCATGCCCGAATCCAGCTTCAGCCACACCGTCAGCGGCGCCGGCAGCGGCGTGCGCTCCAGCGCCTCGACCTGCCATGGCGCGTGGACCACGCACCACAGGTCGTGCTCGACCAGCAACGGCAGCTCGGAGGCCTCGAAGAAACCTTCCAGCAGCAGGATCGGCTTGCGGATGCCGGCCTCGCGCAGGACCAGCGCCTCCTCGATGCAGGCCACGGCGAAACCGTCGGCTTCCGGCTCCAGCGCCGCGGCGCAGCGCACCGCGCCGTGGCCGTAGGCATCGGCCTTGACCACGGCCAGCGCGCGGCCTCCGCCAAGGCTGCGCGCCAGGCGGTAGTTGTGACGCAGGGCGTCGAGGTCGATCAGGGCGCGGGCAGGACGCATGGCAGGCCGGGGAAGCGGAAACGGAGGAAGAACGGAGCGGGATGCGCGCGCCGGATCAGGGCGACATTGTCGCCGGAACCGGACCCTTGCCGTCGCCGCGCGCACCGCCACGGCCATAGCGCGAGATGTCCAGGCCTTCGCGGCGGATGCCGGTGGGCTGGCGCGCGATCACATCGGCCAGGTAGCGGCCCGAACCGCAGGCCATGGTCCAGCCCAGGGTGCCATGGCCGGTGTTGAGGTACAGGTTGCGCAGGCGGGTCTCGCCCACCACCGGGGTGCCATCGGGCGTGGCCGGGCGCAGGCCGGTCCAGAACGTGGCCTGCGACAGGTCGCCGCCACGCGGGTAGAGATCGTTGACCACCTTCTCCAGGGTCGCGCGCCGGCGCGGATCCAGGCGCAGGTCGAAGCCGGCCACCTCGGCCATGCCGCCGACACGGATGCGCTGGTCGAAGCGGGTGATGGCGATCTTGTACGTCTCGTCGAGGATGGTCGAAGTCGGCGCCATCTCCGGATCGGTGATCGGGATGGTCAGCGAGTAGCCCTTGAGCGGGTACACCGGCAGGTCGATGCCCAGCGGCCGCAGCAGCTGCGGCGACCAGCTGCCCAGCGCCAGCACGTAGCGGTCGGCGGTCTCGACGCGGCCGTCGATGCGCACGCCGGTGACGCGCTCGCCATCGGACTCGATCGCCTCGATGGTCGCGCCGTAGCGGAACTCCACGCCCTGCGCCGCGGCCATCGCCGCCAGGCGCTCGCTGAAGAGCTGGCAGTCGCCGGTCTGGTCGCCCGGCAGGCGCAGGCCGCCGACCAGGATGTCGGACGTGGCCGCCAGGGCCGGCTCCACCCGGGCGATGCCGGCCCGGTCGAGCACCTCGTAGGGCACGCCGGCCTGCTCGAGCACCGCGATGTCGCGCGCCGCGGCGTCGAGCTGGGCCTGGGTGCGGAACAGCTGGGTGGTGCCCAGCCTGCGTCCTTCCCAGGCCAGCCCGGTCTCGGCCGCCAGCTCGTCCATGCAGTCGCGGCTGTACTCGGCCAGCCGCACCATGCGCTCCTTGTTCACCGCGTAGCGGGCCGCGGTGCAGTTGCGCAGCATCTGCCACAGCCAGCGGTACTGCTGCGGATCGCGGGTCAGCCGGATCGCCAGCGGCGCGTGTTCCTGGAACAGCCACTTGATCGCCTTCAGCGGCACGCCCGGCGCCGCCCACGGCGAGGCGTAGCCCGGGGAGATCTGCCCGGCGTTGGCGAAGCTGGCCCCGCGCGCCGGGCCCGGCTCGCGGTCGACCACGGTCACCTCGAAGCCGGCGCGCGCCAGGTACCACGCGCTGGCCACGCCGATCACGCCACTGCCAAGAACCAGGACACGCTGCATCGCACCCTCCGTCAGGAGCTTTCACTGCCCCGAACGCCGGAGCCATGGAATGCGCGCATACTACCGCCGCGATTCCGGGATTATTTTCTGATTTTCAGGACATATCCGGGTCTTTGTCCCGCTACAGAACGCTTCCATGGAGGTTTCCATGCCCGCCCGCCCCGAACGCCCGCGCGGCGACCGCACCCGCGACCTCGACAGGATCGACCGCCACATCCTGCGCATCCTCCAGCAGGAGGGCCGGATCTCCTTTACCGAGCTGGGCGAACGGGTGGGGCTGTCGACCACGCCCTGTACGGAACGGGTGCGCCGGCTCGAGCGCGACGGTGTGATCACCGGCTACCACGCCCGCCTCAACCCGCAGCACCTGGGCGCCAGCCTGCTGGTGTTCGTGCAGATCAGCCTGGCCTACAAGTCCGGCGACATCTTCGAGGAATTCCGCCGTGCGGCGCTGAAGCTGCCCAACGTGCTGGAGTGCCACCTGATGTCCGGCGACTTCGACTACCTGATCAAGGCGCGCATCTCGGAGATGGCCTCCTACCGCAAGCTGCTGGGCAGCAGCCTGCTCACCCTGCCGCATGTGCGCGAGTCCAAGAGCTACATCGTCATGGAAGAGGTCAAGGAAACCCTGGCGCTGGAAGTGTCTGAGTAACGTGATTGGTGATTGGTGATTGGTGATTGATGATTCGTAGCCGGGTAAGCGGAGCGCGCGGGCAGGCGCCCCGGATGCGGCCGTTTGGCCTTGTCCGGGCTCCGCGCATGCCGCCCCTCTCCCATGGGGAGAGCGGAGCAGGCCTTGTAATGGCAAAGAAAAACGGCGGCCCTGAGGCCGCCGTCACTCACTGCATTGCCAGCGCGGCTCAGCGCGCCCAGCGCACCGCCGAGGCGGTGCGCGGCAGCACCTCCGCGGTCAGCGGACGGTCCTGCTCCAGCAGGCCGATGGCGTTGGCCAGGATCGCCGCCGATTCGCGCTGCAGCGGATCCGGGCGCTTCTCGGCGGCCTTCTCGCGCTCGGCGTCCTTGACCACGTCACGCTCGTTGGCGGTCAGGCCGTCGTCGATCTCCTCCGCCAGCGGATCCAGGTCCAGGCCCTTCTCCTTGCGGATCGCCTGGCGCTCCTTGCGCTGCTTCTCCTGGCGCTCGCGTTCTGCGCGGCGTTCGGCCTCGTTGAGCGACAGGTACTTCTTCGCCGCTTCCTCGCGGTAGCGGGTCACGTCCTCGCTCCACCACTGGAATTCCAGGTCGTCGGCGATGCGGCGCGCATGCATGGCCTGCAGGCGCGGCAGCAGCGGCTGGAAGTTGCCGTAGCGTTCGTGCGGGACGGCGGCGATGCGCGTCCACGGCAGGGCGTTGTCGTACGTGCTCTCGCCGAACTCGTTGGCGTCCACGCTCAGCGGGTAGGCGATGTCAGGCACCACGCCCTTGTGCTGGGTGCTGCCGCCCTCGATGCGGAAAAACTGGGCGATGGTCAGCTTCACATGGCCGAAGCGCGGGCCTTCGGAGGCCGGCCAGCGGTCGAGGTCGACCAGGTTCTGCACCGTGCCCTTGCCGAAGGTGGTCTCGCCGATGATCAGCGCGCGGCCGTAGTCCTGCATCGCGCCGGCGAAGATCTCCGAGGCCGAGGCCGAGGCGCGGTTGACCAGTACCGCCAGCGGGCCGTCCCAGGCCACGCCCGGGTTGTTGTCGCTGTTGACCGTCACCCGGCCGCCGGACTCGCGCACCTGCACCACCGGGCCGCGGTCGATGAACAGGCCGGTCAGCTGCACCGCCTCGTCCAGCGAGCCGCCGCCGTTGTTGCGCAGGTCCAGCACCACGCCGTCGACCTTCTCCTCCTTGAAACGCGCCAGCAGCCTGGCCACGTCGCGGGTGGCGGAGGTGTAGTCGGTGCCGTTGCGGCGGCGCCCCTCGAAGTCCTGGTAGAAGGTCGGCAACTCGATCACGCCGATCTTGCGCGCCGGCAGGCCGTCCTGCGCCGGGATGTTGTAGAGCTTGCTCTTGGCCGCCTGCTCGGACAGCTGCACCCGCGCGCGGGTCAGGGTCACGGTGCGGTGCTCGCCATCGATGCCGTTCTCGGCCGGGATGTACTCCAGCCGCACCTGGGTGCCCTTGGCGCCGCGGATCTTGGCGACCACGTCGTCGATGCGCCAGCCGATCACGTCCTCGATCGCGCCTGACTTGCCCTGGCCCACGCCGACGATGCGGTCGCCGGCCTTGAGCGTGCCGTCCAGGGCGGCCGGGCCGCCCGGGATGATCTCGCGCACCACGACCACGTCGTCCTGGCGCTGCAGCTGGGCGCCGATGCCCTCCAGCGACAGCGACATGGCCTGGTTGAAGTTCTCGGCCGTGCGCGGGTTGAGGTAGTTGGTGTGCGGGTCGATCGACGCGGTGTAGGCGTTGAGGAAGATCGAGAAGACGTCCTCGCTCTTGAGCTGGTCGACCGAGCGGGCGATCTGGGCGTAGCGCTTCTCGAGGGTCTTGCGGATCTCGTCCGGCTCCTTGCCGGCCAGCTTCAGCCGCAACCAGTCGTTCATCACCGACTTGCGCCACAGGTCGTCGAGCGCCGCGTCGTCCTGCGCCCAGGGGGCGTCCTCGCGGTCGTACTCCCAGCGCTCCTGGCCGTCGAAGTCGAAGCCGCCGGCGGCCACCAGCTTCTGCGCATAGGCGACGCGCCCGGCCACCCGCTCGCGGTACACCGAGAACATGGCGAAGGCAGGGGTCGGGTCGCCGCTGCGCACCGCGTCGTCCAGGCGCAGGCGGTACGGCTCGAAGCGCTGGATGTCGGCGGCGGTGAAGAACTGCTTGTTGGCGTCGAGCGACTCCAGGTAACGCTTGAAGATCTCCTCCGACATCGCGTCGTCGGCCGGGCGCGGACGGTAGGCATAGCGGCTGTCCGACAGCAGGCCGTAGACCAGCTTGGAGGTCGTGGCCTGGTCCGCGGTGGGGGCGATCGCGACCTGCGCCGGGACCTCGGTACGCGCGAGCAGCGCGGCGGGGATGGCCAGCAGGAGGGCAAGCAGGGCAGCGGTGGTTCTGGAGTTCATGCAGTGGCTCGGGCCGGGGGTGGCCGTTGGGGGTCGGGCGTCACGGTTACTGGGACCGCGTCCGGCGCCGGAAGTTGCCGGGCGGGTGGCGCGGGCACGGGAACGTTCCGTCGCAGGCTAGCGACTGCGGCGTACGGAAAAGTGAACAGGAACGGCGTGGCGAACGGGCGGGACGGGGCCGGCGCCCGCTCTGGCGGATGGCGGGGCGTGGCCCGCTCAGGCCGCGACCCCGGCGCCGGCCGCCTGCCGGTCGGCGTGGTAGGACGAGCGCACCATCGGGCCGGAGGCGACGTGGCTGAAGCCCAGCCCGTAGCCGTACTCCTCCAGCGCCTTGAACTCCTCGGGGGTCCAGTAGCGCATCACCGGATGGTGGTGCGCGGTCGGCTGCAGGTACTGGCCGATGGTGACCATGTCCACGTCGTGCGCGCGCAGGTCGCGCAGGGTGGCCTGCACCTGCTCCATGGTCTCGCCCAGGCCCAGCATGATGCCGGACTTGGTCGGGATCGACGGGTGCTGGGCCTTGAAGTTCTTCAGCAGGCTCAGCGACCACTGGTAGTCCGCGCCCGGGCGCACGTTGCGGTACAGGTCCGGCACGGTCTCGATGTTGTGGTTGAACACGTCCGGCGGATTCTGCGCCAGGATCTCCAGCGCGCGCTCCATCCGGCCCTTGCCACGGAAGTCCGGGGTCAGGATCTCGATCCGGGTGCCGGGCGCGCGCTCGCGGATGGCGGCGATGCAGTCGACGAAGTGCTGGGCACCGCCGTCGCGCAGGTCGTCGCGGTCCACGCTGGTGACCACCACATACTTCAGGCCCATGTCGGCCACGGTGTTGCCAAGGTTCACCGGCTCCTGCGGATCCGGCGGCTTCGGCCGGCCGTGGGCCACGTCGCAGAACGAGCAGCGGCGGGTGCAGACCTCGCCCAGGATCATGAAGGTCGCCGTGCCGTGGCCGAAGCACTCGTGGATGTTCGGGCAGCTGGCCTCCTCGCACACCGTGACCAGGCGGTTCTCGCGCAGCTTGGCCTTGAGGTTCTGCACGGCGTTGCCGGACGGGATGCGCACGCGGATCCACGACGGCTTGCGCAGCACCGGGGCGTCGGCGAACTGGACCGGCGAACGCCCGATCTTGTCCCCGCCCAGCTGCTTGGCGCCGGCCTGCAGCGGAGCCGCCTGCGCGGCGGGTTCGGACAGGACCTGGAGCGGAATCGTGCGGGGGGCGGGCGTGCTCATGCCGCCTATTGTAGGCCGGCGCCGCGCTGCGCGCCCGGTGCCGGCAGCACCGGGGCCGGAACGCCGCGTGGCGGCGGATGGAACGGGTGCGCCCCCCGGACGGCTTCAGGCCGGCGGAAACAGCTCCAGGGCACGGGCAACGACGGGCTGTGCCCACGGCGGCGTGGCAGCGAGCTCCTCCTTCGTGGCCGGAAAGAGCACCTTCCCGCCCTCGACTTCCAGCACCACCTGCAGGTCGGCACCATCGCTGCCTGCCGGCCGGCTGTTGTCGTAGACGTGGAGCACCTCCAGGCCGGGCATGAGCGCGACCAGGTTCTGCACGGAGGAGACATAGCGCGAACGGATCCTGTCTTCCGGGATGTCGTGGCCGCCCCTGGCGACGCGCGCCCTCACCCGCTCGATGTGGAGCCCCGGACTGGCCAATCCGATGAACCAGATCTTTACCTGGTGGGTGTTGCAGGCTTCGCGCAGCAGGCGCGGGATGGTGTTGGCACCGAGCGTGGTCTCGAAAGCGTAATCGGTGCCCCGTGCAATGGCGTTGACCAGGCGCCGCCTGCCCTCGGCCCAGGCCTCGCTGTTGGCCTCTTCCTGCGACATGCCGGTGGCCCGCATGAGTTCGCGGGCGTAGGTGTCGGGATTGAACCAGGTCGCCCCCCTTGCCCGCAGGATTCCGTTGCCCAGCAGGCTGCTCTTGCCCGCGCCATTGATGCCGGCAAGGCAGAGGATCTCCGCCATGGGTCAGAGCGATTCCCCGACCGGGATCCGGCCGCGATGGGCACGGTGGCCGGTCGCCGCCTTCAGGGTCTGCCCGTCTTCAAGTACCGCAAGCCTGCGGTCGAACTCCGCCTGCAGGCGTGCCATTGCCAGCTGCCGCTGCGCCACCGGATCGGGGCCTGCCGGCGCCTCGAACGGGAGTGGGCCGGTATCGGCCGTTGGCTTGCGACTGCCGGATGAGGCGGCCGCCACCAGGCTGGCGTAATGCTCCGGATCAACCAGGACCGCAGCAGGGCGCTTGTGGTTGAGGATAAGCAGGGCGTTCTCCTTGCCGATCCTCCGCACCATCCCGGCCCAGTCGCTCTTGACCTCGGTCGAAGTCGCCACCTCGAGCATGTCGATCATCCTGGCGGCCTCGACGCGGGGCGATGCCAGCGTGCCCTGGAGCGATCCAGGCGATGCCTTGCGGACCACGGCGGCAGGCGCAGCCTTCTTCCCGCGCGCAGGCGACGGGTCCGGCCCCTTCCTGCGCCGCTGTGATTCGGGCGTCCTGACCGGCCGGACCATCACCTCACTCCATCGGGGAACTGTCGACCCACTGTACGCCAGAAATGTGCGAAATGGATGAATTGTCCATTTTGTCCATCCACCATTCGCAGGCTGCAATGGGGGCCGGCGACAAGGCGGACAGAGGCGCGCTTTCCGGGCTACACCAGCCGTCTGGCGCCTGGAGGCCGTCAGTTCGACAGGTCGGGCAAGCCGGCCTGCGCCTGCAGCTCCAGCCCGAACTGGCGCGCGACCTGCTCCAGCAGCACCGGCTTGACCGCGTCCATCGACGACGGTCCGCCAAGGTCCTGCAGCGAGGTCACGCGCAGCCCCTGGTAGCCGCAGGGGTTGATCCGGTGGAACGGTTCCAGGTCCATGCCGATGTTGAATGCCAGGCCGTGGAAGCTGCAGCCGCGGCGCACGCGGATGCCCAGTGCCGCGACCTTGGCCCCGCCCACGTACACGCCCGGGGCGCCCTCGACGCGCTCGCCGCCGATGTTCCACTCGTCGAGCGTGTCGATGATGGCCTGTTCGATCCGGCACACGTACTCGCGCACGCCCACGCCCAGGCGGCGCAGGTCCAGCAGCGGATACAGCACGATCTGGCCGGGACCGTGGTAGGTCACCTGCCCACCCCGGTCCACGTGCAGGACCGGGATGTCGCCGGGTGCCAGCACGTGCTCCGGCTTGCCGGCCTGGCCCAGGGTGAACACCGGCTCGTGCTCCACCAGCCACAGCTCGTCCACCGTCGCGTCGTCGCGCGCATCGGTGAAGCGCTGCATGGCTCGCCATACGGGATCGTATGCCTGGCGGCCAAGGTCGAACACGCGCGCCGGGCGCGGGGCCCGGACCGGCGGCACGGGGGCGTCGCAGGCGCTCACAGCGTCCACTTCACTTCCGGGTGGTCGCGCAGGGCCTGGTGGGCGCGCTCGTACTGCTCGCGGCTTTGGGCGCGGAAGCCGATGCGCACGGACACGTACTTGCCGTTGGAGGAATGCTTCCACTGGATGCTTTCCTCCAGCACCTGCACGCCGGCGGCTTCCAGCAGCTTCGGCAGCTCGGTCTCCAGGCCCTTGTCCGCAGCGCCCATGGCGCTGAGCTCGAAGGTGCCGGGGAACTGGAAGCCGTGCTCGGGGTTGTCGGATTTGATTTCCATCGGGGCATTATCGGGGCCTGCGTGCACGAACCCAAGCGGCGGCGTGCTGCAACGCACCGGTGCGGCCATGCACGCCCCGGGGACGCTTCCTATGCGATTCAATGCGCGTCCCTCCCCCCC
>NZ_PDWP01000041.1 GCF_010093235.1 Pseudoxanthomonas suwonensis | reverse complement strand
CTCCCTGCCCGCCCAGCCGGAACGCGACCTCATGCCAGCAGCTCCGCCACGCCCTGCAGCGCGCGGCCCACGGTCTGCCGCCGCACCGCCTCGCGGTCGCCGTCGAACTGGAACACCGAAGCGCTGGCATAGCCGCCACGCCGCTTCCAGGCGATCCACACCGTGCCGACCGGCTTGTCCTCGCTGCCGCCGCCGGGCCCGGCGATGCCCGTCACCGCCACCGCGATGCTGGCGCCGGAGTGCACCAGGGCGCCGGACACCATCTCGATCGCCGTCTCCCGGCTCACCGCGCCATGCTCTTCCAGGGTCTGCGGACGCACGCCCAGCATGGCCTGCTTGGCCTCGTAGCTGTACACCACCATGCCGCAGTCGAACCAGGCGGAGGAGCCGGCGATGTCGGTCAGGCACTTGGCGATCCAGCCGCCGGTGCAGCTCTCGGCGGTGACCAGGTGCTCGCGTGCCGCGGCGAGGCGCTCGCCCAGGGCCTGGGCCTGGTCGCGCAGCTGTGCATCGGTGGGGGGAAGCATCGGCTTGGTCCGTGGCAGGGAAACGGCCACGTTCTACCGCAGAACCACGCCCGCTGTCGTCCGCCGGACCCATGCGCAGCCCGTGTGGGCCACCCCGGGCCGGGGTTCAGGGATGCCCGCAGCCATGGCAGGGATCGCCGCCCGCGGCCTCCATCTGGAGGGTGACGTGGCTGATGCGGTGGCGCTCGGCGAGCATCGTCGCCAGCGCGCGGCGCAGCACATCCGGCTCCGTCCCCGCGTCCACCACCACGTGCACGCTCAGCGCCGGGGTGCGCGAGGCCAGCGCCCACACATGCAGGTCGTGCACGCCAGCGACGCCGGCGTGGACCTCGAGGTCGCGGCGCAGCGCCTGCAGGTCCACTCCCGCGGGAACCCCCTCCATCAGCACATTGAGCGCCTCGCGCACCAGGATCCAGGTGCGCGGCAGCATCCACAGTCCGATCAGCACCGCCAGGACCGGATCGACCCAGTGCCATCCGGTGAGATAAATGATGCCGGCAGCGAGGATCACCACCAGCGAGCTGAGCATGTCGCTCCACACCTCGAGGTAGGCGCCCTTCATGTTGAGGCTCTGCCCTGCCCCGGCATGCAGCAGCTTCATCGCCAGCAGGTTGCAGGCCAGGCCGATGACGGCCACGCCGAGCATGCCCATGCTGGCCACCGGCAGCGGCGCGAGGAAGCGCTGCCACGCCTCCCAGAGGATGTAGCCGGCCAGCAGGAACAGCAGCGCGCCGTTTGCCAGTGCACCCAGTGCCTCGAAGCGGGCGTAGCCATAGGTGCGGCGTGCATCCGGCGGGCGCCGCGCCAGGCGTACGGCGACCAGGGCAATGGCCAGGGCCAGGGTGTCGGTGGCCATGTGCGCCGCGTCCGACAGCAGCGCCAGGCTGTTGGTCATCCAGGCGCCGACGGCTTCGGCCGCCAGCACCGTGGCGGTCAGGCCCAGCGCCCACCACAGCGGCTTCTCGTGGCGGATCTCGGTGGGGACATGGCTGTGACCACCGGGACCGTGGTGGTGGTGACCGTGGCCATGACCGTGGTCGTGGTCGTGGTCGTGGTCGTGGTCGTGGTCGCGAGGATGTTCGTCGTGCGACCGCCCTGCCCTCTCCTGCCCGGCTCCATCATGGGCGTGCAGGTGGGGATGGCCCTCGGCGTGGCCGTGCTCGCCATGCGTACCGTGCTGCGCGTGGCCTTCGTGCATCGCTCCCTCCCGTGACGGCGGGCCGGGCTGCGCCTGCGGCGGGGTCGACTGTGGATGACGGTGTTCCATGGGCGCGCACTATCGGCAAAGCCGCCGGCGGAGACTATTACAGTCGCCGCGGCGGCCAGTACCCGGCGCCCCGGTGGACCGGGGCGCCGGCGGACCTCAGAACTTCCAGCCCACGCGCGCGTAGTAGAAGCCGCCGTTGAACCCGTACGGCGAATGCACCGGATAGGCCGCGCCGGCCACCGGAGCGCCCCAGGGATTCTTGTCCGGGGTCTCGTCGAACAGGTTCTGCGCGCCGACGTTGACGTACAGGCCCGAATCGAACTCCCAGCCCACCTCGGCATCCACGATGACCTTGCTGCCCTCGTGGATTGGCAGGCCACCGTCCTCGGCCAGGACCACGCCGCTGTCCAGGTGGTCCTCGTACCAGGAGCCGTAGTAGCCCAAGCGCAGGTTGGCGCGGAACACGTCGCGCGCGTGGTTGATGCTGAAATAGCCCTTGGTCTTCGGCAGGGACTCTTCCAGCTTGTATACCCGGGCTTCGTCGATGAAGTCCGGATCCCAGGCGTCGACCTCGGTGCGGTTCCAGTTCACGGCCAGCGAGTACGTGGTCTTGCCGCCGAAGTGCGCGGTGTCGAGGCTGGCCACCAGGTCCACGCCGGTGGTGGTGGTGTCGAAGGCATTGCCGAAGTAGGTCACCGAAGAGATCGACGCCGCCTCCGGATTGCCGCTTGCCACCAGCGCGGCACGTTCGGCGTCGGTGAGGTCGAAGCTGGTGCTGAGGGCGATGCGGTCCTCCAGCTCGATCCGGTAGGCGTCCAGGGTCACCAGCCAGTCGCCGCTGTCCCAGACCAGGCCCAGCGAGAGGTTGCGCGACTCCTCCGGCGTCAGCGGTCGGGCGCCCTTGAGCTCGGCGATCGGGTTGGTCGGCGGCAGCGTGGCGATGTCCTGCAGCGCGGTACCGCCGAACACGGTGCTGATCTGGCTGATGTTGGCCTGGCCAGGTGTGGGCGCGCGGAAGCCGGTGTTCACCGCACCGCGCAGGGCGAAGGTGTCGCTGAAGTCGTAGCGGGCGGTCAGCTTGCCGTTGGTCGTGCCGCCGAAGTCCTCGAAGTCCTCGTGGCGCACCGCAGCCGCCAGCAGGAACTGCTCGGTCAGCTGCGACTCCACGTCCACGTACACCGCCCAGTTGGTGCGGTCGAAGGTGCCGGCGGTGCGCGGGCTGAAGCCGTTGAAACCGTTGGAGCCAAGGGCGAAGCCCTGCTCGGTGAGCGGGCCGATCGCGGTGGAGGGCGCGTCGCCCTCGCTGACCTCGAAGCTCTCCTCGCGCCACTCGGCGCCCAGGGCCAGGCGCAGCGGGCCTTCGCTGAAACCCACCTCGAAGTCGCGGCCGACGTCGACGTTGAAGCCCTTCTCGGTCTGGGTGTTGCCGCCCGGGCGGAAGTACAGGTTGGCGGGCTGGTCCGGGCCGAGCGAGGCGTTGACCGTGTTGTAGATGATGAAATCGATGTCGTTGCGGCCGTAGGTGGCGCTCACGTCCCAGTGCCAGCTGTCGCCCAGCAGGCCCTTGGCCCCGGCGACCACCGAGAAGTCCTCCAGCTGGCCGGCGAAGCGCGGGGTGAAGCCGCCCGGCAGGGTGGACAGGAAGGTGAAGCAGTTCGCCGGCAGCGCCGCCACCTGGCCACTGACCGTGCCGTACGGGACCAGGTTGCCGTCGGCATCGCGCAGGGCGATGGTCGGGCAGCCGCCGGCGCCGGTGAGGTCGCCCACCAGCAGGGTCTGGCCGCCGTCGTTGGTGTACACGCCGGAGCGCCCGGTGGGCTCGCGGTAGTAGAAGCCGCCATCGACGTCGCGCGTGGCGTAGTTGCCGAACAGGTAGAAATCGACCGTGTCGCCGGAGATGCCGAGGTTGGCCACGAACTTGACGTCGTCGTCGACCTTCGGCGAACCCCAGATCTGCGCCGGCGACGGCACGTCCGGGTAACCGGCGGCAATGGCCTCGGCCGCGTCCTCGCGCTGCACGCTGCGCGAGGTGTCGTCGGCCTCGCGCCACTCCACGGTCAGGGTGGCGAAGCCGCGCGAGGTCAGCGGCAGGCCCACCTGCGCCGAGTACTGGGTGGTGAATCCATCGCCCTCGAAGTACTCGCCGGCGAAGGCCTCGAAGGTGCCGCCCTCGTTGCTCTTCTTCAGGCCGAAGTTGATCACGCCGGCGATGGCATCCGAACCGTACTGCGCAGACGCGCCATCGCGCAGCACCTCCACCTGCTCCAGCGCCAGCGAGGGAAACACCGACAGGTCCGGGCCCTGGGCGCCATCGGACAGGCCGTGGCCGAGGAAGGTGATCACCGCCGAGCGGTGGAAGCGCTTGCCGTTGACCAGGACCAGGGTGTTGTCCGGCGGCAGGCCGCGCAGGTTCGCCGGCCGGATCAGGCTGGCGGCGTCGTCGATCGGGATGGTGCTGACGTTGAAGGAAGGCACCAGCACGCGCAGCTGGTCGAGCGCGTCGGTGGAGCCCTGGTTGCGGAACTCTTCGGCGGTGAGGATGTCGATGGGCACCGCCGAGGAGGACACCGAGCGCGGCTGGCTGCGACTGCCCAGGACCGAGACGGTGTCGAGGGTGGTGGCGCCCTCCTGTGCCGCCAGGGCTACGGCCTGGCCTGCATCGGGAACCGGGGGCGGCGCCTCCTGCGCCAGTGCTGCGGGACTGCCTGCCAGGACGGCCATGGCAATGCCAGATCGGACCGCGGTAACCAAGCTCTTGTTCGCAAAATGCACGCGCCTGCTGTGGCGAGGTTTCATGCTGCGCCTCCGGGTTAATGCGTGGATGGTTTTCTGGAGCCCCTTTCCCTCGTTGCACCTGCCTCTTCTGGTGCGCCGCAGCATGACAGCAGGATTTCAATCCGCTGGCAATGGCCGGAAACCGCAAGAACGGCCCGGATAATGCACCGCACCGGGGCAGCCCGTGCACCAAAACACGGCGCCGCCCGGCCGGATCAGGCGTTGTGGCCCGTGTATGCCGCGTGAAACAAGGCTGCGCCCGGAAGCACGGGCTTTATCTGGATGCCCGTGCAAGAGTTATTGGCACCGGATTAGTTCATTACCAATGGGAATCAGGACGCGCATTTTCCCGGGGCGCCCCCGGGAATAAGCGCCCTGCGTATTGAATGCAGCCCTGTCGCCCCGCCCTGGCAACGCCCCGGCGTGGCCAGAGCGCCCGGGACAACCGTTCATCCGCCGCATCCGGACGCGGAGCGATAATTGCGCATCAAAGGCAGTGTCAGCATGGATACCCAAAGGCAGCCCCCCGGGCAGGAACCACCCGATCCGCAACTGGTCCAGGCCTGGAAGCACCGCGTGGCGGCGGCTCCCGGCCCGGCCGTGGCGTTGCTGGGGCAGCTGGCCGATGCGGACGCCGCGGTACTGGCCGACCACTTCTACGGCGTGCTGTTCCAGGACCCGCGCGCGGCGCGCTTCCTGGACCCGACCCAGGTCCAGGGCCGGCTGGTGCTTTCGCTGCAGCGCTGGCTGCGGCAGCTGGCCCATTCCGGACCGGATGACGTGGAAGCCCTGCAACGGCTGCACGAGCACATCGGCCATGTCCACGCCCGCATCGGCATCCCGGCCGACCTGATCGGCCGTGGCGTGCGCGCCATCAAGGAGCGCCTCCATCCAGCCATCCGCGCCCGCGCCGGGCACGACGCGCTCGCACTGGAGACCTGCCTGCACCTGGACGGGTTGCTGGACCTGGCGCTGGAAGCGATGACCCGCGCCTATGCCCGTTCCCGCGAGGCGGCCGGGCAGCTGGATGGATCCTTCCGTCTGTTCTCGCTGATCCAGAACGTGGGCACCGAGCGCGAGCGCCAGCGCGCCCTGCTGCTGGCCTGGGAGAACGCGCTGCTCTACGCGCTCACGTCCGAGCAGCCGGGGCCGCCGGAACCGCTGCTTCTGTCCCGCTCCGACTTCGGCCTGTGGTTCCTGCACAAGGGCCTGGCCAGCTTCGGCGAGACCAGCGAGACCGCCCAGGTCAGCCAACTGTCCGAGCGCATCGACGAGGCACTGCGCGAGGAGCTGCCGGCGACCACCAGCGCAGTCGAACGGCGCGCCCTGCTGGACCGGATCCGCGGCTGGCCCGGCGAGACCCGCACCCTCGTCGGCGGCCTGTTCGAGGGCATCGGCGCCCTGGAGGCGGGCCGCGCCGCCCTGACGCGCCTGCCCAACCGCCGCTTCCTGCCGACCATCCTGCGCCGGGAGATCGCGCTGCACGCAAGCACCGGGCGCCAGTTCGCGGTGCTGATGCTGGACCTGGACCACTTCAAGGCGATCAACGACACCCATGGCCACGATGCCGGCGACCGCGCCCTGCAGCACGTGGCCGCGATCCTGGTCGAGGGCACCCGCGGCAGCGACTCCCTCTCCCGTTACGGCGGCGAGGAGTTCGTGATCGTGCTGGGCTCGGTCGGCCAGACAGAGGCAGTGGCCTCCGCCCATGCCCTGTGCCGCGCGATCGCCGGATCCCCGGTCTCCCTGCCCGGACAGGTCCGCCTGCCGGTGACCGCCAGCATCGGCGTGGCGGTGCAGGACGGCCATCCGGATTACGAGCGCGTGCTGGCGCGCGCCGACGCCGCCATGTACCAGGCCAAGCGCGGCGGCCGCGACCGCGTCGTGGTGGCCGACGACGACCTGCCCCCGCCGCCGGGCCAGCGCGCCTTGCAGGGCTGAAGGGAGCGGCGGCCGTTACAATCGGCGGCCCCGCAATGTCCCCGACCCGATGTCCAAGTCCGCAGGCAAGCCCGCAGCGCCCGAACACACCCCGCTGATGAAGCAGTACTTCGCCGCCAAGGCGGAGTATCCGGACCTGCTGCTGTTCTTCCGGATGGGCGACTTCTACGAGCTGTTCTACGACGACGCCCGCAAGGCGGCGCGGCTGCTCGACATCACCCTGACCCAGCGCGGCAGCTCCGGTGGAGCGCCGATCCCGATGGCCGGCGTGCCGGTGCATGCGTACGAGGGCTACCTGGCGCGGCTGGTCGCGCTGGGCGAGTCGGTGGCCATCTGCGAGCAGATCGGCGACCCGGCCGCGAGCAAGGGCCTGGTCGAGCGCAAGGTGGTGCGCATCGTCACCCCCGGCACGGTGACCGACGAGGCGCTGCTGGACGAGCGCCGCGACACCCTGCTGATGGCGGTGGCGCGCGGCCGCTCCGGCTACGGCCTGGCCTGGGCCGACCTGGCCGCCGGCCGCTTCCTGGTCAGCGAGGTGGAAAACGCCGACCAGCTGGAAGCCGAGCTGGCGCGCCTGGAGCCGGCGGAGCTGCTGGTCCCCGATGAGGAAGGCTGGCCGCGGCTGTCGGCCGGCGCGCTGCGCCGGCGTCCGCCGTGGCTGTTCGATCCGGACAGCGGCCGCCGCCAGCTGCTGCGCTTCTTCGGCCTGCACGACCTCACCGGCTTCGGCATCGACGACCGCCCGCTGGCGATCGCCGCCGCCGGCGCGCTGCTGGGCTACGTCGAGGAGACCCAGAAGCAGCAGCTGCCGCACCTGACCTCGATCGCGCTGGAGGCCTCCGGCGAGGCGATCGCGATGAATGCCGCGACCCGTCGCCACCTGGAGCTGGACACCCGGGTCGACGGCCAGACCCGCCACACCCTGCTGGGCGTGCTCGACTCGACCATCACCCCGATGGGCGGGCGCCTGCTGCGGCGCTGGCTGCACCGGCCGCTGCGCGACCGCGGCGTGCTCGGCGCCCGCCACCACGCGGTGGCGACGCTCATCGAGCAGCGCGCCGATGCCGACCTGCGCGACGCCTTCCGCGGCCTGGGCGACGTCGAACGCATCCTCACCCGCGTCGCCCTGCGCTCGGCGCGGCCGCGCGACCTGTCCACCCTGCGCGATGCGCTGGCGATGCTGCCCGGCATCCGCCAGGCGCTGGCGCCGCTGGATTCGCCGCGCCTACACGCGCTGTCGGCCGAGCTGGGCCAGCACGACGAGATCGCGCCCCTGCTGGCCTCGGCCGTGGCCCCGCAGCCGCCGCTGAAACTGGCCGACGGCGGCGTGATCGCCGAAGGCTACGACGCCGAGCTGGACGAGCTGCGCCGGCTCTCCACCAACGCCGACCAGTTCCTGGTGGACCTGGAGGCGCGCGAGCGCGCCGCCACCGGCATTCCCACCCTCAAGGTCGGCTACAACCGCGTCCACGGCTATTACATCGAGATCAGCAAGGGCCAGTCCGACAAGGCCCCGGTGCACTACACCCGCCGCCAGACCCTGACCGGCGCCGAGCGCTACATCACCGAGGAACTGAAGGCGTTCGAGGACAAGGTGCTGTCGGCGCGCGAGCGCGCCCTGTCCCGCGAGAAGTTCCTGTACGAGGCACTGCTGGACACGCTCAACACCGCGCTGGAGCCGCTCAAGCGCTGCGCCGCCGCGCTCAGCGAGCTGGACGTGCTGGCCGCCTTCGCCGAACGCGCGCAGGCGCTGGACTGGTCGCGCCCGGAGCTGACCGACTCACCCTGCCTGTGCATCGAGCGCGGCCGCCATCCGGTGGTCGAGGCGGTGCGCGAGGAACCGTTCGAGCCCAACGACCTGGAGCTGTACGGCGACCGCGACGGCCAGGCGCGGCGGATGCTGGTGATCACCGGCCCGAACATGGGCGGCAAGAGCACCTACATGCGCCAGAACGCGCTGATCGTGCTGTTGGCGCACATCGGCAGCTTCGTGCCGGCCAGCCGCGCGGTGATCGGCCCGATCGACCGCATCCTCACCCGCATCGGCGCAGGCGACGACCTCGCCCGCGGCCAGTCCACCTTCATGGTGGAGATGGCCGAGACCAGCTACATCCTCCACCACGCCACCGAGCAGTCGCTGGTACTGATGGACGAGATCGGCCGCGGCACCTCGACCTACGACGGCCTGGCCCTGGCCGATGCGGTCGCGCGCCACCTGGCCACGGTCAACCGCTGCTGGACCCTGTTCGCCACCCACTATTTCGAGCTGACCTCGCTGGCCACGCCGGAGAGCGGCATCGCCAACGTGCACCTGGACGCGGTCGAACACGGGGATTCGCTGGTGTTCATGCACGCCGTGCGCGAGGGCGCGGCCGACCGCAGCTTCGGCCTGCAGGTGGCGGCGCTGGCAGGCCTGCCCAAGGCGACCTTGGCGCAGGCGCGCAGGCGCCTGGCCGAGCTCGAACAGCGCGGCCGCGAAAGCCACGCCGCCGAGGTCGCGCCGCAGGCGCTCGATGCCCCGCAGCAGATCGGCCTGTTCGCCGCCGCCCCATCGGCCGCGCAGGAAGCCCTGGCGGCCCTGGACCCGGACGAGCTCACCCCGAAGCAGGCGCTGGAAGCGCTGTACCGGCTCAAGTCGCTGCTGTAAGGCGGGCGCCGCTTCGCACCTGCCGCCCCAGGCACCGGGTGCGCCTCGCTGCCGGGCTACATCGCGCGGATGTCCGCCGGCGGGTTCAACCAGTCGTCGTGGAGTCCGTTGGCGTAGCGCAGCGGGCCGGAGAGGAGCTCGTCTATGCTGGCGTCGTCCAGGGTGTTGACCTGCACCGACACGAACGCACCACCTGCCTCGGCGATGTAGCCGTGCCCGTACACGGTGACGCCGCAGCGGTTGCAGAAGCGGTGGTGGATGTTGCCCTCGCCCCAGTCCTTGGCGTAGTCGCCCAGCGCGGCCTCGCCCTGCAGCAGCTCGAAATCCTTCGCCGACGCGCTCCAGTTGCGGATCTTGCTGCAGTAGGTGCAGTTGCACCTGCCCGTGCCCTCGGCCAGGTCCAGCCTGGCCTGGTAGCGCACCGCGCCGCAGTGGCAGCTGCCGTGGTAGGTCTTTTCCATGGCTCAGCCCTCCTGTGTGCCGGACCGGAATGGATGCGCGGCGGCCAGCTCGTTGTCGCGCGCGTTGGCGGCCAGCGCGGCCGGGCGCGCGGCGTGCAGCTGGGCGAAGGCGGTGAACGCAGGCTTCTTCTCCAGCGCGCCGATCATCATGTAGTAGCCAAGGAACGCCGCCATCAGAAGGTCGGCGGTGGTGAAGTGGTCTCCGACCAGGTGCTCGCGTCCGGCCACGGCCTGTTCGAGGGTGCGCAGCACGTCGGCCTCGGTGCCGTAGCCGGCCGACAGCGGGCTGGCCAGCGCGCCGGCGTCCCTGGCGGTCAGCAGCGACTCGACCGGACCGGCCAGGAAGAACAGCCAGCGGTAGTAGGTACCGCGCTCGGGCGAACCGGGCGGCGGTGCCAGTCCCTTCTCCGGCACCAGGTCGGCCAGGTAGGCGCAGATGGCGGCGTTCTCCGTCACCACCAGGTCACCATGCCGGATCGCCGGCACCTTGCCCATCGGGTTGATCGCCAGGTACCCGGGCGACTTCATCGTGGTGCCGAACTCGAGCACGACCTCCTCGTACGGCAGGCCGGTCTCCTCCAGCATCCAGCGGGTGATGCGCGCCCGGGACTGGGGGTTGGTGTAGAAGGTCAGCGTCTTGCCCATCGGTCGTCTCCGTCACTGGAAGGAACCGGCAGTCTGCGGCGGGGCTGCTGACAGCCGCTGTCAGCAGCGTGGAGGATGCGCCCATTCCGGCGCCCTGGCATGGCCCGGTGCAGCATGCCGGAACTGCCCGCCCTTGCCTTTGGACGCCGTGCCGCGATGCCGCCACGGCTGCGTCGCTGCGTGGCACGCCGGCGTGCCGCCGTCTGGTCGTGATGCGGGGGAGAAACGACATCTGGGCAACGCATGCATGCGGGCATGGCACGTCGATGCACGGCAGCCGGTGGCCCCGGGTGCGCTTCGCTTGCCCGGGCTACGTGGCCGAAGCCTCGCGCTGTCGCAGCCGCTGCCGCTCCCAGCGGCGCAGCAGCTGGTGGCGGGTCTCCGGATAGCGGCGCCCGGTGCTTTCCAGCGCCAGCACGCGGTCGGCGCGGAAATGGCGGAAGTCGTTGCGGCTCTCGCACCAGGCGGCGATCAGGCGCATGTCGTCGAGGAAGGCCATCGCGAAGGGCCACACCACGCGCTCGCTCTCGCGGCCTTCGGCATCGCGGTACCGCATGCGCACCGCCTGGCCTTCGCGGATGGCCAGGCGCAGCGCCGGCACCCAGGGCTCAGGCTCGCGCGGCGGCCAGTGCGGGGCGAACAGGCCACTGGTCTCGACCTCCAGGCGCAGGCGCGCAGGCAACACGCCCGTGATCCGGTCCAGCGCACGGTTGGCGGCGGCGGCCAGTTCCGGGTCGGCGTGCGAGGCCACCCAGCGCGCGCCCAGCACCAGCGCTTCCAGCTCCTCGGCCGGGAACATCATCGGCGGCATAACGAAGCCCGGGCGCAGGCGGTAGCCCACGCCGGCATCGCCGTCGATTTCCGCGCCCTGCGATCGCAGGGCCTCGATGTCGCGGTACACCGTGCGCAGGCTCACGCCCAGGCGTGCGGCCAGCTGTGCGCCGCGTACCGCGCCGCGGCGCTGGCGCAGTTCGTCCAGCAGGCGCAGCAGGCGCGTGGCGCGTTGGGTCATCCTGGCGGCTTGGCCTTGGCGACGGGACGCCAAGCATAGCCGCGCGGGCCCGGTTGATCGCAGTCAATGCCGCGCATGCGCCGGCAATGGATAACTCCGGCACAGTCCCACCGGAGAACCTCCATGCGCCTTCGCAGCACCACCCTCGCCGCCGCCCTCGCCCTCGCCTGCACCGGGCTGGACGCCATGCCGGCCCAGGCCGCCGACAAGCCGGACGCGGCGGCGCTGCGCGAGACCGCCAACGCCCTGTTCGCCCCCGTGCCGCAGAAGATCGACCAGGTGCGCGGGCAGGCGATCACCGCCGCCCAGGTCGAGCTGGGCAAGTCGCTGTGGTTCGAGCCGCGCCTGTCGCGCAGCCACGTGCTCAGCTGCAACACCTGCCACAACATCGCCACCGGCGGTGCCGACAACGTGCCCACCTCCATCGGCCATGGCTGGCAGAAGGGACCGCGCAACTCGCCCACCGTGCTCAACGCGGTGCTGAACGTCGCCCAGTTCTGGGACGGGCGCGCCGAGGACCTGAAGGAACAGGCCAAGGGCCCGGTGCAGGCCAGCGTGGAGATGAACAACACGCCCGAACGCGTGGAAGCCACCCTGCGCAGCATCCCGGCCTACGTGGAAGCGTTCCGCAAGGCCTTCCCGGGCGAGCGCGAGCCGGTGAACTTCGAGAACATGGCGCGCGCGCTGGAGGCCTTCGAGACCACCCTGGTGACGCCGGACTCGCGCTTCGACCAGTTCCTCGCCGGCAAGGACAGCCTCGATGCCAGCGAGCTGCGGGGCCTGTCGCTGTTCATCGACAAGGGCTGCGCGTCCTGCCACTTCGGCCCGAACGTGGGCGGCCAGGCCTACTACCCGTTCGGCGTGGTCGCCCGGCCGGGCGCCGGGGTGCTGCCGGCCAGCGACAAGGGTCGCTTCGCGGTGACCCAGACCGCCAGCGATGAATACGTGTTCCGTGCCGCGCCGCTGCGCAACGTCGAGCTGACCGCGCCCTACTTCCACAGCGGCCAGGTCTGGGAACTGGGCCAGGCGGTGGCGATCATGGGCAGCAGCCAGCTGGGCCACGAGCTGGACGCCTCCGAGGTCGAGGCCATCACCCGCTTCCTGAAGACGCTCACCGGGCGCCAGCCGCAGGTGGCCAACCCGGTCCTGCCGCCCAGCACTTCCACCACGCCGCGGCCGGAGTAATCTCCGCCTTCCCGGCACGGGGCGCCCCGTGCCCGCACCGGTCCGGCGCTGCTGCGCGCCGGCCCGGCTGCCCCGCAAGCCATAGACGGTCGCTATCAGGGACTTCGCAACTAACGATTTCTCTTGATAGCCAGTGCCACCTAGTCTGTTGCCGTTCGATTCACCACGACTAAGGGAAACGGGAGCTGCATCACCTTTCCCCCGTGCGCGGCCTGCGACAGCGATGCATGCCGCACCGGACACGCCGCATCCATCGCCCGCCCCCCGCGGGCACAAAGCAGAGGGGCAGTCCATGACGACCGAGAAGAAGTGTCCATTCCACGCCGGCGTCGCCGGCACCGGTACCACCAACCGCGACTGGTGGCCGAACCAGTTGCGCCTGGACCTGCTGAGCCAGCATTCGGAGAAGACCAATCCGCTGGGCAAGGACTTCAACTACCGCGAGGAGTTCAGGAAGCTCGACTACGCGGCACTGAAGAAGGACCTGCTGGACCTGATGACCGATTCGCAGGACTGGTGGCCGGCCGACTTTGGCAGCTACGTGGGCCTGATGATCCGCATGGCCTGGCACAGCGCAGGCACCTACCGCGTCGGTGACGGCCGCGGCGCCGGTGGCCGTGGCCAGCAGCGCTTCGCGCCGCTCAACTCCTGGCCGGACAACGTCAGCCTCGACAAGGCCCGCCGCCTGCTGTGGCCGGTCAAGAAGAAGTACGGGCAGAAGATCTCCTGGGCCGACCTGATGATCCTGGCCGGCAACGTCGCCCTCGAGCATGCCGGATTCCGCACCTTCGGCTTCGGTGCCGGCCGCGAGGACACCTGGGAACCGGACCTGGACGTGTACTGGGGCCGCGAGAAGACCTGGCTGGGCGGCGACGAACGCTACGCGCGCGGCTCGGAGGGCGTGCCCAAGCCCGAGGGCGACAGCGTGCTGGTGTCCGAGGACGACGCAGACGGCAAGGTCCACAGCCGCAACCTCGAGAACCCGCTGGCCGCGGTGCAGATGGGCCTGATCTACGTGAACCCGGAAGGCCCGGACGGCAATCCCGATCCGCTGCTGGCCGCGCACGACATCCGGGTCACCTTCGGCCGCATGGGCATGGACGACGAGGAGACCGTGGCCCTGATCGCCGGCGGCCACACCCTCGGCAAGACCCACGGCGCCGGCCCGGCCGACCACGTCGGCCCGGATCCGGAAGCGGCCGACCTGGAGATGCAGGGCCTGGGCTGGGCCAACAGCTTCGGCACCGGCAAGGGCGCCGACACCATCACCTCCGGCCTGGAAGTGACCTGGACCAGCACGCCGGTGCAGTGGAGCAACGACTTCTTCAAGTTCCTGTTCGACTTCGAGTGGGAACTGACGAAGTCGCCGGCCGGCGCGCACCAGTGGGTGGCCAAGGACGTCGAGCCCTTCATCCCGGGTCCGACCCCGGATTCGCCCAAGCGCAAGCCGACCATGCTGACCACCGACCTGGCGCTGCGCTTCGACCCGGTCTACGGCCCGATCTCCCGCCGTTTCCGCGACGACCCGCAGGCCTTCGCCAACGCCTTCGCCCGCGCCTGGTTCAAGCTGGTCCACCGCGACATGGGCCCGAAGGCGCGCTACCTGGGCCCGGAAGTCCCGGCCGAGGACCTGATCTGGCAGGACCCGCTACCCAGGCCCCAGCACAACCCCGGCGCCTCCGACATCGCCGACGCCAAGGCGAAGATCGAGGCGCTGGGCCTGCCGGCCGGCGACCTGGTCACCCTGGCCTGGGCTTCGGCCTCGACCTTCCGCGGCGGCGACAAGCGTGGCGGCGCCAATGGCGCGCGCATCCGCCTGGAGCCGCAGCGCGGCTGGGAGGTCAACCAGCGCGCGATCAAGGCGCTGGAGAAGCTCGAGGCGCTGCAACCGGAGACCAAACTGTCGCTGGCCGACCTGGTCGTGCTGGCCGGCGGCGTGGCCATCGAACAGGCCGCCAAGGCCGCCGGCGTCTACGCCGAGGTGCCGTTCACCCCGGGCCGCGTCGATGCGTCGCAGGAGCAGACCGACGTCGACTCCTTCCGCCACATGGAGCCGTTCGCCGATGGCTTCCGCAACTACCTCAAGGCCCCGTCCGAAGTGCCGGCCGAGCACCTGCTGGTGGACAAGGCCCAGCTGCTGACCCTGACCGCGCCGGAGATGACCGCCCTGGTCGGTGGCCTGCGTGTCCTGGATGCCAGCTGGGACGGCAGCCGCCACGGCGTGCTGACCGACCGCCCGGGCGTGCTCAGCACGGACTTCTACGTGAACCTGCTGGACATGGCCTACGAGTGGAAGCCCACCGGCGAGGACCGCCAGCTGTACGAAGTGCGCGAGCGCAAGGGCGGCGCGGTGAAGTGGACCGCCACCCGCGTGGACCTGGTGTTTGGCGCCAACTCGGTGCTGCGCGCCCTGTCCGAGGTCTATGCCTCGTCCGACGGCCAGGAGAGGTTCGTCAGGGACTTCATCGCCGCCTGGACCAAGGTGATGGAACTGGACCGCTTCGACCTGCGCGCCTGATTGCGGCCTGGTGCGGAAACACGACGGCCCGGCGTTCTGCGCCGGGCCGTCGCTTTGACGGGCCTTATTCGCCGCGCCCGCGAACGTCGAGCTTGATCCGGCTGTCGCGCTCGCTGGACCAGATTACCGCTTCGTCCCCGGGATTGCAGCGGCGGTCGCGGCCGCTGGTCGGCTGGCCCGGGACCGGCGCACCCTTCTCGCCACCCACCAGGCAGTCGGCCGCGCGCGGAGCAAGCGGGTCGTCCTGGACGCTGGCACACGCGGCCAGGCCCAGCGAAAGCACGGCGAGGAAAAGCGTCTTGCGATGGGGCATGGTGCGGATCCGGTCGTGGAGACGCACCTTTGTACACGGCGCCGGCCACGTACGCGACCGGCCGGAAGTCAGGGTGCCTCAGGACGCGTCGATGTCGCCAAGGGCCTGGATCAGGCGCCGGGCCCGCTTGTCGGGCTTGTGCTCCGGCGGCCGGTAGCCGTCGCGCATCGCGGCGCGCTGCAGGCGCTGCTGCTCGCGGCGCTGGATCGAGGCCTCGCTTTCGGCGTACAGCGCCTGCGCCACGGGCGCCGGACCACGGGTGTCGCTGAGCCCGCGCACCTCGATCTCGAAGGTTTCCTCGCCACGGGTCACGCGCAATGCTTCGCCCACCCGCACGGAGCGCGAGGGCTTGGCGCGCTGGCCGCCCACTTCCACCTTGCCGGTATCCACGGCCTGCCTGGCCAGGCTGCGGGTCTTGAAGAACCTCGCCGCCCACAGCCACACGTCCAGGCGCACATGCTCCACTGGTGGCGACTCAATCATGGCGCGCCCTGGCAGGTGCGCGGCGGGCCGGCCACGGGGAAACCTGGCGGTGCAATGCGTTGCACGGACAGGGACAGAATGGAGTGGTGGTCACGGATCTGGTCAGTTACGCGTGGGGTTCGGAGTGATCGGGACGGTGACTTCGGCCTTGGCCTGGCAGCTGCGGGACACGTGATAGTCGCGCGTGCGCTCCTCGTAGCGCTCCCGCTCTGCACGCGACAGCCCGGACGGCGTCGGCGGAAGTTCCCGCAGCTCGCGGTACTGCGCATCGCAATGCCCGGCGCCCGAATCCAGCGCCGAGAAGACACCACCGCCGCTGGCGCATCCGGCGAACGCCAGGGCCGCTACCAGCGCCACGACAGGCGACGCCGGCCTCCGCGCAAGTCGATCGACCGGTCCGTGCACTGCCATCGCTGCCCTCCCGGGTCAGGCCATGGACCGGAGTTTGCTCCGGTGCAGGCACGGACACCAGCCGGCGCGCCTGCGCCCAAACGCAAACGGCCGCCCGAGGGCGGCCGTCGCGGACAGCGAAGAAGCGGCTGGATCAGCCGGCGTTCTTCTCGGCCTTGGCCTTGGCCACGGCAGCCAGGTCTTCCTTGATGCGGGCCGCCTTGCCTTCCAGACCACGCAGGTAGTACAGCTTGCCGGCGCGGACCTTGCCGCGGCGCTTGACCTCGACCGAGTCGATGATCGGGCTGAAGGTCTGGAACACGCGCTCGACCCCGTAGCCGTGCGAGATCTTGCGGACGGTGAAGGACGAGTTCAGGCCGGCGTTCTTGGTGGCGATGACCACGCCTTCGTAGGCCTGCACGCGCTCGCGGTTGCCTTCCTTCACCTTGACGTTCACCACGACGGTGTCGCCCTGGCTGAACTTCGGCAGTTCGCGGGTGATCTGGGCGGACTCGAACTCCGCGATGATGGACTTGTTCAGCTTGCTCATGGTGACCGACTCTTCTGTTCGGGTGGGCGTGTCTGGATGACAGCTTGGGCTGACGCAGTCGCCGGATTGCGCTGCGCGTTTGTTGTTGTGGATGCCTGCTCCGGCGCCCCTCGAGGGGCCTGCCGCCCGCAGGAATCCGGCATTGTAGCCGTTCCGGATGGCCCGTGGCTAGTCGCCCGTCCGCCGGACATGGGGCTCAACCGGCCGGCGGCTCCTGGCCCGGATCCTGCGCCTGCTCGTGGGCGGCCAGCCCCTCCTCCAGCAGCTTGCGGTCGGCCCGGGACAGCTCGCGACCTTCCAGCAGGTCCGGGCGCCGCTGCCAGGTGCGCACCAGGGCCTGCTGCCGGCGCCAGCGCGCGATCGCGGCATGGTTGCCCGAGCGCAGCACGGCCGGGACGGTCCCGTAGGGGTGCTCGACCGGATGGCTGTAGTGCGGGCAGTCCAGCAGGCCGTCCTCGAAGCTGTCCTGCTCGGCCGAGCCGGCGTCGTTGAGCGCGCCGTCCTGCAGCCGGGCCACGGTGTCGACCACGATCGCCGCGGCCAGCTCGCCACCGGACAGCACGTAGTCGCCGATCGAAAGCTCCTCGTCGACCTCGGCCTGGACCAGGCGCTCGTCGATGCCCTCGTAGCGGCCGCACAGCAGGACCAGCCGGGGCATGGCCGCCAGTTCGCGCACCCGCTTCTGGTCCAGGCGGCGGCCCTGCGGGCTCAGGTAGCCCACGTGCACCGGGGTCGGGTCGGCCTGCCGCACCGCCGCCAGGCAGCGCCGCAGCGGTTCCACCAGCATGACCATGCCAGGGCCGCCACCGAAGGTGCGATCGTCGGTCTTGCGGTAGTTGCCGTCGGCGTAGTCGCGCGGATTCCAGCCGTGCAGCTGCAGCAGCCCGCGCTCGCGCGCACGCCCGGTCACGCCGAACGCCGTGCAGCGGTCGACCTCTTCGGGGAACAGGCTGACGACATCGAGGCGCATAAAGCCGTGATTGGTGATTCGGGATTCGTGATTCGTGATTCGTGATTCGTAAAAGCGGGAGGCGCTGGCAACCCAGTTCGGCTGGCAATCCGAGCTTATCGCTCTTTCAAAAGACCGGGATTCGTGATTGGGGATTCGTGATTCGCCGAAGCGGTGGTGCCGCGACCGTCATGGTTGGCGGAGCGAGCGTGCCGCTCTTGCCAATCCCGAATCCCGAATCTCAGAAATCGGGATCCCAGTCGACGGTGACGGTGCCGGCTTCGAAGTCGACTCCGGTGACGTAGTCCGGCTGGACGAAGGGGATCATGCGCTCGCGTTCACCGCGCACCACCAGCACGTCGTTTGCGCCGGTCGACAGCAGGTGCGAGACCTCGCCCAGGGCCACGCCCTCGACGGTCACCACCTTCAGGCCTTCCAGGTCGACCCAGTAGTACTCGCCCGGGGCCGGCGGCGGCAGCGTCTCGCGCGGGACCAGGATCTCGGTGCCACGCAGGGCCTCGGCCGCGTCGCGGTCGTCGCAGTCCGGCAGGGTCGCCACCACGTGCTTGCCGGTGTCGCGGCCCCTGGCCCCGCGCAGCTCGCGCTCGGCGCCGTTGGGCGCACGCAGGATCCAGGGCTGGTAGCGGAAGATCTGGGCGCGCGGCTCGGTCCAGGATTCGACCTTCACATCGCCGCGCACGCCGAAGGCGCCCGTCACCCGGCCCAGCAGGATCAGCTTCTGCGGAGCCGGAGTGGGACGCCGTGCGTCGTTCATGTCGGAAGCCGGCCGCCGCTGGGCGGCGGCCGTCACCATCAGGCCGCCTGGGCCTGGGCCTTGACCGCTTCCTTGTACAGGCTGCGGACCTTGTCGGTCAGCTGGGCGCCATTGCCGACCCAGTGGTCGACGCGCGCGATGTCCAGCACGACGCGCTGCTCGTTGCCGGCGGCAACCGGGTTGTAGTAACCGACGCGCTCGATGTTGCGGCCGTCGCGGGCGCTGCGCGAGTCGGTGACGACGATGTGGTAGAACGGGCGCTTCTTGGCGCCGCCGCGGGTGAGACGGATCTTGACCATGGTGTCTTCGTGTTGCCCAGTCGCCAGGATGGCGAGGTAAGCCGCCAATTCTAGCGGATCGGCCCGGCGAGGAAAACCTCCCCCCTCCGCCCCGCCCCGGGACCGTCCTGCCGGGCCGATCCGCTAGAA
>NZ_PDWP01000040.1 GCF_010093235.1 Pseudoxanthomonas suwonensis | reverse complement strand
CCGCGCACGGGTGAGACAAGCGACCACCCCCCCCCGCCCCCCCGGCCCCCACCGGGCCGGAGCCCGCCACGCAGCAGCCGCGCCTGCTCCTGGTCGAGGACAACCCGGTGAACCTGCTCGTGGCGCAGAAGCTGCTGTCGGTGCTCGGCTACGGCTGCGACACCGCCGCCAACGGCGAGATCGCGCTGCAGCGCCTGGCGGTGACCGAGTACGACCTGGTGCTCATGGACTGCCAGATGCCGGTCCTGGACGGGTACACCGCGACCCGCCGCTGGCGCGAGCGGGAAGCCGCGACCGGCGCCAGGCGGCTGCCGATCGTGGCGATGACCGCCAACGTCAGGGCCGGCGACCGCCAGCGCTGCCTGGACGCCGGCATGGACGACTACCTGTCCAAGCCGGTGGCGCGCGAGCAGCTCGCCGCCTGCCTGCAGCGCTGGCTGCAGCCGGACTCCAGCGGGGCGCAGCCAGCCCAGCCCGCCGCTCCCGCGGCGCCGGCGGCGCCGGCGGCACCGGCTGCGCCTGCAAGGTCCGCCATGCCGCGGACGACGGCCGGCCCGGCGCCCGGCTTCGCCTCGCCGGCCACCGCGACTCCCGGACTGGCCGGTACCCGTCCGGCACCGGCACCGGCGCGTCCGGCATCGGCACCCGCCCCGACCCAGGCCCGCCCTGCTGCTGCGCCCTCGCCCTACGGCGCGGCCGCAACCGGCATGCGCACTGCCGCGCAGGCACCGGTCCGTCCCGCGCCGGCGCCAGCGCCCGCGCAGCCGCCGGCCGAACCGCCCGCGCCCGTGCTGGACCTGGAGATGCTGGAGGAACTGCGCCAGATCGCCGGCAACGACGCGATGGCCATCGTCAACCTGTTCCTGGAGGACGCGCCGCGCCTGGTGCGGCAACTGGAGCAGGCGTCGATCGCGCCCGACCTGGTGGCGATGCGCGAGGCCGCGCATGCGCTGAAGTCGTCCAGCGCCAATGTCGGCGCGCTGGCGCTGTCGGCGGTGGCCCGCAAGATCGAGAACGGCGCGCGCACCGGCACCCTCGAGCGCCCGGCCGTGACCACCGCGCTGCTGATCGCCGAGTTCGCTCGCGCCAGGACCGCGCTACAGTCCTGGCTGGCCTCGGTGGCGGGGAATCAGTCCTCGAGCTTGCTCAGCAGGTAGTTCTGCTCGCCGATGCGGGCGACCAGGTCCAGCTGGGTCTCGAGCCAGTCCACGTGCTCCTCCTCGTTGTCGAGGATCTTCGTGAACAGCTGGCGGCTGACGTAGTCGCCGACCGAATCGGCGTAGGCGATGGCTTCGCGCAGCAGCGGAATGCCTTCCAGCTCCAGCGCCAGGTCGCACTCGAGCACCTCGCGCGGGCCCTCGCCGATCCGCAGCTTGCCCAGCGCCTGGAAGTTCGGCAGGCCCTCGAGGAACAGGATGCGCTCGGCCAGCCAGTCGGCGTGGTGCATCTCCTCGATCGATTCCTTGTACTCGTGCTCGGCCAGCTCCTTGAGCCCCCAGTTCTTCAGCATCTTGGCGTGCAGGAAGTACTGGTTGATCGCGGTGAGCTCGTTGTACAGGGCCTTGTTGAGGTACTCGATGACCTTCGCGTCGCCTTTCATCGCCAGCGCTCCTCTGCCGTGGGGATGGGCGCACTCTAGCGCGCCGTGGCGCGCGGCGAGGTAACGCGAATCGTGTGCATCGCCGGCCGGCATGGCCGGCGGGCCGATCAGGCTGCCTGCAGCAGCGGCAGCGGCAGCGCGCGGGCGCGGTAGTCGGCCATCAGGTCGGCGGCCATCGGCAGGCAGGTGCCGCAGGTGGCGCCGCAGCCGGTACGCATGGTCAGTTCGGAAACGGTCTCGCAGCCACCCTCGACGGCTTCGCGGATCTGGCGGTCGGTGACCCCATTGCAGATGCAGACGTACACGGCGGTCTCATGTGGCTGAACCGGGTGTCATTCCACACTGAATGAGAACCGTTGTCAATTGCATTCCGGCAGGGCGAGCCTCCCTGGGTTCAGGCGGATGAACGCCCGCCGTGCTGGTGGCGTGGACGCCTGCGCGGGCGGTCGTGCCCTGCGCTGTTGCCGGGTAGCCAGGCCTGCTGCGCCGCGCCTGGCATCTGCCGCAGGCTGGCCCCGCTACTGGTCGCCAGCGGCGCCAGATGGCGCAGGGCACGGGCGTAGACGCCGCGCTTGAAGGTCACCACGTGCTCGACCGGGTACCAGAAATCCACCCAGCGCCAGTGGTCGAACTCGGGGGTGTCGGTGGCGTCGAAGCGCACCAGGGATTCGTCGCCCACCAGCCGCAGCAGGAACCACACCTGCTTCTGGCCGATGCAAACCGGTCCGGGACCGCCGCGGCGGATGGCCCGCCCGGGCAGCCGGTAACGCAGCCAGCCCGGGGTCGCCCCCAGCAGCTCGACGTGTTCGGGGGACAGCCCGGTCTCCTCGTAGAGCTCCCGGTACATCGCCTCGACCGGTGTTTCGTCGCTGCGCATGCCGCCCTGCGGGAACTGCCAGCCGTCCCGGCGCACCCGTCGCGCCCAGAACACCTGTCCGTCCTCGCGCATGAGCACGATGCCGACGTTCGGCCTGTATCCGTCCGGATCGATCACGATGCGGACTCCAAGAAATTCGACTGTCCCGACAATGCCACGCCCCCGACGGGGCGACAAGCGCCGATTGACAGCGCGGCCAGGAACGTGAAAAATTCGCAGTTCCCCGGCGCCGGATACCCGCGCGGCAGGGATCGCGGCCAGGCCCGCGGGTTTTCGGCTACGTAGCTCAGCCGGTTAGAGCACAGCACTCATAATGCTGGGGTCGGTGGTTCGAGTCCACCCGTAGCCACCATCCGCCTGGAACGAGAAAAGCCCCGCATCGCAGGGCTTTTTGTTTGCCTGCGATCCGCGCGGCGGCGGCCTAGGGCTGCGCCTCGAGGCTTACCACGCCGGGACCGAGCACCGTCGCCCTGGCGGGCCTGCCGGTGCTGGCGTTGCGGATGCGCACGACCTCGCCCACCGCCCCGTCCTCCAGCGCGGGGCCCGCGATCGCGCCCTGGAACCCCCGCCCGCCGGCGACGATACGCACCGGCCGGCCGCGGCCGACCGCGCTTCCACCCTGCAGCAGCGAACGCCGCAGCGGCTGGCCGGGTCGCAGGGTGCGCCGGCTGCTGAAGCCCCTGGCCTCCTCGGGCGACAGCAGCAGGTCGGGCAACGCGGCCAGGTCCTGCTCCGCCATCTGCAGCGCCGAAGGCTGCAGCGGTTCGCCGGCCAGCAGCTCCTCGCGCGCGACCACGCCGGCGACGCCTGCCGAGGCGCGAACCGTGAACCGCCCCTCGGTCCCCGTTTCCGGGCAGCGCGCCACCACCTGCAACCGGTCGAAGCGCTCGCCGTCCTTCACATCGGCCACCTGCATGGCCAGCGCAACAGGGCATTCGGGCATGCGTCGCGCGGCCGGCAGCATCGACGCCTCCACCCGCGCTCCGTCCACGCCCATCGCAGCGACGCGCGCCTGCACCCAGGCACGCGCCGCCTTTTCCGCCTGGGCCTGCGGCGCGGATCCGGGCGCAGGCGCGGCGGTGGCGGCGACTGTGACGAGCATCAACGACCACGCCGCCAGCCACCGGCGGGCGGCAGACAATGGGTGGGATCGGCTCAAGGCGGGCATGCCGTGCAGCTTAGCCGCGCCACGTGGCGGCGTTCGCTCAGGATCTTTTTAGATTCCGCCCCCGGCGCAGCCCCCTCCCTACCATGCGACGGCCCGGTCGTGGGTTGCCGCGGCCACCAGAGGAACGGGAAGAAGGCATGGGTATCAATCTCGGGCAGGCACTGGGCCTGCATCCGGCGGCACTGAAGCTGCGCGGCGAGCGCGCGCAGGTCCTGGCATCCAACCTTGCCAACGAGAACACGCCCGGCTACCAGGCGCGCGACCTCGACTTCCGCGCGCGCCTGGACGAAGCCGCGCTGGGCGCATCCGGGACGCTGCCGACGTTCCAGTCCGACGCGACCCTCTACCGCGTCCCCAGCCGTCCATCGCAGGACGGCAACACGGTCGAGCTCGGGGTCGAACAGGCCGAGTTCGTGCAGAACGCACTCGATTTCCAGACCAGCCTGACCTTCGTGAACATGAAGCTCAAGGGCCTTGGCCGCGGCGATCCAGGGCAACGGGTAAGCACGATGAGCTTCAAGCAGAGCGTGGAGATCGCCGGTTCGGCCATGGCCGCCCAGACCGTGCGCATGAACACCATCGCCAGCAACCTGGCCAACGCCGACACCGCCGGCACCGCCGACAGCGCCTACGTGGCGCGCAAGCCGGTGTTCGCCTCGGTGTTCAACGGCCTCGGCGCGCGGGTGCAGGTGCTGGACGTGGTCACCAGCCAGGATCCGCTGGAATCGCGCCACGAGCCCGGCAATCCGCTGGCCGACGAGAACGGCATGGTCTTCTACTCCAACGTCAATCCGGTCGAGGAGATGGCGGACATGCTCGCCGCCTCCCGCGCGTACTCCACCAACGTCGAGGTGCTGGTGCGCCTCAACGGCATGCAGCAGGCGGTGCTGAAGATGGGAGAAGGAGCATGACCGCGGTTGACAACGCGCTGCTGGCCGGCGCGGGCGGCGGCAACGCCGGCAACGCGGTGGCGGGCAACGGCAGCGTCTCGGACCTGTTCATGACCCTGCTGGTCGCGCAGATCCGCAACCAGGATCCGCTGTCGCCGATGGAGAGCAAGGACTTCATCAACCAGTTCGCCTCGATGACCCAGGTCGAGACGATGCAGACCCTGTCCAGCCTGACCAGCAGTTCCGCGGCGCTGCAGGAAAGCATGCTGGTGGTGAACCTCGGCGCGCAGGTCGGCAGCGACATGATGGTCGCCGCCGGCGGCGTCAGCCTCGACGGCGAGCCGGTCAAGGGCGTATTCGTCCTGCAGTCGGCCGCCACCGACGTGGCATTGCTGCTGACCGGCGCCGACGGCAACACCCACCGCATTGCCATGGGTCCGCAGGACGCCGGCACGATCAATTTCAGCATCGATCCGCGCCAGCACGGCCTGGTCGCCGGCCGCTACACCCTGAAGATCGAGACCGGCAGCGGCGAAGCGCCGCGCGCCGAACTCCAGGGCCGCCTGCTCGGCGTGCGCCTGGATGCGCAGGGCCGGGTCGTGCTCGACGTCTCCGGCGTCGGCGAAGTCGGCACCGGCGACATCTCCCGATTCCTGGGCCGCAACGGCGGCACCCAGACCACCTCGCAGCAGGGAGCCTGACGGTCCATGGCATTCAACATCGCACTCGGCGGCCTCAACGCAGTCACCGGCCAGCTCGACCAGATCAGCAACAACATCGCCAACAGCGGCAGCTACGGCTTCAAGTCCGGTCGCGCCAACTTCGCCTCGGCGTACTCCCAGGGCAAGGCCGGCGGCGTGTACGTGGGCTCGACCACGCAGTCGATGAGCCTGGGCGGCAACGTGCTGGCCACCGGCCGCAGCCTCGACGCCGCGATCCAGGGCCGCGGCTTCTTCGTCGCCCGCGACAGCAACGGCGCGATGGTCTATTCGCGCGTCGGCCAGTTCAACGTGGACAAGGACGGCTTCGTGGTGGACTCCATCGGCCGTCGCGTGCAGGGCTACGGCACCGCCTCCGGCGGCGTGCTGGGCGACCTGAGCGTGCCGACCGAGGCCATGCCCGCCGCCGCCAGCAGCACGCTGAACTACGCCGGCAACATGTCCGCCGACTGGCAGGCGCCGGCCGCGCCGTTCGACATGGCCGATGCCACCACCTACAACGGCGTGCAGGTCTCCAGCCTGTACGACTCGCTGGGCCGCCAGCACACCCTCAGCCAGTACTTCGTGCCCGGCGCCGGCAACGACGTGACCGTCTACTACGCCGTCGACGGCACCCTGGTCGACGACGGCACCGGCCCGGTCACCTCCAACCTGCAGTTCGGCACCACCGGCCAGCTGGTCGCCCCTGCCGCGCCGATCAACATCGCCCTGGGCCCCCCCGACGGCCCCGAGCCGCTGCAGGTGGCGATCAACTACGCCACCACCACCTTCTTCGGCGGCGACTTCAGCCCCACCGCCACGCTCAGGCGCTTGAGCCGCACTGGGCTGCGCCGGATCTGGACCACGTTGCGGTCGTACACGTACTGGCGGGTGAGCGCGTTCTTCTGCGAACGCGGACCCTCGGGGGCGTCGTTGGCGGCACCGGCCACCGCCACGGGGCGGTTGGACAGCGCGCCCGGCACGCCCAGCGGGATCACCCCGCTGTCGTTTTCCTCGCGCGTGGCCTCCTGGGTGACGCGCGGGGCCTCGCCGTACTGTTCGCGGGTTTCCTCGATGCGGTCCTGGTCCACTTCCACCGCCACCGAGGCGCGGAAGTTGCCGTCGCCCAGGGTGGGGCCGAGCAGGTCCTGGATGTTGCGCAGGGTTTCCTCGCGCACGCGGGTGGCCAGCTCGCTGTTGTCGCCACCGTGCGGGCTGGCCGGGTCGACGCCGGCCGACAGGAAGTTGCCGGCCTGGTCCACCACCGACACCCGCGCCGGATCGAGGTTGGCGACGCTGCCGGAGACCATGGCGATGATCGCCGCGACCTGCTCCTTGTTGAGGCGGCGTCCCGGCTTGAGCGCCAGCACCACCGAGGCCGAGCTCTTGTCACCATCGCTGAGGATGAAGGAGGAGGACTTGGCCACCGACAGGTGCACGCGCGCCGACTGCACCGGGTCGAGGGTGACGATGCTCTGCACCAGCTCGCCTTCCAGCCCGCGGCGGAAGCGCACGTCCTGCACGAACTGGCTGACGCCCAGCGGATCCTTCTGGTCGACCACCTCCAGGCCGTCCGGCAGGCGCGCGACCACGCCGCGCGCGGCCAGCAGCATGCGCACCTGGCCCAGGCGCGAGTCCGGCACCAGCACCTGGCCGGTGTCCGGGTGCAGGCGGTAGGGAATGCCCTCGGCGTCGAGCACCGACATCACGTCGGCCGCCACCACCTTCTCCTGCGCGCCGAACACCGGCTTGTAGCGCGAGTCGGCGTGGTGCAGGTACATCATCCCCAGCGCGGTCAGCGCCAGGGCCAGCAGCACCACCGGCAGCAGCCGCGACAGGGTGGCCGGGGACGGGCGCGGCAGCGAGGCGGGGAGCCAGCGCTGGGCCAGGGGCTTGAGGCGTTCGATCACGTCCGTGGGCGCCCGCTCAGACCGTGGTCTTCATGAGGTCGTCGAACGCGGCCATGACCTTGTTGCGCACCTGGATCAGCATCGAGAACGAGAGGCTGGCCTCCTGGCTGGCGAGCATGGCGCCGACCAGGTCGTCGCTGGCGCCGGTCTCGACCGCCTCGACCTGGCGCGCGGCCTCGTGCTGGACCGCGTCGACCTGGTGCAGGACCTTCTGGAACATGTCCCCGAAGCCACCCGCGGAGGCTCCATCGGAAGCCGGCGACGGCGGCAATTCGCCCGGCTGCAGCAGCGCCAGGGGCGGCAGGGAAGGCAGGTTGGTCAGGGCTTCCATCGCAGGGGGACTCGGGGCAGGATCGGCCGGCATTGTGTCCACCCCTTCCCGGGGCCTGGCCGATTCTTAAGAGAATCCCTACGGGCCCGCTGCGCCCTTGTCGTGGCCCGGCCGCGTCAGCCGGCCGCGTCAGCCGGCCGCGCGGACCTCCGGTTCTGGTTCGCCTGCCCTGCCCGCCAGCGCGGCGGCCTCGCCCAGGGCGCCGCCGATCAGGATCACCCCGGGCAGCCCCTCGCCGGCGGCAGGAAGCGCGAGCAGCCCGGCCAGGGTGGTGGCCCGGGCCTGTTCGTCCTGCCGCGACGCGGCCTGCACCACGGCGGCCGGCGTGTCGCCCGGCAGGTGGACCAGCAGGGCGCGGGCGATGCGCTCCAGCCGGCCCATGCCCATGTAGATGGCCAAGGTGGTGCCGCTGCGCGCCAGCGCCGCCCAGTCCGGCTCGCCGTGGTCGGCGGTATGCGCCGTGACGAAGCTCACACCATGGCAGTGCTGGCGGTGGGTCAGGGACACGCCCAGCGCGGCGGCAGCGGCGAAGGCGGCGCTGACGCCATTGATGATGCGTACCGGGACTCCGGCCTCGCGCAGGAAGGCGATCTCCTCGCCCGCACGGCCGAACATCAGCGCCTCGCCGCCCTTCACCCGCACCACGCGGAGGCCCTGCAGCGCGTAGCGCCGCATCAGCCGGCAGATGAAGGCCTGTGGCGTGGAGCGGCAGCCGCCACGCTTGCCCACCCGCACCACGCGTGCCTGCGGCGCCAGCTCGACGATGCCGGGATCGACCAGCTCGTCCAGCAGCAGCACCTCGGCCTGCTGCAGGGCGCGCACGGCCTTGAGCGTCAGCAGTTCCAGGTCGCCGGGGCCGGCGGACAGCAGCACCACCTCGGCGGGCGGGCGGCGGAGATCGGCAGGGTGACGGGGGTCGCGGGCCATGGCGGGTCTCCAGTGGGGGGCGGCGGTCAGGCGCTGGCGGCCTGGCGGACGAGCCGGGTGAGTTGCGGGACACAGGAGCCACAGACCGTGCCGCAGCCCAGGCGCTGCTTCAGCGCGGCCAGGTCGGCGCCGGCGCGCACTTCGGCCTGGATCGCCGATTCGCTGACCTGGCGGCAGACGCAGACCACCGGGTCGCGCGCCACTTCGGGCAGCGCGGCAAAGGCGGCCAGGCGCGAGCCCTGCCAGGGCTCGCCCGCCAGCGCGGTGCGCAGCAGGGCTTCGCCGCCGGGACGGACGTCGCTCCAGAGCAGGCCATCGATATGGCTGGCCCCGCCGACGGCGCGCCAGGCCACGCGTTTGAGCTGGCCGCGGCGGGCGTCGCGGTACTCGAGGGTGTCGGCGGAGGCGGCCAGGGCCAGTGCGTTCTCCAGCGCTGCCTGCCAGTCGGCTGGCATCGCCCCGTCGGCTGCGGCGCGCAGCACCAACCAGCCGCTGCCTTCGGCCGCCTCCGGATCCACGTCCGGCTGCAGCGTGACCGAGGCGTAGCCGCAGGCCGCAAGCAACGGCTGCACGGCCGCGTGCATCGCCAGCACCTCGCCACGGCGCGCGGCGAGCAGGTGCCAGCCGAAGTCCGCCCTCTCCACCCGCACCGCGGCGTGCTTGAGCTCGGGCTGGCGCGAGCGCGCGTCGACCGCCGGCTGGCTGAGCTCGTTGATGCCGCCGCTGGCCAGGTGCTGGCCGCTCCAGTGCATGGCCGCGAATACGGTGCCGGAGCCGACCTCGTCGGACAGCTCCAGCGGCAATACCAGGCCGCCGCGCTTGCTGGACACGCGCACCAGCTCGCCGGCCTTGAACCCGCGCCGTGCCGCATCCTCCGGGTGCATGCGCAGCGCAGGCTCGGGACTGTGCGTGTACAGCGCCGGCACCCGCCCGGTGCGCGACATGCCATGCCACTGGTCGCGCAGGCGCCCGGTCAGCAGGCGCAGCGGGAAACGCGCCGAAGTCGGCTCGGCGACCGGCCGGTACGGGGTGGCGTGGAAGCGTGCGCGGCCATCGGCTGTGGCGAACACGCCGTCGACGTAGCGACGGGCGTGGCCCTCAGTGGCACCGGCCGGGAACGGCCACTGCTGCGGACCACGTTGTTCCAGCACCTCGTAGTCGAGGCCACCGATGTCCAGGTCACGGCCCACGGTGAGCGCGCGGTGCTCGGCGAAGATCGCCGCCGGCGTGTCGGCGGCGAACAGCGGCGCGGCACCCGGCACGGCCAGTCGCGCTTCCAGCCGCAGCGCGACCTCGCGTGCGATCCACCAGTCCGGACGCGCCTGTCCCGGCGGCGCCACCGCGGCGCGCACGCGCGAGATGCGGCGTTCGGAATTGGTGACCGTGCCCTCCTTCTCGCCCCAGGTGGCGGCTGGCAGCAGCACGTCGGCGTAAGGCACGGTATCGGTATTGGCGAAGGCCTCCTGCACGATCACCAGCTCGGCGCGCTGCAGCGCCTCGCGCACCGGGCCAAGGTCGGGCATCGAATGCGCGGGGTTGGTGCAGGCGATCCAGATGGCCTTGATCCGGCCGGCGCGCACGGCCTCGAACAGCTCCACCGCCGCCAGTCCGGGCTGCGGCGACAGACTGCCGGGCGGCAGCTGCCACAAGGCCTCGACCTCGGCGCGGTGCGCCGGATCGGCGATCTCGCGGTGGGCGGCCAGCATGGTCGCCATGCCGCCGACCTCGCGCCCGCCCATGGCATTGGGCTGGCCGGTCAACGAGAACGGCCCCGCCCCCGGACGGCCCAGCTGGCGCGTGGCCAGGTGCAGGTGGATCAGGGCCTGGTTCTTGTCGGTGCCGTGCACCGACTGGTTCAGGCCCATGCAGTACAGCGACAGCGACGCCGGGCTGCGCCCGAACCACTCGGCCGCGGTCACCAGGTCCTCGACCGGCACGCCGCAGATCTCCGCCGCCATGCGCGGGCTGTAGTCGCGCAGCAGGCGCTTGAGTTCGCTGAAACCGGTGGTGTGGCGGTCGATGAAGGCTTGGTCGAGCAGCCCCTCCCACACCAGGTGGTGGAGCATGCCGTTGAACAGGGCGACATCGGTGCCGGGCTGGATCTGCAGGTGCAGGTCGGCCATGGCCGCGGTATCGGTGCGGCGTGGATCGACCACGATCCAGCGCACGTCCGGATCCTTCGCCCGCGCCTCCTCCAGCCGCCGGAACAGCACCGGATGCGCCCAGGCGGCATTGCTGCCGGCGAACAGCACGGTCTTCGCGTGTTCCAGGTCCTCGTAGCAGGTGGGCGGGCCGTCGGCGCCGAAGGCCAGCTTGTAGCCGGTCACCGCGGCGGACATGCACAGCCGCGAGTTGGTATCGATGTTGTTGGTGCGCAGCAGGCCCTTGGCCAGCTTGTTGAAGACGTAGTAGTCCTCGGTCAGCAGCTGCCCGGACAGGTAGAACGCCACCGCGTCCGGGCCATGGCGCTCGACGATGTTCGCCAGGCGGTCGGCCACGCTGTCCAGCGCCACCGCCCAGTCCACCGGCCGGCGCGGATCCTGGCGGCGGTGGCGCAGCTCCGGCACCAGGGCGCGGCCGTGCAGGCTGCGCGCGGTCTCGGCCAGGGTGCGACCCTTGCTGCACAGGCGGCCCAGGTTGGCCGGATGCAGGGGATCGCCTTCCACGCCCGTGATGCGTTCGCCGGCGGCATCGTGCCGGCTGTGCACCAGCACGCCGCAGCCCACGCCGCAGTAGCAGCAGGTGCTGCGGGTGGTGCGCCGCTCCACCGCCGGCGGCGCCTGCGCGGTGCGGACGGCGCCATCCATCAGGCCACCGCCTCCGCTGCGCCCACCGGCGTGGCCGGTTCCAGTGGCAGCGCCAGCCACACCTCATCGCCGCGCAGCTGCACGGGATAGGTGCGGGCGCAGCCCACGTCCGGGGCGCAGGCCTGGCCGTCGTCGAGGCGGATGTTCCAGCCGTGCAGCGGGCAGGTCACCGTTTCCCCGGCGACGATGCCCTGCGACAGCGGACCGCCGCGATGCGGGCAGCGGTCGGCCAGGGCGAACACCTTGCCCGCCTCGGGACGGAACAGGGCGATGGCCTCCCCCTGCCCGCAGTCCAGCACGCGCGATCCCAGCAGCGGGATTTCCCCGAGCGTGCACACCCGCATCCAGTTGGCATTCGTGGGCATGTCAGTCCTCCAGGGTCGCAGGGATGCGCCGCTCCGGCGCCTCCAGCTTCAGCGGCGTGTACTCGCGCGGCCGCTCGCCGGCGATCCGCGCCTGCCACGGATCCGGCAGGCCTTCCAGCGCATAGAGCAGGCGCTCGTACAGCGCGCGCCGGCTTTCGGCGTCTTCGACCACCTTGCGCTTGACGTATTCCAGGCCCACGCGCTGGATGTAGTGCACGGTGCGGTCCAGGTAGTACGCCTCTTCGCGGTACAGCTGCAGGAAGGCGCCGGTGTATTCCTTCACTTCCTCGGCCGTGCGCACCTTGCACAGGAACTGCGCGACCTCGGTTCGGATCCCGCCGTTGCCGCCGACGTGGATCTCCCATCCCGAATCCACCGCGATGATGCCCACGTCCTTGATCCCGCTTTCGGCGCAGTTGCGCGGGCAGCCGGACACGGCGAGCTTGACCTTGTGCGGGCTCCACATGTTGGCCAGCATGGTTTCCAGGTCGATGCCCATCTGCGTGCTGTTCTGGGTGCCGAAGCGGCAGAACTCGCTGCCCACGCAGGTCTTCACCGTGCGGATCGACTTGCCGTAGGCGTGGCCGGACTTCATTCCCAGGTCGCGCCAGACATCGACCAGGTCTTCCTTGCGCACGCCCAGCAGGTCTATGCGCTGGCCGCCGGTGACCTTGACCATGGGGATGGCGTACTTGTCGGCCACGTCGGCGATGCGGCGCAGTTCGGAGGGATTGGTGACGCCGCCCTTCATCTGCGGCACCACCGAGAAGGTGCCGTCCTTCTGGATGTTGGCGTGCGCGCGCTCGTTGATGAAGCGGCTCTGCGGGTCGTCCACCGCCTCGCGCGGCCAGGTCGAGAGCATGTAGTAGTTGATCGCCGGGCGGCAGGTGGCGCAGCCGTTGGGCGTGCGCCATTCCATGAAGGCGTAGGCCTGGGCGTGGCTGACCAGGTGGTGCTCGCGGATCGCCTGGCGCACCTCGCCGTGGGTAAGGCTGGTGCAGCCGCACACCGCCTTGGTCTTGGGCGTCTCCTGGAAGTTGGAGCCCAGGCAGTTCATCAGGATCTGCTCGACCAGGCCGGTGCACGAGCCGCAGGAGCTGGCGGCCTTGGTGTGCTTCTTGACCTCGTCCACGGTGAACAGGCCCTGCTCGCGCACCGCCTTGACGATGGTGCCCTTGCACACGCCGTTGCAGCCGCAGACCTCATCGGTGTCGGCCATGGTCGCGGCGCGGTCCTGGCCGGCGGTGCCGGCCTCGCCCATCGCGGTCTCGCCGAAAGCCAGGGTGTCGCGGCGCCCGCCGATCGCGGTGCCGTCCTTGATCTGCTTGAAGTACCAGGCGCCGTCGGCGGTGTCGCCGTACAGGCAGGCCCCAACCAGGCGGTCATCGCGGATCACCAGCTTGCGGTACAGGCCGGCGGCCGGATCCGACAGCACGATCTCCTCGGTCCCCTCCCCGCCCATGAAGTCGCCGGCGGAGAACAGGTCGATGCCGGTGACCTTGAGCTTGGTCGACACCGCCGAGCCCTTGTAGATACCGATGCCGAAGGTGGCCAGGTGGTTGGCGCAGATCTTCGCCTGCTCGAACAGCGGCGCGACCAGGCCGTAGGCGATGCCGCGGTGCGCCGCGCATTCGCCCACCGCGTACACCCGCGGGTCGTAGGTCTGCAGGGTGTCGTTGACCACGATGCCGCGGTTGCAGTGGATGCCGGCGGCCTGGGCCAGGGCGGTGTTGGGACGGATGCCCGCGGCCATGACCACCAGGTCGGCGGCGACCTCCCCGCCGTCGGAGAAGCGCACCGCGGCCACTTCGCCAGCCTCGTTGCCGACGATCTCCGTGGTCGAGGTGTTGAGCCTGAAGTCCAGCCCGCGCTCGCGCAGCGACTTCTCCAGCAGCGCACCAGCCACCGGGTCGAGCTGGCGCTCCAGCAGCCAGCCGGCCAGGTGCACCACGGTCACCTCCATGCCGCGCTGCCTGAGGCCGTTGGCCGCCTCCAGCCCGAGCAGCCCACCGCCGATCACCACCGCGTTCCGCTTCACCTTCGCGGTCTCGATCATGGTGCGGGTGTCGTGGATGTCGCGGTAGCCGATGACGCCCTTCAGGTCCTTGCCGGGGATCGGCAGGATGAAGGGCACCGAACCGGTGGCCAGCAGCAGGCGGTCGTACTCGGCCTCGGTGCCGTCGGCCGCCACCACCCTGCGGCGCACGCGGTCGATCCGGGTGACCTCCTTGCCCAGGTGCAGGGTGATGCCGTTGTCCGCGTACCAGGACAGCGGATTGAGCACGATGTCGTCGAAGTCCTGCTCGCCGGCCAGCACCGGCGACAGCAGGATGCGGTTGTAGTTGGGATGCGGCTCGGCGCCGAACACCGTGATGTCGTACATCCCGGGCACCAGCTTCAGCAGCTCCTCGAGCGTGCGGATGCCGGCCATGCCGTTGCCCACCACCACCAGCCTGGGCTTCTTCATCGTGTTTCCTCGCTTGGCCCCTGCAGGGCCAGGGTCATGAACGTGGAACAGGGGTCCTCGACGTAAGCCGCGAACGGAGCGCAGGGACGGAAGCCGGCACGCGCGTACAGCGCGCGTGCCGGCACATAGGCGGGCTGGCTGCCGGTCTCCAGGCTGAGCCGCCGGTAGCCGCGACTGCGCGCCTCTTCGACCACCCGCGACAGCAGCGCCGCCGCCACGCCGCGGCGACGCGCGCGCGCCACGGTGCGCATCGACTTGACCTCGCCGTGGGCCGGATCCAGCTCGCGCAGCGCGGCACAGCCGAGCAGCACGTCGCCATCCCATGCGCTCCAGAAGGTGATGTCCGGCGCGCGCAGGCGGTCGAGGTCCAGCGCATGCACGCTTTCCGGCGGCGACAGCCGGTACATCTCGTCCAGGTGCTCCTGCAGCAGCGCCGCGATCTCCGGACCGGTCAGCGGATCGACCACGATCCGCAGCGGTGCCGCGTGCTGGGAGGAGTCGCCTTCCATGGCAACAAAGGGGTCGTGCGATGTCATCGTCGGACTGGCCATGGCCGGCTGCACTCAGGCGGTCCCGGCAGTGGCGCCCGGCGCCGGCGACGAAGCGGGCGCAGGGGGCACAAGGGCGGCACCGGCGGCGGTGCGGGCATGGGTCGCGTACATGGTCAGGCCGACGAAGGTCAGGCCGCCGAACAGGTTGCCGACCACGGTCGGGATCTCGTTCCAGACCAGGTAGTCGCCGAAGGAGAACTGCCCGCCGAGCATCAGTCCGCTCGGGAACAGGAACATGTTGACGATGGAGTGCTCGAAGCCCATGTAGAAGAACACCATGATCGGCATCCACATGGCGATGACCTTGCCGGACACGTGGGAGGACACCATCGCCCCGACCACGCCGGTGGAGACCATCCAGTTGCACAGCACGCCGCGCACGAACAGGGTCAGCATCCCGGCCGCGCCGTGGGCGGCATAGCCCAGGGTGCGCGCCTCGCCGATATGCCCCAGCTTCTGGCCGATGGCATCCGGCGCGGTGCTGAAGCCGAAGGTGACGATGATCGACATGAACACCGCCACCGTCAGCGCGCCGGCGAAGTTGCCCGCGAACACCAGGCCCCAGTTGCGCAGCACCCCGCGCCAGGTGCAGCCGGGGCGGCGGTCGATCACCGCCAGCGGACACAGGGTGAACACGCCGGTCAGCAGGTCGAAGCCGAGCAGGTAGAGGATGCAGAAGCCGACCGGGAACAGCAGCGCGCCCAGCAGCGGCTGCCCGGTCTGCACGGTGACGGTCACCGCGAACGCGGCCGCCAGGGCGAGGATCGCGCCGGCCATGTAGGCGCGGATCACGGTGTCGCGGGTGGACATCAGGATCTTGGCCTGGCCTGCGTCGACCATCTTCGCGGCCAGTTCGGAGGGGCTCACGTAGCTCATGGCGGTCTGCCTGCTGTGGGGGAGGAAGGAACTGAAGGAACCGCTACACGCGGGCGTCGCCGAGGCGTGCCCAGCCGACGCGCCAGCGCTGCTTCACCCCGACCAGGCACAGCGAGGCCGCCAGGGCGATGCCGGCGAACAGCCACAGCCCCGGGCCGTAGCTGCCGGCCTGCTGCTTGACCACGCCCAGCCCGGCCGCCAGCAGGAAGCCGCCGACGCCGCCGGCCATGCCGATCAGTCCGGTCATCAATCCGATCTCGGCGCCGAAGCGCTGCGGCACCAGCTGGAACACCGCGCCGTTGCCAGCGCCCAGGCACAGCAGGGTCAGCACGAACAGGGCCACGGTCACCACCGGGCCGCCCACCTGCAAGGCCGCGGCGGCCACCAGCACCGTCACCGCGGCGTACACCGCCTGCAGCGAACGGGTGCCGCCGATGCGGTCGGCGATCACGCCGCCGAGCGGCCGCATCACCGAGCCGGCCAGCACGCAGGCGGCGGTGGCCCAGCCGGCGACCTTCGGTTCGAACGCGAACTGGTCGTGGAAATAGCCCGGCAGCGCGCTGGCGAAGCCGGAGAAGCCGCCGAAGGTGATCGCGTAGAAGAACATGAACCACCACGAGTCGCGGTTGCCGACCAGCACCCGTGCGTAGTCGCCCAGCCCCTTGCGTGCCACCACCACCGGCGCCTCGCGCGCACAGGTCCAGAACACCGCCAGCACCAGCAGCAGCGGGATGCAGGCCAGGCCGAACACGTTCTGGAAGCCGTAGGCCACTGCCAGCGCAGGCGCCAGCAGCGCGGCGAACACGGTGCCGGAGTTGCCGGCGCCGGCGATGCCCATCGCCGTGCCCTGGTGCTGTGGCGGATACCAGCGCGAGGCCAGCGGCAGCGCCACCGCGAACGAGGCTCCGGCCACGCCCAGCACCGCGCCCAGCAGCAGCACCTGGCCGAAGCTGTGCACGCCCAGCCGCCAGGCCACGGCCAGCGCGGCGATCACCACGATCTGCGCCAGCACGCCGGTGGTCTTGGCGCCGATGCGGTCGGCCAGCAGGCCGAGGAACAGGCGCAGCACGGCACCGCACAGGATCGGCACGGCCACCATCAGCGCGCGCTGCTGGGTGTCCAGTTGCAGCGCCTGCGCGATCTGCACCTGCATCGGGCCCAGCAGGTACCAGACCATGAAGCTGAGGTCGAAGTAGAGGAAGGCCGACAGCAGGGTCGGCGTGTGTCCGGCTTTCCAGAACGAACGGTCCATCCGGGTCTCTCCTGGCAGCGGTGGGGGCACCGCGGAGCTGGAAACAAAAAAGCGCCTCCCGGCCGGGTGGCCGGAAGACGCCGTTGTCTTCGTGCCGGCCGCCGTTGGCCGGACTTGCAGGTTTTGGTGCGGGCACCTCGTTGCACCCGCACCATGGACTACGCAATCAGCGTGCCAACGTCCGCTGGGGTGCAGCACAAGTCACGCGAAGCCTTGCTGTGCCTTGGTTTCGCGGGATTGCCTGGACGCCAGGTCGAACAGCCGGCGGGCGCAACTGGCCGGCCTCATGCACCTCGGCGGTGCCATCGCGCACCGTGCCCGTGCACGTTGCGCTCAGGACGGCGTCGGTGCGCCCGGGCGCGAATCCCCATGCGGCACCGGCACGCCCAGCATCGCCGCCGCCTCGCGGTAGCTGCCGGTGCGGAACACATCCGCCAGCCAGGCCTCGTCGCCATCCGCCGGCGGCAGCCAGTCCCAGCGGCGGAACTGGCCGAGGATCCAGCGGCCATCGGAAATCCACGGGAAGTTCGCCTGGCCATCGGCGTGGAACTGCAGGACCTGGCCGGGCTCGCCCGCCGGCAGCAGGCCGGCGAGCAGGCGCTGCGCCGGCACGCCGATCGCGTCGTCGGCCGCCAGCCACTGCGCGGCCTGGCGACGATGGTCCGGATCGGCGTCAAGCCAGCGGCAGGCGTCCAGCACCGCCGCGGTGAGCGCGACCGACACCTCCGGTTCCAGCGCGGCGAAGCTGCGGCGCGTCGCCAGCACCTTTTCCGGATGCCCGGGCCACAACTGCCCGCTGGTCACCACGCGCCGGCCCCCGCCCAGGTTCTCGGCCTCCGCGCCCCAGGGTTCGCCGGCGCAGAAGCCGTCGATCTCGCCGGCCGCCAGCGCCCGCGGCATGCGCGGCGGCGGCAGGGTCACCGCCTCGATGTCGCGCAGCGGATCCACGCCCTGCGCGGCGAGCCAGTAGTAGAGCCAGAGCGCATGGGTGCCCGTGGGGAAGGTCTGGGCGAATACCGGCCGGCGCGGCAGCGCGCGCAGCAGCTCCGGCAGCGGACCGCCCTCGGCCAGGCCGGCGGCCAGCGCCGGTGACAGCACGATCGCCTGGCCGTTGCGGTTGAGCCCCAGCAGGATGGCCAGGTCCGCCTGCGGCCCGCCGATCCCCGCCTGCACGCCCAGCACCATCGCCGACATCGCCTGCGCCGCGTCCAGCGCGCCGGTGAGCAGGCGGTCGCGCAGCGTGGCCCACGACGGCTGTCGGTGCAGGCGCAGCTGCAGGCCGTGGCGCCGGTCCAGGCCCAGGTGCGAGGCGGCCAGCAGGGGCGCGGCGTCCAGCAGCGGCATGAAGCCCACGTCCAGCGGGCGGAGGAAGGCGGTGGTGGCGCGGGTATCGGTCATGCGGTCAGCCCAGCAGGTCGGCCATGGCCAGGATGCGGCGCGCCACGTCCGCGAGCTTGAGGCCCTGTTTCATCGCCTGCTGGCGCAGCGCGGCGTAGGCCTCGGCCTCGGCCATGCCGCGGCGGTCCATCAGCAGGCCCTTGGCGCGTTCGATGTCCTTGCGGTCCTGCAGGCGCTGCTCCAGCTCGTCCACGCGCTGGCGCACATGCGCCTGCTGCTCGAAGCGGGCCATGGCCACGCGCAGGATCGGCGCCAGCCGTCCCGGCGCCAGCCCGTCGACCACGTAGGCGGCCACGCCGGCACCCAGCGCTTCGCGGATCAGGCGTTCGTCGCCGTCGGCCGAGAACATCACCACCGGGCGCGGCGCATGCCGGTCGACGATGGCCAGCTGTTCGAGGGTGTCGCGCGAGGGCGATTCGACGTCCAGGATCACCACGTCCGGCTGCTGCTCCTGCACCGCGCGCAGCAGGCCCGCGGTGGAGACGTGCGACAGCACCTCGCAGCCGGCATCGGCCAGCGCCTGCCGCAGCTCGGCGATCGGCTTGTCCGTGTCGTTGACCAGGAGGACGCGCGGCATCGGAAACCGGAGGGCAGGGAGTGGCCTGATGTTGCCATGCAACATCGACGCTGTGGGGACATCGCGCGGCCGGCGTGCGCGGCGGCCGGCAGGGCAAACCGCGGCGACCGTCACTGATCCGGCAACAGGCCATGGCGGGAGCCTCACCCGGCGCCCGCGTCCGCCGCTAGGAGAAACAGGTCGTGGGACCTCGTTCCCCGCCGCGAACGGTGCGGCGGACGCCGCCTGGCCGCGGGTACCGGCCCTCCGGACCGCGCGACGGCCAGGGGCGCCATCCGTGGCATTGCCCTTCGGTGGTGGAGCCTGCCCCGCGCCAGACCCCAGTGTCC
>NZ_PDWP01000003.1 GCF_010093235.1 Pseudoxanthomonas suwonensis | reverse complement strand
GGCGATGTTCCGCTTCCTGCGCATCGCCATCCGATACCGCCCCGGTCGTCCCCTGGCGAGCTGGTACCCAATACCGGGATGCGGGTGCCGCGCACGGCCGCGGCCGGCGAGACCTTCACCATCAGCGTCCCGGTCGGCGCGGTGGTCGAAGCCTTCGGCGAGCATGTGGAAGCCCAGGCCGGAGGAGAAATCCGCCTCCAGGCCCCGGAAGCACCCGGCGTCCATGTCATCCGTGTCAGGCAATCCGGGCGCGCAAGTCCGGTGCCGTTCCGGATCACGATCACGCCGCGCTGAGCCGCCCTGACCCGGGCGGCGCACCAGCACGCCGCGGGAGCCGTCTCCGCTGACACGCATGCCTACGCGATGTGCGTCCGCCCCCGCGCGCTACCCAGTGGCACTGCCGAACCATGGACCGCCAGTGACGCCGGCCTTGCACGTTCGTCGGATCGCGCGGCCGCGACCGTTGTCCTGAACACCGGATAAAGCTAGCGTCCACTCCGTCGTCGCGCACGACGCGGCGGCCCTAACAGACAAGGATTTCCAATGAACAAGACGTTCTGCCTCCGCGGCCGCGGGCCCCGTGGGCACTCGGCGCTGGCCCTTGCCATCGCCACTGGCCTCGCCTCCCTCGCCTCGGTTCCCGCCACTGCCGCCGGGCTGGATACCCTGCAGCAGCAGGCCGCCAAGGCCGCGATCGCCAGCGCCTTCCGTGCCGCGAATCCGGCCGTGGCCATGGCGCTCGCCCAGGCCCCGCTGCCGGGCGACGCCTTCAGCCGCCGCTGGACCGCGGTTACGCCCTCCAACCCGTCCGACCCCGATGGCTGGGTCGACGATGAATTCGAGGCCGACTGGGGCCTGGCCGCCATCAACGCGCAGTACGCCTATGCGCGCGGCCTCAGCGGCGCCGGCGTGCGCCTGGGCCTGGTCGACTCCGGCACCGCGTTCCATCACTCCGAATTCGCCGGCAAGGACCATCGCGCCCTGGTGATGGCCGACCTGCTGGCCGACGGCTCCCGCTGCGCGGACACCGGCGTGGTGTGGAACGCGTCCGGCACCTGCTTCTACTCCGAAGGCGACAAGCCCGCCGTCACGGCCGAGGACTTCCTCCTGGTCGATCCAGCCGACCTCGCGCCGGATTGGCAATTCCTCGCCGGCAATGTCTTCTACAAGTTCGACAGCCACGGCACCCACGTGGCGGGCACCATCGCGGCCAACCGCGACGGCAGCGGCATGCACGGCGTCGCCTTCGGCGCCGCCCTCAGCGCCGTGCGCATGTTCAACGACGCACTCACCCTGTACGACTACGACTGCCTCGCAGGCTTCGATGAGTGCCTCACGGTTACGACCAACCCCAGCGGCAGCGCACTGGGCTACGCCTACGACCAGGCCATCGCCCAGGGCGTGCACGTGATGAACCACAGCTGGGGCTTCGGCTACGAGGTCTACACGCCCTCGGACGCCGTGATCCGGACCGAACAGATCCTGCTGCATCCGGGGGATGCCGCCTACGTCGGGGCCATCGCGGACGCCTCGGGGCGTTCGGGCATGGTCCAGGTGTTCTCGGCCGGCAACACGTTCGACGTCATCGCCAACCCCGGCGTGGCCAGCCCGCAGCCCACCGCGCCGGCCACCCTGCCCGTGGTCTTCCCGGAGATCGAGCAGTACTGGGTCAGCGTGGTCAACCTCAACGACCAGCTCCAGCTGAGCAACCGCTCAATGAAGTGCGGCATCACCGCCGAGTGGTGCATCGCGGCCCCGGGCAGCGAGGTCCTTTCGACCGTGGTGGCCGAAGGGACGGACGTGGGCGACGAATGGGACTCGCTGGCCGGCGACTGGCTGGTCGACTCCGACGGCAACCTGCGCTTCGAGCTCGAGGACCGCATCGGGGTCGAGGGGTACGCCAAGTACTCCGGCACCTCCATGGCCGCCCCGCACGTGACCGGCGCCCTGGGCCTGCTGCTGGAGCGCTTCCCGTACCTCACCGCCGCCCAGGTACGCGACGTCATGTTGACCACCGCCACCGACCTGGGCGCGCCCGGCGTGGACGAGGTCTACGGCTGGGGACTGCTGAACCTGCGCAAGGCGATCGAAGGCTACGGCCAGCTGCGCGTGGACACCGAGGTGGTGATGAACGCCGCCGCCGGTGGCATCAAGACCTGGGAAGGCGGCGCATGGGATGACTGGACCAACGACATCGGCGGCCCGGGCCGGCTGACCAAGTCCGGCGCCGGCTGGCTGCGCCTGTCCGGTGACAACAGCTTCGGCGGCGCCACCGTCACCTCGGGCATCCTCGAGTTCGACGGCGACAACCACCTCACCTCCAACGTGCGCGTCGAAGGCGGCACCCTGGTGGTCAACGGCAGCTTCAGCGGCAGCCCGCTCGACGTGGTCGGCGGCATGGCCGTGGTGAACGGCACCGTCTCCGGCACCCCCACCTACGTCGGTCCCGATGGCACCCTGGGCGGCAGCGGCACCCTGGGCGACACCCGCGTGGCCGGCACCATCGCCCCGGGCAACTCGATCGGCACCCTGACCATCGACGGCGACTACGTGCAGGAAGCCGGTGCGCGCTTCGTGGCCGAACTGCTGCCGCCGGACCAGGCCGACCTGCTGCGCGTCACCGGTACCGCCACCCTCAACGGCGGCACCCTGGTGCTCAGCTCCGAGGCGGGCCAGCCCTTCGTGCTCGGCCAGCAGTACCAGCTGCTGACCGCCGAAGGCGGCATCATCGGCAACTTCGCCTCGGTCGACAACTCGAACCTGTCGCCGTTCCTGTCGGTCTCGCTGCTGCAGGACGCGGGCACCTTCGGCGTGGACGTGATCCGCGGCGCGGCCCTGGCCACCGCCGCCGGCACCCCGAACCAGTCGGCCATCGCCGCCTCGCTCGACGCGCTGCCGGACAGCAGCAGCCTGCTGCGTGCCCCCACCCAGCTGTCGGCCGCCGAGGCCCGTGGCGCGTTCGACAGCCTCTCCGGCGAAATCCACGCCAGCGCCCAGCAGGTCCTGCTGGAAGGCAGCCGCCTGGTCCGCGATGCGGCCCTGGGCCGGGCCGGCGGCAACGCGTTCGACGTGGAAGCCGGACGGGATACCGGCGCCTGGGTGGAGATCCAGCACCAGGGCGGCGAGATCGCCGCCGACGGCAACGCGGCGCGGGCCAGGTACAGCGGCAACGCCGTGCTGGTGGGCATCGACCACGCCTTCGACGCCGGCTGGCGCATCGGCGTGTTCGGCGGCACCGGCGACACCGACTTCAACGTGCGTGGCCGCGGCTCGCGCGGCGAGGCCAGCAGCACCCACGTCGGAGTCTATGCCGGCACCTCGTGGGGCAGCTTCGGCCTGTCGCTGGGCCATGCCCGCAGCCAGAACGAAGTCGACGTCAACCGCACGGTCGCCTTCCGTGGCTACTCCGACGCCCTGGCCAGCCGCTACGACGCCGACAGCAGCCAGACGTTCGTCGATGTCGGCTACCGCTTCGCCAGGGGCCGGCTGGAACTGGAGCCGTACGTCCAGTACGCCCATGTCGAAGTCGACACCGACGGCTTCAGCGAGCGTGGCGGCGCGGCGGCCCTGGCCGGCCGTGGCGCCGAGGCCCGTGCGGACCTGTCCACCGTCGGCCTGCGCCTGGCCACCCACCTGCCCGGCAGCGAGCAGTCCGATGCCTGGCTGAGCCTGCGCGCGAACCTGGGCTACCGCCATGCCAGCGGCGACCAGGTCCGGCACGCCCGGCTGGGCCTGGTCGACGGCGGCGAGGCGTTCGACGTGGCCAGCCCGGCCATCCGCGACGAGGCCCTGCTGCTCCAGATCGGCGCGGCCGCGCGCCTCTCGGCCAACAGCCAGCTGGACCTGGGCCTGAGCCATGTCGATGCCGACGTGGCCAACGACACCGGCATCAACGCCCGGTTTACGGTCAACTTCTGACCCGCTGGACGAAAAAGGGCGCGGCCTCGCCGCGCCCTTTTTCTTTGCGTGCGGCCCTGACGCAGGCCGCGGCGTGCCGGCGAGGCTTACGCGGCCGGGCCGCTGCCGCTCACGCTGGCCACCGCGTCGTGCGGATGCAGGCTCTCGAAGTGCGACACCGTGGCCTGGTAGTGCTCGATCCGCGGGTCGGCCGCCAGCACCGAGGCCACGCGCCGCGCGGCGTCCTCGCAGAACATCAGGTTGGCGGCGTTGAGCTCGGCGAAGGCCTGCTCGTCCTCGCGCTTGACCGCGGTCTGTACCGGGGTGCCCAGCGAAGCCTCCAGCGCATCGATCAGCGCCACCAGCGGCAGTTCGTCGAACTGCGGACGCAGCTCAACGCGCACCTTGGCCTCGCTGCGCTGCGCGTGCGGGGTGGCGGCCATGCCGCGCTCCGAGGACAGCCACTGCGCGATTTCCTCGACCCGCAGCGCTTCGGCATCACCGAAGTCGGCGCGCAGGCGCGCGGCGTTGGCCTGGCGCGACAGCGCCGCCGAGCACGGACAGGTGCTCGAGTACTCCAGGCCGAAGCCGAGCACCAACTTCAGGTGGCCGTCCTCCAGCAGCGCCTCGATCTCCACCGGATAGCGCTTCCAGCCGGCGTTGTCGCTGCGCAGGGCGCGGCGCAGCAGCAGCGCCTCGTAGCGCAGGCGCAGGCGCGCGCGGGTGGCCAGGCCCGCCTGGGATTCGATGCTCGCCTGCAGGATGTGGCGCAGGCCGGCCGGGGTGACTTCGTGCCGGGCCAGCTCCTCCTGCAGCCGCATGTACAGGCGCGACATGTGGATGCCGCGCTCGCCGGCGCGATGCAGGTTCACCGACAGGTCGGCCTGGGCGGCGACCTGGACATGGCCGCCGGCGCCGTCGGGCACGCGCACCGGGATGGCGATGCCCTCCATGCCGACCCAGTCCAGCGGACGGGCCAGCGCGGCCGGCTGGTGGGCGACGTCCGGCAACAGTTCGCCGGCGCGGGAGAGATCGGGAGCAGGAAGGGCCATGGGGAGGATTCGATGTTCGGGGGGAGCATCCGGCCGGACGGCGGAGCGTCCGCTTCGGGCCACGCGGGCAGGAAGCGCCGGACCAGTGCGGGCCATTGTAACGGCTGGGGCCCCCCGGCCCCGGCGCGACAGCGGGACGGAGTGTGCCGGCCGGCGGCCCCGGTTCAGCCCCGGGCTGCCCGCCAGGCGCTCCAGAGGATGCGCAGGGGGTGCGCGCCGGCGCTGCGTCCGGCGGCCTGCGGACGCAGCCTTCCACGCGCCAGGGCCGCCCAGATCCGGCGCGGCACCGCGCCCGGGACGCGCCCGTGCCAACGGGACAGCAGGACGCCGGCCCACGACCGCTGCGCGCGTTCGGCCTGGGCGGTGCCCGAATCCCCACCCAGCAGGCTCTGCGGCACGGCCGCCTGGCCAAGCTCGGACAACCGCCCGGCCAGCACCTGGACCGCGATCTGCTCCGCCTCCGCGACCGGGCCGCCCAGCACCACCGCCTCCACCTCCGCCACCGCGGTCGCGTAACGGGACAGCGCGGCGACGGCGCCCTCCGGATCGGCGGCGCGGCCACGGGCCGCAACCAGGTCCGGCAGCGCGGCGGCCAGCCGGTCCCAGGGGGCCGGCACCGGCTCCAGCATCCGCCCCAGCGGGGGGCGGGAGCGGGGTCCGGCCCAGTCGGCCAGCTCGGTGGCCCACCAGCCCAGCTTGGCGTCGGCCGGCAGCGGGTCGCCGGCGATGTTGAGGATGTCGTCGAACTCCTGCAGCAGGGCGAACCAGGCCACGACCCGGTCGCGCTCGGCCTGCGGCACGAACACCTCGGCCACGGCCCACTCCGGCCAGCGCTGCCGCCATTTGTCCAGGAAACTGTCGAGGGCCGTGGGTGTGCTCATGGAAACTCCGGCGGGCGAGCCCGCGGGCCGGACGCGGATGCCGGCGGTTGCGGTCACCGGGTCGGCCAGGCGGCCGGGGTGACCAGTTCGTGCGGGCGTTCGGCCACGCGGTCGGCCTGCCAGGTCAGCGGGTCGTCGCCGTCGAGCCGGTAGCCCCACAGGACCGCGATCGAGGGCATGCCGGCCGCCTTGGCGGCCAGCACGTCGCGCTCGTCGTCGCCGACGTAGACGCAGTCGGAAGGATCGACGCCGAGGGTGCGCGCGGCCTCCAGCAGCGGCAGCGGGTGCGGCTTGCGCTCGGCATAGGTGTCGCCGCCGACCAGCACCGCGCAACGCTCCTGCCAGCCCAGTCCGGCGACCACGTCGCGGGCCAGGTACTCGGCCTTGTTGGTGATGATGCCCCAGCGCGCGCCAGCGGCTTCCAGCGCTTCCAGCATCCCGGCGATGCCGTCGAACAGGCGGCTGTGCCGGCCCAGCTCCTGCTGGTAGACCTCGAGGAACTCCGCCACCAGCGCGGCGTGCGCCTCGCCCTCGGCTTCGGGGAACACGAAGGACACCATCGCCCGCGCGCCCTTGGACACGTGCTTGCGCAGCGCGTCCGCATCCACCGGGCCGAGGCCACGGGCAGCGAGCATGCGGTTGGCGGTGGCGACCATGTCCGGGGCGCTGTCCAGCAGGGTGCCGTCCAGGTCGAACAGTGCGACCGGCGGGAAACGCCCCGCCCCTGCCCCACCCGTCACGGCTTCACCGCGCAGGCCAGGTAGTTGACCGAGGTCTGGCGCGACAGGCTGGCGCGCTGGCGCAGCGGGTCGTAGAACAGGCCGCTGACGTCCTCCAGCTGCAGGCCGGCATCGCGCAGCCAGGCCGCCAACTCGGAGGGCTTGATGAAGTCGGCATAGCGGTGCGTGCCCTTGGGCAGCAGCCGGGCCACGTACTCGGCGCCGACGATGGCCAGCGCGAACGCGGCCGGGGTGCGGTTGAGCGTGGACAGGAACAGGCGGCCGCCGGGCCGCAGCAGCTTCGCGCAGGCGGCGATGATCGCGCCCGGATCCGGCACGTGCTCGAGCATCTCCATGCAGGTGACGGCGTCGAAGCTGCCGGGACGCTCCCCGGCCAGCGCCTCCACCGACTGCACCAGGTACTCGACCTGCACGCCGGACTCCAGCGAGTGCAGGCGCGCCACCTTGACCAGTTCGGGAGCCAGGTCGGCGGCGGTCACGCGCGCGCCGCTGCGGGCCAGCGCCTCGCTGAGGATGCCGCCGCCGCAGCCCACGTCCAGCACCGTGCTGCCGGCCAGCGGCACGCGGCTGGCGACATAGTCCAGGCGCACCGGGTTGAGCACGTGCAGGGCCCGCTGCGGGCCGTCCGGGTCCCACCAGCGGTTGGCCAGCGCGGCGAACTTGTCCAGCTCGGCCTGGTGGTAGTTGGCGCCGGTGTCGGCTTCGGCGTGGGTCATCATCGTCATTCCTCCGCGAGGCGGCCATTGTAGGCCAGCCTTCCGCGACGGCCGCGCGATGCGCGGCCACCGGTTGCAGGTTTCAGCGGCCGAGCGCGGCGATGCGCTGGCGCCACTGGCGGGCATTGGCGAGCACGGCGGCGGTGTCGATATCCACCAGCTCGCGCGAATCCAGCTTGCGGCGGCCGGCAATCCACACGTCGGTCACCTGCTGGCGGCCGGTGGCGTAGACCAGCTGGGACAGCACGTGGTGCAGCGGCTGGGTTTCCAGCGCCGACAGGTCCACGCACACCAGGTCGGCCTCCTTGCCCGGTTCGATCGAACCGATGCGCTCGCCGAAACCCAGCGCGCGGGCGCCGCCCAGGGTGGCCGCGCGCAGGGCGGTCGCCGCGTCCAGGGCGGTGGCGTCGTTGGCCACGGCCTTGGCCAACAGGGCCGCGGTGCGCAGCTCGCCGAGCATGTCCAGGTCGTTGTTGCTGGCGCAGCCGTCGGTGCCGATGGCCAGGTTGACGCCTGCGCGCTGCAGGGCGCAGGCCGGGCAGAAGCCGGAGGCCAGCTTGAGGTTGGACTCGGGGCAGTGCGCCACGTGCACGCCGCGTTCGGCGCACAGGTGGATCTCGGCCTCGGTCAGCTGGGTCATGTGCACCGCGATCAGGCGGTCGTTGACCAGGCCCAGTCGGTCCAGTCGCGCCAGCGGACGCTGGCCGTATTCCTTCAGCGAGTCGGCGACTTCCTGCGCGGTCTCGTGGGTGTGCAGGTGCACCTGGGTGTCGAGCTGGTCGGACAGCATCCGCACCCGCTCGAAGTTGGCGTCGCTGACGGTGTACGGCGCGTGCGGGGCGAAGGCGGTGGCGATCAGCGGATCGTCGCGCCACTGGTCGTGCACCTCGCCAGCCTTGTCGAAGTACTCGTCGTCGCTGCGCGCCCAAGCGGTGGGGAAATTGATCACCGGCAGGCCGACCAGGGCGCGGAAGCCGTGCTTCTTGTAGACCGCGGCCTGCACGTCCGGGAAAAAGTAGTTCTCGTTGGCGCAGGTGGTGCCGCCGCGCAGCATCTCGGCGATGGCCAGGGCCATGCCGTCGGCGACGAACTCCGGCCCGATCACCGCGGCTTCGACCGGCCAGATGTGCTGCTGCAGCCAGGTCATCAGCGGCAGGTCGTCGGCGACGCCACGCAGCAGGGTCATCGGGTTGTGGGTGTGGGCGTTGACCAGCCCCGGGATCAGCGCCGCGTCGGGACGCTGCACGACCTCGGTCGCGGAGAAGCGCGCGCGGGCCTCGGCGGTCGGCAGCACCGCCACGATGCGGCCACCGGAAACGGCGACCGCGTGATCCTCCAGGACCACGCCGTGCGGTTCGACCGGGACGACCCAGCCGGCTTCGATGAGAAGGTCGCAGGCCTGGGGGATAGTGTCGGTCATGCGTTCCTGCCCGGTTCGTTGTTGTTATTGGAGGACATCATCCCAGCGTGGGACGGATGCGTCACGCATGTTCCAGCCGCAGCGGACCAACCACCGCCGTCCCCACGCAAGCGGGGACCTGGCGACTTCGATCGCGGAGGTATGACGGCCTGCGAATGCGGTGTTGCGCGGTGTCGATGCCACGACGCCCGCGGCAAGCCGTGGATCTGGAAGGCGCTGGGCTGGCCTGCCAGCCACCCGATCACCCTGGGACGCTCGCCAGACGCGGGAATCCGCGCGCATGGGTGCGGCGGCGCCCCTGCAAGGGCGCTACCCCGGCTTACGCCGGGATGACGACGATCCGCCAAGGCCGCGGCCGCCAGCGGCGGCCACGGGCCGGCTCGTCACTTCACGCGGGAGACGTACTCGCCGGAGCGGGTGTCGACGCGGATGATCTCGTCCTGGGCCACGAACAGCGGAACGCGGACCACGGCGCCGGTCTCCAGGGTGGCCGGCTTGCCGCCGGTGCCGGCGGTGTCGCCCTTCACGCCCGGGTCGGTCTCGACGATGCGCAGCTCGACGAAGTTCGGCGGCGTGACCTGGATCGGGTTGCCGTTCCACAGGGTGACCACGCAGTCCTCCTCGCCCTTCAGCCACTTGGCGGCGTCGCCGACGCCGGCCTTGTCGGCCTGGACCTGCTCGAAGGTCTCCTGCTGCATGAAGTGCCAGTACTCGCCGTCGTTGTACAGGTACTGCATGTCGGTATCGACGACGTCCGCGGCCTCGACCGAGTCGGTCGACTTCATGGTGATTTCCTGCACGCGGCCGGTGCGGATCTGGCGGTACTTCACGCGGGTGAAGGCCTGGCCCTTGCCCGGCTTGACGTACTCGGTGTCGGTGATGATCGCGGGCTCGTTGTTGACCAGGATCTTCATCCCGTTCTTGACGTCGTTCATGCCGTAAGAGGCCATGGGAACTCCTTGGGGTATGGCGTGGCCGCCAAGCGGCGGCCGGCAAGTTGGTGGCGGCGGTTAGAATGTGCAGGCGCCCCGCCGTCTCGGCCGGGCCGTCCTCCAGACCGCACATGATACCTGCAGCCCCCACGCCCATGCAGCCGGAGCCCGTGCTGGCGCCCGCCCCCGTTCCCGCCACCCCGCGCTGGCAGCGCCTGTGGCGCGAGGCCGTACGCGACCCGCGGGAGCTGCTGGCCCTGCTGGGCCTGGACGCGGTGGCGGCCGGGATCTCGGAGGCCGCCGCGTCGCAGTTCGCCATGCGCGTGCCGCGTGGATTCGTTGCCCGCATGCGCCCCGGCGACCTGCACGACCCGCTGCTGCGCCAGGTCCTGCCGGTGCTGGACGAGGAGCGGATCGTGCCCGGCTTCGCCCTGGACGCGGTCGGCGACGGCCTGGCCAAGAAGGCCGACGGCGTGATCCAGAAGTCCCGCGGCCGCGCCCTGCTGGTGGCCACCGGCAGCTGCGCGGTCAACTGCCGCTACTGCTTCCGCCGCCATTTCCCCTACGCCGAGGAGACCGCCGCGCGCGACGGCTGGGCCGGCGCGGTGGCCGCGATCGCAGCCGATCCGGGCATCGACGAGGTGATCCTGTCCGGCGGCGATCCGCTGTCGCTGGCCACGCCCAAGCTGGCCGAGCTGAGCGCGCAGCTGGCGGCGATCCCGCACATCCGCCGCCTGCGCATCCACAGCCGCCTGCCGGTGGTGCTGCCCGAGCGCATCGACGAGGCCTTCGTGGAGTGGATGTCGGCCCTGCCCTGGCCGGTGGCGTTCGTGATCCACGCCAACCACGCCAACGAGTTCGATGCCCCGGTCGACCAGGCCCTGGCCCGCCTGCGCCGGGCCGGCGCCCAGCTGCTCAACCAGGCCGTGCTGCTGCGCGGGGTCAACGATTCGGTCGACGCGCTGGCCGACCTGTCCGAACGCAGCTACGCCGCCGGCGTGCTGCCCTACTACCTGCACCAGCTGGACCGGATCCAGGGCGCGGCACATTTCGAGGTCGAGGACGAGCGCGCCCGCGAACTGCACCGGCAGCTGGCCGCGCGCCTGTCCGGTTACCTGGTGCCGAAGCTGGTGCGCGAGGTCCAGGGCGATCCGGGCAAGCGCCCGCTATGAGCCGGGCGGGGCCTCAGTCCTCCAGGCCCCACAGCAGCATCGCGTCGCCGTAGGAGAAGAAGCGGTAGCGCTGCTCCACCGCATGGCGGTAGGCGGCGAAGATCCGCTCCTGCCCGGCGAAGGCCGAGACCAGCATCAGCAGCGTGCTTTCCGGCAGGTGGAAGTTGGTCACCAGCGCGTCCACGCTGCGGATCCTGTAGCCGGGGAAGATGAAGATCCGGGTCTCGCCGGCGAACGGCTGCAGTTCGCCATCGCGCATCGCGCTCTCCAGCGCGCGCACCACGGTCGTGCCCACCGCGACCACCCGCCCGCCGGCAGCGCGGGTGCGGCGGATCTGCGCCACCAGTTCGGCGCCGACGTTGAGCCACTCGCTGTGCATGGGGTGCTCGCGCACGTCCTCTACCCGCACCGGCTGGAAGGTGCCCGCGCCCACGTGCAGGGTGACGTGGCCGAACTCCACGCCGCGCTCGCGCAGGCGCTGCAGCAGGGCGTGGTCGAAATGCAGGCCGGCGGTCGGCGCCGCCACCGCGCCGACTTCGCGCGCGAACACGGTCTGGTAGCGCTCGGCGTCGGCCGCGTCGGGCTGGCGCTGGATGTACGGTGGCAGCGGCAGGCGCCCGACCCGGGCCAGCCATTGCTCCAGCGGCTCGTCCACCTCGAAGCGCACGACAAAAAATGCATCCTCGCGCCCCACCACCTCGGCCTGGCCGCCGCCATCGAGCTCGATCCTCGAGCCGGGCCTGGGCGACCTGCTGGCGCGCATCTGCCCCCGCGCGTGCGCGTCGGGAAGCAGGCGCTCGATCAGGATCTCGACCCGGCCACCGCTTTCCTTCTGCCCGAACAGCCGCGCCGGGATCACCCTGGTGTCGTTGAACACCAGCAGGTCGCCGGGTTGCAGCAGCTCCGGCAGGTCGCGCACGTGCAGGTCGGCGAAGTCGCCTTCGCCGGGCGGCACCACCAGCATCCGGCTGGCCGAGCGCTCGGCCAGGGGCGCCTGCGCGATCAGCTCCTCGGGCAGGTCGTAGTGGAAATCGGACTTCTTCAAGGCGGTGGCGGCGCGTGGGGGGCCGGCATTGTACGGCCGCGCGCCGGCCCGGCCGGTCTTCAGCGCTCGAACTTGGTCGACAGGATGATCGAGGACGAGGTGCGCTCGACGCCTTCCAGCGCGCCGATGCGGTCGGTCAGCTCGTCCATGGCGCCGACGTCGGCGGCCACGCCCAGCGCCACCAGGTCATGGACGCCGCTGACCGAATGCAGCGCGCGCACCTCGGGCATCTCGGCCAGCGCCTTGACCACCGCCGGCGCGCGCTTGGGCGAGACGGTGATCAGGATGTGCGCGCGGATGCGGTCGCGCTCGTAGCCGTCGTCCAGCCGCACCGAGTAGCCGCGGATCACCCCCTGCTTCTCCAGCCGGTCGATCCGGCTCTGCACCGTGGTCCGCGACAGCCCGAGCCGGCGCGCCAGCTCGGCGGTGGACTGGCGCGCGTTCTCGCGCAGCAGGGACAGCAGGCGTTCGTCGGCGGCAGATAGTTTCATGGCGACGCCATTTTTCGTCGATTCGCCGAAATACTAGCGCCTATTCGCCGGAATACAGCTGCCATGTGACGATCCGGCCCCCTTAAGATGGGGGTGAACGCGCCCCGCGACCACGCCGGGCGACCACCGCCCCGCCGGGACCGGCCCCAGCGACCACCTGTCGCCCCGGCCGCCCGGCCCGAACCGGAGGCCTGCCATGTCCGTTCTCGCCCCACTCGCCCCGCTGCGCGCCCATGCCGGAAACCGCCTGACCACCGGCCTGGACGACGCCACCCTGGAGCGCCTGGCGGCCGGCCACCCGGACCTGCGCGCCGCGATCGAGGCCGCCGGCGCCGGGTACGCGCGCCAGCACGCCGACCTGGCCGACCTGCTCGACCTGGACGAGGAGGCGCAGATCGCCGCCGTCCAGCAGGGTTTCGTCAACTTCTACGCCGATGACTGCGTGACTCCGTACATCGCCCTGGCCGCGCGCGGCCCGTGGGTGGTGACCCTCAAGGGCGCGGTGCTGTACGACGCCGGCGGCTACGGCATGCTCGGCTTCGGCCACGCGCCGCCGGAGGTGCTCGAGGCGATGGCCCGGCCGCAGGTCATGGCCAACATCATGACCCCCAGCCCCTCGCAGCGGCGCTTCGTCCAGGCGCTGCGCGCCGAGATCGGCCACGGTCGCGGCGGCTGCCCGTTCGAGCGCTTCATGTGCCTCAACTCCGGCTCCGAGGCCGTGGGCCTGGCCTGCCGCATCGTCGACATCAACGCCAAGCTGCAGACCGATCCGGGCGCGCGCCATGCCGGCGCCACCATCAAGCGCCTGGTGGTCAAGGGCAGCTTCCACGGCCGCACCGACCGCCCGGCGCTGTATTCGGACTCCACTCGCCGCACCTACCGCCAGCACCTGGCCAGCTACCGCAACGAGGATTCGGTGCTGGTGGTGCCGCCGTACGACATCGCCGCCCTGCGCAAAGCCTTCGCCGACGCCCAGGCCAACGGCTGGTTCATCGAGGCGGTGTTCCTCGAGCCCGTCATGGGCGAAGGCGACCCGGGCCGCGCCGTGCCGGTGGACTTCTACAAGGCCGCCCGCGAACTGACCCGCGCCCACGGCAGCCTGCTGCTGGTCGACTCGATCCAGGCCGGCCTGCGCGTGCACGGCGTGCTCTCGATCGTCGACTACCCCGGTTTCGAGGGCATCGATCCGCCGGACATGGAGACCTACTCCAAGGCGCTCAACGCCGCCCAGTTCCCGCTGTCGGTGCTGGCGGTGACCGCGCATGCCGCGGGCCTGTACCGCAAGGGCGTGTACGGCAACACCATGACCACCAACCCGCGTGCGCTGGACGTGGCCTGCGCCACGCTTGGGCTGCTGACCCCGCAGGTGCGCCAGAACATCCGCGTGCGCGGCGCCCAGGCGGTGCAGAAGCTGGAAGCGCTGAAGGCCGAGCTGGGCGGGCTGATCACCAAGGTCCAGGGCACCGGCCTGCTGTTCTCCTGCGAACTGTCGCCGGAGTTCAAGTGCTATGGCGCCAACTCCACCGAGGAATGGCTGCGCACGCACGGGGTCAACGTGATCCACGGCGGCGAGAACTCGCTGCGCTTCACCCCGCACTTCGCCATGGACGAGGAAGAGCTGGACCTGCTGGTATCGATGGTCGGCCGCGCCCTGCGCGAAGGGCCGCGTCGGGAGCAGGTGGCGGCCGCCTGAAGGCGCGAGTCGCTTGAAGGGCTAAAACGAGGCTCAAGCGCTGACTTCGGGAAGGGGCCGCCGTGCCTTGGGCATGCGGCGCGCCCCTCGGGACGGCGGACTCCCTCCGAAGTCATGCAACCGGAAGCCCTGCCGTTGCCGCCTCACTCCCCTCGGTACCGCTCCAGCGCCCGGCCGATCAGCGCCCTGGCCTCGGCCGCATCGCCCCAGCCCGACAGCTGCACCGGGTTGCTGCCTTCCGGCAGGTCTTTGTAGATCCGGAAGAACGCCTCGATCCTTTGCCGCTCGATCTCCGGCAGGTCGGCCAGGTCGCGGATCCGCGCATAGGTCGGATCCACCTTGTCGACCGGCACGCCGACGATCTTCTCGTCGTGCTCGCCCTTGTCGAGCATGCGCAGCACTCCGATCGGGCGGAAGCGGAGCAGCACGCCCGGATGCAGGGGCTCGCGGGTCAGCACCAGCGCGTCCAGCGGATCGCCGTCGCCGGCCAGGGTCCGCGGCATCGAGCCGTAGTTGGCCGGGTAGACCACCGGCATCGACTGGAAACGGTCGACGAACAGCAGGCCCTCCTCATTGATCTCGTACTTGGTGAAGCTCCCGGCCGGGATCTCCACCGCCAGCAACACCTCCTCCGGTGCCTGCCTGGGCTGGGACGCCTGCAACGGATGACGGACGGGCGCCTGCTCCTGCCCGGCGAGAGCCGGCCAGGACAGGCAGGAAAGCAGCGCCACCGCGGCGACGCGACGGATCAGCACGTGCATGGGTTCGGCTCCTGGGGAAACGGGTGGATTCGACCGGCGGCGAAGCGGCGGCGCATCACTCCCAGCACCGGTCGGCACGCCCCTTGGGGGTCCGCGCGCGGGCGCAGGCGCGCTCGCCGATGCGGCCGTCGGCCTGCTCGACCAGCCGGGTCGCCCCGCCCTCGCGCACCAGTTCGAAGGCGTCGTACAGGCGGCCGGTCGCGGTGCGCGATTCGTAGCGCAGGCGTGCGCCGTCGAGCCGGATCACCTGGAACAGCTGGGTGTCCTCGGCCACCGGCGCCATCGTCGCGCGCGCCTCGGGCGAGAGCCGGTACTGCTTGGCGCCGGCCACCGAGACCAGGTACTGCGGCGTCGCCTGGCCGGCCCGCAGCCCGCCGCGACGGCCGTAGACGTGGTCGTGGCCCTGCAGCACCAGGTCGACCCGGCGCCGCTCCAGCACCGGCAGCACGTGTTCGCGCAGCAAGGCGTTGTCGCGGTCCTGGCGCGGCGAGAACATCGGCTGGTGGACCATGACGATGCTCCAGCGTCGCGGGCTGTCGGCCAGCACCGCGTCCAGCCAGCGCGCCTGGTCCCGGGCCGTGCCCAGGTCGAGGGCGGAGGTGCCGTCGAGCCCCGCCACCCGCACGTCCTGGTAGTCGAACCAGTAGCTGGTGCCGCGCGCACCCGGCGCGCCGTTGCCGGGCAGGGCGAACACGACCGGCCAGTGCGCGCCGAGCACGCGACGTTCCTGCGGCGTGTCCTCGAACTCCTCGAAGTACTCGTGGTTGCCCGGCGCCGGAGCGACCACCATCGAAGTCGGCCGCGCGCCGAGGGAGGCGAACCATTCGCCCCATTCGTTGTCGTCCTCGCCGTCGCCGCCGCTGACCAGGTCGCCGGCGAACAGCGCCAGGCGCGCGTCGGGGGCGTGGCGCATGGCCTCGCGCAGCACTCGCGTGCCCAGGCTCAGGTTCTTGTTCTGGGTGTCGCCGAAGTACAACAGGGTCAGCGGCGCATCCGCGGCCGCGGCGGTGCGGGTGTGGAACCAGGCGCTCCAGCTGCGGGCGCCCTGCACCCGCCAGGCATACAGGGTGTCGGGCTGCAGCCCGCCAACCTCGACCCGGCGCTGGTGCGCAAGCCCGTTCTCGGTCCGCAAGGGGGTGCTGCTCGCCAGCAGCCGGCGCGGGCTGCCCCTGTCGGGCGAATCGCCGGCGACCACGATCTCCAGCGCGGGCGAGCGTACCGAGGCGTCGGTGCGCCAGGCCACCGCGAAGCCGGTAGCCGCCTGCTGCAGGGGCGAGGCGACGATCCGGTCCGGCGCGCCGGTCGGTGCGTGCCAGGCGGCGCCTTTCGGGACCTGGGGGTTCGGCTCGGGCGCGGCGTCGCGGGCCTGCAGCGATGCGCAGGCGGCGGCCAGCAGCAGCCCGGCGGCAATGCAGCGGATCAGCGGGCGCATGCCGGCAGCTTCAGCGCGGCGGCGATGTCGCGCCAGTCGAACGCGGCCACCCCCAGGTCCAGGTGCGAGGCGTACAGCACGCCCTGCGGGAAGCGCGCATCGCCGCGCTCGTCCAGCCAGATGCCATCGGTCAGGCCGGTGACCTCGCCCGCGAATGAGCCCGCGTGCGCCAGGCTGCGGCGGTCGAACAGGTGGAACACGGTGCGGTCGGCGAACTGGTCGCTGCCCACCCACCAGCCGCTGCCATCCGCACAGCGCAGCAGGGCGATACCCTCGGCCTGGGCCCGGTACTGGCTGGCGCCCACGTCGCGGCCGCGGTAGCGGCCCTGCAGGTCGTACTCGCGAAGGCGGGTGCCGGTGGGCACGTCCTCCTCGGCCACCAGCAGGCGGTCGTGGGCTTCGTCGCCGAACAGCGACTCCGGCACCCGGATCGCGCCGGCGGCGCTGGTGTCGCCGAAGGTCCCGGCGGCGCGCGCGCTCCAGCCGTCCGCGGCCTGGACCACCTCGTAGCGGCGGAAGCGCCGGTCCAGCTGGTCCAGCGGCGGCACGATGTCGTCGCCCTGCGCGTCCTCGCCGGCCATGTAGGCGTCGCTGACCAGTACCTCGTAGCCCTGGCCGCGGTGGCGCACCCATAGGCCGTAGGGCTGCTGCAGCCCGTCCTGGCCGAAGCTCAGCAGGGGCGCGAAGTCCGGCAGGGAGAACATCTGCACCCGGCGGTTGTCGCGCTCGACCACGAACAGGTAGCGGTCGTCGATCGTGGCCACGCCGTTGGGCCTGCGCAGCTGGCCCGGGCCCGTGCCCGGACCACCGACGGTACGCAGGCGCCGGCCGTTGTCGCCGTCGTAGACCACCAGCCGGTCGGTGGCCTTGGCGCTGGCGACCAGCATCCGCTTGCCGTCCTGGATCCAGCTGGCCGGCGAATCGATGTTGTCCTCCGGCGTGGGCGGGGTCAGGAAGGCTTCCTTCACCACCACATGCGGTACCTGGTGGTCGCGCAGCAGGACGTCGTCGGCATCGTACTGGTCGGGTTCGCGGTCCGGCACGGCGGCGGTCGGCGTAGTCGAGCAGGCGGCCAGCGGCAGCATGGCAGCCAGCCAAAGGCAGGAAGACAGGCGCAACTTCATGGTTTCCCCAGCATGGTTCCAAGACAGGTGCCGCATCGTATGAAACGATTGTGACAATCCTGAGACCCGACACGCCGCTGTCATCGCCCGCCCACGTGTCACACCGGTGCCATATCCGGCGGTGAAAGTTCCGTTCATTTACCACCCCACGGAACTTCCTTTCGATGAAACGCAACACGCTCGCCATCTGCCTTTCGCGCGCCCTCGCCTGCGCGGTCCTGCTGCCCCCATGCGCCGCGCTCGCCGCCCCGGCACCGGCACCGGGGCCGGCCGCCGCCGCCGCGGGCGAGCCCAAGCAGTTGGACGCGGTCGTGGTCCAGGGCGAGATCGCCTACCGCAACCGCGCCCCCGACATCGAACCGACCCTGGTCTACGACCTGGAATACTTCCAGCGCTTCGAGCCCAACACCGTCGGCGACATGCTCAAGCGGGTGCCCGGCGTGGGCTTCGTCGGCAGCGACATCATGGAGTACGACGGCGCCCAGCTGCGCGGCCTGGGCGGCGGCTACACCCAGGTGCTGATCAACGGCAAGAAGGTGCCCGGCGCCGGCGACGACCGCTCGTTCTACGTCGACCGCATCCCGGCGGAGATGGTCGACCACATCGAGATCAAGCGCAGCGCCAGCGCCAACCGCAGCGGCGACGCGATGGCCGGCGCGATCAACATCGTCCTGCGCGACGCCTACGTGTTCGACGGCAGCTACTTGCGGATCGGCGCCGACCGCTGGGACGACGGCGAGGTGAACCCGACCTTCGGTGCGGTGACCTCGTTCGAGGCGCTCGGCGGGCGGCTGCTGGCCGGGGTCAACGTCCAGGACCGCTACCGCTCCAAGTTCAAGCGCTCCGACCGCTTCACCGACGACACGATGGAGGAGAAGGTCAGCTGGGAGGACCAGACCGAGGTCAAGGACGGCCGCGACTACTCGGCCAACCTGAGCTACACCGCCGAGGTCGGCGAGACCGGCCGCTTCGGCGTCGACGCCTTCTACGTCAAGACCGACCGCGACGTGACCGAGGTGTCGTTCGAGGAGGAAGTGGACGACGACGAGGTCGAGAACAAGCGGGTGCCGGGCCTGAATCCCTACGACCAGAAGAACTACGGCATCGGCCTGGACTACCGCTTCGACATGGCTGGCGGCACCACCCGGCTGAGCCTGGACCACGCCCGTTTCGAGGATTACGAAGGCACCACCGAGGGCGAGCACGTCTACGTCGGCGATGCGGCCGGCTGGGACGAGACCTGGAGCATCGACGGCGCCGAGTGGGACGAGACCGTCTACGAGGCCGAGGCCATCGACGCCAAGGACAGCGAGACCGGCTTCACCCTGGCGCATACCCGTCCGCTCGGCCGGGCCGAGCTGCAGTTCGGCATCGACGTGCGCAACAAGAAGCGCGAAAGCCTGGTCACCAGCTACGAATGGGAGGCCGACGAGGAAGGCCAGGCCGCGCCGGCCTTCCCGGCCGACTACGCCCTGGACGGCAGCGTGGCCTCGGTGATCGAGGAGAAGCGCGTGGACCCGTACGTCATGCTCAGCGGCCGCGGCGAGGTCTTCGCCTGGGAAGCCGGCCTGCGCTACGAGACCACCCGGGGCCAGGTCGAGTACATCGAGGACGAGGAAAGCGAGGGCCGCATCGACAAGGGCTACGACCAGTTGCTGCCCTCGGTGAACCTGCGCTGGGACGTGACCGATGCCGACCGCATCAGCCTGTCGCTGGCCAAGACGGTCAAGCGCCCGAACTTCAACGAGCTGATCCCGGCCCTGCTGGACGGCGAGTTCGGCGACAACGACTACATCGGCAACCCGGAACTGGAGCCGGAGACCGCCAATGGCATCGACCTGGGCTTCGAGCACCGCCTGGGCCGGCGCGGCGTGGTGGGCCTGAACTTCTTCTACCGCGACGTCAAGGACCTGATCGAGCTGGTCAACACCGGCGCGCCCAGCGAGGCGGCGGTCGAGGACTACGAGGACGACATCGCCGACATGGTCGACGACGGCGACTACGCCAGCGAGGCCGAAGCCATCGCCGCCAACCCGTTCGAGGCCGAGAGCTGGTTGTTCACCTCGGCCAATGTCGGCGACGGCAAGGTCTACGGCTTCGAGTTCGACCTCTCCACCCCGCTGTCCGCGTTCGGCATGGACGACACCGGCGTGTTCCTGAACTACTCATGGGTCGACTCCCGGGTCGATGACTTCATGGGCCGGCGGCGCTTCAACGACCAGGCCAAGAGCACCTTCAACATCGGTTTCATCCAGGACCTGCCGGCCCTGGCCGCCAGCTTCGGCCTGACCTACCGCAGGCAGGGCGACGCCTACGCCCGGTTCCTCGGCGAGGAAGCCATCATCCGGTACGGCGGGGAACTGGACGCCTTCGTCGAGAAGCGCTTCGGCCGGAACTTCTCGGTGCGGCTGTCGGCCAACAACCTGCTCGACGCGAGCAAGGACGAGTTCTTCGACAAGTTCAACACCCTCGAGGACCAGCTCGACCGCGACTACGACGAGTACGAGCTCGAGACCGAGGAAGCCGGGCCCAGCTACCAGCTGGTGATGCGCATGGCGTTCTGAGCCGCGCACCGGGTGGAGCCGGCGCAGCGCCGGCTTCGCCTTTCCGCATCGACGCGTTTGCTGCAGACTTTCCAGGCCCCCATACCTGCAGGCCCGCCATGAAAGCCGTCGAAGTCCACCATCCGCTCGTCCAGCACAAGATCGGCCTGCTGCGTTCGGCGGAACTGAGCACCAAGGGCTTCCGCGAGCTGGTCACCGAGCTGGGCACCCTGCTGGCCTACGAGGCCACCGCGGACCTGGCGATGGAGGAGACCACCATCGAGGGCTGGGCCGGCCCGGTGCAGGTGCGACGCATCGCCGGCGCCAAGATCAGCCTGGTGCCGATCCTGCGGGCCGGGCTGGGCATGCTGCCTGGGGTTCTCGCCCTGATTCCTGCCGCGCGCGTGAGCGTGGTCGGGCTGCAGCGCGACGAGGAAACCCTGCAACCGGTCCCCTACTTCGAACGCCTGACCGGCCGGCTGGACGAGCGCGATGCCTTGATCCTGGACCCGATGCTGGCCACCGGCGGCTCACTGATCGCCACCATCGACATGCTCAAGCGCGCCGGCGCGCGCCGGATCAAGGGCATTTTCCTGGTGGCTGCGCCGGAAGGCCTGGCCGCGGTCGAGGCCGCGCACCCGGACGTACAGATCTACACCGCCGCCATCGACGAGCGGCTCAACGACAAGGGCTACATCCTGCCCGGCCTGGGCGACGCCGGCGACCGCATCTTCGGTACCCGCGTCGACTGAGCGATGCCGGCCTCACCGCAGGAACGGCGGCCACCGGCCGCCGTTCCTGCGCCACCGCTCACTCCGCCGGCGTCAGCGCCTGCACCGCCGCGGCCACGTAGACCAGCGGCGCGTTCCAGTTGATCGCCACCTCGTTGCTGGCGTAGCTGCAATCGTGGTCCATCCACGACAGCGCCGGCACCCTGGACGGATACCGCACCGGCGCACAGTCCGTCGCATCCTGCTGGCCCGGATTCGGTCCGCCGGAGAGCCAGCCCGGCACCGGTTCGACGATGCCATCGGCCTGCGACGGCCGATGGTGCACGTGCATCGGCGTGCGCAGGCCGTAACCGGTCACGAAGGACACGCCCAGCGGATTGCGGCCCAGCACCCAGTCCAGCTGCGACTGCGCCGCGTCCAGCAGCGCGCGGTCGCCCTCGAGGTGGTAACCCTGCAGCATCAGCAACGCCTGGTTGAGCGCCACCGCGTTGCTGCCCCAGACGAAATCGCCGGCCTGCATCGAGCCCTTCCAGGCCGAATCCGCCTGCCGCTGCTGCAGCGAACGCGCCGCCTGGGCCAGGCCGTCGCGCACGCGTACGCGCGCGGCATCGTCAGGCAGCCGCGCGGGGTGCCGGGACAGCGAGATCCAGCCCAGCGCCCCGACATCCGCCCAGTTCGGCACCTGCGGCGTGACGGCGCGTGCGGCGAACACGTCCCAGTATGCCCTGTCGCCGGTGAGCAGGAACAGCTCGGCTGCCGCCCAGGCCCATTCGTCGTCCAGCTTCGAATCGCCATAGGCGCCGGTGCCCACGTCTTCCGGCTGCCGGTACTCGATCCCGGGATTGGCCTGCGCCCAGTCCCAGGCCAACCTGGCGGCCGAAGCCATGCGCTGCGCCAGCCCGGGAAACTGCGCCTCGTACGGCGCGTAGACGCGGCTGGCCATGGCCATCACCGCGGCGAAATCCAGCGCCGCCGCCGTGCTCTTGGCCACCACGTAGCGCGGCGCGGTGTCGCGGTGCGGCATCACCATGCCGGAGAACTGCAACGTGGTCAGCTTGTGGTACACGCCGCCGTCGGCCGGATCCTGCATGGCGAGCATCCACTGCAGGTTCCACAGCGCCTCGTCGAGGATGTCCGGCACCGCATCGCCGCTTTCCGGGATGCCGAGGTCGCGTCCGCGGAAGAACCCGGGGTGGTGCTCCCACGCGGCCAGCAGGGTCCACATGGTGATGCCGGAGTTGACCACGTACTTGCCGTAGTCGCCGGCGTCGTACCAGCCGCGAGGTGCGGAGATGTGGCTGCCGGCCGGTCGCTGCGGCGAGGCAGCCGACGCATGGACCAGGACCTTGTCGTCGGGATGCCCGGCCTTGCGCGCCCAGCGCCCGGCATGGGCGGGCTCCAGGGGCACGCCCGCTCGGTGGAAGTAGAACGCCTTGAGCGCGCCGGTGGCCACGCCCTCGTAGGCACCGGCGTCGACGACGAACGGGTCGGATGGAGGCAGGCCCTCCACCTGCAGGCGGTAGCGCCCGGGCGCGGACAGCGCGCTGAGGTCGGCGACCGCTGCGTCCAACCCGGCCGGTTCCCAGTGCGCAGGCGCTGACAGCACGCCTTCCAGCACCGGCTTGTGCCCGCCTTCGTCCACGACACGGAACCCCACCGCGCCGGCGCCTTCGACCAGTGCCAGCTTCTGCGAGCCAGGCGCGAAGCCAAGCTGGTTGATCCGCACCTGCTGCGGGCCGGATCCGGCCACCGGCGTGCGCGCCTCGCAGCCCAGCCCCAGCGGCACCAGGGCCAATGCCAGCGCCGCCTGCACCAGGCGACGCGATCCTTTTGCTGCCATCCTCCCTCCCTTGCCCTGCGGCAGGTTCCCGACCGGGAAACTTACCGGCGATGCAGGCGCAGCGATAGCCCACGCGCCAGGGCGCGTGCCCGTTCCGTGGCGTGGCGGCGGAGGCGCGACCCCGGGGCCGCGCCGTGGCTTTCAGGCCGCGAGGCTGTGTGCGCCCAGCGGCCGTGCCACCAGTTCGGCGACCTCGTGGATGGTGCGGTAGCGGCCCTTCTCGTCGCGCACCACCTGCGCCAGGGCACAGCCCGGGTCGTGGGTAAAGAACAGGTGCACGTTGCGCGCGAGCTTGTCTTCCAGGAACGCGCGCTTCTCGTCGATCAGCAGCTCGGCATTGCGGTCGTAGCCCATGGTGATGGGCAGGTGGACCCACGAGCGGCCCGGGATCAGGTCGGCGCAGAACACCACCCCGCCATGCGGCTGGCCGTCGACGGTCTCGGGGCCGACGATCTCGGCCAGCATCAGGCCCGGGGTATGGCCATCGCTGAAGCTGAAGCGGACGGTCTCGCCCAGCGCCTGCGAGCAGGGCCCTTCGACGATTTCCAGCCGCCCGCTGCTCTCGAGCAGTGCGGGCAGCTCGGGAATGAAGCTGGCGCGGTCGCGCGGATGCGGATGCCGCGCGCGTTCCCAGTGGGAGGCACCGACCAGGTAGGTGGCATTGGGGAACAGCAGCTCGGGCTGGCGGCCTTCGGTCCACGGCGCCAGCAGGCCGCCGGCGTGGTCGAAATGCAGGTGACTGAGCACCACCACGTCGATGTCCTCGTGCTCGAACCCGGCCGCGCGCAGTGAGTCCACCAGCACGTGGCGGTCTTCCTGCACGCCGTAACGCTCGCGCAGCTTCGGCTCGAAGAACGCGCCGATGCCGGTCTCGAACAGGACCGTCTTGCCGTTGAGCGGGCTGGCCAGCAGTGCGCGGCAGGCCAGGTCGATGCGGTTCTGCTCGTCGGGCTGCGCCCACCTCTCCCACATCGCCTTCGGCGCGTTGCCGAACATGGAGCCGCCGTCGAGCTTCTGCGAATTACCGCGAATTGACCAGAGTTTCATGGAACGAATGTAGCGCCGCATCGGTTAAGAATCCGGAACCCCAGCCCATCCCGCTCAGGGCGCGACGGCCTCCCCGCTTCGCAGGCGCACCTCGGCCTTGCCCACCGGATTGCGCGGATCGGTCCCGCCCTGCAACTGGCCACTGCGGCGATCCCACATCACGGTCTGCAGGTTGCCCCAGAAGTGGCTGGACGCACCGGCGGAAACGCTGCCCTCCGGCAGGTGCAGGGCGTGGCCCATGGCACGCAGGCGGCTGGCCACTTCCGGGCTGAAGGCGCCGGTCTCGGCCTCGACCACGTCCGGCTGCCACTGGTGGTGGTAGCGCGGCAGCGCCGCCACCGCCTGCGCGTCCAGGCCATCGGCGTAGCCCAGCACGCCCAGCAGGACCATGGTGATGATGCGGCTGCCGCCCGGCGTACCGAGCACCGCGACGCGGTCCGGCGACACCATGAAGGTCGGGGTCATCGAGCTGAGCGGACGCTTGCCCGGCTCCGGCGCGTTGGCCGCGTAGCCCATCACGCCGAAGGCGTTGGGCTGGCCTGGCAGCAGGGCGAAATCGTCCATCTCGTTGTTGAGCAGCACGCCCGTGCCCGGCGGCACCAGGCCCGAACCGAACAGCAGGTTCACCGTCTGGGTCACGGCGGCGCGGTTGCCCTCGGCGTCGATGATCGAGAAGTGGGTGGTCTCCTCGTCCTCCAGCGGCGTGGGCAGGCCGGAGAAGATGTCGCTGGGCGTCGCCTTTTCCGGATGGATGGTCGCGCGCAGGCCGGCGGCATATTCGCGGCTGGCCAGCACTTCCACCGGCACGTGCACGAAGCCGGGATCGCCCAGGTAGAAGGTGCGGTCGCGGAAGGCGCGGCGCATGGACTCGATCGTCAGGTGCGCGCGGTGTGCCGGATCCAGGTCCGCCAGGTTCCAGCCGGCCAGCACCTGCAGCATCTGCGCCAGGGCCACGCCACCGGAGGACGGCGGCGGCGCGGTCACGATCTCCCAGCCGCGATAGTCGAAACGCAGCGGCTCGCGTTCGTGCACCTGGTAGGCGGCCAGCTCCTGGGCGGTCCATTGGCCGCCCTCGGCACGCACGCCCGCCAGCAGCTTCTTCGCCACCGGACCACGGTAGAAGCCGTCGAAACCCTCCCTCGCCAGCGCTTCCAGGGTGCGCGCGAGGTCGGGCTGGCGCAGCAGCTGCCCCTGCATCGGCGGCTTGCCGCCGGCCAGGAACACCGCGCGGGTACCGGGATAGCGCTCCATCACCTTCCGGCGGGCCGCGTAGCCACGCTCCAGCCGCTCGTAGACCGGGAAGCCCTCGCGCGCCAGGCGGATCGCCGGCGCCAGGCTGGGGCTCAGCGGCAGGCGGCCATACTTCCCGGCCACGTGCACCAGGCCGGCAGGCAGGCCGGGGATGGCCGCCGACCACGCCCCGTTCTGCGAACGCTCGCGGTCGAGCCTGCCCTCGGCGTCGCGGTAGCGGTCCGGGGTGGCCGCCGCGGGTGCGGTTTCCCGGGCATCGATGAAGACATCGCGGCCGCTGGCCGCGTCATGCAGCAGGAAGAAGCCGCCACCGCCGAGGCCGGAGCTGATCGGCTCCACCACCGACAGCGCGGCGGAGACGGCGACCGCCGCATCGAACGCGTTTCCGCCCTGCTCCAGCACCTCGAAGCCGGCGGCGGTGGCGAGCTCGTGCGCGCTGGCGATGGCCGCGCCCGGCGGCTGGCTGGCGACGACCTGGCGCGACGCTTCGCCGCCGTCGGCGGCGAAGGCGGCCTGCGGGATCGCGGGCAGGAACAGGAACGCCAGCGCGAGCAGGCGTGCGGTGAGCCTCATGGGGCGGCCTCCGGTGCGTAGAGTTCCGGATGCTCCTGCTGCAGGCGCCGCAGCTTGTCCAGCAGCGCCTCCTGGCTTTCCGGATGCTCGGGGTCGGGATCGATGCATTCGACCGGGCATACCACCACGCACTGCGGTTCGTCGAAGTGGCCGACGCATTCGGTGCAGCGCGCGGGATCGATCACATAGATCGTCTCGCCCATCGAGATGGCCTGGTTCGGGCAGGCCGGCTCGCAGACATCGCAGTTGACGCAGAGTTCGTTGATCTTCAGTGACATCGCACAGCGGTCCGGGTCATGGGGGTGCCGCCTGGCCCCGGCCCCGCGGGCGCGGGGGGACCCTCCCGCCGGCGCCCGGCCGCGTCGCCGCGGCCGGGCCCGGGAAGGTCACTTGGCTTCGACGAAGACGTAGTCGGCGCCGGTCGGCTTGACCACGGTCATCACGCGCGCGTTGTCGGCGGCGTCGCCGATGAACACGATGCGCACGTCCTTCAGCGAGCCGTCCGGGACGGTCTCGAAGGCGGTCTCGATCAGGCCGGCCATGCGCGAGGACGCCGGCGAACCGAAGGCCAGCAGGTTGCCCTTCTGCACGCCGCGCTTCATCGCGGTGGTGGCGGCCTCGACCTGGCGCTCGTACTTGGCCTCGAACTCCGGATCCGACTCCGGCGGCAGGTAGTACAGGAACGGGTTGTTGGTGATGTTGCCCATGTTCTCCTGCACCACCGCCGGCAGGTACGCCTTCCAGGCGGCGTCGTCGTCCTTGGCCGGGGCGGCCAGCTTCCGGACCTCGGAGGCCTCGTTGGCCACCGGCTGTTCCTTGCCACAGCCGGCCAGCAGCAGCGGGGACGCCGCCAGGCTGGCGAGCAGGAGCGCGCGCATCGTCTTGTTCATCAGGAAACCCTCCCTTTCGTTCGAAAAAATCACTTGGAACCCTGCTCCTGCCGCGCCGCCTTCAGGGCCGCGGCCACCGCCGGGGTCACGAACCCCGACACGTCGCCGCCCAGGCGGGCGATCTCGCGCACCAGCGACGAGGAAATGAAGCTGTACTGCTCGGCCGGGGTCAGGAACAGGGTCTCGACCTCCGGGATCAGGTGGCGGTTCATGCTTGCCATCTGGAACTCGTATTCGAAGTCCGACACCGCGCGCAGGCCGCGCAGCAGCACGCCGGCACCGACCTCGCGCACGAAATGCGCCAGCAGCGTGTCGAAGCCGCGGACCTCCACGTTCGGATGCCCGGAAAGCGCCTCGCGGGCCAGCCTGACGCGCAGTTCCAGCGGCAGCGTGGGGCCCTTGGCCTGGCTGGCGGCCACGCCGACGATCACCTTCTCGAACAGCGGCGCGGCGCGGTCGACAAGGTCGATGTGGCCATTGGTGATCGGATCAAAGGTGCCGGGATAGACGGCAGTGCGGCGATGGGCCACGGTCGGGTCGTCGTCAGGGGGCCGGATTGGCCTCGCCGAGTGTATCAGCGCCCCCGGCGCCTCGGCCACGATACAGCGCCGCGCGGGCCTGCGAGGTGCGCAGCTCGCGGTGCAGGTGCCAGCCCGGCGGTGGCGCCGGTTCGCTGCCCGCGGGGCTTTCCACGTAGAGCCACGCATCCGGCGCCATCAGCGGGGGCAGCGCGCGCAACACGGCGTCCCACAGGCCGGCCGAAAACGGCGGGTCAACGAACACGATGTCCACCGGGCCGGCGCCGGCCGCATCGGCGGACCCCAGCCACTGCAGGGCATCGGCCTCGACCACCCGTGCCTGCGCCCCGAGCCGCGCGACGTTCGCGCGCAGCGCGGCCGCGGCGCCGCGGTCGCGCTCCACCAGCACCGCGCTGGAGGCGCCACGCGAGAGCGCCTCCAGTCCCAGTGCGCCGCTGCCGGCGAACAGGTCCAGCACCCGCGCACCGGGCAGCGCCGGCATCAGCCAGTTGAACAGGGTCTCGCGGACGCGATCGGAGGTCGGACGCAGGCCGGCGACGTCGGCCACCGGCAGGCGCGTGCCGCGCCAGCGGCCGCCGATGATCCGCACCACCCCGGGAGCGGCGGCGGCACGGGTACCCGGACGCGGCGGCATGCGGCGGCTCATGGACGGGGCCGGCGGCGGCCGGTTTCAGAAGCTGTGACGGGGTGCGGTGCTAGCATGTGCGCCATTCTCCGATATCCCTGCGAAATGGTCAGTTTCTTCCGCCGAAAGAAGCCCGAAAGCGCCCCTGCCACGCCATCCGGAAGCCGTTTCAGCGCCGAAGAGCTTGCCGCCGCCTTCCCGCAGGCACCCAGCGCCCCGGCACCGGCGGAAGCGCCCGTGGTGCCGGAGCCCCTGCCGGAGGCGCCGCAGCAGCCCGCCAGCGAGGGCGCGGTCGACCAGGCCGCCGGCGCGACCGCGGTGGAACCGGCCGCAGTCGTGGACCAGGCGGTGGCAGTCGAGGCAGCCGTCGTCCCGGCCGATGCCGGCACCCCGGTGGAGGATGGCGCCGCGGTAGGCCCGGCCGCTGCGCCCGGCCGCACCGGCTGGCGCGAGCGCCTGCGCAACAGCGCCTTCGCGCGCAGCTTCGGTGGCCTGTTCTCGCGCAATCCCAAGCTCGACGACGACCTGCTGGACGAGATCGAGACCGCCCTGCTCACCGCCGACGTCGGCGTGGCCGCGACCACCGCGCTGGTGGAGAGCCTGCGCAAGCGCATGAAGGCGCGCGAGTTCGCCGATTCGCGGGCACTGTTGGCGGCGCTGCGCGCCGAACTGGTGGCGATGCTGCAGCCGGTGTCCCAGCCGCTGCGGATCGATCCGGACACCCGCCCCTTCGTGTTGCTGACGGTGGGCGTCAACGGCGTGGGCGAGACCCCCACCATCGGCAAGCTTGCCCGTCGCTTCAAGGACGAGGGTCGCAGCCTGATGCTGGCCGCCGGCGACACCTTCCGCGCCGCGGCCGTGGCCCAGCTCCAGGCCTGGGGCGAGCGCAACGGCGTGACCGTGATCGCCCAGGGCCAGAACGCGGACGCCGCATCGGTGGCCTACGACGCGCTGCAGGCGGCAAAGGCGCGCGGCACCCAGGTGCTGATCGCCGACACCGCCGGCCGCCTGCACACCCAGGTCGGGCTGATGAACGAGCTGGGCAAGATCAGGCGCGTCCTGCAGAAGCTCGATCCAACTGCGCCGCACGAAGTGCTGATGGTGATCGACGGCACCACCGGCCAGAACGCGCTCAACCAGCTGCGCCAGTTCAACGCCGCGGTGGGCGTGACCGGCCTGGTGGTGACCAAGCTCGACGGCACCGCCAAGGGTGGCGTGGTGTTCGCCCTGGCGCGCGAGTTCGGCATCCCGATCCGCTTCGCCGGCATCGGCGAACGCCCCGAGGACCTGCGCGTGTTCGATCCTGAAGCCTTCGTCGACGCGCTGCTGCCCGAGGCGCTGGGTTCCTGAGCGCGGGCATGCGCACCATTGCCGCGACCACCGCGGACCTGGCGCTGCCCGGGTCCGTTGCGCCGGGGTGCGCCGCATCGCCGGAGTGCGCGCGTGGCTGAGCCGGTCGACCGCTTCGTCGCACCGCTGCTGGCCTGGTTCGACCGCCACGGCCGCCACGACCTGCCCTGGCAGCATCCGCGCACGCCCTACCGGGTCTGGCTATCGGAAATCATGCTGCAGCAGACCCAGGTCGCCACGGTCGTCCCGTACTTCCTGCGTTTCGTTGCCAGCTTCCCCACCCTGCCCGACCTGGCCGCCGCCAGCACCGACGAGGTGATGGCGCACTGGGCCGGCCTCGGCTACTACGCCCGTGCCCGCAACCTGCACGCCGCGGCCAGGCTTTGCGTGGAACGGCATGGCGGCGACCTGCCGCGCGACTTCGATGCCCTGCTCGCGCTGCCCGGGATCGGCCGCAGCACCGCCGGCGCCATCCTGTCCCAGGCCTGGGGCGACCCGTTCCCGATCCTCGACGGCAACGTCAAGCGCGTGCTCGCGCGCTGGCACGGCATCCATGGCTGGCCCGGCACGCCGGCGGTGGAAAAGCAGATGTGGACCCTGGCCGCCGCCCACGTACGGCATGTCCCGCCGGGCCGCATGGCCGACTACACCCAGGCGCAGATGGACTTCGGCGCCACCCAGTGCACGCGCGCCGCGCCGGCCTGCCTGACCTGCCCGTTGGCCGATGGCTGCGTGGCGCTGCGCGAGGGGCTCGTCGATGCCCTGCCCACGCCGCGCCCGGGCAAGACCCTGCCGGAACGCGAAGCGATCGCCCTGCTGCTGGAGGACGGCGAGGGCCGCCTGCTGCTGCAGCGACGCCCGCCGACCGGCATCTGGGCCTCGCTGTGGACCCTGCCGCAGGCGGAGACCGAATCCGAACTGCGCGCCTGGTTCGAGCGCGAGGTGGACGGCGACTTCGACGCGGCCGATGCATTGCCGACCATCGTCCACACCTTCAGCCACTACCGCCTGCACCTGCAGCCGCTGCGGCTGCGCAAGGTCGTCCCGCCCGCCCGCGTGGGCGACAATGACGCCCAGCGCTGGGTGGCACGCGCGGAACTGGCCGGCTTCGGCCTGCCCGCGCCCATCCGCAAGCTGCTCGACTCACACTGAAGCGACCAAAGCCCATGTCCCGCACGATCTTCTGCCAGTACGAACAACGCGAGGCCGAGGGCCTGGATTTCATCCCCTGGCCCGGCGAACTGGGCAAGCGCATCCACGCCAGCATCGGCAAGCCCGCCTGGGCCGCCTGGCTTGCGCACCAGACCATGCTGATCAACGAGAACCGGCTGTCGCCGCGCGATCCGCAACACCGCGCCTTTCTCGAACAGGAAATGGAGAAGTTCCTGTTCGGCGGCAGTGCCGAGAAGCCGGCGGGCTACGTGCCTCCCGCCGAAGAATCCTGAGCCCGGACCTGCTGCCGCGTCGTGCCATCGGCCGGCGGCACCCCAGACGAAAAGTCCGCGCCTCTCGGCGCGGACTGGTTATTCGGCAAACGCCCCGGCCCGGCTTCCTTCCGGCGGCTTGGTCCTTGGCAGAGCGGTAATCCCTTTCCAGTGCATGCCGTCGCTGCCGGGGCGAGGCCAGAATGCCAACACCGTCCAGGAATGTAAGTCGGGAAAAACTGCGCGCCTTGTAGGAAAAGTCCTACACGGCAGATCCGCCGGTTTTTGCCGGCCACTCAATGACTTGGGAGGCCCGCCCCGCGCCTGCTGGAGGCAGGGACGATGGTCGCTGCAGGGTCGTGAAAACGACGTCGGTGGACTGCTCTCACCCGTAGCAGCAGTACTTCCATATCGGCTCCAGGGCACGGAACTTCATCCCAGGCGCAGCCCATGGGATACAGGCCGTTCGTCCCCTTTCAGCGGCGAGCCGGATGCGACGCACGCAGCAGCCTTCTCCGGTCGAGGACATCGGCCTCGTTCCGCGTATCCCGAAGCGCACGCGCCGGAAAATCCCAAGCGATGCGATCGAATCGTGCGGAATCCACCCCACCACCCGAGACGAGGACAACATGCGGCAGCTGGTGGAGCCACGAAGCCGTGCCAGCGACGGTACGCGCACCTCGCGGCGGATCACTGCATGCGGCAACGTGCCGGATCGGCACACTGGCGGCACAAAAAGAAAGCCCGCACTGGGTGCGGGCTTTCTAACACCTTGAATTCAATGGTGGCCGGGGAGGGAATCGAACCCCCGACACGGGGATTTTCAATCCCCTGCTCTACCAACTGAGCTACCCGGCCATCTTCGCTGCGGCTTGGCCGCTGCGAGGGGCGGCATCATAACGGGCCTTTCGGCATCCGACAAGCGTCACGTGCATGAATGCTTGCCGATGCCCCTCCTCACCGCCACGGCGGCCTGGGCGAAGATGGCGTCCCGTCCCCGAGGAGCACGCAATGAAGAGCTTGCGAGTGACTGTCACCGCGACCATCGCCCTGGCACTTGGCGCATGTGCCGGCACGCCGCGGATGGGCGATGCGGACCGGCTGGAACTCCATCGCGCCCATGCCGGCGCGCCAGTATCCAACTTCCCCCTGCGCGGGCAGCTGGATGGCTGGACGGCGCTGGGCGACCAGGCCCTGGTGGTGTGGACGCGTCCGCGCGAGGCATGGCTGCTCGAACTCGCCGGACCCTGCCAGGACCTCGGCTACGCGACCGCGATCTCGCTCAGCAGCAGCGGCTCGCGGGTCCACGCGAAGTTCGACGGCGTGGTTCCGCTCGGGGCCATGACCAGCCAGGTCGGACGCTTCCCATGCCGGATCCACGAGATCCGCCCGCTCGACACCAAGGCCCTGAAGCAGGCACAGGACGGGCTGCGGGAAGCACGCGTGGAGCCGCGCCGGGAGCAGCCCTGAGCCTGCCCCGGCTTTCCCCTACAGGCCAGCCGGGCTTCCCCGATTGCCGGGCCCCGGGTAGCGTTGCAGATTCGCGCGCGGGTTCGAGGGGAGAGCGTCGCGGGAGAGGGGAGGCTTCATGGAGTACAGGAGACTTGTCGTCCACAAGGACCATCGCGGCTGCGTCCTGCTCGACGGCGACCGCCCGATCGCATCCTGCCGCTCGGTCGACAAGGCGCTGGAACTGGCCCGTACACTGGCCGCCGCCCACCACCTGAGGTCGGGCCCAGGCGTGGTCATCGAACTGCGCAGGTACGGACAGCAGCCGCGCCCGGTCCGCGTGGAGTGAGCGGCGCCGGGACGGCGTCGGCGTGGTCGCCGGCCGGCGGTGCTAGCATCCGCCGGCCGTGCTTCCCCCAGGAGACCGCATGCGTACGTCGTTCCTGAGCATGCTGCTGCTCTGCATCGTACTGCCCCCCTGCACCGCCGGCGCCGCCGGGCCGGTGGCCTCGGTCGAACAGCTGGACCTGAGCCGCTATGCCGGGCACTGGCACGAGATCGCGCACCTGCCGGTCTCCTACCAGCGACGCTGCGTCGACGACATCACCGCCCACTACACGCTCCGCAGCGACGGCACGATCGGCGTGCGCAACGCCTGCCGCGCGCGCGACGGCGGATACATCGCGGTCGAAGGCGTGGCCCGCCAGGTCGAAGGTTTTCCGGCGCGCTTCCAGGTCCGCTTCGCGCCGGGCTGGCTCGGCTGGCTGCCGCTGGTCTGGGCCGACTACTGGGTGCTTGCGCTCGACGAGGACTACCAGTGGTCGCTCGTCGGCGAACCGGGCGGCCGCTACCTCTGGATCCTCGCGCGCGAACCGTCCATGGATGCCGGCCCCTTCGCCGCGCTCCGGAAGCGCGCCGAGGACATGGGCTACGACCTTTCGGACCTGGTGATCGCCGCGCCGCTGCGCGGGGACGCCGACGCGCCAGGCCGTCCGGCCGATGGCGAAGCCCCGGCGACCCCGTAGTATCCTGCCGCGCAAGTTCGACGGAGGCGGCATGAATCGATTCCCGCGAAGGATCTTCCCGGCCATCGCCCTCGGCCTGGCAGCGTTGCTGGTCGCCGGCTGCGGCAGCAAGGCGCGGCGTGTCTCGCCGCCTGCCGCGTCCATCCAGCAGCTGACGGTCGAACGCGACGGCCGCTGGACGGTGGACCTGCGCCTCCACAACTACAGCAGCATTTCGATGCGTTTCGAGCGGGTGTCGCTGGCGGTAAGCGTCGACGAGCACGAGGCCGGCACGCTGCAGGCCTCCCCGGCCATCTCCATCGGCCCGTCCGCGGCCGACACCGTCCGCGCCACCCTGCGCCCGCAGCCGATGGCCCGCCTGGCGGTGGCCGATGCGCTCGCGGGGCGGCGCACGCTGTCGTACCGGCTCGAGGGCGAGGTCAGCGCCACGCCCGACGAGGCGAACAAGCCGCGCACCTTCGAGGTCAAGTCCGGCAGCACGCTCAACCCCACGCCGGGGCTCGAGGGCGTCCTGCGCTGAGGGGCCTTACGCAAACCGTCGCCTTTCGGGTATAAGCTTGGACCCCGATGGAGACGGATACGGCGACGCTTGATCCGATCTTCGCCGGCACTCCGGTACCGGCGGATGCCACGCCTTCGCTCCGCACCCTGGCCAACGCGCCCCGCGTCCTCTCCCTGGACGCCCACGGCCGCGCCATGGACTGGATCCACTGGCAGGACGCGACCTGCCTCTACGCCCGCGATGCCGTCGCCTGGACCCTGGGCGAGCCCTGCATGCGCGTGCATGGCGGCTTCAACCGCGACACCGGCAGCCGCAGCGTCATCGAGCTGCATCCGATCATCGCCACCCGCGGCCACGCAAGGGCGCGGGCGCTGGATCCGACCCCGGCGCTGTCCAACGCCGCGCTGTTCGCCCGCGACTCCTACCTGTGCCTCTACTGCGGCCAGCAGTTCGCGCGGCCGCAGCTGACCCGCGACCACGTGATCCCGCTGTCGCGGGGCGGCCTGGACATCTGGGAGAACGTGGTCAGCGCCTGCTTCCACTGCAACTCGCGCAAGGGCAACCGCACCCCGCACCAGGCGAACATGCCGCTGCTGGCCGTGCCCTACCGGCCCAGCTGGATCGAGCACCTGATCCTTTCCAACCGCAACATCCTGGCCGACCAGATGGCCTTCCTGCGCGCGCAACTGCCGCGACGCTCCAAGCTGTCGCCCTGAGGCGCAGCGGCCATGCAGCCCAGGGACCGCGCGCCCCTGCAACGCAGCCACCGATGAACGCCGGCCCCTTCCCGGCGGGCCCGGCACCAGCCCTTGCTTGCCCCGTCACGCTCGAGGGGAGGAAAATGGGCCACCGTATGGTTTTCCGGCCACGATGATCGACCCCCAACGCTATCCGCGCCTCGCCCGCATCGATTCGCCCGCGGACCTGCGCCGCTTCGACGAAGCCGAGCTGCCCGCGGTCGCGCAGGAGCTGCGCGCTTACCTGATCGAGTCGGTCGGCCGCAGCGGCGGCCACTCCGGCGCCGGCCTCGGCGTGGTCGAGCTGACCGTCGCCCTGCATTACCTCTACGAGACGCCCGGGGAACTGCTGGTCTGGGACGTCGGCCACCAGACCTACCCGCACAAGATCCTCACCGGGCGCCGCGACCGCATCCACACGGTCAAGCAGAAGGACGGCGTGGCGCCGTTCCCCAAGCGCGAGGAAAGCGAGTACGACACCTTCGGGGTCGGCCACTCCTCCACCTCGATCTCCGCTGCGCTGGGCATGGCCATCGCCCGCAAGCAGGCCGGCGACGAGCGCCAGGTGGTGGCTGTGATCGGCGACGGCGCGATGACCGCGGGCATGGCCTACGAGGCGCTCAACCATGCCGGCGGCATGGACGAGGAGCCCAACGTCCTGGTCATCCTCAACGACAACCGGATGTCGATCTCCGAGGCGGTCGGCGGCCTGACCAAGATGCTGGGCCGCCTTACCGGCAGCGCCACCCTCAACAGGATCCGCGAAGGCGGCAAGAAGCTGCTCGGCGACAAGCACAGCCCGCCGGCGCGCTTCGTCAAGCGCTGGGAAGGCCACTGGAAGGGCATGTTCGTGCCCTCCACCCTGTTCGAGCAGATGGGCTTCCACTACACCGGCCCGATCGACGGCCACGACCTGCCCGCGCTGGTCGCCGCGCTGCGCACTGCCAAGTCGCTCAAGGGCCCGCAGCTGCTCCACGTGATGACCACCAAGGGCAAGGGCTACGAGCTGGCCGAGGGCGACCAGATCGGCTACCACGCCGTGGGCCCGTTCGACCCGGCCAAGGGCCTGGCTCCCAAGACCGGGCCGAAGAAGCCGACCTACACCGACGTCTTCGGCGACTGGCTGTGCGACATGGCTGCCGCCGAACCGCGCCTGCTGGGCATCACCCCGGCCATGCGCGAGGGCTCGGGCCTGGTGCGGTTCTCGAAGGAGTACCCGCAGCGCTATTTCGACGTGGCCATCGCCGAGCAGCACGCGGTGACCCTGGCCGCCGGCATGGCCACCCAGGGCGCCAAGCCGGTGGTCGCGATCTACTCGACCTTCCTGCAGCGCGGCTACGACCAGCTGGTCCACGACGTGGCCACCCAGAACCTGGACGTGCTGTTCGCGATCGACCGCGGCGGCGTGGTCGGCCCCGACGGCGCCACCCATGCCGGCAACCTGGACCTGAGCTTCCTGCGCTGCGTGCCGAACATGATGGTGATGGCGCCGGCCGACGAGGACGAGTGCCGCAAGATGCTCACCACCGGCCTGCGGTACGCCGGTCCGGCCGCGGTGCGCTATCCGCGCGGCACCGGCCCCGGGGTGGCGATCGAGCCGACCCTGGACGCCCTGCCGATCGGCCGCGCGCAGCTGCGCCGCCGGGGCGGCAGCGTGGCCCTGCTGGCCTTCGGCGCGACGGTCGCCGCCGCCGAGGCCGTGGCCGCGGAGCTGGACCTGACCGTGGTCAACATGCGCTTCATCAAGCCGCTGGACCGCGAGCTGGTGCTGGAGATGGCGCGCAGCCACGACGGCCTGGTGACCATCGAGGACAACGTGGTCGCCGGTGGCGCCGGCTCGGCCGTATCCGAACTCCTCAATGCCGAAGGCATCGCCATGGCGGTGCTGCAGCTGGGCCTGCCGGATGCCTTCCAGCACCACGCCAGCCGCGAGGACCTGCTGGCCGAGGCCGGCATCGATGCCGCCGGCATCCGTGCCTCCGTGCTGCGCCGCTGGCCGCAGCTGGCCGCGGCCACCCTGCCCCGCGCCGCCGGGGCCTGATCCTCCGGCCTGCGCCTCCGCCGCACGGCGGAGGCGCCCTGGTTCATACGCCGGCCGCGGCCGTGTTCCCCGGCCCTGGCAGCGACTCCTCCCCGTCGTACTCCTCGTCCGGTGCATGCACCTGGCAGCCGCGTGCCTGCAGCGCGGAGACATAGCCGCCGCGGTCGTGCAGCAGGCTGTCGATCGGCAGCATCGCGAACGAGACCGGGTGCCCGTCCAGCGCCGCCAGCGCCGCTTCCAGCCAACGCTCGCGCACCTGCCTGTCCAGGTCGGTGAAGCCGCGCCTGCGGGCCGTCCCGGTCCCGGTCCAGGCGGTCAGGCAGGCCAGGGTCTGGTTGCCGGCCTCCGGCATCGCGCGCAGCGCGGCGACATCGCCCGTGGCCCAGGCGTTGGCGCGGCGGCTGACCTGGGGCAGTCCGTGCTCGATCAGGTCCAGGGTGCGGGCGACGCAGTCCAGATCCTCCTGCCTGGCAGGTTCGGCACGGAACTCCGCCAGGGCCTGCCGCGGATCGTCGACCGTCAGCTCCAGCGTCGTGGATACCGGCTTCAACCCCCTCGCCTCCAGCACCGGCGCGACCACCGGGCGCACCAACCCACCACGCAGGCCATGGCGCCTGAGCGCAGCCTGGTACAGCTGGAAGGCGGCGATCACCGGGCGCTTCTTCTCGATGCCCCGGTCGCGGCCGAGGTAGCGCGTCTTCAACCTGCTCCAGCGCGCGTACAGCTCCGGAGGCAGCACGTCCTGCAGCTTCCCGCCGCCCGGATTGCGCATGGCCCGCAACGCCGACGGCGCCAGGGTCAGCCCGCGCAGGAAGCCGACGTCGGCCCCGAAGCTCACCCCCGGCGGATCCAGTACCGCGCCTGATTCGGCCAGCACCTGGCGCACCTCGTCGGCCTGCCACTGCATGCCGGCCGGAAGCGGCGACTGGGTACCCAGGATGTAGAGCACATGGTCGCCACGCGTCACGCGCCACAGCCCGGGACCGGGCTGGGCCCCGGTCACCAGCACCGGAGCCATGTCCACCACGGCCTCACCTGCGGCGGCCGGTGCTGGCGGCGTATCCGCCTGGACCGCAGCCGCCACGGACAACCCACCCGCCAGTACCGCCATCCAGCACGCCCGGATGTAGCGCATCTTCTCCACTCCCTGGTTGAAAAGCATGGAACCGCACACGGACCGGGGGCGCCCTCGCCGGACCGCGCATCAACTGCCGTGCAAGGGTCGGCACATGGCATCCTTACGCCGACCGCCATGGCGGTGGCCAAGGCGGCGTCATCCATTCGCACATGGAAGGGAACGAATGGCCACGGCCGTGGTCGCCGGCGCCGTGGCGCTCACCGGCGCATCAGACCGCAAGGGCAAGGCCGAGTTCACCAAGATCACCGTGGAACGGATCAACGTGGTCAACGCCGACGGGTCGCGCGCCCTGGTGCTGGCCAACGGCGAGCGCCTGCCGGCTCCGGTGATCAACGGCCGCGAGGTCGAAAGCGACCGCGGCCGCAAGCCCGGGATGCTGTTCTACAACGACGAAGGCGACGAGGTCGGCGGGCTGATCTACGCCGGCAAGTCCGGCGAGGACGGCCATGGCAGCGGTGGCGTGCACCTGTCGATGGACCGTTACGGCGGCGACCAGCAGCTGGCCCTGTACCACCACGAGCACGGTGGCCACATGGAGACCGGCCTGTCGATCTACGACCGCGGCCTGGAGAAGGAATACGGGCCACTGTACGAAGCCCTCAGCAGGCTGCCACCCGGGCCGGAGCGCGAAGCGCTGGCTGCAAAGTGGCGCGAAGCCGGCGGCCAGCAGACCCAACGGCTGTTTGTCGGGCGCCCCCGGGGGATTTCTCCGCGTTGGTCCTTGCCGACAAGCAGGGGCGCCCGCGCATCATGATGCTGGTCAGCCCCGACGGCGTGCCCTCCCTCCAGTTCCTTGGCGAGGACGACGAAGTGCTGCAGAGCTTCCCGGCCGCGCAAGGCGCGGGCGGCCGCTCCTGATGGCCGTGGAGATGCCGCGTCCACATAGGAACCCTCTGGTTTCCACCTGAATGGTGGACGTCGCGTTGACCGGCCCGGCGACCTAAGTCAGCGTCGATTCGCCGGATGTCCGGCCCTGGGAAGGAAACCCGCCATGAAGCCCAAGCACCTGCTTGTTCCACTCGCCCTTGCAGCCTGCATGACCTCCGGAAACGCCCTGGCGCAAACGAAGCGGGAAATCATCTACTGCACGGAGAACACCTGCCTGGTGCGCGACTGCGTCACGATCCCCGGGGCAGGCACGCAGTGCGGCATCGGCCTGGTGCCGAGGCTGTCGATCCGGTTCGGACCAGGCTATCCGAAAGAGCCCTGAGATGAAGGCCCCGCCCCGGCGGGGCCTTCGGCCCCTCGGAACCCGCCGCACGGCGGGTAGCGGCGCTGCTTCGCCATGACCGCCACGCGCCGACACGAAAAAGGGCTTGCGGATCGCCCGCAAGCCCTTCGTCGAAACCGAATTTGGTCGGGGTAGCCGGATTCGAACCGACGACCACTTGTCCCCCAGACAAGTGCGCTACCAGGCTGCGCTATACCCCGGGAAAAACTCCCGCCCTTGGGCGGGCTGGCGATTATACCGGTTGCCCGGCGCGATCGCGAGTCCGGCTCAGCGGCGCAGCAGCTGCAGCACTTCCTCCAGCTCCATGCGCACCTGGCGCACGATCTGGGTGCTGAGCGCCGACTCCTGCTTGGCGCCCTCGCCCTCCAGGCGCTGGCGCGCGCCGCCGATGGTGTAGCCGTGTTCGTACAGCAGGCTGCGGATCTGGCGGACCATCAGCACGTCGTGGCGCTGGTAGTAGCGGCGGTTGCCGCGGCGCTTGACCGGGCTGAGGCTGGGGAACTCGGTCTCCCAGTAGCGCAGCACGTGCGGCTTCACGTCGCACAGCTCGCTGACCTCGCCAATGGTGAAGTAGCGCTTGGCGGGGATCGGCGGAAGTTCGCGGTTGCTGCCGGGATCAAGCATTCGGCGCCACTCCCGCGAAGGCTTCCACGCGCTCCTTCAGCTTCTGGCCGGGGCGGAAGGTGACCACGGTGCGCGCGGAGATCGGGATCTCCTCGCCGGTCTTCGGGTTGCGGCCCGGGCGCTGGTTCTTGCGCCGCAGGTCGAAGTTGCCGAAGCCGGACAGCTTGACCTGCCGCCCGTCCTGCAGCGCCTCGCGCAACACATCGAAGAACGCATCGACGAATTCCTTCGCCTCGCGCTTGTTCAGGCCGACTTCGTCGAACAGACGCTCGGCCATCTCCGCCTTGGTCAGTGCCATTTCCTTGTCCCCGTGTCAGCCGCGGATCTTCGCCCCGTGGCTGCTGTCGAGGGCGGCCACCACGCGGGACACCACGGCATCGGCGTCTTGATCGGTCAGAGTGCGCGTGTTGTCCTGCAAAATCAAGCCCATAGCCAGACTCTTGAACCCGGATTCCACGCCCGGACCCTGGTAACGGTCGAACAGCTGCAGGTCGCGCAGGACCTCGCCGGCGGCGGCGCGCACGCTGGCCGCCAGGTCGGCCCAGGCCACCTGCTCGGCGACCACGAAGGCCAGGTCGCGGCGCACGGCCGGATAGCGCGACAGCGCCTGGGCGCGCGGCAGCGGACGCCGCTGCAGGGGTTCCAGGTCCAGCTCGAAGCCGTAGGCGTCCACGTCCAGCTCCAGGGCCTTGGCCAGGCGCGGGTGCAGCTGGCCGATCCAGCCCAGCCGGACCTCACCGCCTTCCAGGTCGGTGCGGAACACGTCGGCGCTGCGGCCGGGATGGCCGAACGGCGCGGCCGAAGGACGGAACGCCAGCTGCGCCCCGGACTGGGCGGCCAGCGACTCCAGGTCACCCTTGAGGTCATGGAAGTCGACCGGACGCGCCTTCTGGCCCCACTGCTCGGCGATGGCCTGGCCACAGGCGACGGCGGCGATGCGCCGGGTCTCGCGCGGCGCGGGGGCGCCGGGCTGGCGCTCGCCGTCTGCGGCGAACACCCGGCCCAGCTCGAACAGGCGCACGCGGCCGGCCTGGCGCGCGGCATTGCGCGCCAGCGCATCGACCAGGCCCGGCAGCAGGCGCGGACGCATCACCGCCAGCTCGGCGCTGAGCGGGTTGGCCAGCGGCACGGTGCCTTCGGTGCAGCCCCAGGCTTCAAGCAGCCTCTGGTCGACGAAGGCGAAGCACACCGCTTCCAGGTAGTCGCGGCTGACCAGGTGGCGGCGCAGGTCCGCCTCCGGCAGCACGGTCTCGCTGGCCGCGGCCACGCGCGCCGGGCCGGCGGGAATGGTCGCCGGGATGCGGTCGTAGCCGTGGATGCGCGCCAGCTCCTCGATCAGGTCTTCCTCGATCGCGATGTCGAAGCGGCGGCTGGGCGCGGTGACCTGCCAGCCGTCGGCGGTCGCGGACACCTGCATGCCCAGCGCGCGCAGGATGCGCTCGACCTCGGCATCGGCGATCTCGGTACCGAGCACGCGGGCGATGCGTGCGCGCCGCAGCGCGATCGGCTGCGGCGCGGCCAGCGCGCCGGCCACGGTGGACTCGGTGACCGGGCCGGGACGCCCGCCGGCGATATCCAGGATCAGCCGGGTGGCGTACTCGACCGCCTCGCGCGGCAGCTGCGGATCCACGCCGCGCTCGAAACGGTGCCCGGCATCGGTGTGCAGGCCCAGGCGGCGGCTGCGGCCGATGATGGCCGAGGGGACCCAGTGCGCGGCCTCGAGGAACACGCGGGTGGTGCTGTCGCCGACCTTGGTGTCCTCGCCGCCCATGATGCCGCCCACGGCCACGGCGCGCGCGCCACGGCCGCCGCGGCTGTCGGACACGACCAGGAACTCGCCATCGAGGGTGGCGTCGCGTCCGTCCAGCAGCTTCAGCACCTCGCCCTGGCGCGCCGGGCGCACGACGACCGGCGCCTCCAGCTTGTCCAGGTCGAAGGCGTGCATCGGCTGGCCCAGCTCCAGCATCACGTACTGGGTGACGTCGACCAGCAGGCTGATCGGACGCACGCCGGAACGGCGCAGGCGCTCGGCCATCCACACCGGCGTCGCGGCTGCCGGGTCGACGCCCTCGATCACGCGGCCAACGAAGCGCGGCACGCGCTCGCCGGCTTCCAGCGCGACCTCGACGGTGGCGTCGGTCGCGGCCGGCACCGGCGCGTTGTCCATCGGCGCCACCTCGCTGCCCAGCGCGGCGGCTACGTCGTAGGCAATGCCGCGCACGCTGAAGCAGTCGGCGCGGTTGGGGGTCAGCTTGATCTCGATGCTGGCGTCCGGCAGACCCAGGTACCCGGCCAGCGGCTGGCCGACCGGCGCATCGGCCGGCAGTTCCAGCAGGCCGGAGGCATCGCTGTCCAGGCCCAGCTCCTTCGCCGAGCAGAGCATGCCGAACGATTCCACCCCGCGCAGCTTCGCCGGCTTGATCGACATGCCGCCGACGTTGGAACCGACCGTCGCCAGCGGCGCGGCCAGGCCGACGCGCGCGTTGGGCGCGCCGCACCCGATCTGCAGCGGCTCGCCGTTGCCGATGTCGACCTTGCACACCTGCAGGCGGTCGGCCTCCGGGTGGCGGACGGCTTCCACGATGCGGCCGACCACCACGCCGGCCAGGCCATCGCCCAGGGCGGTGACTTCCTCGACTTCCAGGCCGATGGCCGTCAGCGTGGCCGCGAGCCCGTCGCGGTTGGCCAGGGTCGACACGTGGCTGCGCAGCCAGTTCTCGGAAAATTTCATGGGGTGCCGTGATTCGTGGTTCGTGATTCGTGATTGGAAGTGCCGCGGCGGTGATGGCGCTATTGCTGATCCTGGGTGGCCGGCTGGCCGTACACGCTCTTCCGGATCACCAGTTGCCAATCACCAGTCACGGCCCTCAGGCGAACTGCCTGAGGAACCGCACATCGTTCTCGAAGAAGGCGCGCAGGTCGTTGACGCCGTAACGCAGCATCGCGAAGCGCTCCACGCCCAGGCCGAAGGCGAAGCCGGTGTAGCGCTCCGGATCGATGCCGCAGTTGCGCAGCACGTTCGGGTGGACCATGCCGCAACCCAGGACCTCCAGCCAGCGCACGCTGCCGTCCGGCTGCTGCCAGGCGATGTCGACCTCGGCGCCCGGCTCCACGAACGGGAAGTAGCTGGGGCGGAAGCGCATCTGGAAGTCGCGCTCGAAGAACGCGCGCACGAACTCGGAGAGCGTGCCCTTGAGGTCGGCGAAGGTCGAGGTCTCGTCGACCAGCAGGCCCTCGACCTGGTGGAACATCGGCGAATGGGTCTGGTCGGAGTCCGAACGGTAGACCTTGCCGGCGGCGATCATGCGCAGCGGCGGCCGGTGGTCGCCCATGTAGCGCACCTGCACGCCCGAGGTGTGGGTGCGCAGCAGGCGGCCGTCGCCGAAGTAGAAGGTGTCGTGCATGGCGCGCGCCGGGTGGTGCGGCGGGAAGTTCAGCGCCTCGAAGTTGTGCCAGTCGTCCTCGATCTCCGGGCCATCGGCCAGCTCGTAGCCGAGGCTGCCGAAGATGCTGGCGATCCGCTCCAGGGTGCGCGAGATCGGGTGGATCCCGCCGCGCTGGGCCAGGCGCCCCGGCAGGGTGACGTCCACCGCCTCGCCGGCCAGGCGCGCGTCGAGCGCGGCCTCCTCCAGCAGCGCCTTGCGCGCGGCCAGCGCCGCCGACACCTCGTCGCGGGCGCGGTTGATCGCCTCGCCGGCGGCCTTGCGCTGTTCCGGCGCCAGCGCGCCGAGCTGCTTGAGCTGGGAGGTGATGCTGCCCTGCTTGCCCAGCAGGCCCACGCGCAATGCCTCGACCGCCTCGGGAGTCTGTGCCGCGGCGATGTCGGCCAGCGCGCGCGCCGACAGGGTTTGGATATCGCTCATGGGAAACGGTCCCTCGGAAAACAAAATGGGGAAGGACTTGCGCCCTTCCCCATGCATGCATGCGGTGGTCCGCGCCAGGCCCGTGGACGGGCCCGGCGTGACTCGCAACTTATGCCGCCAGAGCGCTCTTGGCCTTCTCTGCCAGCGCGGTAAAGCCGGCCGCATCGTGCACGGCGATATCAGCCAGCACCTTGCGGTCCAGGGTGATACCGGCCTTCAGCAGGCCGTTGATGAAGCGGCTGTAGCTGATGCCGTTGGCGCGGGCAGCCGCGTTGATGCGGGTGATCCACAGCGAACGGAAGTTGCGCTTCTTCTGCTTGCGGCCGATGTAGGCGTACTGACCCGCCTTGATGACCGCCTGCTTGGCGACGCGGAAGACCTTGCGGCGGGCGTTGTAGTAACCCTTGGCCTGGCTGAGGATCTTCTTGTGACGGCGGCGCGCCTGGACGCCACGCTTGACTCGTGCCATTTCCTAGTCCTCCTCAGAGATACGGCAGCATGCGGTCCAGACGGCCCGCATCCTCGGCGCGGACGTGGTTCGTCTGCCGCAGGTTGCGCTTCCGCTTGGTCGCCTTCTTGGTGAGGATGTGGCTACGGTTGGCGTGGCCAGCCTTGTACTTGCCGGAGGCGGTCTTGCGGAAACGCTTGGCCGCCGCCCGGTTGGTCTTGATCTTGGGCATTGCGAATGTCCTTGATGGGAACTGTCACTGATACGGGCGGCAGGTCATCCTGCGCTTTCCATCCATGCCCATACCGGTCTATAAGCCGCTGAATCCCAAGGGGAAACGCGGCGGGTCCTGGTGCTGTTGCCAGCCCTCCGGCGAACCGGAGCCGCGTATTATGCCTCCGCCGGCTTTCCTTTTGCAATCAGCGGGTTCGACCGGAGCAGGCGGATGCGGCGGCGGGCGGAAAACCGGACAGCCCCTCCGGCACACCGGGAGCCATGCAACGCGTCGGAACCATCAGGATCCGCCCTGCCCGGCCCTGCAGTCGCGACAGGGAGCCCCCGCGGCAGGCAGCCGGATACGGCAAAGGGCGCCACGGGGCGCCCTTTGCCGGGGACCGGCCCGCGGGCCGGATCCATGCCGCCGTGGCGGCCTACTTCTTCTTCGGCGCGATCATCATGACCATCTGCCGGCCTTCCAGGCGCGGACGCGACTCGATCACGATGTCCTCGCCCAGGTCGGCCTCGATCCGGGCGGCCATCTGCCGGCCCAGTTCCTGGTGGCTCATCTCGCGGCCACGGAAGCGGATGTTGACCTTGACCTTGTCGCCCTCTTCCAGGAAGCGGCGCATGTTGCGCAGCTTGATCTGGTAGTCGCCCTCGTCGGTGACCGGGCGGAACTTCACTTCCTTGATCTCGACCTGCCTGGACTTCTTCTTGGCCTCGTTGGCCTTCTTCTGCATTTCGAACTTGAACTTGCCGAAGTCCATGATCTTGCAGACCGGCGGATCCGCGTTGGGCTGGATCTCCACGAGGTCAAGGCCCTCTTCCTCGGCAAGGCGCAGGGCCTCGTCGCGCGACAGGACGCCGATCATTTCGCCATCGGATCCGATCACGCGCACGCGCGGGACGCGGATCTCGTGGTTCTTCCGGTTTTGCTTTTCGGGGGTGCTGATATCTCAGTCTCCGGGGGTGGTCTGGGTCACGTGCCGGCGAGGCCGGCACGCATTGTCTGGTTACGCCTGTTGCTGCGAACGCAGGAGCTCGGCGAAGGCGGACACGGACATTGTGCCCAAATCTTCGCCGGTACGCGTGCGCACCGCCACCGCGCCGTTCTCCTTCTCGCGGTCGCCGACCACCAGAAGGTACGGCACGCGCTGCAGCGTGTGCTCGCGGATCTTAAAGCCGATCTTTTCGTTCCGCAAATCGGCCTCGACCCGGAAGCCTTGATTTTCAAGGCTTTTCTTAATCTCGTTCACGTATTCAGCCTGGGCGTCGGTGATGTTCATCACCACGGCCTGGACCGGGGCCAGCCAGGCCGGGAAGGCGCCGGCGTGGTGCTCGATCAGGATGCCGATGAAGCGCTCCATCGAGCCGACGATGGCCCGGTGCAGCATCACCGGGTGGCGGCGCTGGCTGTTCTCGTCCACGTACTCGGCGCCCAGGCGGCCGGGCATCATGAAGTCCACCTGCACGGTGCCCAGCTGCCAGGTACGGCCGATGGCGTCCTTGAGGTGGTACTCGATCTTCGGGCCATAGAAGGCGCCCTCGCCCGGCAGCTCCTGCCACTCCACGCCGGAGGCGCGCAGCGCCGAGCGCAGGGCCTCCTCGGCCTTGTCCCAGGTGGCGTCGTCGCCCAGCCGGTTGTCCGGGCGGAGGGCGATCTTGATCTGGATGTCCTCGAAGCCGAAGTCGCCGTAGACCTTCAGCGCCTGGGCGTGGAACGCCCGTACCTCGGACTCGATCTGCCCCTCGGTGCAGAAGATGTGGCCATCGTCCTGGGTGAAGCCGCGCACGCGCAGGATGCCGTGCAGCGCGCCGGAGGGCTCGTTGCGGTGGCAGGAGCCGAACTCGCCGTAGCGGATCGGCAGGTCGCGGTAGCTGTGCAGGCCCTGGTTGAAGATCTGCACGTGGCCCGGGCAGTTCATCGGCTTCACCGCGTAGGTCCGCTTCTCGGACTCGGTGAAGAACATGTTGTCCTGGTAGTTGTCCCAGTGACCGGACTTCTTCCACAGGCTCACGTCCAGGATCTGCGGGCAGCGCACCTCGCCGTAGCCGGTCTCGCGGTACACGCGGCGCATGTACTGCTCGACCACCTGCCACACGCTCCAGCCCTTCGGGTGCCAGAACACCAGGCCCGGGGCCTCTTCCTGCAGGTGGAACAGGTCCTGCTGCTTGCCGATCCGGCGGTGGTCGCGCTTCTCGGCTTCCTCGATGCGCTGGATGTAGGCCTTGAGCTGCTTCTCGTCGGCCCAGGCGGTGCCGTAGATGCGCTGCAGCTGCTCGTTCTTCGCGTCGCCGCGCCAGTACGCGCCGGAGATGCGGGTCAGCTTGAACGCCTTCAGGAAACGGGTGTTGGGCACGTGCGGGCCACGGCACATGTCCACGTACTCCTGGTGGTAGTACAGGCCCATGGCGGTCACTTCCGGCCCCATGTCCTCGATCAGGCGCAGCTTGTAGTCCTCGCCCCGCGCCTTGAAGACCTCGATGACCTCCTCGCGCGGGGTCATCTTCTTGATGACGTCGTAGTCCTGGGCGATCAGCTCGCGCATGCGCTGCTCGATCGCGGCCAGGTCCTCGGGGGTGAACGGACGCTCGGAATGGATGTCGTAGTAGAACCCTTCCGCGATCACCGGGCCGATGACCATCTTCACTTCCGGGTACAGCTGCTTGACCGCGTGGCCGACCAGGTGGGCGCAGGAGTGGCGGATGATCTCCACGCCCTCCTCGTCCTTGGGAGTGATGATGCGCAGGGTGGCGTCGTGGTCGATGACGTCGCTGGCGTCGACCAGCTTGCCGTCGACCTGGCCGGCGACCGTCGCCTTGGCCAGGCCGGCGCCGATGGACTGCGCGACCTGCATGACGGTGACGGGGCCTTCGAACTGGCGCTGGCTGCCGTCGGGGAGCGTGATGGTGATCATTTGGGGCCGGGATTCGGGATTGGGGATTCGGGATTCGAGTGCGGGATCGGGTCGAGTGGGACGGTGCGGCCAATCCCCAATCTCGAGTCCCCAATCCCGTTGGCCGCATCGCGGTCAACAAAAAAGCGCCACCAGGCGCCTGCGGGGACGGCGGCCTGGGCGGATGTCAGCAGTAGGCGGTGGTAGTGCTCATGTCGCACGCTCGGCCGGCGTTCTCCGCGGGCCACCTTGTACTGGGGGCGCGCCGGCACCCTGCCGGCGGCGAGGCCCCGATTCTATCGCAGCCAGGCCGGCGGGCGCAGTACGGGGGCCCCCATGGCATCATGTCCGCTCGCTGTAGAGCCGTCGCGGGCTCGAAGGAGCCTGTTCCAATGACCACCCGGGCCAAGGCCACTTCCCTCGACATCGCCCACCTGGCAGGGGTATCCCAGCCCACCGTGTCGCGCGCCCTGCGCGGCAGCCCCTCGGTCAGTCCGGAGACGCGGCGCCGGATCCTGGCCATTGCCCGCGAGCTCAACTACAAGGTCGACAAGAACGCCTCCAGCCTGCGCGCCGGGCAGTCCGGGACCCTGGCCCTGCTGTTCTTCGAGGACCCGACCCCGGACGACTCGCTGATCAACCCCTTCTTCCACTCCATGCTCGGCTCGATCACCCGGGCCTGCGCGCTGCGCGGCTACGACCTGCTGGTCTCCTTCCAGCAGCTGTCGACCGACTGGCACGCGGACTACGCCGACAGCCACAAGGCCGACGGCATCATCCTGCTGGGCTACGGCGACTACCTGGAGTCCGAGTCCCGGCTGCAGCAGCTGGTCGAACAGGGCACCCACTTCGTGCGCTGGGGCGCCGCCCTGCCCGGCGAGCCCGGTATCTCGATCGGCTGCGACAACTTCCAGGGCGGGCACGACATCACCGCCCACCTGCTCGAAAGCGGCTGCCGCCGGATCGCCTTCCTGGGCCATGCCTCCGGGCACTATCCCGAATTCCGCGAACGCTGGCGCGGCTACGAGGCGGCCCTGCGCGAGGCCGGGATCGAGCCCGATCCGCTGCTGCAGGCCGACGCCATCACCACCGAGCAGTCCGGATACGAGGCCGCCCGCTCGCTGCTGGACGCCGGCCGGCCCTTCGACGGCGTGTTCGGCGCCAGCGACCTGATCGCCCTGGGCGCGATGAAGGCCCTGCGCGAGGCCGGGCTGGCCATCCCCGGCGACGTGGCCGTGGCCGGTTTCGATGACATCGCCATGGCCAGCTTCGCCCAGCCACCGCTGTCGACCGTGCAGCAGGACACCAAGCTGGCCGGCGAGGTGCTGGTCGAGAGCCTGATCCGGCTGGTCCAGCGCGAACCGGTGGAAGGCCGGCGTTTGCCCGTGCGCCTGGTGCTGCGCGAGTCGAGCCGGCGGCCGGGCTGAGGCCGCTCCCGCCGGCGGGCGCCTGGCACCGGCGCCGCCAACGGATATCCGCTTACTGCTTCGGCGTGGCCTGCAGTGCGGCCTTGCGCAGGTCCGCGCGGGAGACCGGGCCATCGAACAGGAACACGCGCACGCCGTGCGCGGGCACCTCCACCTTCAGCTTGCGGCCGACCTCGAATGCCTCGCCGCTGAAGCCGTCGCGCCAGCGTCCGGGCTGCAGCAGGCGCCTGACCGTGGTGGTGCGTGCGCGGTCGCCCTTGTTGAGCAGGACCAGGGCGGTCTGCGCCTGGCCGGCATCCTCGTAGACCCGGTAGAACACCGCGCTGTCGCCTTCCAGTTCCACGTTCAGCTGCACGCCGCGCTGCAGCGCCGGCGAGGCCTTGCGCAGGTTGGCGATGCGCCGCAGGTTGGCGTGGATCGGGTGCGCGGGGGCGGCCTGGATGTTCTCCACGCCGAAGTAGGCGCGGTTGCCGCCGTGCTCGCCCTGGCCGCGCATGAAGCCGGTTTCCGAGCCGTAATAGACCACCGGGATGCCGCGCGCGGTGAACAGCCAGTTGTGCGCGTCGATGAAGCCCTCGTCGCTGGCGTCCATGCGCGGCATGTCGTGGTTGTCGTAGAAGGTGGCCAGCTCGTACGGGTTGGCGTACGGGCCGTCCTTCAGGTACAACGCCTGCTCCATGCGCTCGAAGCGGGCGCTGGCCTGGCGCGAGAACACCTCGTCCATGGCCTTCTTCATCGGGAAACCCAGCCCGCTCCCCCCGCCGTTCTCCGGCCGGGTGAACTCGGCGATGCTGGCCGCCTCGTAGTCGAACGCCTCGCCGAACATGAACATCCCCGGGTGGCGTTCGCGGATGCGGTCGGTGAAGGCCTTCCAGAACGGCAGCGGCTGGTGGCGGATGGTATCGATCCGCAGCGCATCCACGCCCTGCCCGATCCACTGCAGGTAGGCGCCGACCAGGTAGTCCAGCACCGCCGGGTTGTCGGCATCGAGGTCGGCCAGCTGGGCCAGGTCGGGCTTGTCGTTGTAGAACGCGTGCAGCGGGTTGCCGGCCGGATCGAGGCGCTCCGGCGGCAGGTTCTGGTGGTCGGCCACCAGGCGCCCTTCCGCGTCGAAGATCTGGCCGTACTGCGGCTGCGGCACCGGCATGGTCCAGCCCGGCGAACCGTGGTTGGCGACGATGTCCAGCACGGTCTTCAGGCCATGGCCGCGCAGGCCGGCGGTCAGGCCGGCGAAGTCCAGGCCCTCGCTGGGCAGGTGCTCGTCCAGGCGGTAGAAATTCACGCCCCAGTAGCCGTGGAAGCCGGTCTTGCCCTGGTCGGTGAGGAAGCCGTCGCAGGTGATCGGGTCGCCGCCGGTGAAGGCCTGGTCCGGGTTGTCCACGATCGGCGTGATCCACACCGCGGTGAAACCCATGTCGGCGATGTAGCCGGCGTTGTCCAGCAGGCCGCGGAAGTCGCCGCCCAGGTAGCCCACGTTGCCGACCACGCCGTCGCAGGGCTCCAGCGGCCGGTCGAAGGTGTGGTGCTCGCCGCCCTGGTCGCGGTGGTCGTTGGCCGGATCGCCGTTGACGAAGCGATCGGTCATCACGAAGTACACCGCCTCGCTGGCGAACGGTTCGCGGGTGCCGTAGATGGACTGGGCGAAGGCCGGCGCGGCGGCCAGCGCCAGCGCGGCACCGAGCAGGGACTTGCGCAGGACGCGGCTCATGCGCGGGCCTCCGCCGGACGCGGCACCGCGAACACGCAGGCCGCCGCCACCAGCAGGCTGGCGCCGCCCAGGGCCAGGGCCCACAGCGGCTGGCCGCCGAACAGCGCACGCAGCAGGAAGCCCAGCAGGCTGGCCGCGACCAGCTGCGGGATGACGATGAAGAAATTGAACAGCCCCATGTAGGTCCCCATCTTGGCGATCGGCAGGTTGTCGGACAGCATCACGTACGGCAGCGAGAGGATCGAAGCCCAGGCGACGCCCACGCCGACCATCGACAGCAACAGCCAGTGCGGGTCGCCGATCAGCAGGAAGGAAAGGAAACCGGCCGCGCCCAGGCACAGGTTGACCACGTGGCTGGCGCGCACGCCCAGCCGGCGCACCATCCACGGAATGGCCACCGCTGCCAGGGCAGCAAAGCCGTTGTAGGCGGCAAACAACACGCCGACCCAGTTGGCGCCCTCGTTGTAGGCGGCCGAGGTCGGGTCGCTGCTGCCAAAGTGGCTTCCGGCCACCGCCGCGGTGGTGTAGATCCACATCGCGAACAGGGCGAACCAGGAAAAGAACTGGACCACCGCCAGGCGGCGCATGGCCAGGGGCATGGCGCGCAGGTCGCCGGCGATGGTCGGCAGCATGCCACCGGCCGGCAACACCCGCGCCAGCAGCAGGAGCAGGCCGTAGGCGGCGGCCATGCCGGCCAGCACGTAGAGCATGCGGTCCCAGCCGCGCATGGCGATCACCACCGCCAGCGCGAGGCCCGCCACCAGCCAGCCCAGCGCCGGTCCCGGCCCGGGCATCGCCACTGCCGGCGTGGGCCGGGCCGGCGTCGGCTCGGCCTGCTCGAACCGGGCCAGCGCCTCCGGCGAGTATTCGCGGGTACGCAAAACGGTCCAGCCGATGGCGCACAACAGCACTGCGCCGCCGATGTAGAACGCGTAGCGCACGGTGTCCGGCACCTCGCCGGCGTGGGCGGTGTTGGCCACGCCGAACCGGGTCAGCAGCCAGGGCAACAGGCTGGCGATCACCGAGCCGACGCCGATGAAGAAGCTCTGCATCGCGAATCCCGCCGGCCGCTGCGAAGCCGGCAGCTGGTCACCGACGAAGGCGCGGAACGGCTCCATCGAGATGTTGATCGATGCGTCCAGGATCCACAGCGTGCCCGCGGCGATCCACAGCGTCGGCGAGTTCGGCATCACCAGCAGGGCCAGGGTCGCCAGCACGGCACCGACCAGGAAGTACGGGCGGCGACGCCCCAGGCCGGTCCAGGTGCGGTCGGAGAGGTAGCCCACCACCGGCTGCACCAGCAGGCCGGTCAATGGCGCGGCGATCCACAGTCCGGGCACCTGGTCCATGTCCGCACCCAGCGTCTGGAAGATGCGGCTGGCATTGGCGTTCTGCAGGGCCAGGCCGAACTGGATTCCCAGGAAGCCGAAGCACATGTTCCAGATCTGCCAGAACGACAGGCGAGGTTTGCGTTCCATCAAGCGGTCCCCCCCTCCGGGAATCGTCGTGTTCCACGCCGCCGGGCGGCGGTGCTGCCGGCATGGTAGGCGGCGGCCGCACGCGACGCACAGCACATGCATACGTATTCATCGGCATGTCCGCCCATGCTGCACTGCACCCGTGGAATAGTTCGGCCCCTCGCGCCGCGGCCCGCTGCCGCAGGCGTGGAGCGTTCTGGGAGGGACGATGCGACAAAGCCTGCGCCGGCGCGCCATACGCGCCATGTTCCATGCACTAGGAGCGGCCAGCGGCTGTGCCCTGCCGCTTGCCGCCCTGCCGTCGCACGCGGCCGTGCTGCCGACCGCCGCATGCGATGCCGGCGATGCCGTGGTCCTGGCCGCTGATGCCGGCCCCCATCCCGAAGCACGCGCGATCTGGCTGGACCGCCATACCCTGCGCTGGCCGGGGGCACCGGCCGATGGCCGCTACCGCCTCTATGCCGGCGACACCCTGCCCGTGGCCAAGCCCGGCCAGCGCGTACGCGGCGGCGCGCGGGCGATCGGGCTGACCCCTTCAGCACAGCTGGCCGACGAGGTCGTGCAGCGCTTCCGCCATGTCGCGGCCGGCGCCACCCTCGCCATCGGCCTGGACGACGCCGACCTGCGCACCCTGCACCGCCAGGCCCTGCTGCTGGTGCGCGAGGATGCGCGCGGCCGTGTGCTGGAGGCGACCAGGACCCAGCTGCCCGGCGCCCTCGATGACCTGTATGCCGCCGCGGTCGATGCACCGATGCCCGGCGCGTATCCCTCGCTGGATGGCACCCGCTTCTCCGTATGGGCGCCAACCGCACGCGAGGCCTCGCTGTGCCTGCATGCCGACGACCAGGGCCCGGCGACCCGCCGCGTGCCAGCCGAGCGCGATGCCGACACCGGAATGTGGACCGCGGAGCTGCCGGAAGACCTGCGCGGCAGCTATTACACCTGGCTGGTGGACGTGCACGTGCCGGGCACCGGACTGGTGCGCAACCGCGTCACGGATCCCTATTCGCTCAGCCTCGGCACCGACTCCCGCCGCAGCTACGTCGCCGACCTGGACGATCCGGCGCTCAAGCCGGCCGGCTGGGACGACGCCCCGCGTCCGCCGGCGCTGGAGGCGCAGGTGGACATGTCGGTGTACGAGCTGCACGTGCGCGACTTCTCCATCGGCGACGCCACCGTGCCCGAAGCGCTGCGTGGCCGCTACCTGGCCTTCACCGCCGGCGGCAGCGCAGGCATGTCCCACCTGCGCGCCCTGGCCCGGGCCGGCCTGACCGACGTGCACCTGCTGCCGGTGTACGACTTCGCCTCCGTGCCCGAAGCCGGCTGCACCACCCCGCAGCTACCCGATGCACCGGCGGACAGCCCGCTGCAGCAGGCCGCGGTGATGGCCGAAGCCGCGCGTGACTGCTTCAACTGGGGCTACGACCCGTTCCACTTCAACGCCCCGGAGGGCAGCTACGCCACCGACCCGTCCGACGGCGCCGTGCGCATCCGCGAGTTCCGGGCCATGGTCATGGCCCTGCACGCCCTGGGCCTGCGCGTGGGCATGGACGTGGTCTACAACCACACCTTCGCCGCCGGCCAGGACCGCGGTTCGGTGCTGGACCGCATCGTCCCCGGCTACTACCACCGGCTCGACGCCAGCGGCGCGGTGGAGACCAGCACCTGCTGCAGCAACACCGCCACCGAACACGCGATGATGGCGCGGCTGATGATCGACTCGGCCGGGTTGTGGGTGCGGCATTACCGGATCGATTCGTTCCGCTTCGACCTGATGGGCCACCAGCCGCGCGCGGCGATGGAAGCCCTGCAGCAGCGGGTCGACACTGGCGCCGGCCGCCACGTGCCGCTCATCGGCGAAGGCTGGAACTTCGGCGAGGTGGCCGATGGCGCCCGCTTCGTCCAGGCCTCGCAGCTGTCCCTGGGCGGCAGCGGCATCGGCACCTTTAGCGACCGCGGCCGCGATGCGCTGCGCGGTGGTGGTCCGGGCGACAGCGGCGCTGACAAGGTCGCGCGCCAGGGCTGGCTCAACGGCCTGGGCTACGCGGCCAACGAACTCACCACCGGCGACGATCCGGCCGGGGCCCGTGCCGCCCTGCTGCGCGCGGCCGACCTCGTCCGTGCCGGCCTGGCCGGCACCCTGCGCGACTACGTGCTCGATACCGTCGATGGTCCGCGTCCGCTGCACGCCGTGGACTACAACGGCCAGCCGGCCGGCTACGCCCATGCGCCCGGCGAGGTCGTCAACTACGTCGAGAACCACGACAACGAGACGCTGTACGACCTCAATGCCTACCGCCTGCCCGCGGGCACGCCGGCCCACGACCGCGCGCGCGTGCAGGTGCTGGGCATGGCCACCACGGCGCTCAGCCAGGGCGTGGCCTACTACCACGCCGGCATCGACCTGTTGCGCTCCAAGTCCATGGACCGCAACAGCTACGACTCCGGCGACTGGTTCAACCGCATCGACTGGAGCGGCCAGGACAACTACTTCGGCAGCGGCCTGCCTCCGGCCAGCGGCAACGAGGGTGACTGGCCGTGGATCGGGCCACGCCTGGCCGATCCGGCGCTGCGCCCGGCACCGGAAGACATCGCCTTCGCCCGCGCCGCGCTGCGCGAGCTGCTGGCGATCCGCGCCAGTTCCAGCCTGTTCCGCCTGCGTACCACGGAAGAGGTCTCGCGCCGGCTCAGCTTCCCCAACAGCGGCCCCGGCCAGAACCCGCTGGTGATCGCCGGCCTGCTCGATGGCCGCGGCCATCCGGGCGCCGGCTTCGACGGGATCCTCTACCTGCTCAACGCCTCGCCGCAGGCACAGCAGCTGGAACTGCCGCAGCTGCGCGGCCAGCGCTGGCGCCCGCATCCGCTGCAGCGCGGCCCGCACGCCGCCGATCCACGCGTGCGCGAAGCACGCCATGAACCCGCCCGCGGCCGCTTCACCGTGCCGCCGCGCACCGTCCTCGTCTACGTCCTGGAGTAATCCCCATGTCCGCACGACGCCCACCACGCCGCCCCGGCACCCTGCTCGCCCTGCTAGTCCTTGCAGCCGCCGCCCTTCCCGTCCATGCCCGCGACCTTGCACGGATCGAATCCCCCGGCCAGGTACTGGCGGTGACGATCGAGGCCCAGCACGAGGACCGCCTCGCCTACCGGGTCGAGCGCAACGGCCAGCCGGTGATCGCCTCCTCGCGCCTGGGTTTCCTGCTGGGTGATGGCCGCCTGGAGCGCAACCTGGAGCTGATAGACCACTCCAGCCGCAGCTTCGACGAGACCTGGGAGCAGCCCTGGGGCGAGCGCCGCCTGACCCGCAACCACTACAACGAGCTGCGCGCGCGCTTCGCCGAGCGCCCGGCCACCCCCGGCGAGGCCCCGCGCCGGATCGACGTGGTGTTCCGCGTGTACGACGACGGCGTCGGCTTCCGCTACGAGTTCCCGGCCGAGCCGGCCCCGCGCCAGGTGCGCATCCGCCAGGAGCTGACCGAGTTCGCCCTGGCCGATGCGGACGACACCACCGCCTGGTGGATCCCGGCGTTCGAGTGGAACCGCGAGGAATACCTGTATTCGCGCACCCCGCTGCGCGAGATCGGCACCGCGCAGACGCCGCTGACCCTGCGCACCGGCGACGGCCTGCATGTCTCCATCCACGAGGCGGCGCTGGTCGACTACGCCGGCATGAACCTGGCCCGTGGCGACGCCAACGTGCTGCGCGCGGCGCTCACGCCTTCCAGCGAGGGCGGCGCGGTGAACCGTACCACCCCGTTCGCCACTCCGTGGCGCACGATCCAGGTCGGCGAGCGCGCCGGCGACCTGGTCGAGTCCAGCCTGATCCTCAACCTCAACGAGCCCAACGCCATCGGCGACGTCAGCTGGTTCAAGCCGGCCAAGTACGTGGGCGTGTGGTGGTCGCTGCACCTGGAGAAGGAGACCTGGGGCACCGGCCCCAAGCACGGCGCGACCACCGCCAATACCCGCCGCTACATCGACTTCGCCGCGAAGAACGGCTTCTGCGGCGTGCTGGTGGAAGGCTGGAACCCGGGCTGGGACGGCAACTGGTTCGCCAACGGCTGGGGCTTCGACTTCACCCGCTCCACCCCGGACTTCGACCTGCCGAAACTGGCCAGGTACGCCGCCGGCAAGGGCGTGCACCTGATCGGCCACCACGAGACCGCCTGCGCTGTCAGCCATTACGAGCGCCAGCTGGAGGCGGCCTTCGACCTGTACGCGCGCAACGGCGTGGACGTGGTCAAGACCGGGTACGTCTGCGACGCCGGCGACATCCAGCGCCAGGACCAGCCCGGCGGCCCGGTGGTGCGCGAGTGGCACGAGGGCCAGTGGATGAGCAACCACCACCTGCGCGTGGTCCAGGCCGCGGCGAAGCGGAAGATCGCGGTCAACGCGCACGAGCCGATCAAGGACACCGGCCTGCGCCGCACGTACCCGAACTGGGTCTCGCGCGAGGGTGCGCGCGGCATGGAGTTCGCCGCCTGGGCCGATCCGCCGAATCCGCCGGAGCACGAGGCCACCCTGGTGTTCACCCGCATGCTGGCCGGGCCGATGGACTTCACCCCGGGCATCGTCAGCCTGGTCGGCCGCAACGGCCAGAAGCTGCGCAGCACCCTGGCCAAGCAGCTGGCGCTGTACGTGGTCCTGTACAGCCCGGTGCAGATGGTCGCCGACCTGCCCGAGCATTACGCGAAGCAGCCGCAGGCGCTGAAGTTCATCCGCGACGTGGCGGTGGACTGGGAGGAAAGCCGCATGGTCGACGGTTCGGTCGGCGAGTACGCGGTGCTGGCACGCAAGGCGCGCGGCGGCGAGGAGTGGTTCCTCGGCGCGGTCGGCGACGACACCCCGCGCGTACTGCAGGCACCGCTGTCCTTCCTCGATGCCGGCCGCCGCTACCGCGCGGAGATCTACCGCGACGGCGATGGCGCCGACTGGGAGCGCAACGCGGCGGCGTTCGTGCACGAGACCCGCGAGGTCGGGGCCGGCGACGTGCTCGAGCTGCGCCTCGGTCGCGGCGGCGGCCAGGCCGTGCGTTTCGTGCCGCTCTGAAGGCGTTTGCGATGAATACGTATGCGCCCCGGCTCGGGCGCGAAGGGCCGCCACTACCATAGCGGCGGCCGATGAAAGCGGCGCGGCGGGGCAGATGCCTGCCGCGACCGGTTCGACGGCGGCAACGTGCGAGGGGTTGCACGGCCGCCGGTCCTCCACCCCGCCGCGCAAGCCAGCGCGGCATCCCAACCGTAATGGTTCCCGTATGTCCGATAACCAGTGGTGGCGCGGCGCCGTCATCTACCAGATCTACCCCCGCAGTTTCCTCGACACCAACGGCGACGGCGTGGGCGACCTTCCGGGCATCACCGACCGGCTGGACTACGTGGCCTCCCTGGGCGTGGACGCGATCTGGATCTCGCCGTTCTTCAAGTCGCCGATGGCCGACTACGGCTACGACATCGCCGACTACCGCGACGTCGATCCGCTGTTCGGCAACCTGGACGACTTCGACCGCCTGCTGGCCAAGGCCCACGGCCTCGGCCTGAAGGTGATGATCGACCAGGTGCTCAGCCACACTTCCGACCAGCATCCCTGGTTCCTGGAGAGCCGCCAGGACCGGACCAATCCCAGGGCCGACTGGTACGTGTGGGCCGACGCGAAGGAAGACGGCACCCCGCCCAACAACTGGATGTCGATCTTCGGCGGCGTGGCCTGGCGCTGGGAGCCACGCCGGTGCCAGTACTACCTGCACAACTTCCTGAGCTCGCAGCCGGACCTGAACTTCCACAACCCGGAAGTGCGGAAGGCCACGCTGGACAACGTGCGTTTCTGGCTGGACCGCGGCGTCGACGGCTTCCGCCTGGATGCGATCAACTTCTGCTTCCACGACGCGCAGCTGCGCGACAACCCGCCCAAGCCGGCGGACAAGCGCGTGGGCCGCGGCTTCAGCCCGGACAACCCGTACGCGTTCCAGTACCACTACTACAACAACACCCGACCGGAGAACATCGGCTTCCTCGAGGACCTGCGCCAGCTGATGGACCAGTACCCCGGCGCGGTGACCCTGGGCGAGATCTCCTCGGAGGACTCGCTGGCCACCACCGCCGAGTACACCTCCGGCAAGCGCCTGAACATGGGCTACAGCTTCGAGCTGCTGGTCGACGACTTCAGCGCCGGCTACATCCGCGGCACGGTCGAGCGCCTGGAAGCGGCGATGACCGAGGGCTGGCCATGCTGGGCGGTGTCCAACCACGACGTGTGCCGCGCGGTCACCCGCTGGGGCGGCGCCGAAGCCCCGCCGCAGCTGGCGCGCATGCTGGCCGCGATGGTCTGCTCGCTGCGCGGCTCGGTCTGCATCTACCAGGGCGAGGAGCTGGGCCTGCCCGAAGCCGACGTCCCGTTCGAGGCGCTGCGCGATCCCTACGGCATCACCTTCTGGCCGACCTTCAAGGGCCGCGACGGATGCCGCACCCCGATGCCGTGGAAGGACGCGCCCGATGCCGGCTTCAGCCCCGCCCAGCCGTGGCTGCCGGTGCCCGACGAGCACCGCGCCCGGGCGGTGGAGCACCAGGAAGCCGACCCGGGTTCGGTACTGCACGCCTTCCGCGCCTTCATGCGCTGGCGCAGGCAGCATCCGGCCCTGGTGCGCGGCTCGATCCGCTTCCTCGACACCGCCGAGCCGGTGCTGGCGTTCGTGCGCGAGCACGAGGGCCAGCGCGTGCTCGCCGCGTTCAACCTCTCCGCCAATGCCGCCACGCTGTCCCTGCCGGAAGGCCAGTGGCAGCCGCAGGCCATCCCCGGCTACGCCGCGGCAGGCCTCGATGGCGGCCAGGCCACGCTGCCCGGATGGGGCGTGCTGTTCGCACTCGCCGGCTGACTCCCTCCCAGCAGCCGCAGTGGGCCGGGGCATCACGGATGCCCCGGCTTTTTCATGCCCGTCGGGGTCCGGGCCTGGGCAGGAAGGCCGGGCGACCCCTTCGCAGCCCGGCAGGCAAGGCACATCCGGAGTCTTCCTCCGCCACCGGGCGTCATCGCCCCCGGATGCGGCATGGCCTTCTCCGTGCCGCGGAAAGTGACGCGAAGCACAGCCGTGCAGACAAGTCCCGGGCCGCTGCCCTGGAGCGCGGATCCTTCGCACCCGTTTCACCGCCCAGGCCGCAGCGTGCCCCCGTGACTTCCGCGGAGAGCCCGGCCATGCCCTCCCCCATCAACAGGTCGCGGCGCGCTGTGGTCACGGTCTGCACCAGCGGACTCCCGCGCAGCGACCACGAGCGTGCCTCGCAGGCCTGGGTCGCACGCCGCGTGGCCGAGCTGGCCGGCTGGGACTACGCGGGTGAATTCGATCCGGCCCGGCCGCCAACGCTGCGCCCCTACTTCGTGCCCGACGACACCCTGACCTCGGGCCAGGCCGCGCGCCTGGGGATCGCCGGGGAGGAAGACCTGTTCGGCGGCGTGGTCCCGCATGCCTTCGTGGCCAGCAAGGTCATCACCCACGGCCTGCCGCGCGACTGCGCCTCGGTGCCCGAGGGCTGGCGCCCGGAGCTGGGCGATCGGCTGCGCCCGGTGGTGCTGGACGGCTTCAGCGTGTTCTGCCCGGATTCGGCAGGGACCGCCGGCCGCGAACTTCTCGCCCGCGGCGGCATGATCAGGCTCAAGCCGGCACAGGCGCGCGGCGGCTGCGGGCAGCTGCGCGTGGGCGACCCGCAAGCCCTGGATGCGGCGGTGGCGGCCCAGGACCGGCTACAGCTGCAGGAGCACGGCATGGTGCTCGAGCAGGACCTGTCCGACGCCACCACCTGCAGCGTCGGCCAGGTCCGCATCGCCGGGCTGGTGCTGTCCTACCTCGGCACCCAGGAACAGGCACTCGACCGCGAGGGCCTGGAGGTCTACGCCGGATCGCGCCTGCACGTGGTCGCCGGCGACTACGCCGCGCTGGAGCCCCTGGCGACCGACCCGCTGCAGCGGCAGGCGCTGGACTGCGCGCGGCGCTATGACGCCGCGGTGGAGTCCGTCCACCCGGGGTTCTTCGCATCGCGCCGCAACTACGACGTCATCGCCGGACGCGATGCCCAGGGCCGATGGCGCTGCGGCGTGCTGGAACAGTCCTGGCGGCTGGGCGGGGCGTCGCCGGCGGAGGTCGTCGCGCTGGAGGCATTCCTGTCCCCGCGCCGGCCGGCCGGCGCGCTGGGCGCCTCCTGCCACGAGAGCCACGATCCGGCGCACCAGCCGCCTCCGGCCGCGCAGGTGCACTTTCACGATCCGCTCGCGCCCCGTGGACCGGTGCTGAAGTACGCTGTCCTGCATGGAAATACGCCTTGACCCGGTCGACATCAGGGTCGACGACGAGGTCGTCCGCGGCACCGTCCTCTCGCCGCCGCCGGCGTTGCCCGGCGTGCTGTTCGTGCATGGCTGGGGCGGCAGCCAGGACCACGACCTGGGACGCGCGCGTCGCATCGCCGGCATCGGCTGCGTCTGCCTGACCTTCGATCTGCGCGGCCACGAGGAAACCGCCGCGCAGTGGGAGACGGTCAGCCGTCCGCAGAACCTGGCCGACCTGGTCGCGGCCTACGACTGGTTCGCGGCGCGTCCCGACGTCGATGCCTCGGCCATCGCCGTGGTTGGCATCAGTTACGGCGGCTACCTGTCGGCCCTGCTGACGGAACTGCGCCCGGTGCGCTGGCTGGCCCTGCGCTCTCCGGCAATCTACAAGGACGAGGGCTGGGAGCTGCCCAAGCGGCAGCTGCATGCGGACCCCGACCTGCCCGCCTTCCGCCGCCGCCCGGTGGCGTGGGAGGAGAACCGTGCCCTGCGCGCCTGCCACCGCTTCCAGGGCGACGTGCTGCTGGTGGAGGCCGAACACGACGAGACCGTCCCGCACAGGGTCGGGGAGAACTACGCGGCCGCCTTTTCCAGCGTGCGCTCGCTGACCAGGCGTCTCATCGCCGGCGCCGACCACGCCTTTTCCGGCAAGCCGGAACAGCTGGCCTATACCGAAGCGCTGGCCGGATGGCTGGGCGAAATGGTGCGCGCGGCGCGCGAGCACGAGGCCGGGCAGAAGGTCGCCGAGCGCAAGCTGGCGCGCCGTTCGGGGGCTCCGGAGGCCCGCTGACCGCCCCGGTACGGCTCCCGATTGCCGTTTGTCGGCATTTTTTGCTCTTTTGCAGCGTTTTTCCTCTTGGCGGCGACCCGCGCATCGCCTACATTCGCCGTGCCGATCCTCTCGGCCCACCATCCAATCGAACGGAACAGGAAATTTATGGCGAAGACCACCAAGAAGCCGGCCGCCAAGAAGGCCGCGACCAAAGCGGCGAAGACGACCGCAGTGAAGAAGACTGCTGCTCCGAAGAAGGCTGCCGCCGCTCCGAAGAAGGCCGCCCCGCTGAAGGAAGTCCTGGGCAAGTCCGCCCTGATCAAGCACCTGTCCGAAACCAGTGGCGTCGTCGCCAAGGACGTCAAGGCCGTGCTGGCCGCCGTCGAGGATGCGGTCTCCGGCGCCATCAGCAAGAAGGGCGCTGGCACCTTCACCCTGCCGGGCCTGTTCAAGGTCACCGCGGTCAAGGTCCCGGCCAAGCCGAAGCGCAAGGGCATCAACCCGTTCACCAAGGAAGAGCAGTGGTTCGCCGCCAAGCCGGCCTCGGTCAAGGTCAAGGTGCGTCCGCTGAAGAAGCTCAAGGACGCTGCCGCCTGATCGGCGCGACTGGCTGAAGCTTTTCCGACGGGGCGGCCGCAAGGTCGCCCCGTTTTTCTTCCGGGCCTTGCCGCCGCCGGCACGCGCGACGCGCGATGCTCGGGCCATGTCCTCCCGCCGTTCCAAGTCCCTCGCCCGGCGCGTGGCACGCATCGCCTGGAACCTGCTGTGGCTCGCCGTGGCTGGCCTGGCCCTGCTGTGGGCCTGGCAGCATCCGGCGGCCCAGCGCACGCGCCTGCTCTGGGAACTGTCCCGCAGCCCGGCGCCGGATGCGCTGCCGGTCCCGGTGCAGGGCGTGGCCGCGCAGCGGATCGCCGATACCTGGGGCAGCGCCCGCGGGAATGGACGCGGGCACGAGGGCGTGGACATCTTCGCCCCGCGCGGCACGCCGGTCGCCAGCACGACCCGCGGCATCGTCACCGCGGTCCGCGAACGCGGCCTGGGCGGGCGCCAGGTGTGGGTGCGCGGCCCGGGCAACGAGTGGCACTACTACGCCCACCTCGACGACTGGGCCCCGGGCCTTGCGGTTGGCGACATGGTCGAGGCCGGAACCCTGCTCGGCACGGTAGGCGATACCGGTAACGCCCGTGGGACCCCGCCGCACCTCCACTACGGCATCTACTCCGGCTCCGGCGCCACGAACCCGTTTCCGCGACTGCAGGGAGCGCAGGGCCGTTCGCCCTGACGCGATGGAACGGTCCATCGTGGCCACGCCCCTCGTCCCCGGTCCGGGCGCGGCCTATCTTGGTCGCACGCTTCCACAGGACCGGCACCATGGCTTCATCTCCCCAGCGCTACCGCATCACAGTCACCCCGGTGGAGAACGGCGGGTTGCCATGCCAGGGACGCTGCTCCATCGAGTTCGAGCAACCCTGCGGCGATGACTGGATGCGCGTGGTCGAATCCAACCAGCGCCTTCCCGGCCTCAACGCCGACGAGCGGACCGCCCTTGTGATCGGCGCGCGCCTGCTGCACGGCATCGCCCGCCGCCATCCGGAGGCGGCCGAGGACCTGCTGGCCGGCATGCTCGATCCGCTCTCCCGCCTGCTGGAACGCCTCGACCCGCGCAACGGCGGCTGACCGCGCGCTGCCCCGCTAACGGCCGGTTCACCGGCCTGCGCCACGATGGACCTCCCCCGCAATGAGGAGCCATCGATGCGCCTGCACCGGATCCTTCCCGCCCTGCTGGGCCTGCTGCTCGCCACGCCGTCCGTCCAGGCCGAACCGCGGGTGGAAGGCCGGCGGATAAGCGTGGACAGCGCCGACGCCCGCGCCTTTATCCAGGAACGCTTCCCGCAACGGCACAGCACGCTGGGCGGGCTGCTGCAGCTGACCGTTTCCAATCCCGGGCTGGAGCTGCCCCCGGGCGCGCGCATGCATCTTGGCCTGGACCTGGCCGCGGCGACCGCCGGCGGCGCCTCCACCCCGGTGGGCCGGGTGCTGCTCAGCAGCGCGCTGCGCTACGACGCGGCGGCGAAGGCCTTCTTCCTGGAGCAGCCGGCAATCGAGGATTTCCGCCCTGCCCGCGCCGGGCTGGAACTGGACGCCAGCACCCGCGGACTGCTCAACGCCTGGCTGGCCGACTACGCGCGCAGCGAGCCGGTGTACCGGATCGAGCCACCGCTGGCCGCCCTGCTGGGCGGCATCCAGGTTGAATCGGCCGGGGTGCAGGATGGCCGGCTGTACGTGCTGCTGGACCGCGACCCGGTGCTCCCGGCCAGCGAGTGAACGCGCTCAGCGCTTGGGCTGGAGCATGGTCCCGGTGCACCTGGGCGATCCGCAGCGGCAGGCCCAGATCTTCTTCAGCCGCGCCGTGTGCCGCTCGGCCAGGGTGATGCCGTAGTTGTAGGTCAGCTCCTCGCCGGGGCGGATGTTGCGGATCGCCTCGATGAAGATGCGGTCCTTGCTGCGGTCGTCGCCGTCGTGCTCCACCACCACCGCCTCGCAGTTCGGGTCGCAGCTGTGGTTGATCCAGCGTGCGTCGTTGCCCTTGTAGTTGGCGTCGACCACGTACTCGTCGTTGAGCGTGAACAGGAAGGTGTGCCCGCTCTCGACGTCGCCGCTGGAATCGGCGTCGACCTCGTCGTGGGTGCGGCGCAGGCCCTTGTACTCGATGACGCGCTCGCCCTTGCGGATGGGCTCCACGGCGAACACGCCATTGCCATGGATGGGGGATTTGCGGGCGACGATCTTGCGGGGCATGGGCGTTCCGTGGCGGAGGCGGGTCGGCGATTCTCGCCGATGCGGCCATCCTGCCCAAGCCCGGCGTGATCCTCCACGGCGGCAGCCGCCAGGAGGCATGCCGCCGCGCGTCCGCAAACCGGACCTGAAGCCACGCATGAATACGTACTTGGACGGGCCGCCCCGAAAGCGTACAATTTCGGTCCGTTTTAGAGGTCCCGCCTTCCCATGCTGCGCGTCACGAAGCTGACCGACTACGCCACCGTCGTCCTGACCGTCCTCGCGGCGCGTCCGGGCCAGGTGCTGAGCGCGGCCGAACTGGCCGAGCACTCGGGCCTGGAACAGCCCACCGTGAGCAAGCTGCTCAAGCCGCTGGCCCAGGCCGGCCTGGTCGAAGGCCTGCGTGGCGTGCGCGGCGGCTACCGCCTGAGCCGCGACGCCGACCGCATCACCCTGATCGAGATCGTCGAGGCGATGGAAGGCCCGCTGGCGATGACCGAGTGCAGCCAGGCCGGCAGCAACCAGTGCGGCATCGCCCACCAGTGCGGCGTGCGCACCAACTGGCGGCTGATCAACGACGTGGTCGCCGACGCCCTGCGCGGCGTGACCCTGGCGCAGATGCTGCATCCGCTCTCCCCCTCCGTTCCCACCGCCACCCGCCGGCGCGAGATCGCCGTGCAGGTGGCCAGTTGAATCCCGCAGGCAGCCCGATGGCCACCGAAATGCAGACCCCCACCGCCGAAGCCACGCCGCAGAACGCCGAGATCCTCGAGCGCCTGGGCCGCCGCTATGACGCCGGCTTCGTCACCGAGATCGAGTCCGACTCCCTGCCACCGGGCCTGGACGAGGACGTGATCCGGGCGCTTTCGGCCAAGAAGGACGAGCCGGAGTGGATGACCCAATGGCGCCTCGATGCGTACCGCCGCTGGCTGACCATGCCGGTCCCGAACTGGGCCAAGCTGCAGATCGCGCCGATCGACTTCCAGTCCATCAGCTACTACTCCGCGCCCAAGGGCCCGAAGTACAACTCGCTGGACGAGGTGCCTAAGGAGCTGCTGGATACCTACGACAAGCTGGGCGTGCCGCTGCACGAGCGCGCCAAGCTGGCGGGCGTGGCGGTCGACGCGGTGTTCGACTCGGTCTCCGTCGGCACCACCTTCCGCAAGGAGCTGGCCGAGAAGGGCATCATCTTCTGCTCGATGTCCGAGGCCATCCGCGAGCATCCGGAGCTGGTCAGGAAGTACCTCGGCAGCGTGGTCCCGCACGGCGACAACTACTTCGCCGCGCTCAACTCGGCGGTGTTCTCCGACGGCAGCTTCGTGTTCATCCCCAAGGGCGTGCGCTGCCCGATGGAGCTCTCCACCTACTTCCGCATCAACGCCGGCCATACCGGGCAGTTCGAGCGCACCCTGATCGTGGCGGAGGAAGGCGCCTACGTCTCCTACCTCGAGGGCTGCACCGCGCCGATGCGCGACGAGAACCAGCTGCATGCGGCGGTGGTCGAGCTGGTGGTGCTGGACGATGCCGAGATCAAGTACTCGACCGTGCAGAACTGGTACCCCGGCGACGAGGAAGGCCGCGGCGGCATCTACAACTTCGTGACCAAGCGCGCCGAGTGCCGGGGCGCGCGCAGCAAGGTGACCTGGACCCAGGTCGAGACCGGCTCGGCCATCACCTGGAAGTACCCGTCCTGCGTGTTGCTGGGCGACGACTCGGTGGGCGAGTTCCACTCGGTGGCCCTGACCCCCCACCGCCAGCAGGCCGACACCGGCACCAAGATGATCCACGTCGGCAAGCGCACCAAGTCCAAGATCGTGTCCAAGGGCATCAGCGCCGGCCGCGGCCAGAACACCTACCGCGGCCTGGTCAAGGTCGACCGCAATGCCGAAGGCGCGCGCAACTACACCCAGTGCGACAGCCTGCTGATCGGCAAGCAGTGCGGCGCCCACACCTTCCCCTACATCGAGGTGAGGAACCCCGGCGCCACGGTCGAGCACGAGGCCACCACCTCCAAGATCAGCGAGGACCAGCTGTTCTACTGCCGCAGCCGCGGCATCTCCGAGGAGGACGCGGTCTCGCTGATCGTCGACGGCTTCTGCAAGCAGGTCTTCCGCGAGCTGCCGATGGAGTTCGCGGTCGAGGCCAAGAAGCTGCTGGAAGTGAGCCTGGAGGGCTCGGTCGGATGAGGATCCTGCTGCTGGTCCTGGCCCTGCTGGCCAGCGGCCCGGCCCTGGCGGGCGGGGACGACGTGATCCGCTGCAACCCGGACGGCAACCAGCGGGAGCTCGACCAGTGCGCGGCCGACGAGCTGGCCGCCGCCGACGCCGAGCTCAACGAGACCTGGCGCCAGGTCCTGGCCCGGGCGGGCGAGGGCGTGGCCCGCGACCGCCTGGAGGCCGCGCAGCGGCTGTGGATCCAGCTGCGCGATGCCGACCTGGAGGCCCGGTTCCCGCTGGCCGAAGGCCAGGATCCCCGGGTCATGTACGGCTCGATGTACCCGATGGAGCGGGCCTCCGCCAGGGCCGCGCTCACCCGGCAACGCAACGAATGGCTGCGCGCCACCTTCCTCGAGGCCGAAAGCCCCTGACGGCGCGCGCCCTCCCCCTTACGCACAAGACGAACACGCCATGCTGAAGATCGAAAACCTCCACGCCAGCGTCGCCGGCAAGGAAATCCTCAAGGGCCTCTCGCTGGAAGTGAAGCCGGGCCAGGTGCACGCCATCATGGGCCCCAACGGCGCCGGCAAGTCGACCCTGGGCAACATCCTCGCCGGCCGCGACGGCTACGAGGTCACCGAAGGCTCGGTGGAGTTCGATGGCCAGGCCCTGCTGGAGCTGGAGCCGGAGGAGCGCGCCGCCGCCGGCCTGTTCCTGGCGTTCCAGTATCCGGTCGAGATCCCGGGCGTGAACAACACCTACTTCCTGCGCAGCGCGCTCAACGCCCAGCGCAAGGTGCGCGGCCAGGAGGAGCTGGACTCGATGCAGTTCCTCAAGCTGGTGCGCGAGAAGCTCGCCGTCCTGCACCTGAAGGACGAGCTGCTGCACCGCGGCGTCAACGAAGGCTTCTCCGGGGGCGAGAAGAAGCGCAACGAGATCTTCCAGCTGGCCGTGCTCGAGCCGAAGCTGGCGATCCTGGACGAGACCGACTCGGGCCTGGACATCGACGCGCTCAAGACCGTGGCCGACGGCGTCAACGCGCTGCGCACCGCCGAGCGCTCGTTCCTGGTGATCACCCACTACCAGCGCCTGCTGGACTACATCAAGCCGGACGTGGTTCACGTGCTGGCCGACGGGCGTATCGTCCAGACCGGCGGCCCCGAGCTGGCGCTGGAACTGGAGAAGCACGGCTACGCGTGGCTCAAGGACCGGATCGCTCCGGAACAGGTGGCGTAATGGCCGCGCTGCTGGAATCGTTCCGCCAGGGCTTCGATGCCCTGCGCGCGCCGGAGGCGCAGGAACTGGGCCCCGGCCGCCGCGCCGCGCTGGAGGCGCTGCTGGCCGACGGCCTGCCGGGCCCGCGCGAGGAGGCCTGGAAGTACACCCCGCTGCGCGCGCTCGAGCGCCGCAGCTTTGCGCCCGCCGACACCACGCCGCCGGCGTTCGACCCGGCCGTGATCGCGGGCATCCCCGCCCCGCGCCTGGTATTCGCCAACGGCCGCTTCGATGCCGCCCGCAGCGACCTGTCCGGCCTGCCGGCCGGCGCCAGCGTCGAAGCGCTGTCGCAGGTACTGGAGCGCGGCGAGCCACGCGACGCCAACTTCCTGCTGCGCCGCTACGAGCGCCGCGACGAGGTCTTCGCCCGCGCCAATGCCGCCCTCGCCGAGGACGGTGCCGTGGTGCGGCTGGATGCCGGCGTGCGGCTGCCCGCTCCGCTGCACCTGGTGTTCGTGGGCGTGCCGCAGGACGGCGACCGCGCCTGGCACCTGCGCCACTTCATCGACCTGCGCGAGGACGCGGCGCTGGACATCGTCGAGCACCAGCTCGGCGCCGGCGACCACGCGCACCTGGCCAACGACGTGCTGCACCTGCACGCCGGCAAGCGCACCGTGGTCCGGCACGCCCGCGTGCAGGCCGATCCGGCACGCGCCAGCCGCTTCGCCCGTACCGACGCGGTGCTGGCGCGCGAGGCGCAGTACCGCCGCTTCGACCTGGAGCTGGGCGCTGCCCTCAGCCGCCACGAGCTCAACGTGCGCCTGGAGGGCGACGGCGCGCGGCTGACCGCCAACGGCGTGCTGCTGGGCAGCGGCCGCCGCCACGTCGACACCCGCCTGGGCATCGAGCACATCGCCCGCGATACCGCCTGCGACCTGCTCTGGCGCGGCATCGCCGACGGCCGCAGCCGGGTCGTGTTCCATGGCGGCATCAACATCCGCCCGGGCGCCGACGGCACCGACGCCAACCTGTCCAACAAGAACCTGCTGCTGTCGGCCGACGCCGAGATCGACCCCCAGCCGGTGCTGGTGATCGACGCCGACGAGGTCAAGGCCGCGCACGGCGCCACCGTCGGCCAGCTCGACGCCAACGCGGTGTTCTACCTGCGCTCGCGCGGCGTGCCGCTGGCCGATGCGCAGCGCCTGCTGACCGTGGCCTTCTGCCGCGAGCCGCTGCTGGCACTGCAGGACGACGGCCTGCGCCAGCTGCTGCTGGCGCGCCTGGACGCGGCCCTGGCCGCGGCGCTCGACGGCGGGGCGGCGGCATGAACGGCCTGCCCGCGGTGCATGACGCCGCCCTGCCCGGCCATCCCGGCGCCGCAGTAGACTGGGCCCGGGTCCGCGCCGACTTCCCGCTGCTGATGCGCGAGGTCCACGGCCACCCGCTGGTGTACCTGGACAACGCCAACACCTCGCAGAAGCCGCTGTCGGTGGTGGCCTCGCAGGACGAGTTCTACCGCCGCCACAACGCCAACGTCAGCCGCGCCGTGCACGCCCTGGGCACCGAGGCCACCGAGGCCTACGAGGCCGCGCGCAGCCGCCTTGCGCGCTTCCTCAACGTGCGCGCCGACGAAGTCGTGCTTTGCAGCGGCACCACCTTCGCCATCAACCTGGTGGCGTACTCGTGGGCACTGCCGCGGCTGAGGGAAGGCGACACCATCCTGGTGTCGCGCATGGAGCACCACGCCAACATCGTGCCATGGCAGCTGGTGGCCCAGCGCACCGGCGCGAAGATCAGGGTCGCCGAGATCCTGCCCGACGGCAGGCTGGACCTGGACGCGCTTTACCGCGCGATGACCCCGGACGTGAAGCTGCTGGCCGTGGCCCACGTGTCCAACGTGCTGGGCACGGTCAACCCGGTGCGCGAGATCTGCCGCGAGGCGCGCCGCCGCGGCATCGTCACCGTGGTCGACGGCTCCCAGGCCGCGCCGCACCTCAGGCTCGACGTGGCCGGCATCGGCTGCGACTTCTACGCCGTCACCGGCCACAAGATGTGCGGCCCGACCGGCACCGGCGCGCTGTGGGCGCGCCGCGAGCACCTGGAGGCGATGCCGCCGTTCATCGGCGGCGGCGAGATGATCAGGGAAGTCAGCTTCGACGGCACGGTGTTCAACGACCCGCCGCACAAGTTCGAGGCCGGCACGCCCAACATCGCAGGCTTCGTCGGCCTGGGCGTGGCCATCGACTACCTCGACGCCATCGGCATGGAGGCGATCGCCGCGCGCGAGGCCGACCTGCTGGCGCACGCCACCGAGGCGCTGCAGGCCATCCCGGGCCTGCGCATCTTCGGCACCGCGCCGGGCAAGGCCGCGGTGATCTCGTTCCTCGTGGAGGGCGCGCACGCCCACGACCTGGCCACCCTGCTGGACCTGGAAGGCGTGGCCGTGCGCTCGGGCCAGCATTGCGCCCATCCGCTGCTGCAGTACTACGGCGTGGCCGCGACCCTGCGCGCCTCCCTGGCGTTCTACAACACGCACGAGGAAATCGACCGCTTCGTCGCCGCGCTGGAAAAGACCCGCCGCCTGCTCGCCTGAGCCGCGGCGGGCCGCACGCCGCCGCCGGGCTGCCGGCGGCGTTGCCCCGGCCTAGAATGCGCGGATGGACATGCCGACCTTCCGCCACGCCATCCACGCCGACATCCCCGCCATCGTCGAACTGGTCACCGCCGCCTACCGCGGCGAGAGCAGCCGCAAGGGCTGGACCACCGAGGCCGACCTGCTGGACGGCCCGCGCATCGATCCCGGCGTGCTTGCCGCCGATATCGACCGCCCGCGCAGCATCGTGCTGCTGGCCGAACGCGCCGGCACCCTGCTGGCCTGCGCGCACGTGGCCGAGGAGGACGGCGCCGGCTACTTCGGCATGTTCGCGGTGCGTCCCGACCTGCAGGCCGGCGGCCTCGGCAAGGCGGTGCTGGCCGAGGCCGAGCGCATCGCCCGCGATGACTGGGAGCTGCCGACGATGCGCATGACCGTGATCGACGTGCGCGAGAGCCTGATCGCCTACTACGGGCGCCGTGGCTACCGCCGCACCGGCATCCACAAGCCCTTCCCCTACGGCGACGAGCGCTTCGGCATCCCGCTGCGCGACGACCTGCGCTTCGAGGTGCTGGAGAAGCCGCTGCGCGCCGGGGTGGCGGCATGAGCGCGACCTGGACCTTCGTCTGCGCCCCGTCGGAGCTGCTGCCCGGCGAGATGCGAACCGTGTTCGACGAGGTGACCGATACGCCGATCCTGGTGGTCAACCTCGACGGCCAGCTGTACGCGCTGGAAGACCGCTGCAGCCATGAGGACTACGAGCTTTCGTCCGGCAGCATCGACCCGGCCGAAGGCAGCATCGAATGCGTGCTGCACGGCGCCCGCTTCGACCTGCGCGACGGCCGCGCCCTATGCGCCCCGGCCTATACCCCGGTGCCCAAGTTCCCGGTGAAGGTCGACGCCACCGGCGTCTGGACCCGCGACGACCGCGGCTGATCCCCAGGTACGCGCGACCGGCGCGCCCGGGCCCGAGGCCGCCACGGCGGCCACGAACCATCGCCCAACCGCCCGTCGGTCCTCCTCGGCAACCCATTGGACTGCAGCCGGCTTTACGCCATGCGGCTGCAGTGAGCCTCTCGGCCGCGCGCGCCCACTCCGACCGGGAAAGGGATCGGGGTGAGGGTGGAATCCGGTCGACGGACCGCCAGCCGCGTCGCGATGCCGGCTGCCGGGCTGCCGGGCTGCCGGGCTTGCTGCCCGCCCCAAGCCATCACACCCCGCGTCTCCACGGGACGCCGGTCCGGAACATGCGCCCGTGGCCGGCATTGCCCGGGAGTTCCAGACATATGGAGTGGGCCGGAATTGGCCCCGACCCGCGCGCCGCCGTTGTAAATAAGAATCCCTATCATTATCATGCAGGGCATCAACACCAAGGGAGCCGCCTGGAGTCCTGATCCCGCCCCGCGGAACCGTCCAGTGCGCCTTCTTCGATGAGCGATACCCAACCGCGCCAGCACGCACCCCCAGGCCCCCGCCCCACGGCAGCCGCAACCGCCTGCCTGGCGCCGCCCTGACGCCAGCCGCGCCCCTTATCCAGACCACTGCCACGCGGGCCACCGCCCGCGTACGCCGTGCCTACACACCCGGAACCCATGTCCAACAACCGCCTGCTCCGTCCCGCACGCCTCCCGCTTGCGCTGTGCATCGCGCTGGCCGCCACTCCCGTCCTCGCCGCACCGGCGCCGGCGCCTGCCCCGGCCGGCGAGCCCAGCACCCTCGACACCGTGGTGGTCACCGCCACCGGCTATGAGCAGAAGATCGTCGACGCACCGGCCAGCATCAGCGTGATCACCCGCGAGGACCTGGCCCAACGCCCGTACATCACCCTGCTGGACGCGGTCCGCGACCTGGAGGGCGTGGACATCGGCGAGACCCGCGACAAGACCGGCCAGGGCACGATCTCGATGCGCGGCATGGGCGCGGACTACACCCTGGTCCTGATCAACGGCCGCCGCCAGAACAACCACGGCGACATCTATCCGAACTCCTTCGGCGGCAACCAGTTCAACCACATCCCGCCGCTGGACGCGATCGAGCGCATCGAGGTGATCCGCGGCCCGATGTCGACCCTGTACGGCGCCGACGCCATGGGCGGCGTGATCAACATCATCACCCGCAAGGGCCTGGACACCTGGGCCGGCTCGCTGACCCTGGGCCGCACCTTCGAGACCAATGACGACTACGGCGACGACAGCACCGCCGATTTCCACCTCACCGGCCCGCTGGTGCCGGGCAGGCTGGACCTGGCCGTGCGCGGCAGCTGGTACCGGCGCGATGCCTCCAACCCGGTATACGACGACGTGACCGACCCGGCCGGCGAGCGCCACAGCCGTGCGCTGGGCTTCGGCGGCGGCGGCAAGACCGTGGACAACACCAACAAGGCCGGCGGCATCAGCCTGGCCTGGACCCCGACCGACAGCCAGACCCTCACCCTGGACGTGGACACCTCGCGCCAGGAATACGACAACGCCATCCGCATCAACGACGAAGGCGTGGAGGAGTATCCGGTCGGCACCGTGGACAACCACGGCGCGATGCTGCGCATCGGCAACAACGGCCGCATCGAACCGCGCGCCGGCTACGCGCCGACGCAGGAATTCACCCGCGACAGCTGGTCCCTGACCCACGAGGGCAGCTGGTCCTTCGGCACCAGCCTGGTCTCGCTGGCCTACGTGGAGACCGACAACAGGGGCCGCACCCTGCCCTTCACCGTGGCCGAGCGCCGGCAGCTGCAGCAGCTGTGGAACGCCGCCTGCACCAACCTGGGCGGCAGCGTCGGCGCCGGCGGCTACTGCGCCCCGGGCGCGGCGATCGGGTTCCGCAACGCCAATGCCTGGAACAACCAGTCCGAGGCGCAGAAGCTGGCGATCATGCAGGCCAACCTGGCGCCGGAGCAGTACCAGCAGCTGCTGGGCTACCTGCCGCGTCCGCAGCGCACGCTGGAGAGCTCGCAGTACACCCTGGACGCCAGGCTCGACATCCCGTTCCAGGCCGCTGGCGAACACGTGGCGGTGCTCGGCACGCAGGTGGTGCGCGGCGAGCTGACCGACGGCGTGTTCGGCATGGAGGCCGGACGCCCGGGGGGCAGGCAGGAACACAACATGTACTCGCTGTTCGCGGAGGACACCTGGAAGCCGGTCGAGCGGCTTTCGCTGACCGGCGGCATCCGCTACGACGACCACGAGGTGTTCGGCAGCCATGTCAGCCCGCGCCTGTACGCGGTGTACACGGTGAGTCCGGCCTGGACGCTGAAGGGCGGCGCCAGCACCGGCTTCAAGACCCCGAAGACCACCCAGCTGTACGACGGCGTCGTCGGCTTCGGCGGCCAGGGCACCTCGCCGATGTTCGGCAACCCCGACCTGGAGCCGGAGACCAGCACCAGCTACGAGCTGGCCGCGTACTGGCAGCATGAGGACGGCCACAACTTCAACGCCACCGTCTTCCGCAACACCTTCGACGACAAGATCTCCTCGCAGCCCTGCGGCAACGGCCTGGCCCTGGCCTGCTCGGACACCGGCGAATACGCCGGGCTGGGCTACGCCAACAGCACCCGCACGGTGAACATCGACAAGGTGGTGATCCAGGGCGCCGAGCTGGCCGGCCGCTGGCAGATCTCCGGTGCCTTCGGCCTGCGCGCGAACTACACCTGGACCGACAGCGAACAGCGCAGCGGGGCCCAGGCCGGGCTGCCGCTGGGCGAGAGCGCCAGGCACATGGCCAACGCCACCTTGGACTGGCAGGTCTCGGACGCATTCGGGCTGTTCCTGACCGCCGAGTCCCGCTCCAAGCGTTACCGCGGCCTGCATCAAGAAACCCGGGAACCGCTGTACTACCGGGACTACACCGTCCTGCACCTGGGCGGCGCGTACCGGATCAATGACGCGGTGACGGTCAACGCGCGGATCAACAACCTGCTGGACCGCGACTTCACCACCTACGCCACCGAGTTCCGCGACCTCAACGACGACGGCGTGTACGAGGACGGCACCAACGAGGTGCTGTACCTGGACGACTACAACAACAAGGACAAGGCCCGCAGCGTCTGGGTCAGCGTCAACGTCCAGTTCTGAGCCCCCGCCTGCGCCCGGGCGTCAACCGTCCGGGCGCAGGCGCGTTATACCGATGAGAATTGTTCTCAAACGGTATACTCCCCTGTCTTTCCAGCCTCCTGCAGACGTGCCGGCGAACCCGACCCGAGACGATCCCGTATCCGCACAGCGCAAGCGTGGTTTCTGGCTGCGCACGCTGCACCAGTGGCACTGGATCAGCTCGGCCGTGTGCCTGGTCGGCATGCTGCTGTTCACCGCCACCGGCATCACCCTCAACCATGCCGCGCGCATCGAGGGCTCGCCGCGCGTCGACAACCGCAGCGCCCAGCTGCCGGAGCCGTTGCTGGAAGCGCTGGCGGAGGCCCCGGACGAGGGCAATGCGCCGCTGCCGCCGGCGGTCGCCCGCTGGCTGGGCGACGAACTTTCGATCAGCGCCGGCCGGCGCCCGGTCGAGTGGTCGGAAGACGAGGCCTACCTGTCCATGCCCTCGCCCGGTGCGGATGCCTGGCTGAGCATCGACCGCGCCACCGGCGAGGTCGAGTTCGAGCGTACCGAACGCGGCCTGGTGTCCTTCCTGAACGACCTGCACAAGGGCCGCAACGCGGGGCCGGCCTGGGGCTGGTTCATCGACGTGTTCGCCATCGCCTGCCTGGTGTTCTGCATCACCGGCCTGTTCCTGCTGCACCTGCATGCGCGGCAGCGGCGGATGACCTGGCCGCTGGTGGGCCTGGGCCTGGTGGTGCCGCTGGTGCTGATCCTGATCTTCATCCATTGACGAGGTACGACCGATGCGCACCAAGCTGCTGTTCGCGGTGACCGGACTGCTGACCCTGCCGGCCCATGCGACGGAGATGGAAATCTCGGTGGAGATTCCCAAGCTCAACGTCGCCGAATACCACCGCCCCTATGTCGCGGTGTGGATCGAGGGCGCAGACAGCAAGGCCGTGGCCGACCTGGCGGTGTGGTACCAGATGAAGGACACCGCCGAGGGCCACGGCACCAAGTGGCTGCCCGACCTGCGCCAGTGGTGGCGCAAGTCCGGCCGCAACCTGGACCTGCCGGTGGACGGCGTCACCGGCCCGACCCGCCCGGTCGGCAAGCACGTGATCAAGGTCGATGCCGCCTCGCCGCGGCTGGCGAAACTGCAGACCGGCCAGTACACCCTGGTGGTCGAGGCGGTGCGCGAAGTCGGCGGCCGCGAACTGCTGAAGATCCCGTTCACCTGGCCGGCCACGGGCACCCAGGCCGGCAAGGCCCAGGGCAGCAGCGAGCTGGGCGCGGTCAGCCTGTCGATCAAGTAACCCCCAAGGAGCATCAAATGAAGAAGCACGTGTTCGTCATCGCCCTGGCGCTGGCGCTTCCCTTCTCCGCCGCCGCGCACAAGCAGTGGCTGGTGCCCTCGCAGGCCACGGTCAACGGCCAGGACGTGTGGGTGACCTTCGACGCCGCCGTGTCCAACCAGCTGTTCTTCCCCGACCACGTGCCGATGCGCCTGGACAACGTGGTCGCCACCGCGCCCGACGGCAGCCAGGTACGGCTGCAGAACGCCAGCACCGGCAAGTACCGCAGCACCTTCGACCTGCAGCTGCAGCAGGAAGGCACCTACCGCATCGCCAACATCAACCGCGGCGTGTCGGCCAGCTGGGATACCGCCGAGAGCCTGGCGGCCAAGGCGAAGGCCAAGGCCGAAGGCAAACCGGTGACCGGCCCCGGCGCGCCACGCGGCGGTTTCCTGCGCAATGCCACGCCCGGTGAGCTGGCGACGAAGATCCCCGCCAACGCGCAGAACCTGCAGGTCACCGAGACCCTCGGCCGCGTCGAGACCTTCGTGACCAACGGCCGCACCACCGACATCAGGCTGCTGGGCGAAGGCCTGGAGCTGGTGCCGGTGACGCATCCGAACGACCTGTTCGCCGGCGAGGAGGCCCAGTTCGTCCTGCACATCGACGGCAAGCCGGCCGCCGGCCTGGAAGTCGAGGTGGTCCGCGGCGGCACCCGTTACCGCAACGCCCAGGAAGAGATCACGGCGACCAGCGGCAAGGACGGCAGTTTCGCCATCACCTTCCCGGAGCCGGGCATCTACTGGCTGGAAGTGACGGCCGAGGACCGCAAGACCCGCGTGGCGAAGGCGGACAAGCGCCGCCTGACCTACGTGGCGACGCTGGAAGTCCTGCCGCAGTAAGCCCGCCACGCCGATGAACGCCACGCACGCGTCCGCCACGGGTCTGGCGACCCTCGGCGGGGAAACCATGGGAACGCGCTGGAGCGCGCGCGTGGCCGTGCGGCCCTCCTTCGACCTGCATGCCCTGCACGCCATCGTCCAGGGCGCGCTGGACGAGGTGGTGGCGCAGATGAGCACCTGGGAAGCCGGCTCGGACATCAGCCGCTACCGGCGCGCCGCCGCCGGCGCCTGGCAGGCACTGCCGGACGCCTTCGCCCGCGTACTCGATGCGGCGCTGGAAGTGGCCGCGGCCAGCGGCGGCGCGTTCGATCCAACCGTGGCCCCGCTGGTGGAACTGTGGGGCTTCGGAGCCAGCAGGCATCCACTGCAGGTGCCGCCGGCCGCGCTGCTGGCCCAGACCCGCGCCCTCACCGGCTGGCAGCGCGTGCAGCGGCGCGCCGAAGGTCGCGGACTGCTGCAGCCCGGCGGCCTGGCCCTGGACTTCTCGGCGATCGCCAAGGGCTTCGGCGCCGACCTGGCCGCCGAGCGCCTGCGCGACGCCGGCATCGCCGCGGCGCTGGTCGAAGTCGGCGGCGAGATTCGCGCCTACGGCCGCAAGCCGGATGGCAATGCCTGGCAGGTGCTGGTGGAGGCCGAACCCGACCTGGAAACCCCGGTGGCGCAGCTGCCGCCGCGGGTGCTGGCGCTGGACGATGCGGCGGTGGCCACCTCGGGCGACCGCTGGCACCACTTCGAGCACGACGGCCAGCGCTATTCCCACACTTTCGATCCGCGCACGGGCACGCCCGTGCACCAGGCCGCGGCCGCGGTAACCGTGGTCGCCGCCGACGCCATGCATGCCGATGCATGGGCTACCGCGCTGACGGTGATGGGCGCCGACGAGGGCCTGCGCTTCGCCGAGGACCACGGGCTGGCTGCACGCTTCGTCGGCCGTGGCACGGATGGTGCGGTCGAAGCGATGCCCCTGGCGTTCCGGCGCCACCTGGCCGCATGAGTCCGGCACCAGGCTCCAACCGCGGCGCACTGCCGGGGCAGCTGGTCCTGTTCGCGCTGCTCCTCGCGGCCGCGGGCCTGCTGCTGCCACTGCATGGCGGCGACTGGTGGCCGGCACCGCCTCCGGCCCGCCGTGGCTGGCTCGCTGCCCTGCTCGGCGCGGCCTGGCTTGCCCTCACCCTGGCCTGCCTGCGAAGCGGGCGGTCCGGACAGGCTTCGGTCGCCGACACCGGCGACGCCGTGCTGGTGGCCTGGGCCAGCCAGACCGGCTTCGCCGCAAGCCTGGCCGAACGCAGCGCCGCCATGCTGCGTGCCGGCGGCCGGGACGTCGTCCTGCTGCCGCTGGAGCAGGTCGACCCGGCGCGCCTGGCTGCCACCCGCCAGGCCCTGTTCGTGGCCAGCACCACCGGCGAAGGCGATCCACCGGACCACGCCCTGCGCTTCCTGCGCCAGATGGAAGCCGGCGGCGACCTGTCGCGGCTGCAGTACGCACTGCTCGCCCTGGGCGATCGCAGCTATGCCGGGTTCTGCGCCTTCGGCCGCCAGCTCGACGGCTGGCTGCGCGGCCACGGCGCGCGTCCACTCTTCGACCTGGTCGAGGTGGACAACGCCGACGAGGCGGCGCTGCGCCGCTGGCAGTACGGGGTCGGCCGGATCGGTGGCGACACCGCCGGCATCGACTGGAGCGCACCCGCCTATACCCCGTGGCGGCTGGTCGAGCGGCGGCTGCTCAACCCCGGCAGCCAGGGCGGCCCGGTGCATGCGCTGTCGCTGCAACCCGTGTCCGGCGCACTGCCGGACTGGAAGCCCGGCGACATCGCCGAGATCGGTCCACGCAATCCTCCGGACCAGGTCGACGCCTGGCTGGCACGGACCGGACTGGATCCGCAGGCGCAGGTCGACGCCGGTTCCGGAAGCGAGGCGCTGGCCGCCCTGCTCTCGCGCAGCGTCCTGCCGGATGCGGAAGACTCGCGCGACCTGTCGCCGCAGGAGCTGGCCAAGCGCGTGCGGACGCTGCCGCACCGCGAGTATTCGATCGCCTCCATCCCCGCCGAGGGCCGGTTGCAGTTGCTGGTGCGTGAGATGTACCGCGCTGACGGCACGCCCGGCCTGGGCAGCGGCTGGCTCTGCCGCCACGCCCAGGTCGGCGGCACCATCGACCTGCGCCTGCGCGCCAACCCCGGCTTCCATCCCCCCGCGTCCGAGCTGCCCCTGGTCCTGGTCGGCAACGGCACCGGCATCGCGGGCCTGCGCGCCCATCTGGCGGCGCGCATTGCCGCTGGCGCGCGCCGCAACTGGCTGCTATTCGGCGAACGCAACGCGTCCTGCGACCTGTTCTTCGGCGAGGACCTGCGCCGCTGGCAGGACGCCGGCTGGCTGGAACGCATGGACCTGGCCTTCTCCCGCGAGGATGATCGCGCCTACGTCCAGGACCGCCTGCGCGCCGCGCGCGCCGAACTCGTCGCCTGGGTGGACCAGGGCGCGACCCTGCTGGTCTGCGGCAGCGCCGACACCATGGCCCCGGCGGTCGATGCCGTGCTCGCGGGGATCCTGGGCACGGAACGCCGCGACGCCCTGCGCGAGCAGGGCCGCTACCGCCGCGACGTCTACTGAGCCGGCGCCAGCCCTGTCCCGGTCCGCTGCACGCGCAGCAGCAGCGCCTCGCCCGCGCCGTCCAGCACGAAACGCCGGCGCCCCGGCGCCGCCAGCCAGGCGCCATCCCCGCCATCGAGCCGGAAATCCTCGCCCTCCGCGCTCACCCGTGCGCTTCCGCCCAGCAGGTACACCGCCCAGGCCGTGTCCACATCGCAGAAGCAGAACATGCCGCCCACCAGGGGCCGGTGCAGCAGGGTCACATCCACCATGTCCGGCCGCCACATCGCATTGAAGGCGCGCACGGGGGGACCATCAAGGGGCACGCCGGTAACCCCACGATCGCCGGCAAAGCGGATGCGCTGGTGCGGCGGCAGCAGGGTCGCCACCTCGCCATCCGTGAATTCCAGCCGCAGGCCGTCGCCGGACAGCAGCACCTGTTCGCGCTGCACGCCTGGCAGGCATGAGTACGCCGCCGTCTCCTCGATATCGGCGATGGAAAGGCTCAACGCCCAGCCGTCACCAGCTGGCAGGCGCAGGATCCGCCGCGTCCAGCCTGCGCCGTTGTGCCAGCGCTCGCGTGTGTGGTGGTGGGCCGGGAGGTGGCGGGCAGGACCGAAATCGGGCATCCCGCGATTGTGCCGCAGCATGGAGTTGCAGACACGAAGCCAGCCTTCCTGGACTGCAGGCGTGCCCGTAGCCCCTCCAGCCACCCATCGCCTGCCCGCCACGCCACCCGTGTCACCCGTCCGGCCATCCCACACGCAAGGATGCCGCCCGGCCGCACGTCCATGTGCGCACCGGGCGGCGGACTGCACTGACGCCTTGCCTGGCGTGCAGTTTCCGGCGACGCCTCCCTGCGTACGACCGGGGTCCGGAAGGGCCTCTACGGCGGACTCAGCGCCGTGCCACGGGGGCGGCGGGCGCCGGTGCCTTGGCCGCGGTCGCCGCCGGAGCCGCGGGGGCCGCAGGGGCCTTGGCCGCAGCCGGGGCAGCGGGCGAGCCGATGGTGATCAGGTCGCGGTTGCGCTCGATCGTCTTCAGGCCGATGCCCTTGACCAGGGCCAGCTCGTCGGCGCTCTTGAACGGGCCGTTGGCCTTGCGGTGGGCGACGATGGCCTCGGCCTTGGCGGGCCCGATGCCTACCAGCGCGGCCTCCAGCTGTGCGGCATCGGCGGTATTGATGTTGACCTTCTCCGCGGCGGACGCTGCGCCCACCGCGCCGAACAGCAGCAGCGACAGCAGCAGCAGCCGGGAAACACGAAGCAGCTTCATGGCGACACTCCCTGTAGCGTGTTGATGGAACCCGGGGGCTGGCGTCCTGCCGGCTGGGCCCGGTGGGTGCAGTCTGTCCCGCACTGAAGTGCGGTGCCATCGCCGGCTTGCGGATTTTCCTGCCCGGGAAACCAGCATTCATCTGTAGGAAATCCCTGCCGCACCGTGCGGCGTAGAATGTGCGCATCCTTTTTCCCCGGAGTGTCCATGGACATCGCACGCCTCGACCCTGCCGCCGCCGCACGCTTCATCGGCGCCAAGTGGGACGACGACATCGTCCCGCAGCTGGTCGAATACATCCGCATCCCCAACAAGTCGCCGATGTTCGACGCCGACTGGAAGGCCAATGGCCACATGGACGCGGCGGTGAAGCTGATGGAGTCCTGGGCCCGTGCCCAGCCCATCCCGGGGCTGCAGGTCGAAGTGGTCGAGCTGGAAGGCCGCACCCCGCTGATCTATGTGGAAGTGCCGGCCAGCGGCCCCGAGTCGGGCGACGACACCGTGCTGCTGTACGGCCACCTGGACAAGCAGCCGGAGATGACCGGCTGGGATCCGGACCTGGGTCCGTGGAAGCCGGTGCTGCGCGGCGACAAGCTCTACGGCCGCGGCGGCGCCGACGACGGCTACGCGATCTTCGGCTCGCTGGCGGCGATCCTGGCCCTGCGCGAGCAGAACATCCCGCATGCGCGTTGCGTACTGCTGATCGAGGCCTGCGAGGAGTCCGGCAGCTACGACCTGCCGGCCTACGTCGACCACCTGGCCGCGCGCATCGGCAAGCCCTCGCTGGTCGTGTGCCTGGATTCGGGCTGCGGCAACTACGAGCAGCTGTGGTGCACCACCTCGCTGCGCGGCCTGGCCGGCGGCAACCTGACGGTCAAGGTCCTCAGCGAAGGCGTGCACTCCGGCGACGCCTCCGGCGTGGTCCCGTCCAGCTTCCGCCTGCTGCGCCAGCTGCTGTCGCGGCTGGAGGACGAGAACACCGGCCGGATCAAGGTCGACGGCCTGTTCGTCGAGGTCCCGGCCGAACGCGTCGAGCAGGCGCGCAAGGTCGCCGAGACCCTGCGCGACGAAGTCTTCAGCAAGTTCCCCTTCCTCAAGGGCATGAGCGCCATGTCCGACGACCCGGCCGAACTGGTGCTCAACCGCACCTGGCGCCCCGCCCTGTCGGTCACCGGCGTCGACGGCATGCCGCCGCTGTCCTCGGCCGGCAACGTGCTGCGCCCGCATACCGCGGTGAAGCTGTCGCTGCGCCTGCCGCCGACCCTGGATGGCAAGAAGGCCGGCGAGCTGCTCAAGGAGGTGCTGCTGAAGGATCCGCCGAACGGCGCGCACGTCGAGCTGGAGCTGGAAAAGGCCTCCACCGGCTGGAACGCGCCCGCGCAGTCGCCGTGGCTGACCGGGGCGATCGAATCGGCCTCCCAGGCCGCGTTCGGCAAGCCGGCCATGTACATGGGCGAAGGCGGCTCGATCCCGTTCATGGGCATGCTCGGCGAGAAGTTCCCCGGCGCGCAGTTCATGATCACCGGCGTGCTGGGCCCGCACTCCAACGCCCACGGCCCGAACGAGTTCCTGCATATCCCGATGGGCAAGCGCGTGACCCAGTGCGTGTCGCACGTGATCGCCGAACACTACCGCGCCAGCCTGCGCGGGGAGACCACCGGCGTCGGCGCGGTGGCCGGCGGCGAGCAGCACGGCGGCCACGGCTGCTGCTGATCCACGCGCCAGCTGCATCACACGGAGCGCCGGGCACCCCCCGGCGCTTCGCATATGGGCGCCCGCCTCGCCGCGGGCGCGCGCCACGATTACCCTGTGCCGATCCCGGCAGACACCCACGCATGAACCCGCAGACCGCTTCCGACCGCGACCTCCAGCGCCTGTCCTGGGCCCGCACCGCCCTGGGCGACGATGCCGCAACGCTCGAGCGCGCCTCGATGGACGCCGGCTTCCGCAGCTACTGGCGCAGCCATGGCTCCGGGCCGTCGCGGATCGTGATGGACTCGCCGCCCGGACTGGAGGACGTGCGCCCCTGGCTTGCCATGCGCGACCTGCTCGACGGAGGCGGCGTTCGCGTGCCGCAGGTGCTGGCGCGCGACGTCGCGCAGGGTTTCCTGCTGCTGGAGGACCTGGGCGGGCCGACCCTGGCCCAGGTCATCGATGACGCCAGCGCCGACGCCTGGTTCGAAGCGGCCACCGGCCAGCTGCTCAAGCTGCAGGCGATCGCCCCGCCGCCGTCGATGGGCGTGTTCGGCGAAGCCCTGCTGCAGCGCGACGCCGGCCTGTTCGAGGAGTGGTTCCTGCGCACCCATCTGGGCATCGAACTGGACTGCGGCGAGGCCGAGGAGCTGCAGCTGGTACAGCGCCGGCTGATGGACAACGCCCTGGGCCAGGCGCGCGTGCTGGTGCACCGCGACTTCATGCCGCGCAACCTGATGCCGGTCGAGCCCGGTCCGGCGGTACTGGACTTCCAGGACTGCGTCGCCGGACCGGTCGCCTACGACCCGGTCAGCCTGTTCAAGGACGCCTTCCTGTCCTGGCCACTGGAACGCGTGGACGGCTGGCTGGCGCGCTACCACGAACGCGCCGTCGCCGCCGGCGTGCCGGTGCCGCCGCTGTCGGTGTTCCTGCGCGATGCCGACTGGCTGGGCGTGCAGCGGCACCTGAAGATCCTCGGCATCTTCGCCCGCCTGCACCACCGCGATGGCAAGACGAAGTACCTGGTCGACGCACCGCGCTTCATCGCCTACCTGGACGAAGTGCTGCCGCGACATCCGCAGCTGCAGCCGCTGCAGCGCCTGCTCGATCGGCGCATCCGCCCGGCGATGGCGCAGGCGGCCGCATGAAGGCCCTGGTCTTCGCCGCCGGCCTGGGCGAGCGCATGCGCCCGCTGACCCTGCACACGCCCAAGCCGCTGCTGGTCGCCGGCGGCAAACCGCTGCTGGCCTGGCACCTGGAGAAGCTGGCCGCGCTGGGCGTGCGCGAGGTGGTGGTCAACACGTCCTGGCTGGCCGATCGCTTCCCCGAAGTGCTGGGCGACGGCAGCCGCTGGGGCCTGCGCCTGTATTACAGCTACGAAGGCCCGGAGCCGCTGGAGACCGGTGGCGGCATGCTGCACGCCCTGCCCCTGCTTGGCGACGGCCCGTTCATCGCGGTCAACGGCGACATCTGGACCGACTACGACTTCGCCCGGCTGCCGCGCGAACCGCGCGGGGACGCACACCTGGTGCTGGTCGACAATCCGCAGCACCACCCCGGTGGCGACTTCATGCTGGCCGGCGATGGCGGCGTGCACGCCGATGGCGGTGCGAAGCTGACCTTCTCCGGCATCGGCGTCTACCGCCCTTCGCTGCTGGCCGACTGGCGCGCGACCGGGGACGGCGATCCCGGCAATCCGCCCCGTTTCAAACTGGCGCCGCTGCTGCGCCGGGCCATGGCCGCCGGACGCGCCGGCGGCGAGCACCACCGCGGCCGCGGGACCGATGTCGGCACGCCGGAGCGGCTGGCAGTGCTGGACCAGGCCCTGCTCGCGGACTGAGCGGGGCCGCAGGACCTCGGACACCCCGGATACGGGGACGACGCCGGCGCTCAGCCGGCGTCGAGCAGGCCGCGCAGGAACGGCACGGTCACGCGGCGCTGCGCCGCCAGGGAAGCACGGTCGATGCGCTCGAGCAGGGCCAGCAGATGGCCCATGTCGCGCCCGGTACGGGTCAGCAGCCAGTCGATCGCCGCCTCCTCCAGCACCAGCCCGCGACGCCGCGCGCGGTCGCGCAGCACCGCGCGCCGGCCCTCGTCGTCCAGTGGATGCAGGGCGATGCGGGTGCACTGGCCCAGGCGCGAACGCAGGTCCGGCAGCACCAGCGGCAGCGCCTGCGGCGCCGCGGCCGCCAGGTACAGCACCGCGTTGCCGGCGGCGCGCATGCGGTTGTGGAAATCGAACAGGGCGACCTCGTCGTCGCGCTCGCCGGCCACGGCTTCCAGTCCGTCCAGTGCCACCACGTCGGCCTCCTGCGCCTCCAGCGCCTCGCGCAGGCGGCCGCGTGCCGCCCGCAGCGGCAGGTAGGCGGCCCGGCGCCCCGCGCCCTCGGCCTCGGCGCACACCGCCAGGCCCAGATGGGTCTTGCCGGCACCGGCCGGCCCTTCCAGGTAGACCCAGTCGGTGCCGGGCTCGCGCGCCAGCCCGCGCAGCTGTTCCAGCGCACCGGCCGGACCGCCGATGTAGCTTTCCAGGCGCTGTTCGGGCGGGTAGCGCAGCGCCAGCGGCAGCTGCGGAGTGCCGGCGCCGTTGGGCGGGACGCTCACGCCTCCGGGCCCTGGCTGCGCGCGGGCGGCTCCTGCGCGGCGGCCGCGCCTGGCGCGGCGAACGGCTCAACCACGATCGCCGGCCCGTTGTGCTCGCCGATATAGAGGCAGCTCTGCCGGTAGCGCTCGGCGGCATAGCGCAGCAGCACGTTGATCACCGCCGCCGCCGGCAGCGCGATCAGCATGCCAAGGAAGCCGAACAGCTGCCCGCCGGCCATCACCGCGAAGATCACCGCCACCGGGTGCAGGCCGATCTTGTCGCCGACGATGCGCGGGGTCAGCACGTAGCTTTCCAGCAGCTGGCCGACGGTGAACACCACGCCCACCAGCACCAGCAGCTTGGTGTCGAAGCCCTGCGCCTGCACCAGCGCCGCCACCACGGCCAGCACGATGCCGGTGGTCGCGCCCAGGTAGGGAATGAAGCTGATCAGGCCCGCGACCATGCCGATCAGCAGGCCCAGCTTGAGGCCCGACAGCTGCAGGCCGATCGCATAGATCGCGCCGAGGGCGATCATCACCACGAACTGCCCGCGCAGGAACGCGCCGAGCACGTCGTTGGACTCGCGCGCCAGGCGGGTGACCGTGTCCAGGTGGTCGCGCGGGATCATCGCCGCCACCCGCTCCACCAGCAGGTCCCAGTCGCGCAGGAAGTAGTAGGTCAGGATCGGCAGCAGCACGATGTTGACCACCCACGCGACCATGGCGAAGCCCGAGCGGGAGATGTAGCCGAACACCGCGGTGGCCAGGCCGCCGGCCTGCTGCCAGTGCTCGCGCACCCACTGCACCAGGCGCTCCGGATCGAGCCAGACCATCAGCTCCAGCCCGGTGCGCGCCTCCAGCCAGGGCACGGCGGTCCGCATGAACCACTCGCGGTAGGCCGGCAGCGATTCGACCAGGGTCCGCACCTGGCGCTCAAGCATGGGCACCAGGATCACCAGGGCCAGGATCACCAGCAGGGTCATCAGGCCGAACACCAGGGCCACGGCCACGTTGCGCGAACGGCCTGTGCGCTCGATGCGGTCGACCAGCGGGTCGCCCATCCAGCCCAGCAGCGCGCCGAGCACGAACGGGGTCAGGATCGGCGCCAGCAGCCAGACCAGCCACAGGGCCACCAGCGCCAGCACGATCCACTTGAGCTGCTGCAGGAACCGCGCGATCTCGGCCTGCGCGTCGACGACCTGGTTCATCGGATGCGGTACTCCCCGGGCTCGCCCTCGACCGGCTCGATCACCGCGTTCTGGCCCAGCATGCGGTCCAGGCCGGACAGGCCGGTCAGCAGGTCCAGGTCGAATTCGATGCGCTCGGCGGTGGCACGCACCGGGGCGATGCGGCGCACCACCGGCAGGCGCTGCAGCAGGGCCGAGACCTGCAGGTAGTCCTCCGCGCCACGCAGGCCGGTGACGGCGACGCGATAGGTACCGGCCGGCTCGGAGACCGGGACCTTGGCATAGCGCTGGATCAGGGCATCGGCGGCCACGTCGGCGCCGCTGGACAGCGCGCGCCGCGGGTCGGATTCGTTGACCGTGCGGGTGGCCAGCACCCGGCCGGCGTCGACGAAGGTCCAGTCGGTGGCCCAGCCGGCGCCGCTGCGGTACATCTTGCCGATCAGCTGCATCGGCGGGCTGTAGCGCGCCGATGCGCGGGCCACGGCCGCGGTATCGCCGCGCCAGATCGCGCCGACCCCCGCCTGCTCGGCCGCGCCGCCGGAAGGCAGGCCCAGCCGGTAGCCGCGCTCGACCGCGCGATCCAGCAGCGGGCGGGCGGCGTTGACCTGGCCGGTGCCGAGCAGGCGCGGGCCGCTGCCGTCGTCGATCGCCAGCCACACCACCGGCTTGGGCCGCGGCTGCCCCCAGACCGGCAGGCCCAGCGCCGAGACCAGGGCGTCCACCGCCTCGGGCACGAACCGCACCACCAGCATGGTGCGGTAGGTGGGGGCGCCGCCCGGGGACGTGCTCTGGTCCTGGCGGTAGTCGTAACCCTCCACGTAGGCCTCGGCATTGCGCAGCTCCTGGGCCACGCCCGGACGGTTGACCACCGCCGCGTCGCCAGACAGCTTGGACAGCACCTGGGCCAGCGCGCGGGCGTATCCGGCCTGGCGCGCCGAGTCGACCTGGCTGCCGACCGGCACCTCGGCCGCGTAGAGCCCCTGCGCCGCGGCGACCTCGCCCTCGGTGCGCAGGCCGTCCTGCGCCGCCGCGGGCAGGATCGGCAGGCACAGCAGCGCCAGGAACAGGGTCAGGCCGCAGCGGACGGACATGGACGATCCTTCGTGTGACGGAATACCGGCGAATTGTTGCCTGAACGGGGCTGCCACGCCAATCGACGCGGTGCGAAGACGCCGCTGCCGGCACCCGTGCCCGGGCGCGGCTGCTAGAATCGCGGCCCTTCCCGCAGCCGCAGGCATCGACGTGAGCCAGACCCCTACGCCCACTCCCCTGACCTACCGCGACGCGGGCGTGGACATCGACGCCGGCAACGAGGTCGTCGAGCGGATCAAGCCGCTGGTGCGGCGCAGCTTCCGCCCCGAGGTGATGGGCGGCCTGGGCGGGTTCGGGGCCCTGTTCGACCTGTCCGGCAAGTACCGCGAGCCGGTGCTGGTCTCCGGCACCGACGGCGTGGGCACCAAGCTCAAGCTGGCCCAGCAGCTGGGCCGCCACGACACCATCGGCATCGACCTGGTCGCCATGTGCGTCAACGACATCCTGGTCCAGGGCGCCGAGCCGCTGTTCTTCCTCGACTACTTCGCCACCGGCAGGCTGGACGTGGACACCACGGTCGCCGTTGTCGGCGGCATCGCCCGCGGCTGCGAGGAATCGGGTTGCGCCCTGATCGGCGGCGAGACCGCCGAGATGCCCGACATGTACCCGCCGGGCGAATACGACCTGGCCGGCTTCGCGGTCGGCGCGGTGGAGAAGTCGCAGCTGCTGGACGGCGCGAAGGTGCGCGAGGGCGACGTGTTGCTCGGCATCGCCTCCTCCGGCCCGCACTCCAACGGCTACTCGCTGGTGCGTCGCATCTACGACCGCGCCGGTCGCCCTGCGGACCTGGTCCTGGACGACGGCACCCGCCTGGTCGACGCACTGATGGCGCCGACCCGGCTGTACGTGAAGCCGGTGCTTTCGCTGCTGCGCGAGCACGGCGAGGCGATCCACGCCATGGCCCACATCACCGGCGGCGGCCTGACCGAGAACATCATCCGCGTCATCCCCGACGGCCTGGGCCTGGACATCGAGGCCTCGGCGATCGTCCTGCCACCGGTGTTCGAGTGGCTGCAGCACGAGGGCGCGGTGGCCAACGAGGAGATGTGGCGCACCTTCAACTGCGGCGTCGGCTTCGTGCTGGTGCTGCCGCAGGAAGCGGTCGCCGCGGTTTCCGCCAGCCTCGACGCGCTGGGCCTGGCCCCCCGCGCGATCGGCCAGGTGGTGGCCGCCTCCGGCGACGGCGAGCGCGTCCGCATCGGCTGAGGCCCCGTGGACGCCGCCCCTGCCGCGATGGAACCGACGGCCGACGACCTGCAGCACCTGCGGCTGCTGTCGATCTTCCATTACGTGGTCGCGGGCATCACCGCGCTGCTGTCTCTGGTGCCGGTGATCCACCTGGTCGTCGGCCTGGCGCTGGTCAGCGGCCGCCTCGAAGCGACCGTCCATTCCGACCCGATGCGGTTCGACCCCGCGCTGTTCGGCTGGTTCTTCGTCCTGCTTGCCGGGGCGATGATCGTCCTCGGCATGACCCTGGCCGGATTCATGGCCTACGCCGGACGCTGCATCGCCCGCCGCCGCAGGCACCTGCTGTGCCTGGTGGTCGCCGCCCTGTCCTGCATGCTGATGCCGCTGGGCACGGTGCTGGGCGTGTTCACCCTGCTGGTACTGACCCGCCCCCGGGTCAGGGCCCTGTTCCGGGAGGCTTGAATGGCGCCACGCACGACCAACTTCCCGGGCACGGGGGCCCGCGCATGAGCGCACGCATCGCCGTCCTCGTCTCCGGCCGCGGCAGCAACCTGCAGGCGGTGCTGGACGCGATCGCCGACGGACGCCTGGATGCCGAGGTGGTCGGGGTGTTCTCCGACCGCCCGGATGCGCCGGCGCTGGAGAAGGTCGCGCCCGGGCTGCGCTGGAGCCGCAAGGCCCGCGCCTATCCCGACCGCGCCGCGTTCGACGCCGACCTGGCCGACGCCGTGGCCGCGGCCGGCCCGGACTGGATCTTCTGCGCCGGCTACATGCGCATCCTCGGCGATGCCTTCGTGCGCCGCTTCGAGGGCCGCCTGCTCAACGTCCACCCGTCGCTGCTGCCCCTGTACAAGGGCCTGCACACGCATGCCCGGGCGCTGGAGGCAGGCGACGCCGAGCATGGCGCCAGCGTGCATTTCGTGGTCCCGGAACTGGATGCGGGCGCGGTGGTGGCGCAGGTGCGCATCCCGGTGCTGGCCGGGGACACCCCCGACACCCTCGCCGCCCGCCTGCTGCCGCATGAACACCGGCTGGCCGCCGCAGTGCTGGCGCTGGCGGTTTCCGGCCGCCTGGCTGAACGCGAGGGCCAGGTCTGGGTGGACGGTCAGTGCCTGTTTAAACCACTGCAACTAGATTCCGCGGGCAACCTGGAGCCGGAATCACGCGCCTGATACCGGCGCGCGGGCATGCTTTTCCACCTTCCCACTGCCCGAGCCGCATGCGCCTGTCCTTCGTTTCCCTCGTGCTCCTGGCCGGCGGCGCCTTCCTCTTCCTGGCGCAGCCGGCCCGTGCACAGGTCCCGCCATCCACGCAGCCCCTGCAGGATCCTTCCGCGCCCGGCGCGGAAGCGGCTGCCGCCGCACGCGCGCTTGAACCCTTCGTGGCCACCTACGAGGCCTGGTACCGCGGCCGCCCCGCAGGCAGCGCCACCATGCGCCTGGTGCGGCAGGATGCGGCCCACTGGCGCATCGACCTGGACCTCCGCGCCGAACGCGGCGTGGCGAGCCTGGCGCGCCTCAACATCCACCAGAGCACGACGTTCGACCTGCACGGCGGCCACTTCCGCCCGCTGCGCCAGGAAACCGAACGGCGCGCGATCGTGTTCGGCAAGGAAGTCGCCGGCACCTACGACTGGGAGCGGATGCAGGCGCGCTGGAGCGGCGACATCAGCAAGGAGCGCCGCCGCCCCGTGGCCCTGCAGCAGGGCGACATGAGCGCGCTGCTGATCAACCTGGCGGTCATGCGCGACGCCCGGCCTGGCGCCGTGCTGAACTACCGGTTCGTCGATGGCGGCCGCGTGCGCCCGCACGTCTATCATGTCCACGAGTCGGCGGAAACGATGGCCGTGGGCGACATGGGCTACGAGGCGCTGCGCGTGGAACGCCGCGACCAGCACGGCGACCAGACCCTGCTATGGGTCGCCGACGGAGTCCCCACCCCTATCCGCATCCTGCAACGCGAAGACGGCGAGGACGAAGTCGACCTGCGCCTGATCGAATACCGAGGAGCCTGAGCATGAACCGGACCCGCACCCTGACCCGCCTTCCGCTGCTGCTGGGCCTGCTGGGCGCCGCCCTGCCGGCGTTCGCGCTGGAGCCTTTCAGCGCCGACTACACCGCCAGCTACATGGGCATGCAGGCCGACGGCACCATGACCCTCGCCCGCGAGGCCGGCGACCGCTGGAAATACAGCCTGCGCATCCGCAACCAGGTCGCCGACCTGAGCCAGAGCACGGTATTCGAGGAGCACCAGGGCAAGCTGCGCCCGCTCAGCAGCACCGACAGCTCGGTGGCGCTGATCAAGCGCAAGTCGGTGCGCGCCAACTACGACTGGAGCTCGGCCCAGGCGACCTGGAGCGGCGACGTGAAGCCGGAACGGCGCGGACCGGTGAAGCTGCAGGCCGGCGACATGGACGCACTGCTGATCAACCTCGCCGTGGCGCGCGACCTGGCCGCCGGCAAGCCGCTGGCCTACCGCATGGTCGACGAGGGCCGGGTCAAGCCGATGCGCTACGAGGTCGCCGGCAAGGAGCAGGTGACCGTGGCCGGCAAGGCCCACCAGGCCACCAAGGTCGTGCGCCGCGACGAGAAGAAGGAAACGATCGCCTGGATCGTGCCGGAGATCCCGGTACCGGCGCGCATCCTGCAGCGCGAGGGCGGCCAGGACACGATCGACCTGACCCTCAAGGCGCTGCGCTGAGGCGCGGCGCCCCGGGCCGCGCTCACTCTTCGGTCTTGAAGACCGTCTGGCACTGCACCCGGATCACCTCGCCGCCGCGGAACCAGCGGAAGGTGGTGCACTCGCGGTTGCCTTCGGCGGAACGCTCGGCGGTCACCGCGTAGAAGGACTGCAGGATCTCGGTCCGGTCGACCCTGCCGTCGCCGTTCCAGTCCATGTCCGAGGTCTCCACCCCGCGGGTGGCGGCCATGCCCAGCCAGCCCGCCACGCCGACCAGCAGCAGCATCGCCGCCAGCAGCCCCAGCAGGACCTTGCGGCGCCTGGTCATCCGTCCGCGCAGCAGCATCAGGCGCCTCCCTGGCGGTCGTCGATGCGACGGATGCCGGCGCCCAGTGCGCCGAGCTTCGCCTCGATGTTCTCGTAGCCGCGATCCAGGTGGTAGATGCGGTCGATGGTGGTCTCGCCCTGCGCCACCAGGCCGGCCAGGATCAGCGAGGCCGAGGCGCGCAGGTCGGTGGCCATCACCGGGGCGCCGCTGAGGCGCTCGACCCCGCGCACCACCGCGGTATGCCCGTCGATCTGGATGTCCGCGCCCAGGCGCAGCAGCTCGTTGACGTGCATGAAACGGTTCTCGAAGATCGTCTCGCTGATCACGCCCACGCCCTCGGCCACGCAGTTGAGCGCCATGAACTGCGCCTGCATGTCGGTCGGGAACGCCGGGTACGGCGCCGTGGTCAGGCTGACCGCGCGCGGGCGCCGGCCTTCCATGTCCACGGTGATGCTGTCGGCGGTGGTGGTGACCGTGGCGCCGGCCTCCTCGAGCTTATCCAGTACCGCTTCCAGCGTGTCCGGGCGCGCGTTGCGCGCGGTCACGCGGCCGCCGGTCATGGCCGCGGCCACCAGGAAGGTACCGGTCTCGATGCGGTCCGGCAGCACCACGTGGCGCCCGCCGCCCAGGCGCTCGACGCCATGGATGGTGATGCGCGAGGTGCCCGCGCCTTCGATCCGCGCGCCCAGGGCGTTGAGGCAGTCGGCCAGGTCGACCACCTCCGGCTCCATCGCCGCGTTCTCCAGCACCGTGGTGCCCTCGGCCAGGGTGGCGGCGGCCATGACGTTCTCGGTGCCGGTCACGGTGACCATGTCGAACACGAAGCGCGCGCCCTTCAGGCGGCCGGCGCGGGCCTTGATGTAGCCGTTCTCGACGCTGATCTCCGCGCCCAGCGCCTGCAGGCCGCGGATGTGCTGGTCCACCGGGCGCGAGCCGATCGCGCAGCCGCCCGGCAGCGCCACCTCGGCGGCGCCGTGGCGGGCCAGCAGCGGACCGAGCACCAGGATCGAGGCGCGCATGGTCTTGACCAGGTCGTAGGGCGCGACGTGGTGCTTCACGGTGCGCGGATCGACCACCAGGCTGCGCGCCAGCTCGCCCTTGGCGTACTCGACGGTCGCGCCCAGCTCGCCCAGCAGCTTGAGCGTGGTCAGCACGTCATGCAGGTTGGGGACGTTGACGATCTCCACCGGCTCGTCGGCCAGCAGGGTCGCGCACAGGATGGGCAGGACGGCGTTCTTGGCGCCGGAGATGGCCACTTCGCCACGGAGCGGCACGCCGCCGCTGACTACGATCTTCTGCATTGGAACCCGGGTATGGAGATTCGGGAAGGAGCGGCGCCACGGCGCCTCAGGCGGCTTCGTCCGGCGTCACGGTCCGGAGGGCCAGGGCATGGATCGCCCCGCCCATCAGGTCGCCCAGCGTCGCGTAGACCATGCGGTGACGGGCCAGCGGCAGCTTGCCACGGAAGGCCTCGCAGACCACGGTCGCCTCGAAATGCACGCCATCGTCGCCCTGCACGTGGGCTTTGGCCCCGGGCAGGCCCTGTTCGATCAGGCGGGCAATGGTGTCGGCGTCCATGGAGCGCTTGGCCTAGAATGAAGCACCCTAGTCTAGCGAATCCGGGCCGTTCCCGGGCCGAACATGAGTGCAGCCGCCGAGCCAACCACCGAACCCGCGCAGCTGGCCGCTGCCGGCCGCCGGGTCTTCCAGGTCGAAGCCCAGGCCCTGGAGGCGGTAGGCCAGCGCATCGGCGAGGCCTTCTCCCGTGCCTGCACCCTGATCCTCGGCTCGAACGGCCGCCTGGTGTGCACCGGCATGGGCAAGTCCGGGCACGTGGCGCGCAAGATCGCCGCCACCCTGGCCTCCACCGGCACCCCCGCGTTCTTCGTCCACCCCGGCGAGGCCGGGCACGGCGACCTGGGCATGATCACCGACACGGACATCGTCCTGGCCCTGTCCTATTCGGGCGAGTCGGACGAGATCCTGATGCTGCTGCCGGCCCTGCGCCGCCAGGGGAACAAGGTCATCGCCATGACCGGCCGCGCGCAGTCCACCCTGGCGCGCGAGGCCGACATCCACCTGGACGTAGGCGTGCCGGCCGAGGCCTGCCCGCTGCACCTGGCCCCTACCTCCTCCACCACCGCCTCGCTGGCGATGGGCGACGCGCTGGCGGTGGCCCTGCTGGAGGCCCGTGGCTTCACCGCCGACGACTTCGCCCGCTCGCACCCGGCCGGCAGCCTGGGCCGCCGCCTGCTGCTGCACGTGACCGACGTGATGCACGCCGGCGAAGAGCTGCCCTGCGTCGGCGAGGACGCCAGCGTCGCCGAGGCGCTGGTGGAGATGAGCCGCAAGCGCCTGGGCATGACCGCGGTCGCCGCGGCCGACGGCACCCTCGCCGGCATCTTCACCGACGGCGACCTGCGCCGCGCCCTGGACCGCGGCATCGACGTGCGCCAGGCGCGCATCGCCGAGGTCATGACCCGCGACCCGCGCACCATCGACGCCACCCAGATGGCCACCGAGGCGGCGCACCTGATGGAGCGCCACCGCATCAACGGACTGATCGTGATCGACGCCGGACGGCGCCCGGTGGGCGCCCTGAATGTTCACGACCTGTTGCGAGCGCGCGTGGTTTAACCGCCCCATGTCCCCGGAACCGAACGTGGCCTACGACCCGCTGTCCATCGTCGCCCCTGAAATCGCCGAGCGCGCGCGCCAGGTCCGGCTGGTGTGCCTGGACGTGGACGGCACCCTGACCGACGGCCGCCTGTACTTCGACAGCGCCGGCAACGAGATGAAGTCCTTCAGCGTGGTCGATGGCCAGGGGCTGGTACAGCTGCGCCGCTTCGGCTTCCACGTCGCGCTGATCACCGCCCGCCCCAGCCTGGTCGCGCAGAAGCGTGGCGCGGACCTGGGGCTCGAGACCCACATCGGCGTGCTCGACAAGCTGGCCTGCATGGACGAACTGATCGCCCGGCACGGCCTGACCCGCGAGCAGGCCTGTTTCGTCGGCGACGACCTGCCGGACATCGACTGCCTGCGCGTCGTGGGCCTGTCGGTGGCCCCGGCCACCGCGCATCCCTGGATCGCCGAACTGGTGCACTGGCGCACCCGCGGCCGCGCCGGCGAGGGCGCGGTGCGCGAGGTCTGCGACGTGCTGCTGGCCGCGCACGGCCACGTGCCGGCGATCCTCGCCGGGCACGGCTCCCGCGGCGGGCGGCGCGCATGAGCTGGCGCACGCTGCTGGGGATCGCCTTGCTGGTCGCCGCGGTGGCTACCGGATGGTCGGCATGGAAGATGCGCAGCCAGGATGCCCCGGCTTCCGCCTCCGGTGACCGTTCCGACTACGTGCTGCGCGATTTCGAGCTGGTCGTGCTGGGCAAGGACGGCGTCGAGTCGGTGCGGGTGCAGTCGCCCGAACTCAGGCGCCGCGAGGACGAGAGCATGGACGTGGAGCAGCCGGTGTTCCTCGCCCCCGCCGAGCCGGGCCCCTGGCGCCTGACCTCCGACCGCGGCTGGATCAGCGCCGACGGGGAACTGCTGCGCCTGGACGGCAATGTCGCCGGCGACGCCGACCCGGCCAGTCCCACGCCCGGCACCTTCCGCACCGACAGCCTCGAATTCCTGCCTTCGCAGGACCTGGCGCGCACCGACCGCGAGGTGCGACTGACCCGCCCGGGGCTGGTACAGACCGGCACTGGCATGGAAGCCAACCTCAAGACCCGCCAGTACCGACTCCTCTCCCAGGTCAGGACTCGCTATGAACCTTCCGCGCGCCCTTAATTCCCGGACCGCCGCAGTCCTCGCCGCCATGGCGTTGGCTGCATGCGCGTCCTTCACCGCCCTGGGCAAGAGCTCGGACCGCAACCAGCCGATGACGCTGGATTCGGACAACTCCGACTGCAACCAGGCCACCGCGAACTCCCACTGCATCTTCTCCGGCAACGTGGAGATCGTGCAGGGGACCCTGCGCATCACCGCCGCGCGCGCCGAGATCGTGCAGCGCGGCGGCGACATCGAGCAGGTCGTCCTGACTGGCAAGCAGGCCACCATGCGCCAGGAAATGGACGACGGCAGCACCATGAACGCGCGCGCCGACCGCATCGTCTACGAGCCGAAGAAGGAGCTGCTGACCCTGACCGGCAACTACCAGGTCGAGTCCCCGCGCGGCAGCAACAGCGGCCAGCGCATGGTCTACAACATGGCCAGCGGCCAGATGCAGAGCGGCGGCGACGGCACCCGCGTGCGCACCGTCCTGCAGCCGCGCGCCCAGCAGAACAAGGAAGGCAACTGATGCTCGTCGCCGAAGGCCTGCGCAAGAAATACAAGCAGCGCGAGGTGGTGCGCGAGTTCGGCCTCACCCTCGACGCCGGCGAGGTGGTCGGCCTGCTTGGCCCCAACGGCGCCGGCAAGACCACCTGCTTCTACATGATCGTCGGGCTGGTCGCCGCCGACGCCGGGCGCATCGTGCTCGACGGCCGCGACATCACCGGCGACCCGATGTACAACCGCGCCCGCCTGGGCGTGGGCTACCTGCCGCAGGAACCGTCGGTGTTCCGCAAGCTCACCGTGGCCGACAACATCCGCCTGGTGCTGGAGCTGCGCGAGGACCTGGAGGACGAGGACGCGCGGGAGGCCGAGCTGTCCTCGCTGCTGGACGAGCTGCAGATCGGCCACGTCGCCGACCAGCTCGGCGCCAGCCTCTCCGGCGGCGAGCGCCGCCGCTGCGAGATCGCCCGCGCCCTGGCCGCCAGGCCGCGGCTGATGCTGCTGGACGAACCCTTCGCCGGCGTGGACCCGATCTCGGTCGGCGAGATCCAGCGCATCGTCACCCACCTCAAGAACCGCGGCATCGGCGTGCTCATCACCGACCACAACGTGCGCGAGACCTTGGGAATCTGCGACCGTGCGTATATCCTCGCCGAAGGACGCGTACTGGCGCAGGGGGCGCCGGACGCACTGCTGGCCAACCCGGACGTACGCCGGGTGTACCTCGGGGAGACCTTCCGCCTCTGACTCCCGCAGGCCGGCAGCCCAGGCTTCCTTTCTGGCAGGGACATGAAGGCACGGCTGCAGACATCGCTGGGACAGAGCCTGGTCATGACGCCGCAGCTGCGCCAGGCCATCCGCCTGTTGCAGATGTCGACGGTGGAACTGCAGGCCGAGGTGGCCGAGGCGATCGAGACCAACCCGTTGTTGGAGTGGGCCGACGAGGCCCGGCTCCAGGAACCGGAGGGCGGCAGCGGCGACGGCACCGGCGACGCCGCGCCCGCCGGTGCCGCAGAGGACTCGCCACCCGAAGGCGAGGACTGGGCGCCCGAAGAGGCCGCGTGGCCGTCCGGCGGCGGCTCCGGTTACGACGAGGACGGCGAAGGCGCGGCCGAACGCATGGCCGACGTCGAGACCCTGGCCGACCACCTGCTGTGGCAGCTGCACCTGTCGCCGCTTTCCGCGCGCGACCGCCGCATCGGCGCCATGCTGATCGACGCCCTCGACGAGGACGGCTACCTGCGCGAACCGCTGTCGGCCATCGCCGATGCGCTGCTGCCGGAAACCCGCGCCAGCGAGGAGGAGATCCTCACCGTGCTGCGCCAGGTCCAGCGCTTCGACCCGGCCGGCGTCGGCGCGCGCGACCTCGGCGAATGCCTGCGCCTGCAGCTGGAAGTCCTGCCCGAATGCACGCCGGGCCGCGCCCTCGCCCGGCGCATCGTCGCAGGGCCGATGGAGCGCCTGCCGAAGATCGGGACGCAGGGGCTGGCCCACGAACTGCGCGCCCCGCCGGAGGACGTGGAGGAGGCCGTGCAGCTGGTGCGCTCGCTGGACCCGCGCCCGGGCAAGCAGCTGGCCGAACTGGAGCACGACAGCTACGTGGTGCCGGACTGCGTGATCTGGCGCCAGCGCGGCGTCTGGAAGGCGGCGCTGTCGCAGCACGCGCAGCCGAAGGTCTCGATCCACCGGGGCTACGAGCAGCTGATCCGCCGCGTCGGCGACAGCGACGCCGGCTACCTGCGCGGCCAGCTGCAGGAGGCGCGCTGGCTGCTGAAGAGCCTGGAGGCGCGCGGCGAGACCCTGCTGAAGGTCGTGCGCTGCCTGCTGCGCCAGCAGGCGGGGTTCCTGGAGTTTGGCGAGCAGGCACTGCGTCCGCTGACCCTGCGCGAGGTCGCCGCCGAACTGGGCCTGCACGAGTCCACCGTGTCGCGCGCCATTGCCCGCAAGTACGTGCGCACCCCGCGCGGCACCCTGCCGCTGAAGGCGTTCTTCGCCTCCGGCATCGACACCGACGGCGGCGGCGAGGCTTCCAGCACCGCGATCCAGGCCATGATCCGCCGCCTGATCGACGACGAGAACCCGCGCAAACCGCTTTCTGACGCCAAGCTGGCTGACCTGCTCAAGCAGGGGGGCGTGCCGGTGGCGCGCCGCACGGTGGCGAAGTATCGTGAGCTCATGAACATTCCGGCGTCGCACGAGCGGGTCCGCATCGCCTAGGCGCACGGCCTGCATCGCGCGGTGCCGCCCACAGCGGCAACCACAAAGGAGGTTCACGATGCGCATCGAAACGTACGGCCAGCAGCTGGAGATCACCCCGGCCCTGCGCGATTACGTGGAGGAGAAGCTGCGTCGGCTCGATCGGCATTTCGACCAGCCGATCTCCGCCCGCGTGCAGCTCGGCCTGCGCAAGCCCTCCCATCGCGCGGCCGCGGACCTCTCCGTCCCGGGCCGTACCCTGCATGCGGAGGCCGAGGCCGAGACCATGTACGCAGCCATCGACCTGCTGGCGGACAAGCTCGACCGCCAGATCCTCAAGCACAAGGAAAAGAACCAGGACTACCAGGCGCCCCGCGTCCTTCCGGACGTCGGCTGACCTGGCCTCGCGCCCGGCCGGCCCGCCCCGGCCGGGACGCGCGCGCCGGTTTCGGCGACAATCAGGCGACCCCAGCCAACAGGATCCGGGCCGCATGAGGAATGCCAGCATCACCGCACTCGAACTGTTCGAGCAGCAGCAGGACAAGCTGTCCCTGCGCTGGCTGGCCGGCCAAAAGGGCGGATCCCGCGAGATCGATTCCGGCGACACCAATGCCCGCCGCCCCTCTCTCGCCGGTTACCTCAACGCCGTCTATCCCAACAAGGTCCAGATCCTGGGCAGCGAGGAGCTGACCTGGCTGGACTCGCTGGACTCGCGCCAGCGCTGGGAAACCATCGAGAAGATCATCCAGGCCCGCCCGCTGGCGCTGGTCATCAGCAAGAACCAGTCCTGCCCCGAAGACCTGCGCGCGGCCGCCGAGGAGACCGACACCCCGCTGTGGATCTCGCCGCGCCGCGGCCACGAGCTGCTCAACCACCTCTCCTACCACCTGGCCCGCACCCTGGCCCCGCGCGTCACCCTGCACGGGGTGTTCATGGAGATCTACTCGATCGGCGTTCTGATCACCGGCGAGGCGGGTTCGGGCAAGAGCGAGCTGGCGCTGGAACTGCTCAGCCGCGGCCACCGCCTGGTCGCCGACGACGCCCCGGAGTTCACCCAGATCGCCCCGGACGTGCTCGACGGCACCTGTCCGGAACTGCTGCAGGACCTGCTGGAAGTGCGTGGCCTGGGCGTGCTCAACGTACGCGAGATGTTCGGCGACACCGCGGTGAAGAAGAACAAGTACCTGCGCCTGATCGTGCACCTCACCCGGCCGATGACCGAGCCGACCCCGCACGGCTACGAGCGCCTGACCGGCGATTCCGGCACCCGCCACGTGCTCGACCTGGACGTGCCGCTGATCACCCTGCCGGTCATGCCGGGCCGCAACCTGGCGGTGCTGACCGAGGCGGCGACGCGCCTGCACATCCTGCGCACCAAGGGCATCGATCCGGCGGCGATGTTCATCGCCCGCCACAGCAGCCTGCTGGAGCGCCGCGGCTGATGAGTACCAACCGCCCCACCCTGGTGATCGTCAGCGGCCTGTCCGGCTCGGGCAAGTCGGTCGCGCTGAAGACCTTCGAGGACCTGGACTACTACTGCGTCGACAACCTGCCGCTGGAGCTGCTGCCGGCCTTCGTCGCCTCGCTGGTGCGCGAGGATGGGTTGCCGGAGCGCATGGCGGTCGGCATCGACGTGCGCAACCGCAAGGACGACCTCGCCCGGCTGCCGGAATGGCGCGCGGCGGCCGAGTCGCTGGGCGTGGACGCGCGCCTGCTGTTCTTCGAGGCCGAGGACCACATCCTGCTGCGGCGCTACGCCGATACCCGCCGCCGCCACCCGCTGAGCCGGCTGGGCCTGTCCCTGCCGGAGGCCATCGCCCGCGAGCGCGAGATCATCGCCCCGCTGCGGCGCGAGGCCGACGCGGTGATCGACACCAGCAACCTCAACGTCCACCAGCTGCGCCGCCAGGTCATCACCGGCTTCGCCCTGGAGCACAGCCCGGGCCTGTCCCTGCTGTTCGAGTCCTTCGCCTACAAGCGGGGCGTGCCGGAGGAGGCCGACTTCGTGTTCGACGCCCGGGTCCTGCCCAATCCGCACTGGGAGCCGGACCTGCGCCCGCTCACCGGCCGCGACCAGCGGGTGCGCGACTACCTGGACGCCCAGCCCGACGTGGACGCCTATGCCCGCCAGGTGGCCGACTTCCTCGACACCTGGCTGCCAAGGCTGCGCAGCGACACCCGCGCCTATGTCACCGTGGCCTTCGGCTGCACCGGGGGCAAGCACCGTTCGGTCTACCTGGCCGAGCGCATGGCCGCCCATGCCCGTGCCCAGGGCTGGAGCGAGGTGGCCACCTACCACCGCGAGCAGGACTGAGCCGCCGGCCGCCGCGCCATGGCGCCGTCCGTCGCGATTCCGCGTTCCGGAGCGCGACGGCGGTCGGGGCGCTCTGTTAACTTCCCGCCATGGCATGTGGCATTCTCCTGATCACCCATCCCGGCGTCGGTAGCGCCATCCTGGCGGTGGCGACCACCCTGCTGCGCAACCTGCCGCTGAAGGCGGAGGCCTTCGAGGTCCCGTTCGACGCCGATCCCGAACAGCTCCTGCCGGCCGCCTCGGCGGCGCTGCGGCGGGTGGACGGAGGCGACGGTGTGCTGGTGCTGACCGACCTGTACGGCGCGTCCCCGAGCAACCTGGCCGCACGCCTGGCCCGGCTCGGCACGCCGGTCCGGCGGGTATCCGCGCTCAGCCTGCCCATGCTGCTGCGGGTGATGAACTATCCGGAACAGGGACTGGACCAACTGCCCGCCACCGCCGCGGCGGGCACCCGCAACGGAGCGATCCTCGACGATGCTTGAACGTGAACTCACCGTGTCCAACCGCCTGGGCCTGCACGCCCGGGCCACCGCCAAGCTGGTGCAGGCGCTGGCGCCCTTCCGCTGCGCCGTCACCCTGCAGGCGAAAGGGCGCGAGGTGAACGCCAAGAGCATCATGGGCGTGATGCTGCTGGCCGCCGGCCAGGGCACCCCGGTTACCGTGCGCACCGACGGCGTGGACGAAGCGGAGGCGATGGAGGCCGTGGTCAACCTGTTCGAGAGCCGGTTCGACGAGGACGCCTGAGCCATGCGCCGGCCGGGCCGCCACCGCGTGCAGCGTCGGACCCTGCATCCGGGGCTGCGCGGATGAGGCTGGCGTTCTCCGGCCATGGCGCCTCCCGTGGCCTGGCCCTGGGCCGGGCGCGGGTCCGCCGGCCGCATGCGCTGGAGATCGCCGAGCAGCGGGTCCCCGCCGCCCGCGTGAAGGAAGAGGCCGCGCGCCTGCACGAGGCGCTGGAGGCCACCCGCGCCGAGATGCGGGCCCTGCGCGAGAAACTGCAGGGCGCGCTGTCGAAGGAAGCGATCGAGTTCATCGACCTGCACGCCCTGCTGCTGGACGACCCGGAGCTGGTGCAGGCGCTCGACGCCCTGATCCACCAGGAACGCTATTCGGCCGGCTACGCCCTGCGCGTGCAGCGCGACCGCCTTGCCGCCGTGTTCCAGTCCATGGACGACGCCTACCTGCGGGCGCGCCTGGACGACCTGGACCACATCATCGGCCGGGTCAACGCCCACCTGCACCGGCATGACCCGCTGCCGCGCGGCACCGCCGGCGAAGTGCTGGTCTGCGACAACGTCGCCCCGTCCGAGCTGGCGCAGCTGCAGGCCCAGGGCGTGGTGGCGATCGTCTCCGCCGCCGGCAGCCCGCTGTCGCATACGGCGATCCTCGCCCGCAGCCTGCACATGCCGCTGGTGGTGGGCGCGGCCGAGGTGCTGACGCGGATCAACGACGGCGACGTGGTCATGGTCGACGGCGAAAGCGGCCAGCTGGTGCTGGACCCGGACGCCACCGACCTGCGCCGCTACCGCGAGCTGGAACAACGCGACCAGCGCGAGCGCCGCGACCTGGAACGGCTGCGCAGCAAGCCCACCCGTACCCGCGACGGGGTGGACATCGCGCTGTACGCCAACGCCGAATCGCGCGAGGACGTGGCCCGCGCCCACGCCGTGGGCGCGGCCGGCGTGGGCCTGTACCGCACCGAGTTCCTGTTCCTGCAGGACCGCGACACCCCCGACGAGGAGGAGCAGTTCCTCGCCTACCGCGACGCGGTGCTGGCGATGGGCGGCCGCCCGGTCACGTTCCGCACCCTGGACCTGGGCGCGGACAAGGCCGACCGCGCCGGCCTGGCCCTGGCCAACGAGGACAACCCGGCGCTGGGCGTGCGCGGCGTGCGCCTGTCGCTGCTGTACGACGTGGTGTTCGACACCCAGCTGCGGGCGATCGTCCGCGCCTCGGCCTACGGTCCGGTGCGGGTGCTGGTGCCGATGGTCTCCTGCCGCGAGGAAGTGCTGATCGTGCGCCGCCGCCTGCGCCGCGCGGTGGCCGCGGTGCGCCGCCGCGGCGTCGCCGTGCAGGTGCCGCCACTGGGGGCGATGATCGAGGTGCCGGCGGCGGCGATCGGCGTGCACGGCCTGGCCGACGCGGTGGACTTCCTCTCCGTGGGCACCAACGACCTGGTGCAGTACCTGCTGGCGGTGGACCGCAACAACGACGCCCTCGGCGACCTGTATTCGCCGCTGCATCCGGGCGTGCTGCGCCTGATCGCCCACGTGCTGCGCGCCGGCAACGAGCATGGCGTGCCGGTGGCCGTCTGCGGCGAGATGGCCGGCGACCCGCGCCTGGCACCGCTGCGGCTGGCGCTGGGCCTGCGCGAGTTCAGCCTGCATCCGGCAGGCCTGCTGGAACTGCGCCGCGCGATCCGGGACTGCGACCTGGCCCGGCTCCAGGCGCGCGCCCCGCACCTGCTGCAGGCGCGCGACCGGCGCGGCATCGAGCGCTGGCTCGAGGCGTCCTGACGCCCTATCCAAACGCGGCGGCCGCGGGGGATAATGCCGGCCATGAACGCCTGACCTGCCGCGCACCTCCCGTTGCGGCACCGCCCCCAACCCGGAGACGCGCATGGCAGAAGCCGTCCGCCACGACAAGACCGCGCGCCAGCTTCGCCTGCTGTCCGATGCGCTGGACAGCGGCCGGCTCGGCCCGGTGCGACGGCTGGTCAACACCCTCTCCCCCGCCGAGATCGGCAACCTGCTCGAGTCGCTGCCCCCGGGCAAGCGCGAGGTGGTGTGGGGCCTGGTCGACCCGGAGGACGACGGCGAGGTGCTGCTGCACGTCGGCGACGAGGTGCGCGAGAGCCTGATCGCCGACATGGACCCGGACGAGCTGGTCGCGGCGGTCGAGGACCTGGACATCGACGACCTGGCCGACCTGGTCGAGGACCTGCCGGACACGGTCATCGACGAGGTCCTCAAGTCGATGGACCGCGAGAACCGGGAGCGCCTGGAGCAGGTGCTGTCCTACCCGGAAGACACCGCCGGCCGCCTGATGAACCCGGACGTGGTCACCGTGCGCGCCGACGTCAACGTCGACGTGGTGTTGCGCTACCTGCGCCTGCGCGGCGAACTGCCCGACCACACCGACCACCTGTACGTGGTCAGCCGCCGCCACCAGTACCTGGGCCGGGTATCGCTGGCGGCACTGGTGACCCACGAGGACTCCACCCCGATCAACCGCCTGATCGACGACGAGCAGCCGGCGATCGACGTGGGCGAGAGCGCGCAGGAAGTGGCGCGCCGCTTTTCCGACCACGACTGGGTGTCGGCGCCGGTGGTCGACGAAAACAACATCCTGCTCGGCCGCATCACCATCGACGACGTGGTCGACATCATCCGCGAGCAGGCCGAGCACCAGGCGCTGGGCGCCGCCGGCCTGGACGAGGACGAGGACCTGTTCTCGCCGGTCAAGCGCGCCGTGCGCGGCCGCGTGGTGTGGCTGGGCATCAACCTGTTCACCGCGTTCATGGCCGCCGGCGTGATCGGCCAGTTCGAGGCCACGCTGGAGAAGATCGTGGCGCTGGCGGTGCTGATGCCGATCGTGGCCGGCATCGGCGGCAACGCCGCGGTGCAGGTGCTGACCCTGATGGTGCGCGGCCTGGCGCTCGGCCAGGTGGGCTCGAGCAACGCCGGCATCCTGATGTGGAAGGAAATCCGCGTCGCCCTGATCAACGGCGTGCTGATCGGCGGCATCGTCGGCCTCATCGCCCTGCTCTGGTTCCACGATCCGGTGCTGTCGCTGGTGATCGCGCTGGCGCTGGTGATCAACTTCTGCGCGGCGGCCGCCGCAGGCGTGCTGCTGCCGCTGCTGCTGCGGCGGATGAACATCGATCCGGCCGTGGCCGGCACGGTGGTGGTCACCGCCGTCACCGACGTGATGGGCTTCTTCTGCTTCCTGGGCCTGGCCACGGCCATCCTGCTGCACTGACGGCACCGCAGCGATTTCCTACAGGCCGGGCCGGCATCGGCCGATTCCGCGTGCCGGCGCGTCGCGGGAAGCTGCGGCTCCCGCCGCCGCCGTCCTGCCGATGCGTCGCCTGCTGTCCTGCCTCGTCGCCCTGCTCTGCCTGCTGGCTCCAACAGCGCTGCCGTCCCCGGCGTCCGCGCCGGCACCGATGCTGGCCTCCACCTGGCGCGGAGGCCTGCCGGTCGAAGCCTTCCTGGTCAGCGAGAAGCTGGACGGGGTACGCGCGCGTTGGGACGGTCGCCGGCTGTTGACCCGCGGCGGCGCCCCGATCGTGCCGCCGGAAGGCTTCACCCGTGGCTGGCCGGCCGAACCGATGGACGGGGAGCTGTGGTCCGGACGCGGCCGCTTCGACGAGGTAAGCGCCCTGGTACGCCGCACCGGTGGCGATCCACGCGACTGGGGCCACGTGCGCTTCATGCTGTTCGACCTGCCCGCCCATCCAGGGCCGTTCGCGCAGCGCGTGCAGCGCATGCGCGAGCTGGTGGCCGGCACCCGCAGTCCGAGCCTGGTCCTGGTGGACCAGCGCCGCTTCACGTCGACCGCGGCGCTGGACGCCGAGCTGTCACGGGTGGTCGCGGCCGGCGGCGAAGGCCTGATGCTGCACCGGGCCGACGCGTTCTACCGGCCCGGCCGCAGCGACGTGCTGTTCAAGTACAAGCCGCACGAGGACGCCGAAGCGCAGGTGGTCGCGCACCTGCCCGGCAAGGGCCGGCACCAGGGGCGCATGGGCGCCCTGCTGGTCCGGACCCCGGATGGGCGCAGCTTCCGCCTCGGCGGTGGCTTCACGGATGCCCAGCGGGAGGATCCGCCGCCGATCGGCAGCTGGGTGACCTACCGCTACAGCGGGCTGACCGGCAACGGCCTGCCCCGTTTTCCGCGCTTCCTGCGCATCCGCCACGAGCTACCGCCTCCGGACCCGCAGCGCTGAGCGGCCCCCTGCGGACACCAGAGCGTTGACCGCGAGGCCCTTGCTCCGTGGTACGCCGCCGGCGTGGGTAGCGGGCTCGCTCCCGGGACACGTACCGGCGCATGGAAGCGCCTCGCCGGGCCCTGGCCGCTCCTCCTCGCGCCCGGCGCACGCAGCCGCCGCGCACGGCCCCGCCATCGCGGCGCGATGACCCCACGCTCCATCCGCTGAGCCGACATGTGGTCCCGGCGCCGTCGTGTGCCGGCGAGCCCACTTCACACGACCGTCAGGTATCTGAATGCGGATTTGAGCAATCCGTCCTCCAGTTACTTCCCCTCCCGCCGATCCCAGCAACCGACAGCCCACGCGCCGCGCGCAGCAGGGCTGGACGCCCCCGCACCACCCCGGTCCGCGATACCCGCGCGCCGGGACAGGGCACCGGATCGGAAAGCGAGAGGAAGTGATGAAGACGTTGCGCCGCGCCCCGCTCACCATGGCCCTGGCCATGGCCCTGACCGCCTGCGGCGGAGGAGGCGGCACGAAGTCCAACTCCCCGGTCGCCCCGGCCCAGCCTCCGCAGCCGCCCCCGTCCCAGCCGGATCCGCCACCGACCGGCGGCACCTGCGAAGACCCGCGCGCGACCAATACCGGCGGCCCCAAGCCCTGCGCCTATCGGTACACCGGCGTCGGGGACAACCTGCTGGTCACGACCAATGCCGCCAGCGCGCACGAGGCCGGCTTCACCGGCAAGGGCGTCAAGGTCGGCGTGCTCGACGGCCAGCACCAGGGCGCGTACGCACCGCTCGACGGACGCGTGGCCTGGTACCGCGACTACACCGGCAAGAGCGACTACGACAACTACGGCCACGGCGCGGTCGTCGCGACCGCGCTGGCCGGCCGCGCGGTCGGCAGCTTCGGCGGTGGTGTCGCGCCCGGGGCCGACATCTACTGGGGCGTCAACTGCTACAACAACTGGTGCACCGCGCGCGCCGCGGAGGACGCCATCGCCGACATGACCGCCGCCGGCGTGCGGCTGTTCAACTGGTCCATCGGCGGCGACTTCGACAATGAGGACTACCTGCGCCAGCAGGCCGAGGGCTACGCCCGCTCGCTGCACGGGGTGGTGGACGTCGACGGCCTGCTGGTGGCCGCCGCCGGCAACGACTCCAAGCCCGACCCATCCACCATCACGCTGATGCCGCGCTTCAAGGCGGACTGGAACGGGCACCTGCTCGCGGTCGCGGCCGTGACCGTCGACGGCAAGGGCGCGGTCACCGGCCTGGAGAGCTACAGCAACGCCTGCGGACGCGCCGCCCAGTGGTGCCTCGCGGCGCCCGGCCTGGTGGCCATCCCCGCGGTGAAGGGCACGCAGTTCCAGGGCCTGGCGTCTGGCACCTCGCTGGCCGCCCCCGCCGTCACCGGCGCCGCGGCACTGGTGTGGCAGGCCTTCCCCTGGATGAGCGCGGCCAACGTGCAGCAGACCATCCTGACCACGGCCTCCGACCTCGGCGCCCCGGGCGTCGACGCCGTCTACGGCTGGGGCCTGCTGGACGTGGAGAAGGCCGTGCACGGGCCCGGCGCGTTCGTGGGCAGTTTCACCGCCGACGTGCCGCACGGCAGCTACGTGTTCGGCAACGACATCCATGGCACGGGCGGCCTGGTCAAGACCGGCGCGGGCACCCTGACCCTGGCCGGAAGGAACACCTACACCGGCCTGACCCACGTACAGCGCGGCTACCTGTTCCTGGCCAACGGCACCGGCGGCAGCGTCCGCGTCGCCAGCGGCGCGACCTTCCAGGGGGCCGGCAGGATCGGCGGCGACTTCAGGGCCGATGCGGGCGCGACCACCGCGATCGCCGTGGGCAAGCCACTGCAGGTACAGGGCCATGCCACGTTCGGCGGCGCCCTCGCCCTGCTCGCCCCCGCGTCCGCCTACCAGGTCGGCGAGGTCGAGCGCCTGGTCGACTACGGCTCGCGCACCGGCACGTTCTCCAGCGTGGGCTATGGCAGCGGCTTCTTCTACACGGCCGAGCTGGATTACGGCGCCAATGCCCTGGACGCGAAGCTGACCCGCACCAGCGCGGCCGCCACCGCCACCGCGCGCGGCGCGGCCGCCACGGTGGTCGAGGGCGCCGCCATCGCCGACAGCCTGCTCGACTACGCGGCGCAGGCATCACGCGGCACGGGCAACGACAGCCTGGTCGAACTGGCCGGGCAGCTGGCCAGCGTGCCGACCGTGGCCCGGGCGGAAGCCTCGCTGGCCAGCCTGGCCGCCGAGGTGCACGGCACCGCACGCGCCGTCGCCGTGCAGCAGGCCGTCGCCGCCGACCAGCTGCTGGCCGACCGGGTGGCCACGCTGCACCCCGCCAACGCCGGCGCCTGGGTCAGCGCGACCGCCCAGGACGGCGCCTTCGAGCGCCGCGGCTACGCCGACGCCGACTGGCGCAGCACCGGCCTGACCGTGGGCGTGGACCATGACTTCGGCACGCTGGTCGCCGGCGCCGCGCTGGGCACCGGCCGCAGCCGCGCCGACCTGGATGCCGTCGGCGGCGACTTCGACGCCGACACCCTGGGCCTGAACCTCTATGCCCGCCTTCCCGCCGGCCCTGGTTATGTCTCGGCCACGTTCGGCTATGGCCGGGCCACCGTGGACACCCGGCGCACGCTGCTGGTCGGCGACCAGGCCCTGGGCGTGTCGGCGCGCCACAGGGACACCACCTGGAGCACCCGCGTGGAAGCCGGGCGCAACCTGGCCGAAGGCGTGACGCCTTTCGCCGCCGCCGGCTGGATCGCCCAGAGGCAGGGCGCGTTCGCGGAAAGCGGCGCCCAGGGCCTGGGCCTGGCCGCGGGCGCGGACACCGCCAGCATCCGCTACGGCGAACTGGGCCTGCGCCTGTCCCTGCTCCGCGACAACCTGGCGTTCCGCGGACTGGTGGCCGGGCGCTGGCTGTCCGGCGACACCCGCGCCGGATTCGGCGGCTGGTTCTCCGGCGCGCCGGAGGCGAAGGTGTCGGTGTCCGGCCAGCGCGTGCCCGGGCACGCCGCACGGGCGGCGGTGGGCCTGGATTACGCGCGGTCGCCGCGCGCGCACTGGAGTGTGGACGTGGGCGCCGAACAGGGTGCGGGCGATTCCAGCAACGCCTACATCACCGCCGGTTACCGCTACGCGTTCTGAGCCCGGCAGCAAGGGCCGGGTGGCCACGGCTGCCCGGCCCTTCGCATGTCCGGCGGACGCGGGCGGGCCGCGTCGATCGCACCTGGCAGCCAATGGGCCTAAGCTGGATTGCCGTCGCGGAGGACCTTCCGATGCGCCTGTTCCTTCTGCTACCCGCCCTGCTGCTGAGCCTGCTCGTGAGCGCCTGCCAGACACGCCCTTCGCCGCCGGCTACCGGCACCATCGTTCCGCGCACCCTCGAGTTCGAGGGCCGCAGCCATCGCTACGCGGTCTTCGTGCCAGCCGCAACGCACCAGCAAGGCCCGTTGCCGGTGGTGCTGTCCCTGCACGGCTCGGGCGAGCGCGGCAGCGACGGCCATGCCCAGACCACTGCCGGCCTGGGCCCGTACCTGCGCCGCAATGCCGATGCATTCCCGGCGCTCGTCGTGATGCCGCAGGTGGCCCAGGGCGAGGAATGGACCGGTGCCAACTCGCGCATGGCCCTTGCGGCGTTGGATGCCGCCAGCGCCGAATTCAGCGGCGACCCGGCGCGCACCTATGCCACCGGCATGTCGATGGGCGGCTACGGCACCTGGGAGGTCGCGCTGCTTGCGCCGCACCGCTTCGCCGCGCTGGTGCCGGTATGCGCCGGCGTGCTCGCGCCGCGCGCGGTACGCCCTACCCTCTACGTCACCCCCGTGGCCGACGCGCCCAATCCGCATGCCGCGCTGGTGCAACGCCTGCGCCCCCTGCCGGTGTGGATGTTCCATGGCGCCCGCGACGACCTGGTGCTGCCGCACGACACCCGCCGCGTGTACGAACTCGCGCGCCAGGCAGGCGCGGATTTCCGCTATACCGAATACCCCGAAGGCAACCACAATGCCTGGGACGCGACCTATGCCGATCCCGCGATGTGGGAATGGCTGTTCGCCCAGCGCCTGCCCTGAACCGGACCTTCCCGTGCCCCTGCTGATCGACGACTACTTCGAGCCCGGATGGCGCCTGCGCGCCGTCACCTGCGCCGCCTGCGAATGGGAAGGCGACAGCCGCGCCATGACCCTGGAGCCGCACGAGGACCTCAGCGAGTACCTGTGCCCACGATGCGAGGACATCGTGCTGGTGGTACGCCATCCCGACCTGGCCCAGGTGCAGGCGGCCGCCGCGGCGGGCCACCCGGAGGCGATCGAGCAGCTGGCGCTGATGCAGGAATACCTGTCGCGCAGTTAAAACCGGGAGCAGTGCCGGGGTCAGAGTGCTATTTCCACTCGATTCCGTTTTCGTGCCTGATTCCGACGATGGAAATCGCACCCTGACCCCGGTTTGAAACCGGCTCAGCCGCGCAGGCGCGCGATCAGCGAAGCGGTAACCGGATCCTGCGCCTGGCCCTCGCCACGCAGCGCCGGCAGCAGGGTATTGGCCACCTGCTTGCCCAGCTCCACGCCGAACTGGTCGAAGGCGTTGATGCCCCACGCCACCGACTGCACGTACACGCTGTGCTCGTACATGGCCAGCAGCGCGCCCAGCGAAGCCGGGGTCAGCGAGTCCAGCACGATGGTGGTGCTCGGTCGCCCGCCCGGATAGGCGCGGTGCGGATCCTCGCTGGACTGGCCATTGGCCAGCGCCTCGGTCTGCGCCAGCAGGTTGGACAGCAGCGCCTCGTGGTTCTGCGCGTACGGATCGTCGTTGCGCACCGTGCCGATGAAATCGGCCGGCACGATACCGGTGCCCTGGTGCAGGGCCTGGAAGAAACTGTGCTGCACGTCGGTGCCGGCACCGCCCCACCACACCGGAACGGTGTCGCCATCGACCGGGCTGCCATCGACCTTGACCCGCTTGCCCAGCGATTCCATCACCAGCTGCTGCAGGTAGGCCGGCAGCAGGGCCAGGCGCTGGTCGTAGGTCATCACCGCATGCGAGGCCAGGCCCAGCGCATTGCGGTTCCACACCGCGGTCAGGCCGTGGCGCACGGCGAGGTTGGCTTCCAGCGGCGCCTCCAGCACATGGCGGTCGAACTCCGCCGCGCCGCCCAGCAGCTCATCGAACGCCTTCGTGCCGATCGCCAGCGCGATCGGGAAGCCCACCGCCGACCACAGCGAATAGCGGCCGCCGACCCAGTCCCACATCGGCAGCACCCGCTCCGGCGCGATGTCGAATGCCGAGGCGGCGCGCTCCGGATTGGCGCTGACCGCGTAGATGCGCCCGCTGCCGCCCAGCCAGTCGCGCACGATGGCGCCGTTGAGCAGGGTTTCCTGGGTGCCGAAGGTCTTGGAGATGAACACCGCCGCGGTGCGCTTCGGGTCCAGCGGCGCCAGCACGCGCTGGGCGGCGGCGCCGTCGACGTTGGAGATGAAGTGCACGCGGAAGCGGCCCGGCAGCGGGCCGCGCAGCGCGTCGGCCACCAGCCGCGGGCCCAGGTCCGAGCCGCCGATGCCGACGCTGACGATGTCGGTGACGTCGCTGGCTTCCAGGTCGCGCACCAGCGCGTACATGCGCTGGCGCACGGCCGCCGCGGTCTCGTAGGCCTGGCGCGCCACCGGCGACTGCGACAGGTCGCCGCGCAGCGCGGTATGCAGCACCGAGCGGCCCTCGGTCAGGTTGATCTTCTCGCCGTCGAACAGGCGCCGGAACGCGACCGGCAGCTCGAGCTGGCGGGCCAGCTGCAGCAGCGCGTCCCAGGCCGCGGCGTCGTAGCGCTGGCGGGCGAAGGGCGCGTACAGCGGCCCCACCTGCAGCGCGTGGGCGTCCACCCGCCCCGGTTCGTCTTTCAGCAGCCCTGCGATGCTGGCGCCGGCAAGGCGCGAGGCGTGGGACTGGAGGGATTCGATACCGGGAGCGGATGTCGTCATCAGGCAGCCTGCTTGGGGATTGAATGGTTGGTATGGGTGATGCGGTTCTGGCCGTCCACGTACACCAGGTTCGGCTGGAACGCATCGGCTTCGGCGGCGTCCATCGAAGCGAACGCGGCGATGATCACCAGGTCGCCGACCTGCACGTGGCGCGCGGCACCGCCGTTGAGCGAGATGATGCCGCTGCCCTCGTCGGCGCGGATCGCGTAGGTGGTGAAGCGCGCGCCGTTGGTCACGTCCCACACATGCACCTGCTCGAACTCGCGGATGCCGGTGGCATCCAGCAGCAGGCCATCGATCGCCACCGAGCCTTCGTAGTTGAGCTCGGAGTGGGTGACGGTGGCGCGGTGGATCTTGGCTTTGAGCAGGCTCAGGTGCATGGGGAGGGCTCCGGGGTCTTGGATGGTAGCAATGCCGGCGTCGCGGTTGCGACCGCGGGCACGGCGCATGCCCGGCACAGGCCGTTGCATGCGAAAGCGTCGATGGCGGGCCCGGGGGCCCGCCGGCTCAGAACTCGAGGTTGTCGATCAGGCGGGTATTGCCCAGGCGCGCGGCGACCAGCGCCACCCGCGGGCCGCCTTCGCCCTCGGCGGGCTCGGACAGGTCCGGCCGGCGCAGTACGGCGTAGTCGACGTCGAACCCGGCGGCGGTGAGCGCGGCGCGGCCCTCGGCCTCCACCTGGGCGCGCGGCGCGCCGCCGAGGTGGGCGTCGCGCATCGCGCACAGCACCCGATGGATGGTGGCCGCGCGCGGTCGCTCATCGGCGCCCAGGTACTGGTTGCGCGAGCTCATCGCCAGGCCATCGGCCTCGCGCACGATCGGACCACCGATGATCTCGATCGGGAACTGCAGGTCGGCCACCAGCTGCCGGATCACCGCCAGCTGCTGGTAGTCCTTGAGCCCGAAAGCGGCCACGTCCGGCTGCACCTGGTTGAACAGGCGGCTGACCACGGTGCACACGCCGTCGAAGTGCCCGGGGCGGCACTCGCCCTCCAGCACCTGGCTCACGCCCGGCACGTGCACCTTCGAGGCAAGCTCCACGCCGAACGGATACATCGACTCGACCGTCGGCAGCCACAGCACGTCGCAGCCGGCATCGCCCAGGCCGGCGGTATCGGCATCCGGGGTCCGCGGGTAACGGGTGAAGTCCTCGTTCGGCCCGAACTGGGTCGGATTGACGAACACGCTGGAGACCACGCGGTCCACGTGCTGGCGGACCAGCCGCACCAGCGAGAAGTGGCCGGCATGCAGGTTGCCCATGGTGGGCACGAAGCCCACGCGCAGGCCTTCGCGCTTCCAGCCGCGCACGCGTTCGCGCAGCGCGTCCAGCTCGGTAATGGTTTCGATCATCGTACTGCCAGGAAAAGGGGGAAAGGCTCAGGCGTAAGCGTGCGCGGCGTCGGGGAAGCTGCCGTCGCGCACGGCCTCGGCGTAGGCGCGCACGGCGCCGGCGACCGAACCGCCTTCGGCGAGGAAGTCCTTGACGAAGCGCGGACGGCGGTGGCCGCTGTCCAGCCCGAGGAAGTCGTGCAGCACCAGCACCTGGCCGTCGCAATGCGGGCCGGCGCCGATGCCGATGGTCGGGATCTGCAGCGAGGCGGTGATCTGCTGCGCCAGCGGGGTCGGCACGCACTCGAGCACCAGCAGCGAGGCGCCGGCCTCCTGCACCGCCAGGGCGTCCGCGCGCAGCCGCGCCGCGGCCTGCTCGTCGCGGCCCTGCAGCTTGAAGCCGCCGAGCTTGAGCACCGACTGCGGGGTCAGGCCCAGGTGCGCGCACACCGGGATGTCGCGCTCGGCCAGGAAGCGGATCACTTCCAGCTTGTGGCCCGCGCCTTCCAGCTTGACCATCTGCGCGCCGGCCTGCAGCAGCGCCACCGAGGCATCCAGCGCCCGCTCGGGGGTGGCGTCGGCCTGGAACGGCAGGTCGCTGACCAGCAGCGCCTGCTTCAGTACCCGGGCCACCGCGGCGGTGTGGTAGGCGATGTCGGCCACGGTCACCGGCAGGGTCGAACCATGGCCCTGCACCACCATGCCCAGCGAGTCGCCGACCAGGACCAGATCGATCCCGTTCTGGTCCATGACCCGGGCAAAGCCGGCGTCGTACGCGGTCAGCATCGCCATGCGCCGGCCCTGGCGCTTGGCTTCGGCCAGCGCGGGAACGGTCCACGGCTTCTGATCGGCATGTACGCTCATTTCGGTATCCGGTTCGGCAAGCCGCGCATTATCGCGCAAAACCCCGCCCTGGCCCGGTTCCGCCAGGCCACGCAGCGTCCCGCGGCTGCGGATTCAGGCCGGCTGCAGGACCTCCACGCCGGCCGGGTCGACCGCGGCCAGTGCGTCGGCGACGGTTCCCAGGCCGGGGATGGCGGCTCCGGGGGCGATCTCGGCCAGCGGCACCAGGACGAAGGCGCGCTGGTGGAGGTAGGGATGCGGCACCTGCAGGCCTGGCAGGTCCAGCATCTGGTCGCCGTACAGCAGCAGGTCCAGGTCCAGTACCCGGGGCCCCCAGCGGGTGCCCTCCCCGCCGCGGACGCGGCCTGCGTCGCGCTCGATCCGCAGCAGCGCGTCCAGCAGCTCCAGCGGCGGCAGCGAGGTTTCCAGCACGGCCGCGGCGTTGACGAAGTCGGGCTGGTCGGTACGCCCCCAGGCGGGCGTCCGGTACAGGCGCGAGGATGCCAGCAGGCGGCTGCCCGGCAGCCCGGCCAGTGCCGGGAAGGCCGCGGCCACGGTGGCGGCGGCCTCGCCCAGGTTCGCGCCCAGGCCGATGCAGGCGCGGACCGGCGTGTTCATTCGGAGGCGGCGGCGGACCCGCGCCGGCGGCGGCGGCGGCGGCGGCGCGGCGCGCCATCCGAGTCGTCTTCCTCGGCGGTCGCGGCGGAGGCGTCGAGGCTGGCGGCCAGGGCATCGCCCGAACTGCGCTGCGCCTCCCGCCAGAACTCGACGTCGGCGGCATGGCTTTCCGAAGCGGCCAGGCGCAGTACCAGGAAGTCGTAGGCGGCGCGGAATCGCGGATGCGCCAGCAGCCGGAACACACGCTTGCGCTGGCGGCTGGAGAAGCGCGACTGCAGCAGCCAGATCTCCTGCATCGGCAGGGAGAAACGCTTGGGCAGGGCGATGGTCTGCACCTGGTGCAGGGTCACCCGGTCGGCGGCGCGACGCTGGGCCTCTTCCAGCTGCATGCCCTGCGCCTGCAGTCCGGCCAGGGCTCGGCAATAGGCGGGCCACAGCAGCAGCGCGAACAGGAACGCCGGGGACACCGGCTCGTCCGCGGCAACCCGGGCGTCGGTGCCGGCCAGTCCCTGCAGGACCATGCGACGCAGCGCGCCGCTGCGGTTGGAACGCAGCGCGGCGGCGGTCTCGGGCATCAGCGCCGCCAGCAGGCCGTGGCGCTCCAGGCCCTCGAAGCTGGCCACCGCGTGGCCGGACAGGAACAGCTTGAGCATCTCCTCGAACAGGCGCGCCGGGGACGCTTCGGCCAGCAGCGGGGCCAGGCGCGGGATCGGCTCGGCGGTGGGCGGATCGATGGTGAAGCCCAGCTTGGCCGCCAGGCGCACCGCGCGCAGCATGCGCACCGGGTCCTCGCGGTAACGGGTCTCCGGATCGCCGATCAGGCGCATGCGCCGCGCCAGCACGTCCTCGAAACCGCCGGTGTAGTCGCGCACCGAGAAGTCCTCGATCGCGTAGTACAGGGCGTTGCAGGTGAAGTCGCGGCGGACCGCGTCCTCCTCGATCGTGCCGTAGACGTTGTCGCGGACCAGCCGGCCGTCCTCGATCTCGCGGTCGCCGCTGCCGTCGTCGCTGTTGGCGCGGAAGGTCGCCACCTCGATGATCTCGCGCCCGTAGACCACGTGGGCCAGGCGGAAGCGGCGGCCGATCAGGCGGCAGTTGCGGAACAGCTGCTTGACCTGTTCGGGCGTGGCGTCGGTGGCCACGTCGAAGTCCTTGGGGTGCATGCCCAGCAGCAGGTCGCGGACCGCGCCGCCGACCAGGTAGGCACCAAAGCCGGCCTCGCGGAGCCGGTAAAGCACGCGCAGGGCGTTGGGACTGATGTCCTTGCGCGAGATCGGGTGCTGGTCACGCGGAACGCTGCGCAGGACAGGATGCGGGAGGGCTTGCGGATCGATGGGAGTGCTTCCGTGGACTTTGGAAAAATTTTCCACCGGGGGCATTGCCGTCCGGCTGGCGGGTGAATATACTAGCGCGCCTTCGCTGGGAACACCCGCACAACGCTCCCTTCGTCTAGTGGTTAGGACGTGGCCCTCTCAAGGCTAAAACAGGGGTTCGAGTCCCCTAGGGAGCGCCATCCCGGTGCAGCGAAGCAGACGAGAAACCCCGCCCCGGCGGGGTTTTTTGTTGCCCGCGCGTAGGCATGCGCGAAAAGCCCCGCGATGCGGGGCTCTCCGTTCCGGGTGACGGACCGGCCCGGATGCGGCAAACGCATCCGGGCACGAGGCGGTCAGCCTTCCATCTGCTCCAGCTCGCGGCCGCGGGTCTCGCGCACGAACCGCAGCACGAAGAACACCGACAGCACCGCCGCCGCCGCGTACAGCCCGTAGGCCGCCGCCAGGCCGATGCCCGCCAGCAGCATCGGGAAGGTCCAGGTGATGACGAAGTTCGCCACCCACTGCGCCAGGCCCGCCACCGCCAGGCCCGAGCCGCGGATCTGGTTGGGGAACATCTCGCCCAGCATCACCCACATCACCGGGCCCCACGAGGCGTTGAAGAACACCACGTAGGCGTTGGCCGCCACCAGCGCCACCAGGCCCATCTGCCCCGGCAGCTGCAGCTTGCCGGCCGCATCCAGGGTCCCGGTCGAGAACGCCCAGGCCACGATGCCCAGGGTCACCGCCATGCCCGCCGAACCCACCCACAGCAGCGGCTTGCGGCCGACCCTGTCGACCAGGACGATCGTCACCAGGCAGGCGCCGATGCTCAGCGCGCCGGACAGCACGTTGATCAGCAGCGCGTCGTTCTCCGAGAAGCCCACCGCCTGCCACAGCACCGCGCCGTAGTAGAACACCACGTTGATGCCCACCAGCTGCTGGAACGTGGCCAGGCCAATGCCCACCCATACGATCGGCCGCACCTTGCCGGTGGCCTTGCTGATCAGGTCCGACAGGCGCGGACGGTGGTGGTCGGCCGCCAGCGAGGCGTCGATCTCGGCCAGCTTGCGCGCCCCGCCCTGCTCGCCGTACAGCCGCGCCAGCACCTTGGCCGCCTTGTCCTTCAGGCCACGGGCCACCAGGTAGCGCGGGCTCTCGGGAATGAAGAACAGCGCGCCCAGGAACAGGAAGGCCGGGGCCAGCTCGGCCCAGAACATCCAGCGCCAGGCCTCGTAGTCCCACCACAGCACCGCGGTCGAGGCGCCGGCATGGCCGGCCAGCCACCAGTTGCTCAGGAAGGAGAAGAACAGGCCGGAGATGATCGCGATCTGCTGCACCGTGGCCAGGCGGCCGCGGTAGCGCGCCGGGGCCACCTCGGCGATGTAGGCCGGCGACATCCCGCTGGCCGCGCCCACCGCCAGGCCCCCGAGCACGCGGTAGACCACGAACTCCGCCGAGGAGGTGGCGATGCCCGAGCCCCAGGCCGATACGATGAAGAACACCGCCGCCCACAGCTGCATCGTGCGCCGGCCGTAGCGGTCGGCCAGGGTCCCGGCGAACCAGGCGCCGACCGCGCAGCCCAGCAGCATCGAGGCCACGTTGAAGCCGGTCACCGCCGCGTCGGACTTGAACGCCGCCACCAGGCCGTCGACCGTGCCGTTGATCACGCCGCTGTCGTAGCCGAACAGGAAGCCACCGATCGTGGCCACCAGGCTGATCAGGATGATGAAACGCGTGTTCTCGCCGCCGGCCGCTTCGATGTTCGTCGCGCCAGCGCTGGTGTTGCCAATGCCCGCCATCAGGGGGTCCCTCCAGTGAGTACCTGCTGCCGGAAATCCCGGCGTATCTGTTGTCGTGTACCTGCCGCCTGTCGCCTCAGGCCAGGCGGACCAGCCGCCTGCCCCTGCGTCCCACCATCGCCGCCTCGCCCGGTTGCAGTTCCAGCTCCAGGAGCTGCTCCCGGTATTCGATCCGGAAGCGGCCGCCGTGCCGCGCATGCAACCTGGCCTGCCGCAACAGGCCAGCGTCCCACTCCAGCGCCACCTCGGCCGCGCCGCGGACGCGCAGGCCGGACACTCTACCCTGTGGCCAGGCCCGTGGCAGCGCCGGCAGCAGGAAGACCGTGTCGCCCCAGCTCTGCAACAGCATCTCGGTGATGCCGGCAGTGCCGCCGAAGTTGCCATCGATCTGGAACGGTGGGTGCGCGTCGAACAGGTTGGGATAGGTGCGTTCCGGGCCCAGCAGCATGCCCAGCACCTTGTACGCGCGCCCGGCGTCGCGCAGCCGCGCCCACAGGTTCAGGCGCCAGCCGATCCCCCAACCGGTGGCTTCGTCGCCCCGGATCTCCAGCGAACGTCGCGCCGCCGCGGCCAGTTCCGGCGTATCGCGCACATTGATTTGGCTCGATGGATGCAGCGCATAGAGGTGCGAGACGTGCCGGTGGTCCATCTCCGGCGCCTCCATGTCCCAGTCCTGCTGCCACTCCTGCAACTGGCCGGCCCTGCCGATCCGGTGCGGCGGCAGGCATTCGCGCAGCGTCGCCAGGCGCGCGGAAAGGTCGGCGTCCACGCCCAGCAGGCCGGCGATGGCGATGCAGCGGTCGAACAGGTCGCGCAGGATCTGCGCGTCCATCGATGGCCCGGCGCACAGCGAGGCGCCGTGCGGATGCGGATTCTCCGGCGAGATCGACGGCGCGGTGACCATGGCGCCGCTGGCCGGGTCCTCCACCAGGGTTGCGGCGAAGAACTCGGCCGCGCCGCGGAACAGCGGCCACACCTTCTCCAGGTAGCCGGGCTCGCGGCCATAGTCCCAGCGGTCCCACAGGTGCTGCAGCAGCCAGGCGCCCCCCATCGGCCACAGGCCCCACTGCGCGCCGTCGATGGGTGCGGCCTGGCGCCACAGGTCGGTGTTGTGGTGCACCACCCAGCCTGGTGCCCCATACATGCGCCGGGCCACGTCGGCGCCGGTCCGTGCCAGCTCGGCGACCATGCGCTCCAGCGGCTCCACGCACTCCGGCAGCGCATTGGCCTCCGCCGGCCAGTAGTTCATCTGGGTGTTGATGTTGATCGTGTACTTGCTCTCCCACGGCGGAGCGAGCAGGTCGTTCCAGATGCCCTGCAGGTTCGCCGGCTGCGTGCCCGGGCGCGAACTACAGATCAGCAGGTACCGCCCGAACTGGTGGTACAGCGCCGCCAGCTCCGGATCCCTGCCCTCGGCGAACCGGGCGACGCGCGCGTCGGTTGGCAGCGCGGCGACCTCCCCTGCGCTGCGCCCCAGGTCGATGGACACACGCCGGAACAGGCGCTGGTGCTCGGCCTCGTGCGCCACCAGCAGCGCGTCCCACGGTTTGCGCGAGGCCGCATCCAGCTGCGTGCGCGTGGTCGCCTCCGGGTCGCCGCCGATATCGTCGTAACGGCGGAAGCTGGTGGCGGCCGCCAGCAGCAGGACCACCTCGTCCGCGCCCTCGACCTCGATGCGCCCCGCGCGGTGGCGCAGCGTGCCGCCGCTGGCCAGCACTTTCAGCCGCGCGGCAAAGTGCAGGCCGCCCTCGATGCCGAACGCGTCGCCATTGCGCCCGCGCAGCAGCAGGCCGTCGCCGCCGTCATGCACCCCCTCAGCCTCGGCGTGGTCGCTGTCCAAGCCGATCCGCACCCGCACCCGGCCCGGCTGGCTGGTGGCCAGGCGCACGGCCAGGCACTGGTCCGCCGCGGAAACGAAGGCCTGGCGGGTGTGCTGCAGCTTCCAGCCGGAGCCGAAGGTGGTGGTGGCCAGGGCGCGGTCCAGGTCCAGCTCGCGCCGGTAGTCGTCCAGGCCGGAGATCTCGAGGAAATCCAGGCGCAGGTCACCCAGCGGCTGGTACGGCATCTGCTTGCGCGGCCGGCCCATCATGGTCGCGTCGGCCAGGGCCTCGGCCTCGGCGTAGCGGCCGGCAAACAGCAGGCGCCGCACTTCCGGCAATGCCTGCAGCGCCCCCTCCGGCACCGGGTCGTAGGGCCGCCCGGCGTAAAGCGTGTCCTCGTTGAGCTGCAGCCGTTCCGAGCGCCCTCCGCCCCACACCATCGCCCCGAGCCGGCCGTTGCCCAGCGGCAGGGCCTCGACCCAGCGCGTGGCCGGGCGCGGATACCAGAGGCGCAGGGGACGCTGCGGCGCCGGGTTGCTGCCGGCATGGGCGCTCCCCGCGTCGCCCGATGCGGCGTCCATGGCAGCGGCGCCGGACGTAGCCAGCGCCGACGGCGCGGCGCCGGCCGCAAGCGCGGCCGCGGTGGCCTTGATCAGTTCGCGGCGGGTCAGATGCATCGACGCAGTACTCCCGTGCGGGTCCGGTGGTGATGCCGTGCCGGACCTGCCGGCGCAGCGCCAGGGCACCCGGGCCTCAACCGCGCGGACGACGCACCGTAACGGCGTTTCCGGTGTAGCGCACGATGGCGTCGGCCTCCGGCTCCAGGGTGCCCGCATCGCCACGCGGCCCATCGATCCAGCGCACGCGGATCTCGCGCTGCCCGACCATGCCCGGATAGCTGCCCTCGCGACTTCCGATCACGAGCTCCCCCTTGGCCTCGTTCCAGGCCAGGGGGATGCGCGCGAACTCGCCGCGCTCGTAACCGTAGTTGCGGCCGTCGTCCTCGTACAGCGAAAAGCTGCCGTCGGCACCGGTGTAGACCTCGATGGTCAGTGGGGCGTCGGGCTTCTCGTCCACGTATTGCTGGACCACGGTGCGCGGCACGATGGAGCCGGCACGCACGAACAGAGGACTGCGCTCCAGCGGCGCATCGGCGGTGATCGCCTGCCCGCCGGCATGTCGCTGGCCGGTGTGGAAGTCGATCCAGCTCGTGCCAGCCGGCAGGTAGACCTGGCGCTCGCGCGCCTGGTAGCGGGTGATCGGCGCGACCAGGAAGGCCGGGCCGAACAGGTACTGGTCGGCGATGTCGCGCACCTCCGGGTCCTGCGGGAAATCCATGGCCAGCGCCCGGAGGATGGTGCCGTCGCGGTGCCAGGTATCGGCCGCCAGGGTGTAGATGTAGGGCAGCAGGGAGTAACGCAGCTTCAGGTAATGCACGAAGCTGTCGTAGTGTGGCGTGCCTTCCGGCGCGATCTCCCAGATCTCGCGGTACGGGAACTGGCCATGCAGGCGGAACACCGGCACGAAGGCGCCGTACTGGAACCAGCGCAGGTTCTGCTCGCGCCACTCGTCGAGGTGCGCAGGGTCCTTCTGCTCATAGCGACGCTCGGGCGAAAAGCCACCGATGTCCATCGACACGTTCGGCGCGCCGGCCATGGAGGCGTTGACCAGTCCGGAGATCTGTTCGCGCAGGTCGTCCCAGCGCGGGACGATGTCGCCGCTCCAGAAGGCAGCGGCGGCGCGCTGCTGCCCGGCGAAGAACGCGCGGGAGAGGATGAACACGCGCTTGTCCGGATCGACCTCGCGCGAGCCGCGGTACACGCCCTCCGAATGCGGCAGCGGATAGGCGTTGAAGTACTCGACCGAGGAGCCCAGCGCGTTCGGCATCGTCCGCGCCTTGCGCTCGCCCACGTCGATGTTGCTGTGCAGGTCCGGCTCGGAGGCGTCCAGCCACCAGGCGTCGATGCCCTTGCTGTTGAGCTTTTCGTTCACCTGGCGCCAGAAGATGTCCTGGGCCTGCCTCGAGAACGGATCGTAGAAGGAGTTCAGGTAGCCCTTGCCGATCCAGTCGAGCTCGCCGACCTCGATGTTGCGTTTGTACATGAAACCCGCCGCATCCAGCTCCTTGTAGTGTTCGGTGGCCGGATAGAACTTCGGCCACACCGAGATCATGATCTGCGCGTGCTGGTCATGGACGTGCCGGATCATTTCCTCCGGGTCCGGGAAGTTGGCCGGATCGAAGTCGTGCGATCCCCAGGCGTCCTCGGGCCAGTACGACCAGTCCAGCACGATGGCGTCGATCGGCAGCTTGCGGCGTCGGTATTCGTCCAGCACCCCGGTCAGTTCGGCCTGGGTCTTGTAGCGCTCGCGGCTCTGCCAGAAGCCGTAGGACCACTTCGGTAGGATCACCGCCTTTCCGGTCAGCTGGCGGTAGCCGGCGATCAGTTCGTCGGCGTTCCCGCCGGCGACCACGTAGTAGTCGATCATCTGCCCGGCTTCGGACCAGATCGAAAGATCGGAGGCCTCGTCCGCCGGCAGCGGATCACGATGCAGCAGGGCGATATAGGCCGGGTCGATGGTGTCCCACTCGACCCTGATGGGGTAGCGGCGTCCCGGCTCCAGGTCCAGGGCGAACTCGTGGTGCCAGGGATTCCAGTTCTGGCGCCAGCGGTCGATCACCAGCTGGCCGTCCACGTACACCTTCGCGTACTCGCTGTTGTACATCGAGAAGGTGTGCCGGCCACCTGTCCTCGCCTCGATCGCGCCCTCCCAGGTCACCAGGGTGCGGCCGTCTTCGGCCTTGTTCTTCGCCCGTTCCGGAAACGCGGACAGGTCCTTGATGTACTGGTAGTTGATCCCGGCCTCGCGGCGCTGCACGCGCACCTTGCCGTCGATCGAATAGGTCGCGGTGAGGCCGCCCGGCCTGCCGCTGGCGTCGTACACCTGCAGCGACTCCTGCAGCGGACGCAGGCCGCGCGGATCGCCATAGCGGGTGATCGAATTGTTGTCCCAGAGGATGCCGTAGTTGCGGGTCGAGACAAGGTACGGGATGGCGTTGTCGATGTTGTGCTGGAGCAGCTCGACGTCGCGACCCTTGAGGTTCATCCAGCCCTGCTGGTGCAGGCCGGTGCCGTACAGCGCCTCATCCTCGCTGGAGACGAACCGCTGGCGCAGGCTGTAGTAGTCGCGGCCGTCGAACTTCGCAGGCTGGAACTCGCGTCCGCCAGGGCGCTCGGCCAGCAGCGGCCGGCCTGCGGCGTCGAGGAAGCTGACGCTGCCATCGGCCAGGGCGACCTCGGCGGTAATGCCCGGCGCCTTGAGCCGCACCCGGCTGGCGTCCTCCTCCAGCTCGAACGCCGGTGGCGGCGACGGCGGGGCGGCGCGCATCAGGCTGGGACTGCGCTGGAAGCCGCCCTTTGGATCTGCACTGACGCGCACGATGCGGTCCGAGACCAGCTGCAGGCGCACGTCCGCCGCCCTCGTGTCGGCCGGGCGCACGACCACTCCGTCGGCCCGGCGCTCGACGGCCTGTGCCAGCGCCTGTGCCGGGGCCAGCGTGGCTGCCAGCGCCAGGGCCACCAGCGCACGCCCCGGGTGCATCGTCCTGCGGTTCTGCGTCATCCCTCTTCCCTCCCGCGCGGCGGAACGCGCCGCGATCGAATCAGTAGGTCGCCAACTTCACCCGCAGCAACTGGGTGGCGTCGGAGAAATTGAGCCCGTAGTCGGTCTGGTCGCCGTTCCAGCGGCGGCGGAACTTCCATTGGCCGTCCACGTACGTGCCCTCGTCCACGTATTCGTAGACCTGGCGCTCGGCCAGCGCCGGATCGGTGGCCACCAGGTTCACCCGCGCGTGCACGCCGGTGACCAGGAATTCGTCCGGGCCCAGCTGTACGACCAGGACGGCGCCAACCGGCTCCGGATTGCCCGGAGGCTGTCCCTGGAACCAGAACTGCGGCACGCCATAGGTCACCACCGCCTTCCACCTGTCGTCGATATGCAGGGTCTGCACCGGATTGCCGGGCTGTTCGGCGGTGCCGTGCACCCTGCCCTCGAAGCTGGCCTGGGCGACCACTGACGCCGCCGGCCGCACCAGCCGGTAATTGAGCGCGAACGGCTCCAGCGTCTCCGCATCCACGACCTTCGCGCCCAGCGGATAGTTGGAGTACTTCGAGAAGTCGATGCCGAACGGCGACCAGCCGATCGCCTGCCGCCCCAGTGCGGCGAAGAAGTAGCGCGCATACTCGGGACGGTTGCCGGTCTCGGCCACGAACAGAGGGTTGTCCGGGCGCGCGTAGCGCTCAAGCACGGTGGTGTAGTGGCTGTACTCCGGCATGTAGATGTCCGGCGCCAGCAGGTCGATGTGCGGCGCCGCGGCCTTGTACACGTCCAGCACGTTGTCGGTTGGCCCGCCGCTGGCGTACTGGCCCGGTTGGCCGGGGTTGAACGGGCCGCGCAACGCGGCGTTGATGTACATCGGCAACGGATACTCGGCCTTGCCGGCCTCGGCCACCTGGTCGATGAAGCGGGCGATGTGCCACGCATGGAAGAACTCGTCGGCATCGGCACCGAACACCTCGCGCCACGTGCCCGGCGGCCTGCCCAGCCTCTCCAGCAGCGCCGACGGCACTGGCGCCTCGAACGCCTGCTGCGCCAGCGGCGAGAAATCTCGCACGCCGCCATAGGTGCCTGGCTCGTTCTGCGGCTGGACCATGATCACGGTGCGCTGTGGATCGTTTTCCCTCAGGTGCCGCATCAGCTGCACGAAGGCCCTGCGGTCGGCCTCCAGCGTTTCCAGGCCGTGCGGCGACAGCGAATCAAGGATGCGGCCATCGGCGGTCACCACGCGCGGGAAACGTTTGTTGTCGAGCTTCACCCACGCCGGCGCGTAATGCGGCGCATTGTTCTTCCAGGTGGCGAACCACAGCAGGACCAGTCGCACCTCATGCTCGCGCGCCTGTGCCAGCAGGGTATCGACCCAGGAGAAGTCGAACCTGCCCTCCTCCGGCTCGACCTGTTCCCAGGCCACCGGCACCATCACCGTGTTCGGCTTGACCAGTCCGATCGCCGGCCACACGTCCTCCAGGGCCTGCGGCCAGTTGCTGGAGTTGTTCACCTGCGCGCCGAGGATGAGGAACGGCTTGCCATCCACCAGCAAGGCGTGGCGACCATCGCGGGTGACGATCTGCGGGATCGGCGCCTGGGCCGCGGAAGCCGCAGGCGCCGGCGCGTCAGCGGCAGGGCCGGAGTTCGCCGCCGTGGCACCCTCGCCTGCCTGGCGACTGCCACAGGCGGCCAGCAGCAGCGTGAACACCGTTCCCAGCAGCATTGCCGCCAAGCGTGGGCCATGCGCGCGGGTCGCGCGCTTCTGCATCGAGGCTTCCGGCATCAGGTCACCATTCGGCGGTGCGGAAAGGAGACGCCGGCAGCCCGTCGCGGCCGACCAGGTTCGCGTCCTTCGGGTCGTCGCTCCAGCCGTAGCGTGCGCTCACCGGCGAACGCACCACCTTGGCCTGCAGCACCACGGTGTCCCCCTCGATCCGCGCCTGCGCCGGATGGAACCGTCCGTCCGCGCCGGCCAGCTCGAACCCGGCCAGTGCACCATCGCCGCGCACGGCCAGGGCGCCATCGGCATGGTCGAAATGCAGCACCAGCTCGTGCCCGCGCACCTCGGCGCTGCGATACATCGGGCCGGTCCAGGCCATGTGCTGCTGGCCATAGACCTTGTTCAGCGCAATCCGTGCCAGCCGCTGCCCCACGACGTGCTTGTCGCGCGGATGGATGTCATGGGTGTCGCCGGCATCGGTGATCACCGCCTGGCCGGTGGCCGGCAGCGCCAGGGTCGCGCTCTGCGATTCGCGCAGCGTGGCCCAGGGACTGTCGATCACCCGGCCCTGCACGTCCAGCCGGTCGTCGCCAGAATGGAACGGCGCCAGCTGCACCCACAGGAACGGCAATTCCGGGTTCCGGAAGCCTTCACGCCAGCCTTCGATCAGGCCGCGGAACTGGTCGCGATACCGGTACGCGCCGTCGGGGCTGGCGTTGGTCTCGCCCTGGTACCAGATCACTCCGGCCAGCGCATACGGCTGCAAGGGATGCAGCATCGCGTTGTACAGCAGGGTGTCGCCCTGGTTCTTGTCGTCCAGCATCGACACGCTGACCTGTGCGGTGCGGAACAGCCAGGGCCCCTCCAGCGCGCGCGCGACGCCGCCCTGCGGCCGTACGAAGATCTCGTCGCGGGAACCCATGATGCCGCCGCCGCCACCATCGTCCTGGACCCGCACCGCGATGGTGTTGGTACCGGGGCGCAGCACGCCGGCCGGAACCTGGTAGACGCGTGGCTTGTTGTAGGCGTTCACCGTGCTGCCGACCTGGTGCCCGTTGACCCAGGTGGTGTCCGTGTCGTCGATCTGGCCCAGGCCCAGGGTGATGCCGGCCGCCGCCTCGGCTGCGCCGAGGTCGAACGTGGTGCGGTACCAGGCCACGCCATTCATCCCGTCGTAGCCCTGTGATTCCCACGCGGCGGGGACATTGATCGGCTGCCAGCCGGTGGTGTCGAGGTGGTCGGACGCGAACGCCTCTGAGGCGGGGTCGACCGGCTCCCATGCGGCCACGCGCTGGCGGACTGCCTGCTCGATCCTTTCCTCCGCGGCACGTCGCTCGCGCATCTTCGCTTCCAGCGCCGCCGCATCCAGGCCCAGCATGCCGGCGCCCATCCACGCCTCGATCGAGCTGCCGCCCCAGGTGCTGTCGATGATGCCCACCGGCACCTGCAGGGTACGGCGCAGGTCGCGCGCAAAGGCATAGCCGACGGCCGAGAATGTCCCCACCGTCTCCGGGCTGGCCGCCTGCCATTGCCCGCCTTCCAGCTGCGCGCGCGGCGCCTCCGCCCAGGAGCGCGGCACCTTGAAGTGGCGCAGCTGCGGATCGCCGGCGGACGCAATGTCCTCGCTCGCATGCAGGGTCTGCGCCACCGGCCATTCCATGTTCGACTGGCCCGAGGCCAGCCACACCTCGCCAAACATCACGTCGGCGATCCTCCGGCGTTCGCCGCAGGCATCCACCTCCAGGACATACGGGCCGCCCGCCGCATGCGCCGGCAGGCCCAGCGCCCAGCGCCCGTCGGCCGCGGCCGTGGCGCTCGCACGCCGGCCGTCCAGCTCCACCTCCACCCTGCAGCCCGGACGCGCCTGGCCCCATACCGGAAGCGGCCGGTCGCGCTGCAGCACGGCGCCGTCGGAAAAGACCAGGGGCAACTCGAGGCCGGAACCGGTGGCCGCCGATGCGGGAACTGCAAGCACCAGCCAGGCAAGGGGGGCGAGGACGCTCCGTGATGTCATCGTGCGGTTTCTCCGTGGATCACGCCGTGCCGGCCGGGCGGGCACGGCGATGGACAGTCATGGCGCATGGCGTGCGGGGGGACCAGGGAGCTGCGGCGGATCGCCCCCCGGCGAAGTCCTTGCGCGGACGGCACTCCACTCCCCGGCCGCCATCTTGCGGGTTCCCGCGGCCACGGCACGCTGCGACGCGACAAACGGAGCCGCCACCGACCGGCCGTTCCGGCTGCAGGCAGGGATCTGCGCCGGAAATGGCGGGCGGATCCCTGGCGCCTCCCTCCAGCCATGCTCAGAAGTTGACCCGCAGCGTGGCCGCATAGCGGCGGTCGTTGACGTACCACGAGGTTACCCGGTCGCCCGCGCCGCCCTGCTTCATGATGGTCCGCTGCTCGGCATTGTTGAGGTTGTTCATCTCCAGGCCGAGTTGGATATGGTCGGTGACCCTGTAGAAGATCGAACCGTCGAGCTGGCCGAAGTCGTCGCTGAACACCGGGAGCTTCCACGGGATGCCGCCGTCCTCGCCGTTGTAGCCGTTGGGCCCGATCGACAGCAGGTACTCGCTGCGCCAGTTGTAGGCGAAGCGCACCTGCCACGGCCCCTGCTCGTAGAACACGGCGAGGTTGTAGGAGTTCTTCGACAGGCCGTCGGCGGGCAGGTCGCCGAAGGTCGAGCCGTCGGTGTCCACCGGCTGGGTGTCCGAATCCGCAGGCACCCTGGTCGAGCTCCTGATGTACGTGTAGTTGGCCGACATGCCCAGGCCACTGAACGCACCAGGCAGGAAGTCGAAGAACTGGTTCCAGCCCAGCTCGACGCCCTGGATCCGCGCGGTGCCGACGTTGACGGGGCGCGTGACCAGGTAGTCGTATGCGTTGCCGTCGGCGCCCGGATAGGACACGAGCTGGGTCTGGCGGCGGAAGTAGTCCTTGACGTCCTTGTGGAACAGGTTGATCCAGGCCATGCCGCCATGGTCGGGATCGAAGTACCATTCGGCCGACAGGTCGAACTGGTTGGCCCGCATCGGATCCAGGTACGGGTTGTCGTAGGAGCTGCCGGTCAGCTCGAGGTCACCGATCGGCAGCGTGCCCTGCTGCGGCTCGGTCACGCCGTCGCGGGTGCCGACGGTGAGCACCTGGTAGGCCTGCATGTCACCGAAGTCCGGGCGGGCGATGGCCTTGGACGCGGCGAAGCGCAGGATGAGGTTGTCGGCCGGCTCCCAGCGCAGGTTGAGGCTCGGCAGCACGTCGGTGTATGCGTTCCGGGCGGAGATCGGCTCCACCTCGCCCGCCCCCAGGTACGGCGCATACGGCACGTCGGGATAGACCAGGAAACCGTCGGCGGTGTTCTCGGTGCGGACCACGCGCACGCCGATGTTGCCGTCCAGCAGCGCGCTGTCCAGGCCGAATTCCAGCATGAAGTACGCCGCGTAGGTGTCTTCCCTCTGCCTGTTGGTGTACTCGCCGCCGACCTCGCGCTCCTCGAAGCCGCCGTAGCAGCACAGGTAGTACGGGGTGGCCGCGGCGTGGATATCCATGTAGCTGGCCGGATAGCCAAGCGCGGTGGCCAGCACCGGCGCGTAGAACGCACCGGGCGTGCTGGCTCCGCCGCGGTAGAAGCTGGCGAAGGTCTGCAGGTTGACCAGGCTGGAGTTGACGGTCGCATCCAGGTCCAGGCCCGGCAGTTCCGCCGGCGCCGCCCAGCCTGCCATCCATGCCTGGAACACGGGCTGCCAGTTGTAGCCGGTGTCGATGTTGGTGGCGGTGCGCTGGGTAGTGCGCACGCCGGTCCGGAAGCCCTTGAGGAAGCCCGCGCTTTCGAACGAGTGGTCGATGTCGGCGCGCCAGGCGAGCTCGTCGGCCACGTTGTCCACCAGGTTCTCCATGGTGAAGCCCCAGTAGTAGTTCGCGGGATCCGCGGTGAAGGACCCGTCGATCCCGATCCGGGGAACGCCGCCGAGACCCACGTCGATCCAGGGAACATCGACCCCGAGGGACACGGTGGAATCCAGCGCGCGCGTATCGGCCTTGATGTACTGGAAGTCGGTCGAGAAACGGGTCAGGTCGCCAAGCTGCCACTTGAGGCCCAGCGACAGGTCGGTGGTCTTGGACTCGCGGTGCGAGGCGCGGATGTCGGTGCCCATCGGCACGCCGCCGGCCTGGGTCAGGCGGCCGGACCGGAACACGTTGCCGTCGAGCTCGTACGGCTGGCTGGCGTCGAGCGCGACCTGCAGCGGGTCGTTGGACACGAAGATCGCGTCCTCGTACCACAGCTCGTCGTAGCTGCTCTGGAACGCGGTGCCGGTGATCTCGACGTCCGCGTTCGGTCGCCACTGCAGGGCCACGTAGGCGCCATCGCGCTGGCGCTCGTACTCGAGGGTGCGCCAGTCGGCGCCGCGCGGCAGCCAGAGCTGCTCGTTGCCGCCGTCGCCATCCAGGTCGGAGTTGGCGTTGGCGAAGAACGGACGCACGAACAGGCCGTCGGTACGGGTCGCCAGCTCCGAGCGCGCCACGTCGAGCAGCAGGCCGAACTCGCCGGCACCGGTCTGCCTGCGGTTGCTGTACAGCAAGGAGCCGGAGGGCTTGTACTCCTCGACGAAATCGCCGTAGTTCACGCTCAGCGACGCGCCGACCTTCCGTCCTTCCTGGTCGAATGGCAGGCGGGTGCGCAGGTTGACCGTACCGCCCAGGCCGCCCTCGATCATCGAGGCGGTCTGGTTCTTGTACACGTCCACCCCGCCCATCAGTTCCGAAGGCACGTCCTGGAAGCTGAGGTTGCGCCCACCGGAAGCGGAGAAGCTGTCCCGGCCGTTGAGCTCGGAGCGCACCTGGGTCAGGCCGCGCACCGCCACCCCGCCGCCCTCGGCGGAGAAATGCTCCGGATCGCCGACCGACAGGAAGTGGTCGATGGTCACGCCCGGGATGCGCGACAGTGTTTCGGTGACGCTGCGGTCCGGCAGCGCGCCGATGTCCAGTGCGGTGACCGAATCGACAAAGGTCTCCGCGTCGCGCTTGATGTCCTGGGCGCGGTGGACCGCGCCACGGATGCCGGCGACGTGGACCGCGTCCAGTTCGACGGCTTCTTCCTGCGCCTGCTGCGCGTGGACGGTGGCGGACAGCGACAGGGCCACGCAGACGGCAAGCAGGCGGTGGCGACCGGTCACGACGGGGTGCGCAGCCGGGCCGATCCCCGTGCCGCGGTGGTGGTGCTTGGCCATTGCGTTCCCTCCCAGGACACGTTCGGTTCAAGCGTGGACGGGGTACGTCCGTCGGGTTGTCGCAGGCCTTCCTTCGGAGGGGCTGCAGGGTCGCGCGGCTTTGCCGGCGCAGGGGGGACCCGTGGCCGGAGCATAGGTTCAGGCCGCCATGCCCCACCAATGAATTATTCCGAACCAGCTATTCGACGCGGGAATACCACCCCACAAAGCAACGGCCCGCGGGGTTCCCCCCGCGGGCCGTGCCTTTCACGCTTGCTGCCGGTATCCGGCAGGCCTCTTACCAGCTCGCGCGCAGCACCGCCGAGTAGCGGCGGTCGTTCTCGAACCAGGCGCGGTTGTACAGCGTCTCGTCGACGAAGCCGTCGCGGTTATAGGCACGCGGGCCCATCAGCAGCTTGGTCACGCTGTTGGTCAGGTTGTTGACCTGCAGGCCGATCTGCACGTTCTTGTTGATGTTGTAGAAGAACGAGCCGTCCAGCTGGCCGTAGTCGTCGTTCCAGACAGGCTGGCGCATCGCCGGCATCACGTCGCTGGAAGTCAGCAGGTAACGCGAACGCCAGTTGTAGGCCAGGCGCACGGACACCGGACCCGGCTCATACACCAGCTGCAGGTTGTAGCTGCGACGCGACAGGCCTTCCAGGGGCAGCTCGAGCGGCTGTGCCTGGGCGATACCCTCGTCGAACGGGTTCACAACGGCGTTGGCGCCACCGGAGCTGTCGACGAAGGTGTAGTTGCCCTGGATGCCGAAGCCCGGCAGGAAGTCGAAGAACTGGGAGTAGCCCACTTCGAAGCCGCGGATCTTCCCCTCGTCCAGGTTGCGGGTACGGGTAACCGTGTACTCGATCCCGTCCCAGGTCTCGACGCCCGTCTGCGAAGCGAAGTAGTTCTTGACGTCCTTGTGGAAGAACGTGATGTACGCGCTATTGGCCGGACCGAAGTACCACTCCAGGGCCGTGTCGAACTGCGTCGCACGCATCGGTTTCAGGTCCGGGCTGCCGGCGCTGCCGCTGTAGGACAGGTCCTCGAAACCGCAAAGCTCGGTGCGCAGGCCGTCACGCAGGGCCCAGCGGCAGGCTTCGGCCGATGCCGACAGCGAGAGCCAGGGTTGCATCAGGCGGAACTCGGGCCGTGCGATGGCCTTGGATGCGGCGAAACGCCACTGCAGGCCGTGGTCGAAACGCACACGGACGTTGAGGCTGGGCAGGACGTCGGTGTAGGTGGTGCTGTTCGGGTCCGTGCGGAACGCCTGACCCTGGAACGCCTCCAGCACCTCCGGCGCGACGTACGGGTCGCTCTCCGACCGGGAGCCGGACATATCCGGCAGCTGGAAACCGCCCTGGCTGCGGACACTGGTCTTGACCACGCGCACACCCACATTACCGTCAACCGGGCGGGCAAGCTCGTCATTGCCGAAGTACAGGACACCGTACGCCGCCTGGGTGCGCTCATCCTGGCCATTCACGAACTCCGGACCGTATTCCACCGGGCTCCAGGTGTCGCCGGTCGACTCGATCGTCGACAGAGTGGCCAGCACTGCTTCGCGGGTCACCAGGCCATCGCGGGCCGTCCAGAAGTTCACCGGGACGTTGACCTTGCCGCCGAAGAAGTCCGACATCGAGTACAGCGTGGAGTCGGTCGGGAAGAACTGGTCCAGCCAGGCCACCGGCGGACGGTTCGGATCCGGCGCGTTGGCAATGCGGCGCCAGTCGTCGCTGATCGGTCCCCAGTTCCAGTTGGTGGACAGGCTGGTGTAGCTGCGATCGGCCACGCGCACGCCGGCACGCCACTTACGCAGCCAGGCGCTGTCGAGGAAGGTGTACTCCAGGTCAAGGCGACCGGCGCGCTCGGTACCCTCGTTCTGCGCGACATGGTCCATCGCCGAGCGCCAGAAGTAGTTCTCCTGGGCCAGGGCGCTGGACGGCTCGCCGATGGTCAGCGACGGGTACTTGCCGGTCACGTCCAGCGTTACCTGCTCGAGCAGGGTCGAGGTGTGGACCGAGAAGTCGATGTTGTCGCTGGTCGACTTCACGTACTGGAAGTCACCACGCAGGGTCAGCGCGTCGGTAAGGTAGTGACGGAAGCCCGCCGACCAGTCGGTGGTCTTCGAATCCTGGACGTTATAGCGGTTACCCGCAGCGAACTGGATGCCCGAGTTCTGGTACATGTTCGACGGGCCGTCCTCCGGCTGACCGCGCCAGCCGCCCTGGCGGAGGGTGCCGCGCAGGAAACGACCGTACTGGTCGTACTCAAAGCGGGTGCCCGGCATCGGCACCACGTTGTTGGTGCGGTCGGCCAGACCGTCCTGGTACCAGGGATGGAACCTGTCCCGGTCACCCTGCCAGTTGATGTCGTTCTTCTCCATGCTGCCGCAGCACTCCATGAAGTGCTCGCGCCATTCCAGCTCGTACCTGGAGGTGATGAACTGCGTATAGACCTCGGTGTCCTCGCTGGGACGCCACTGGAAGGCGAAGGCACCGCCCTGGCGGGTACGGTCGAAGTCGGTACGACGCCAGTTCAGGCCGCCCGGCACATATACCTGGTCGAAGTCGGTGCCCGCGAGCAGGTCCTCGCGCTGCTCGTCAGCATCGCGCCAATCGCCCAGCTCCCAGTCCCAATAGCCGCCATTGCCCTCGGGCTGTTCGGCCGGCGTGCGCCCACGACGCACGAACGGCTGGATCTGCACGCCGTCGGAGCGGGTTGCCAGCTCTGAGTAGGAGGCATTGGCGAGGAAGCCGATTTCACCGATGCCAGTCTCCCAGCGGTCGCTGAACAGGAAGGAGCCGGACGGACGGCCGTCCTTCGCCTTGTCGCCACGGTTGTAATCGATGCTGCCGGCGATCTTGCGGCCCGGCTCGTCGAACGGCATGCGGGTGCGCAGGTTGACCGTACCGCCCAGGCCCCCTTCGATGATCTCGGCGGAGGGATTCTTGTACACGTCGACGCCGGCCATCAGTTCGGCGGGTACTTCCTCGAAGCTGATACCGCGGCCACCGTTGGCGCTGAACACGTCACGGCCGTTGAGCTCGCCGCGGACGAAGGTCAGGCCGCGGATCATCACGCCGCTGCCTTCGGCCGAGAAGTGGTCGGTATCGTCACGCGCCGCGAAGCCGGTAACCGTGACGCCGGAAACGCGCTTCAGGGTTTCGGTGACGCTGCGGTCCGGCAGGGCGCCGATGTCCTGGGCGGTGACCGAGTCGATGATCTGCTCGGCGTCCTGCTTCAGGTCCTGCGCGCGCATGAGGCTGCCGCGCAGGCCGGTCACCTGGACGGTATCCAGCTCGACGGCGTCCGACGATGCGGTGTTGGCTTCCTGCGCGCTGGAAGTAGCGGCGGCCAGGACCATGGCAACGCCGACGGCCAGGGCCTGGCGCTGCATATGCAGGTGCGACTTCGCGCCGCGGCCAGCGGCACGGTTCATGTACTTCGACATCCAGTCCCCTCCCAGAGATAAAGGATTTTTTCAGTTGTGGGGGCATTGCCCGGGCACGGCCCCGCGTTCCGGCGAAGGTGCGTGAACGGCACGTTAACGCTACCACGTGACGGCGGTCAACCGGGGAACGGGACGAAGTTGCGTATGTGACAGTTCCCGCCAATAGCCGGGAAGTTAACGGCGGAAGCCGGGATATAGCGCCCTGGCGACCGTGCGCAGGGCCTCCAGCACGCGCTGGGCTGCTGGCGAGAGGAGATGCCCGCGGCGGCGGATGATCCCGAAGGACTCCATGCCCACTCCCAGCTCCAGCGGCAGCACTGCCAGCTGGCGCGCCGAAAGGTACGCGGCCACCGCCTCGACTGGCAGCGCGGCCAGCAGGTCGCTGGCGCGCAGCAGGTTCACCGTCACCGGCAGCGAGGAGGTTTCCACCACGTTGTCCGGGGGAGTCAGGCCACGCTCCAGGAACATCGTCTCCAGCCGGGTGCGCAGCACGCTGTCCGGCGGCGGCAGGATCCATCCGAACGGAGCGAGGTCGGCATGGACCAGGCGCTGGCGGCTGGCCAGGGGGTGTTCGCCGCGCACGATCACCGAATGGGGTTCGTCGGCCAGCGGTTCGAACTCCAGCTCCATGCCGCCGGCCGGCTCCATGATCCGCCCCACCACCAGGTCCAGCTGGCCATCGAGCAGCTTCGCCACCAGCGGACGGCTGTAGTCCATCTCCACCCGCACCAGGATGCCCGGATGTTCGCGCTTGATCGCGGCCACCGCCGCAGGGACCAGGTTGGTGCCCGGATTGACCACCGTGCCGACCGAAGCCTGCCCCATGCGTCCGTCGCGAAGCGCCGCGATCTCCTCCTGGGCGCGGCCGATCTCCAGCAGTGCGCTGCGCGCACGCCGGATCAGCACCTGGCCGTACCAGGTTGGCTGGACGCCGCGGGCGTGGCGCTCGAACAGGGGCACGCCCAGCAGCCCCTCCATCTCCGCCAGCAGCTTCGACGCGGCCGGCTGGGTCATGCGGGCCGCCTCGGCCGCCCGCAGCACCGATCCCTGTTCGTCCAGGTGCAGCAACAGCATCAGGTGCCGGGTCTTGAGCCGGGCCGGGTTGGCCCAGTGCGAGGCGGCAGGTGCATGGTTCATGGCAGGATCCTATATGCGCCCGGAATAGATTGGCTCGAAAATTTCATTTCCAAACATATCTCATCCGGGCGACGCTACGCATGTGGCACGCCCGGGCCGGTACCCCTCCACCCCAGCCCGGGCGCGGCCACCCTCCACCTCGCCAACCGATACCGCCCCGACGCACGTCTTGCATACGATCACGCCATGCCACCGCGGAGCCCGAGCATGAGCGCCCCTTCCCTGCCGTTCCGGCTCCCCCTCGTGGCCATCCTCCGCGGCCTCACCCCGGAGCAGGCACCCGCGCACCTGCAGGCCCTGCTGGACGAGGGCTACGACGCGATCGAGGTCCCGCTCAATTCGCCGGACTGGGCCGTGAGCATCGGCGAGGCGGCACGCGCCTGCGGCGACCGCGCCTGGATCGGCGGCGGCACCGTACTGCGCACCGGACAGGTCGACACGCTGCGCAGGCTTGGCGCGCGCTTCATCGTCACGCCCAATACCAACCCGGTGCTTATCCGCCATGCCGCCGAAGCCGGACTGCAGGTGCTGGCCGGCTTCGCCACCGCCAGCGAGGCGTTCGCGGCGCTGGATGCCGGCGCCAGCATGCTCAAGCTGTTCCCGGCCGCCACCTACGGCACCGGTCACGTGCGCGCCCTGCGTGCCGTGCTGCCGCCCGACGTCCCCCTGTTCGCCGTGGGCGGCGTGACCACGCAAACCCTGCCCGCCTGGCTGGCGGCCGGCTGTGCCGGCGCCGGCATCGGCGGCGAGCTCTACCGGCCCGGCCAGTCCCCGGAGGCGACGCGGCGGAACGCGCACGCGTTCCGCCAGGCCCTGATGGACCACCACGAATGAAGATCACCCGCCTCACCACCTACCACGCCGCGCCACGCTGGCTGTTCCTGAAGATCGAAACCGACGAAGGCATCACCGGCTGGGGCGAGCCGGTGGTCGAGGGCCGCGCACGCACGGTCGAGGCTGCGGTGCACGAGCTGGGCGAGTACGTCATCGGCAAGGATCCGGCGCGGATCAACGACCTTTGGCAGACGCTCTACCGCGGCGGCTTCTACCGCGGCGGCCCGGTGCTGATGAGCGCGATCGCCGGCATCGACCAGGCGCTGTGGGACATCAAGGGCAAGGCCCTGGGCGTGCCGGTGTACGAGCTGCTCGGCGGCCGCGTGCGTGACCGGATGAAGACCTACCGCTGGGTCGGCGGCGACCGTCCGGCCGACCTGGTCGAGCAGATCCGCGGCTACCGCGAGCTCGGCTTCGACACCTTCAAGTTCAACGGCACCGAGGAGATGAAGCTGGTCGACAGTCCGCGCGCGGTGGACCAGGCCGTGGCCAGGGTCGCCGCCGTGCGCGAGGCCTTCGGCGACAGCGTGGACTTCGGCGTGGACTTCCACGGCCGCGTCGGCGCACCGATGGCCAGGGCCCTGCTGCGCGAACTGGAGCCGTTCCGGCCGCTGTTCGTCGAGGAACCGGTGCTGCCGGAGCAGGCCGAGTACTACCCGCGCCTGGCCGCATCGACCCCGATCCCGCTGGCAGCTGGCGAGCGCATGTATTCGCGCTTCGAGTTCAAGCGCGTGCTGGAAGCAGGTGGGCTGGCGATCCTGCAGCCGGACCTGTCGCACGCCGGCGGCATCACCGAGTGCCTGAAGATCGCCGCCATGGCCGAGGCCTACGACGTCGCCCTGGCACCGCATTGCCCGCTCGGTCCGGTGGCGCTGGCGGCCTGCCTGCAGCTGGACTTCGTCGCCCACAACGCGGTGCTGCAGGAGCAGAGCATCGGCATCCACTACAACCAGGGCGCCGACCTGCTCGACTACGTCCTCAACAAGGACGACTTCCGCTGCGACAATGGCGACATCCGCGCCCTGCCGCTCCCGGGCCTGGGCGTGGAGGTCGACGAGGAACGGCTGCGCCACGCGCATGCCAACCCGCCGGACTGGCGCAACCCCGTGTGGCGGCACGCCGACGCCAGCGTTGCCGAATGGTAGGAGCGACATGGAAAACGTCCCCGAGCTGCTGGTCGACTCGCGCTGCGCGCACGGCGAAGGCGTGGTCTGGTGCGATCGTCGCCAGGCCGTGCTGTGGGTGGACATCGATGGGCGCGGCCTGTGGTTGCACCGTCCCGCCGATGGCCTGACCCGCCACTGGGACCTGCCCGACCGCCCCGGCTGCATCGGCCTGGGCCAGGACGACCGGCTGCTGCTGGTGCTGGCCAGTTCCCTGCATGAGGCCAGGGTCGATGCCGACGCCCCCGGTGCGCTGCAGCTGCGCCACCTGGCCGATATCGAGCCGGCCCTTCCCGGCCACCGCAGCAACGACGGCCGCGCCGACCGCCACGGCAACTTCGTGTTCGGCACGATGAACCAGAACCCGGGCCATGCGCCCACCGGCGCGATGTACCAGTACTCGGCGGCGCACGGCCTGCGCCGCCTGCCGACGGGCGGCATCGGCATTCCCAACTCGATCTGCTTCTCCCGCGACGGCCGCACCCTGTACTGGTGCGACACCCCCACCGGCACCATCCTCCAGGCCGAATACGACCCGGAGGCCGCGCTGGTCGGCGCGCCACGCCCGGTCGTGGCCGCCGGCGCCGCCAGCGGCTCGCCCGACGGCTCCTGCATGGATGCCGAAGGCCGGATCTGGAACGCCCGCTGGGGCGGCGCCCGGGTGGTCCGTTTCGATGCCGACGGCTCGGTCGAACGCGAAATCCACCTGCCCGTACCGCAGCCCTCGTGCTGCGCGATCGGCGGCCCGCGGCTGGACACGCTCTACGTGATCACCTCGCCGGAAGGCCTGGACGCCGGGGCGCTGGCGCGTGCGCCCTCCTCCGGCGGCCTGTATGCATTGCGCCTGGAGCGGACGCTGGGCATCCCGGAAAGCCGCGTGGAGCTGCCTGCTTGATCGCGGTCGACTGGGGCGGGAGCAACCTGCGCGCGTATCGCCTCGATGACGGCGGCCAGGTGGTCGAACGGCGCTGCGGCGAGGTCGGGGCGCTGGCGTGCGAGGGTCGCTACGCGGAGACCCTGGCCGCGGTGATCGGCGACTGGGACGATCGACTGGTGGTGATGTGCGGCATGGTCGGCGCGCGCGGCGGCTGGGTCGAAGCGCCCTACGGGCCCTGCCCCGCCGGCGTCGAGGCACTGGCCGCGGGGATGGTCGAACTGACCGCGCAGGCCAGCCACGTGCGCGCGCTGGCAGGCCGCAGCCTGTGGTGCGCGCCGGGCATGTGCGACCTCCGCGACGCCGCCGCCGACGTGATGCGCGGCGAGGAAACCCAGGTCGTCGGCCTGCTGGAGCAGCTGGTGCCCGGCGTCCACGTCGCCTGCCTGCCCGGCACCCACAGCAAGTGGGTGCGGGTGGAGGACGGCGTGATCACCGCCATCCCCACCGCCATGACCGGCGAGATCTACGGCCTGCTGCGCGGCCACAGCATCCTGGCGCGCGGCATGCCGCAGGCCGAACCGGCGCTGGATCCGGCGGCCTTCGACGCCGGCCTGGCGCAGGCACGCGCCGGCGCCGGCCTGCTGCACGACGTGTTCGGCGTGCGCACCGCCGCCCTGTTCGGACGCTTCGATGGCGCTGCCCTGCCTTCCTACCTGTCCGGCCTGCTGGTCGGCCATGAGCTGCAGCCGGCGCTGGCGAGGGCGGGCGACCGTCCCGTGCACCTGGTCGGCAGCGACGCCCTGCTGGACCGCTACGCCCGGGCGCTCTCCGCGCACGGCAGGATCGCGCTGCGCCATCGCGAGGACCTGGCCGCCGCCGGACTGTATCGCCTGGCCCGGGCACGATTCGGCTGACGCCGGGGCGACGCGCCAACCGCTGCTGGATTAGAATGGCGCGTTTCCCGCAGCTTCCACTGGTCCACCTCCATGCCTTTCGTCGTCACCGAGAACTGCATCAAGTGCAAGTACACCGACTGCGTCGAGGTGTGCCCGGTGGACTGTTTCCACGAAGGCCCGAACTTCCTGGTGATCGATCCGGACGAGTGCATCGACTGCACCCTCTGCGAGCCCGAGTGCCCGGCCAATGCGATCTACCCCGAGGACGACGTCCCCGCCGGCCAGGAGGGCTTCGTCGCGCTCAACGCCGAGCTGTCCAGGGCCTGGCCGGTGATCACCGTGCGCAAGGAACCGATGGCCGATGCCGCCGAGTGGGACGGCAAGCCGGACAAGCTGAAGTTCCTCGAGCGCTGAGCGCGCTTCCACCGCCCCGCCGGCACGGCGGAGCCCTGCACCGATCGATCCAGGCCATGCCCGCGCCGGGCATGCGCCCGCGCGCCCGGGGCGTGGCCTGATGCCCGCCCGACGGCGCATGCGGCGCGCATGCTGCCGGCGCGACACTACGGAAGAAGCAACGGATCCGGCCCTGCGGGACGGAGGCCAGGCATGGACGCGACTTGCGGTCCAGCGGCCCGGCCGGGACATGGCGCGCACGGACGGCGCGCCACCCCGGATGGCGGCCTCAGCGGGCCAGCGCGGCCTGCAGCGAGGCGATGACCTGGACCGCGGCCGGGCCGGTCGCGGCCACGCCGCGCGGATCCACGGCGGACACGTAGACGCCGCCCTGCACCGCGGCCACGCGCACCAGGAAGCTCTCGTCCCGGTAGGCCACGTCATAGGTACCAAGCAGCTGCGCGCGGCTGGCAATGGTCAGGCCCTCGATCGCCTCCAGCTCGGTGCCGACGCGCTCGAACACCTGGTCGCGCTGCCCCGGCACGGTGAACCCGCTCTGCGAGTCCGCCGGTGCGGCCGCCAGCGGCGCGCGGCCGCCGGAAACCGACGGCACCGCCATCGCGCCGGAGGTGTCCGGCAGGGTCAGGTCCGGCGGGACTTCCAGCGGACGCTGTTCCTGGCTCAGCGCGTAGTCGCCGCGCGGCCCCTTGCGGAAGGCCTTGCAGCCGCCCAGCGCCGCGACCACGGTGAAGCCCAGCAGCAAGGCCGAGGAAATGCGCACAACACGTGAGGAACGGGACATCGGCAGTGCTCTCCGGATAGGTGTCTGATCAGGCCGCGAGCGTTTCGCCGCGGCAGTGTGCTTCGAGTTCGGCCGCCAGCGCGGACATGCGCGCGGCTTCGGCATGGTGCGGTTCAGACAGCGGCGTCAGCGGCAGCCGCAGCCCCGCGCCGTAGCCGGCCGCCTGCAGCAGCGCCTTGACCGGGATCGGGTTGGGCTCCACGCCGCAGTAGGCGTGCAGCGGCGCCAGGCGGGCGTCCCATTCCATCGCCGCGGCGGCATTGCCGGCCCGGGCCAGGTCGCAAAGCCTGCGGTAGGCCGCCGGCGCGATGTTGGAACCGACCGAAACCAGGCCATGCGCGCCATCCAGCATCGAGCGCGCGGCCGTGCCGTCGTCGCCGCTGAGCACGGTGAAACGCGGGCCCGACAGCGCCACCAGGGCCTGGATGCGGGCCGGATCGGCCACCGCCTCCTTGATCGCGACGATGTCCTCGTGCGCGGCCAGTTCCGCCACCGTCTCCGGCAGCAGGTCGCAGGCGGTGCGTCCGGGCACGTTGTAGAGGATGACCGGCAGCCCGCCCTGGGCGGCCACGGCGCGGTAATGCGCCAGCAGGCCGGCCTGGGTGGCGCGCACGTAGGGCGGCGTGACGACCAGCGCCGCATCGACGCCGGCGGCGGCGGCGCGCCGGGTCCGGGCAATGGTCGCGGCGGTGCCGGACAGGCCTGTGCCGGCGATCACGTCCACCCGGCCGGCGACCGTTTCCACCGCCACGCGCAGCAGGGTGTCGTACTCGCTGTCGTCGAGCATCGAGGCTTCGCCGGTGGAACCGGCGACGACGAGCCCCTGCGCGCCCGCTTCCAGCTGCCACTGCAGCAGCCGGCGCCAGGCGTCGAGGTCGATTGCGCCGCCGCCGTCGAAGGGGGTGGCAAGCGCGGTGATCAGGCCGGTGGGGTGCAAGCCGTTTTCGCTCTGGATTCTGCGGCGCGAACACACGTCGCGGGCCGCCTGAAGGAGGCCCGATCATACTTGCGGCGCGAAAGCACGGGCAAGTATGCTGCCCCGGTGGCGCGCCCGCCGGACGCGCCTTTCCAGCATGCAGAAGACCCGCGGAAGCCTCCTTGACCGACACCCCTCAACGGCCTTCGCCGAACGAAAACCACCTCCTGATCAACGCCTATACGACGCATCCGGAGTCGCCGCTGCTGTCCGTGACGCGGCGGATCGCCGATAGCGGCTGCAACCTGGTCGATGCACGGCTGTCCACCGTCGGGCGCGACGTTTCGATGACGGCACTGGCGGTAGGCTCGTGGGACGCGGTGGCCAAGCTGGAGGCGATGCTCGGCCGGCTGGAGCGCGAGGAAGGGCTCAAGCTCAACTGGTACCGCACCGCCGCCAAGCAGGTGCAGTCCAACCTGCTGCCCTACATCGTGGAAGTGGTCGCCGCCGACAAGCCCGGCATCCTGTTCCAGCTGGCGGACTTCTTCGACCGCCAGGGCATCACCATCGAGAACCTGCAGAGCACCCGCTACCGCGCCATGCAGACCGGCGCGGAGATGTTCTCCGCCCAGGTGACCATCGGCGTGCCCGCGAACATGCACATCGCCGCCCTGCGCGACGATTTCCTCGAGTTCTGCGACCACCTGAACCTCGACGCCATCATGGACCCGATGAAGTTCTGAGGCCACGAACAGGCACGATGAAACCCGCCAAGCTCGACCGCGCCACCCTCAAGCTCCCGCTGGCCCTGTCCGGCGGACGCAGCGCCACCCTCGCCGATTTCGCCAGCCGCTGGCTGGTGCTGTACTTCTACCCGAAGGACAGCACGCCCGGCTGCACCACCGAAGGCCTGGACTTCAACGCCCTGCTGCCACAGTTCCAGGAGCTGGGCGCGGACGTGCTGGGCGTGTCGCGCGACTCGGTTAACTCGCACGACAACTTCTGCGCGAAGCAGGGCTTCCAGTTCCCGCTGGTCAGCGACGGCGACGAGGCCCTGTGCCGCGCCTTCGACGTGATCCACGAGAAGAACATGTACGGGCGCAAGGTGCTGGGCGTCGTCCGCAGCACCTTCCTCATCTCGCCCGACCACCGCATCGTCCAGGAGTGGCGCGGGGTCAAGGTCCCCGGCCACGCCCAGGCGGTGCTGGACGCACTGAAGGCCGAAACCGGCAAGTGAGCCACCCATCCCTCCATGCGGTCCGTCGCCCTGCCCCGCAGGCCGCGACGGCTCGCCCCTGTCCGGCATCCGGCCGCCCCGGCGCCCATGCCGTCCTCGTCCGTTCCGTTCCCTCGCCCACCAGGAAGCCACGATGACCCGAGGCAAGCGCATCTACGTGCTGGATACCAACGTGCTGATGCACGATCCCACCGCGCTGTTCAAGTTCGAGGAGCACGACATCTACCTGCCGATGCAGGTCATCGAGGAGCTGGACAACGCCAAGAAGGGCACGTCGGAGGCCAGCCGCAACGCGCGCCAGGTCAGCCGATTCCTCAATGACCTGGTGGAAAGCGCCGGGCTGGAGCGGCTGGACGGGGGCGTGCCGCTGAGCCAGCCCAACGGCCTGCAGCTGCGCGGCCGCCACGCGGCCGGCCTGCTGCGCTTCCAGACCAGCCACTTCGAGGCGGGCAAGAGCTTCGGCGCGGTGATCCCGGACAACGCCATCCTCGGCGCGATCCTGGCGCTGAAGGAAGTCACGCCGCCGGAAGTCGCGGTGGTGTTCGTGTCCAAGGACATCAACCTGCGGATCAAGGCGGCCATCGCCGGGATCGTGTCCGAGGACTACGAGAACGACCGCGCGCTGGACGACTTCAGCCTGCTGTTCACCGGCGCCACCGAGCTGCCGGAGGACTTCTGGAAGCGGCATTCGGCCGACCTGCGCTCCTGGTCCGACCGCGGCCGCACCAGCTACGAAGTGCAGCTGCGCGAGGACGAGGACTGGTATCCCAACCAGTTCCTGTACCTGCCGGGCGAGGACGAGGTCGAGCTGCGCGTGGCCAGGGTCGAGGACGGACGCGCCGTGCTCACCATCGTCGACGACTTCCGCCATGGCCAGCATGCGGTCTGGGGCATCACCGCGCGCAACCGCGAGCAGAACTTCGCGCTCAACGCGCTGATGGACCCGGAGATCGACTTCGTCACCCTGCTCGGCACCGCCGGCACCGGCAAGACCCTGCTGGCGCTGGCCGCGGGCCTGGCGCAGACCATGGACCAGCAGCGCTACCGCGAGATCATCATGACCCGCGCCACGGTCAGCGTCGGCGAGGACATCGGCTTCCTGCCTGGCACCGAGGAGGAGAAGATGACCCCGTGGATGGGCGCGCTGACCGACAACCTGGAAGTGCTGACCCACAACCAGGAAGGCGGCGCCTGGGGCCGGGCCGCGACCAACGACCTGCTCGCCTCGCGGATCAAGATCCGCTCGATGAACTTCATGCGCGGCCGCACCTTCCTCTCGCGCTACCTGATCCTGGACGAGGCGCAGAACCTCACGCCCAAGCAGATGAAGACCCTGATCACCCGCGCCGGCCCCGGCACCAAGATCGTCTGCCTGGGCAACGTGGAGCAGATCGACACCCCGTACCTGACCGAGACCACCTCGGGCCTGACCTACGCGGTGGACCGCTTCAAGAACTGGCCGCACAGCGCCCACATCACCCTGCGCCGCGGCGAACGCTCGCGCCTGGCGGATTTCGCTTCCGAGGTGCTTTGACCGCAGCCTCCCCGACCCTCCCGTCGGGGGACGGCATGTTTGCGCACACCGGCGCACATGCCCTCAAACGCCCGCGTGCCACGGTGGCGGACGGCCCGCGGACCAGGGGCCGGGCTGCGGGCCGGCAACCCGGCACCGACCACGGCTCGCACCCGAACCGGGCCGCCAGATGATGCTTGAAACATCACTTGGCAAGGCTCCGGCTTGAACAGGCATGGATGACGCAGGACAATCCAGGCCATGATCACTGCCGCCCAGATGCGGGCCGCCCGCGCCCTGCTTGGCATCGACCAGCGCCGCCTGGCCGAGCTGGCCGGCGTCTCCCTGCCCACCATCCAGCGCATGGAGGCCAGCGAAGGCACCGTGCGCGGCGTGGTCGACACGCTCACCAAGGTCGTCGGCGCACTCAGCGCCGCCGGGGTCGAGCTGATCGGCGAAGACCAGCCCAGCCACGGCCGCGGCCGCGGCGTGCGCCTGAAGGACCCCGCCTGATGCGCCGGGAGCCGCGCCGCAACGCATGAACACGCGACTGCCACGCTGGGTCTGGGTCGGCGCGATCTCCCTCGCCGGTATCGCCGGCATGGTGAACGCGGTGGGCTTCCTGGGCTTCGAGCACATGGCGGTCAGCCACGTCACCGGCACCACCACCCAGTTGGGCACGGCCCTGGCCGACGGCAACTGGCGCAGCGTGCGCCACCTGTGGGCGGTGCTCATCGCCTTCAGCCTGGGCGCGGTGCTCAGCGGCCTCATCATCCAGGACAGCACGCTGCGCCTGGGTCGGCGCTATGGCGTGGCCCTGGCGCTGGAGGCGGCGCTGCTGCTGGCGGCCATCCCGCTGTTCCAGCGCCAGCAGCTCAATGGCGCCCTGCTCGCGGCGATGGCCTGCGGCCTGCAGAACGCGATGGTCACCACCTACAGCGGCGCGGTGGTGCGGACCACCCACCTGTCGGGCATGTTCACCGACCTTGGCATCGGCCTGGGCCACCTGCTGCGCGGGCTGCCGATGCCGATGCGGCGCCTGGCCCTCAGCGGCCTGATCATCAGCGGCTTCCTGTGCGGTGGCATCCTCGGCACCTGGACCTTCCGCGCCTTCGGCTACTACGCATTGGCGATCCCGGCGGCACTGACCGGCGCCACCGGCATCGGCTACGTCATCTACAAGCACCATGCATTGCGCCTGCTGCGACTGCCAGGCAACCTGCCCGACGACAGCGGCGCCCCGGAACGGGAACATCGACGGGAGGGGTAATGGACGCCACCCGGCTGCACGCCTACCTGCAGCAGTTCGAACCCAAGCTGTGGACCACCCTGCGCGAGGGCTACACCCTCGCTCACCTGCGCGCCGACGCCATCGCCGGCCTGACCGTGGCCATCGTCGCCCTGCCGCTGGCCATGGCCCTGGCGATCGCCTCCGGCGCCACGCCCGAGAAAGGCCTGCATACGGCCATCATCGCCGGCTTCCTGATCTCGGCCCTGGGCGGGTCGCGGGTGCAGATCGGAGGCCCCACCGCGGCCTTCATCCCGGTCGTGTTCGTGGTCATCCAGAAGTTCGGCTACGGCGGGCTGGTCCTGTGCACCCTGCTGGCCGGACTGATGCTCATCGCCGCCGGCCTGCTGCGCCTGGGCACGCTGATGAAGTACATGCCGCAGCCGGTGATCACCGGCTTCACCGCCGGCATCGCGGTGAGCATCTTCTCCTCGCAGGTCAAGGACGCGCTGGGCCTGCAGATGGCAGAGCTCCCGGCGGAATTCGTCGAGCGCTGGACCGCCTACGCCCGGCACATCGCCACCATCCAACCGGCCACCGTCGCCATGACCGCGCTCGGCCTGGGGGTGATCGTCGGCCTGCGCTACTGGAAGCCGAAGTGGCCGGGCTTCCTCATTGCACTGCTGGTGTGCACGGCCGCCACCACCGCCTTCGCCCTGCCCACCGACACCATCGGCAGCCGCTTCGGCCAGCTGCCATCGGCACTGCCGACGTTCGACTTCCCGCACATCCCGTTCGAACGCACCTTCGAACTGCTGCCCAGCGCCTTCACCATCGCCTTCCTCGCCGGCGTGGAATCGCTGCTGTCGGCGGTGGTCGCCGACGGCATGACCGGCGGCCGCCACCGCTCCAACGGCGAGCTGGTGGCGCAGGGCGTGGCCAACGCCGCCTCCGCGCTGTTCGGTGGACTGCCGGCCACCGGCGCCCTCGCCCGCACCGCCACCAACGTCCGCGCCGGTGCGCGCAGCCCGGTGTCGGGCATGTTGCACGCCGGTTACCTGCTGCTGTTCATGCTGCTGCTGGCGCCGCTCATGCGCTACGTGCCATTGGCGGCGCTGGCCGCGGTGCTGCTGGTGGTGGCCTGGAACATGAGTGAGTACGAGCACTTCCGCACCACCCTGTCGGCGCCGTGGGGCGACCGCATCGTGCTGCTGCTGACCTTCGTGCTGACGGTGTTCTTCGACCTGACCGTGGCGATCGAGGCCGGCGTGGTCGTGGCCGCGCTGGTCTTCATGTACCGCATGGCCGAGGCGGTGGAGATCCGCTCCGGCGTGCGCACGACCGACGACGACCTCGACCAGGCCGGCGCCCTCGCCCGCGACGAGCAGCAGCGCCAGCGCCTGCCGCCCGGGGTGGAGGCGTACCAGATCGGCGGGCCGCTGTTCTTCGGTGCGTCCAACCGCCTGGACAGCCTGCTGGACCAGTTCTTCGAGAAGCCGAAGGTGTTGATCCTGCGCATGCGCCTGGTGCCGGTGATCGATGCCAGCGGGGTGCATGCCCTGCGCAAGCTGGCCGAACGCTGCCGCCGCGAAGGCATCGTGCTGGTCGTTTCCGGGCTGCAGGAGCAGCCGAACCGGGTCATCGCGCAGATGGGGCTGGCCGGCTCGGACGGCAGCCTGCACCTGGCCTCGAACTTCGACCGCGCCCTCAAACTGGCGCATTCCCTGGTGGCCACCCCCGGCTAGTCCACGTTGCCCGCGCGGCACGGCACAATGGCCGCATGCAGACCCCATCCGTGATCTCCGCACTGACCATCGCCGGCTCCGATTCCGGCGGCGGCGCCGGCATCCAGGCCGACCTCAAGACCTTCGCAGCCCATGGCGTGCACGGCCTGTCCGCGCTGGCTGCGCTCACCGCCCAGCACACCCGCGGCGTCACCGCGGTGCACGTGCCGCCGGTGGATTTCCTCGAGGCGCAGATCGACGCCTGCTTCGACGACTTCCGCATCGAGGCGGTGAAGCTCGGCATGCTGGCCAGCGCCGCGGTGATCGAGGCGGTCGCCCGCCCGCTGGGGCGGCACCGCCCGCGCCACGTGGTGGTGGATCCGGTGATGGTCGCCACCAGCGGCGCGCGCCTGCTGGAGGAAGACGCACTGCATGCGCTGCGCACGCGGCTGCTGCCGCTGGCCACGGTGATCACGCCGAACCTGCCCGAGGCCGAGCTGCTGCTCGGACGGAAGATCGAGGACCTGCAGGCGATGGCGCAGGCGGCCGATGCGCTGCGCGAGCTGGGCGCCGCCGCGGTGCTGCTCAAGGGCGGGCACCTGCCTGGCGGCGGCGACGTCGTCGACATCCTGGTCGATGCCGATGGCGAACAGCGCACCGCGCATCCACGCCTGCAGGGTGAAGCCCACGGCACCGGCTGCACCCTGGCCTCGGCGGTGGCCGCCAACCTCGCCCGCGGCCTGGCCCTGCGTGAGGCATGCCGCCACGCCACCGACTACGTGCACGAGGCGCTGCGTGCGGGCTCGCGCCCGGGGCGCGGCGACGTGCTGGTGCTGGACCACTTCGCCACCCTGCCCGGTCGATGAGCCAGGCCAGGACGGGGGAACAGCTCCTTTCAAGCACAGACGGCCATCGCTGGACGCTGGCCCGTGTTGCTCCCACGCAGCCGCGCGCACGCCTGCTGTGGCTGCCGGCGCTGGGCGTGGCCGCGCGCCACTACCTGCCGCTGGCGCATGACCTGGCCGCGCATGGCATCGCCGTGCATCTGCACGAATGGCGCGGCAACGGCAGCAGCTCGTTGCGCCCCTCGCGCGAACGCGACTGGGGCTACGCCGAGCTGCTTGGCCTCGACCTGCCGGTGAGCATGGACGCGGTGCCGGACGATGCACCGCTATGGCTGGGCGGCCACAGCCTGGGTGGACAGCTGGCCTGCTGCCTGGCCGGACAGCATCGGCAACGCGTCGCCGGCCTTGCCCTGGTCGCCAGCGGCACGCCCTACTGGCGCAGCTTCCCTGCGCCGCGACGCTGGCTGTTGCCGCTGGCGTACCGTTTCCTGCCGTGGCTGGCAAAGCGCCAGGGCGTACTGCACGGCCGGCGCCTTGGCTTCGGCGGCACCGAGGCGCGCAGCCTGATCGCCGACTGGGCCGCCGTTGGCCGCAGCGGGCGCTATGCTGCACCGGGCACCTCGCTGGACCTCGAAGCGGGCATGGCCGCACTGGAAGTGCCGGTGCAGGCTGTGGCAATGGCCGACGACTGGCTGGGCCCGACCTCGTCCCTGCACGCGCTGCTGGCACACATGCCACGCGCGCGCGCCCACGTCACCGTGCTGGACCAGTCGGCATTGCAGGTCCGAGCCGACCATTTCAGCTGGATGCGCGCCCCCGAAGCGGTGGCTTCCAGGCTGGCCGAAAAATTTTTCGATGAATCGTAAAGAAGGTGTTGACGACCCCGGCCCGCATCCGCATAATTTCGCTCCTCAGCAGCGCGCCCGTAGCTCAGCTGGATAGAGTACCTGGCTACGAACCAGGCGGTCGGGAGTTCGAATCTCTCCGGGCGCGCCATTTTACAGAGACCGTCGACGTCACCGTCGGCGGTTTTTTTTTTATTCCCGATCTTCGTGCCGTATCCAGGCACGGCAGCGCACTCCCGGGACACCGCATCGACAGGCCACCCTCAAGGCGCAACGCAGCCCGTCCATGCGAACCGCGAATGCGGTGCCAGCGCAGGCATCCGTCGCGACGCCACATGCAGGGCAGGCACTGATCCAGGTCACGCGCCCGTATGGCAGGCGATCGTGCGCAGGACGCGCGGCATTCCGCACCCACCCATCTCGGCAACGGCATCCGCCACGCGAAAGGTGCTGCCCACCCGCACCGCCCTCCGCAGCGGGCGGCAATGCCATCCGTCCGACGGGGAGAAGCAGAAGCAACGCGGCTTCGGCGCCCGGCCCGGCCGGCCGCAGCCAGCGCCCACCATCGCTGGCGCCCAACCCTGGGGGATCAGCACATCCTGCAAGGCGCAGATGCGACCACGGCAATACCGGGTTGATGCGTGTTCCACACGGGCGATGCATGGACATGGCGACGTTGCCACTGCGTGGCGGCATGCGCCTGCGGCCGGAAGCCGTCCGCCAGCCCATGTCGGCAGCGCGGACACAAATAAAAAAACCCGCGGCTTGCGTCGCGGGCTTTTTGGCAACTGGCGGAGTGAGAGGGATTCGAACCCTCGATAGAGCTTTTGACCCTATACTCCCTTAGCAGGGGAGCCCCTTCGGCCTCTCGGGCATCACTCCGTTGAACCCTGCGGCGCTGCACCAGCGCTGCGGGCCGCGAAAGGATACAGCCTGCGGCTCTGCCCGGCAAACACTTTCCTGCGTTATTCCGCAGGAGCGTTCCCGTCGGCCTCGCCCGGGGCCTCGCCGCGCTGGATCCGCTGGTAGATCTCCTCGCGGTGCACGGCCACGTCCTTGGGCGCGGTGATACCTATCCGCACCTGGTTACCCTTGACCCCGAGCACGGTGACGGTGATCGAATCGCCGATCATCAGGGTCTCGCCTACTCGGCGGGTCAGAATCAACATTGTCTTTCTCCATGGCGCCGGCACCGACCTATTTTCCAGTGCCGGCGCGAGGCTTCAGGTGAAGCCGCGCGCATCCGGTGTGCAGCGTCGGGGTCGATGGATCGTACTGCCCACCCCGCGGACCGGCAAGCGCGCGGCCAAACTACGCGCTAACCCACCGTGACGCCGATCCTCTCGGCAACCCACGACGGGACATCAGCGAGGGCAGGCGCAAGGGCGGGCCCGTCCTCGCCACCACCCTGGGCGAGATCCGGGCGTCCGCCGCCCTTGCCTCCGATACGACCGGCGACATGGGCCAGAAGTTCGCCGGCCTTGACGCGGCCCGTTGCGCTTCCGTTCACGCCGGCAACCAGTGCGACCTTGCCGCCCTGCGCACCGGCGAGCAGCACGACGGTGTCGCCCAGCTGCTGCTTGAGGCGGTCCACCGCCTCGCGCAGCCCCTTGGCATCGATGCCTTCCAGGCGCGCGGCCAGCACCTTGATGCCGCCCACGTCCACCGCCGAACCGGCCAGGTCGGCCGCGGCGCTGCTGGCGGCCCTGGCCTTGATCGACTCCAGTTCGCGCTCCAGCTTGCGGATGCGCTCGGCCGTGGCGCGCGCGCGCTCCACGATGTCGCCGCGGCTGCCGCCGAGCAGCGAGGCCGCCTCGTCCAGCGAACGCGCCTCGCTGGCGATATGTTCCAGCGCGGCCTGGCCGGTAAGCGCCTCGATGCGGCGCACGCCGGCGGACACGCCGCCTTCGGAGACGATCTTGAACAGGCCGATATCGCCGGTGCGGGCCACGTGGGTACCGCCGCACAGCTCCACCGAATCGCCCATCTTCACCACGCGCACGCGCTCGCCGTACTTCTCGCCGAACAGCGCCATCGCGCCCATGTCCAGCGCTTCCTGGATGCCCATCTGCTGGATCACCACCGGGTGGTTGGCGCGTGCTTCGGCGTTGACCATGCGCTCGATCTGCGCGAGCTCTTCGGCCGACACCGGCTGGAAGTGCGAGAAGTCGAAGCGCAGGCGGTCGGGAGCGACCAGCGAGCCCTTCTGCGCGACGTGGGTGCCAAGCAGGCCACGCAGTGCGCCGTGCAGCAGGTGGGTGGCCGAGTGGTTGAGCACGATGGCGCGTCGGCGATCGCCGTCGACGGCACCACGCAGGAACTGGCCGGTCTTCAGTCCGCCCTCGACCACGCGCACGAAGTGGCCATGGAACTGGCCAGCGAACTTCTGGGTGTCGGTGACCTGCAGCTTCGCGCCCTCGCCCTCCAGCACGCCGGTGTCGCCCACCTGGCCGCCGGACTCGGCGTAGAACGGGGTGCGGTCGACCAGCACGATCGCTTCCTCGCCCACGGCAACGCTGTCGACCGGGCGGCCGTCGCGCAGCAGGGCCACGATCTTCAGGCCGTCGGCTTCCAGCGCGTCATAGCCCAGGAACACGGTCGGCTCCAGGGTGGCGACCAGCTCGGCCGGCAGCTGCACGCCGCCACCGAACTTGCCGGCGGCGCGCGCGGTCTCGCGCTGCTGCTCCATCGCGGCCTCGAAACCGGCGACGTCCACGGTCAGGCCGCGCTCGCGCGCGATGTCCTGGGTCAGGTCCAACGGGAAACCGTAGGTGTCGTACAGGCGGAACGCGTCCCCACCCGGGATCACCGCGCCGCTGGCGTGGGCCGCGACTTCCTCGAAGATCTTCATGCCGGCATCGAGGGTCTCGGCGAAGCGCTCCTCCTCGGCCTTCAGCGCACGCTCGACGGTGTCGCGCGCGGCCGGCAGTTCCGGATAGGCCTCGCCCATCTGCGTGACCAGTTCTTCCACCAGTTGGTGGAAGAACGGCTGGCGCACGCCCAGCATCCAGCCGTGGCGCAGGGCGCGACGGATGATGCGGCGCAGGACGTAGCCGCGGCCCTCGTTGGACGGCAGCACGCCGTCGACGATCAGGAAGGCACTGGCGCGGATGTGATCGGCGATCACGCGCAGCGACTTGTTCTCCAGGTCGGAGGTGCCGGTGAGCGCGGCGGCCTTGCGGATCAGCGCCTGGAACAGGTCGATCTCGTAGTTGCTGTGCACGTGCTGCAGGATCGCCGCCAGGCGCTCCAGGCCCATGCCGGTGTCCACGCACGGCGCCGGCAGCGGCACCAGGGTGCCGTCGGGCTGGCGGTCGAACTGCATGAACACCAGGTTCCAGATCTCGATGAAGCGGTCGCCATCCTCGTCGGGCGAGCCCGGGGGGCCGCCGGCGATGTGCTCGCCGTGGTCGTAGAAGATCTCGGTGCACGGACCGCAGGGGCCGGTGTCGGCCATCTGCCAGAAGTTGTCCGAGGCGTAGGGTGCGCCCTTGTTGTCGCCAATGCGGACGATGCGCGACTCCGGCACGCCGATCTGGTCGCGCCAGATCGCATAGGCCTCGTCGTCGGTGTGGTAGACCGTCACCAGCAGGCGCTCGGCCGGCAGCTTCCACACGCCGGTCAGCAGTTCCCAGGCCCAGGCGATGGCTTCCTTCTTGAAGTAGTCGCCGAAGGACCAGTTGCCCAGCATCTCGAAGAAGGTGTGGTGGCGCGCGGTGTAGCCGACCGAATCGAGGTCGTTGTGCTTGCCGCCGGCGCGCAGGCAGCGCTGGACGTCGGCCGCGCGCACGTAGCTGCGCTTCTCCGCGCCCAGGAACACGTCCTTGAACTGGACCATGCCCGAGTTGGTGAACAGCAGGGTCGGATCGTTGCCCGGCACCAGCGGCGCGGACGGGACGATGGTGTGGCCCTTGCCCTTGAAGAACTCGAGGAAATCGCTGCGGATGCGCGCAGTCGTATACGGGGTGGTGGGGGTCATCTGGCTTCGGCTGGCGGACGGGTCCGGCCGGCACGCGCCTGGCGCGCCCGGACGGACGGGAAATCAACCGGTAAAGGGTATCAGAGCGGGGCCACCCACCGGCGAAACCAGGGCTGTCCGGCCATCGCGCCACGGACGGAGCGAGGCGGAACCGGGCAGCCGGTCTCAGTCGTCCGGATCCCAGCGGGTGGCGGCACGGATGGCCTCGCCGTCGAATCCGCGGCGGGCCAGCAGGTCGGCCGCCTTGCGTCGCTGGGCCAGGTCGGCCGGCCCCGCCGGACCGAAGCGCCGGCGGACCAGGTCGCGGGCGATCCCGGTCCAGTCCCCCTCGAACCCGTCCATGGCGGCTGCGACCACCTCCCCGGCCAGCCCGTGGGTGCCCAGCTCGGCCCGTACATACAGCGGCCCATAGCCGGCATTGGCCCGGCTACGGACCAGGAACTCCGCGAAACGCGCATCGTCCTGCCAGCCCTCGCCGGCCAGCCGCTCGACCGCCGAGGTGGCCTCCTCGGCGTCCACGCCGCGGGCGGCCAGCTTGCGGGTCAGCTCCTTGCGCGAGTGCTCGCGCCGGACCAGCAGGCCCAGCGCACGCTGCACGGGGGTCTGCGGCGTGCGTGATTTGCGGCGGGGAGGTGATTCTTCAGTCATTCCAGTGGCCTGCGGGGCCTCGTCATGAACGGTCGCGCGTGCCCGGGCTGCTCCCCTGTGCCCTGCTCTTCCCGGGGGCGGACCGGCCACGGGAAGCGGTTCCCGGCGGGGGCAGTGCGACCGCGGTCGCCTTGAGCAGGCGCCGCAGCAGTTCGGGGTCGTCCAGGGCCTCGTCCAGCTGCAGCCAGGGCCTGGCGCCAGGATACGGCGGCGCCTCGGCGATGGTGGGCAGGAGTTCCCGCGCCGCATCGGTGGGCTTGAGGAACAGCTGGTTGTCCGCGACCACCGCGACGAACCTGCCATCCAGATAGAGCCCGTACTCGCCGAACATCCGGCGCGCAGCCAGGGCCTGGCCCAGCCCGGCCTGCTCCATTACGTAATCGAGGAAGTGCGGATCGCTGGCCATGCCGTGTTGTCGCCGGTCTCCAGGTTGCGCCATCCGTGGCGCCGGCCCTCCTGGATGAAGGAACCGCTCCCCGCCGGCGCGTCACTGACAGCACGCCGACGGGAAGCGGAGAGACACCTTGCTCAGTCCTCGCTTTCCTCTTCGCGGCCAGCCTCGGCCGGCTGGAACTTCTCGCGCAGCTCGCCCTCCAGGCGCGCGGCGACCTCGGGGTTCTCGCGCAGGTACTGGCGGGCGTTGTCCTTGCCCTGGCCGATGCGCTCGGAGCCGTAGCTGTACCAGGCGCCGGACTTCTCCACGAGCTTGGCATCCACGCCCATGTCGATCAGCTCGCCCTCGCGGCTGATGCCCTCGCCGTACAGGATCTCGGTGACGACCTGCTTGAACGGGGGCGCCAGCTTGTTCTTGACCACCTTGATCCGGGTCTGGTTGCCGATGATCTCGTCGCCCTTCTTGATCGAGCCGATGCGGCGGATGTCCAGGCGCACCGAGGCGTAGAACTTCAGCGCATTGCCGCCGGTGGTGGTTTCCGGGCTCTGGCCCGGCATCATCACGCCGATCTTCATGCGCAGCTGGTTGATGAAAATCACAAGGGTGTTGGAGCGCTTGATGTTGCCGGTCAGCTTGCGCAGCGCCTGGCTCATCAGTCGCGCCTGCAGGCCGGGGAGCTGGTCGCCCATCTCGCCCTCGATTTCCGCCTTCGGGGTCAGCGCGGCGACCGAGTCGACCACCAGGATGTCCACCGAGCCGGAGCGCACCAGCATGTCGGCGATTTCCAGCGCCTGTTCGCCGGTATCCGGCTGCGACAGCAGAAGGTCGTCCACGTTCACGCCCAGCTTGGCGGCGTAGATCGGATCCAGCGCGTGCTCGGCGTCGATGAAGGCGGCGGTGCCGCCCTGCTTCTGGCACTCGGCAATGGCCTGCAGGGTCAGGGTCGTCTTGCCCGAGGATTCCGGGCCGTAGATCTCGACCACGCGCCCCTTGGGCAGGCCGCCGATGCCCAGGGCGATGTCCAGCATCAGCGAGCCGGTCGGGACGACCTCGACGGGCTCGACCACGCGGTCGCCCATGCGCATGACCGAACCCTTGCCGAACTGCTTCTCGATCTGGCTCAGGGCCGCCGCGAGGGCGCGCTTCTTGTTCTCGTCCATCTGGGTGTGTCCTCGGTGTCAGTGAGTGTGTGTGCGTAGTGTGGCCGGGGGTGGTCGCAAAAGCTGCGACGCTCCGGAACGGCATGGCTGGAGGCTAGCGGCCCGCGCCTGGCGCTCCCATCGCCGGATTCCCCGTGGCGCCGTCGGAAGACTCCCCGGCGCCGCCAGCCTCATCGGTTGGGGCGGACCAGGCCGCAATAAAGCCCCTCGATCGCGAAGTCCTGGTCCGGCAGGACCTCGATCGGGGCGTAATCGGGATTGCGCGGCAGCAGGCGGATGCGGTCCTTGCCGATCTTCAGCAGCTTGACCGTGATCTCCTCGTCCACCCGCGCCACCACGATCTGGCCCGAGCGCGCCTCGCGGGTGCGGTGCACGCCGATCAGGTCGCCGTCGAAGATGCCCTCGTCGCGCATCGAGTCCCCCTGCACCCGCAGCAGGTAGTCCGGCGAGGGCGAAAACAGCACCCGGTCCAGGACCAGGAAGCTCTCGGCCAGGTCGGTCGGCACGTCGGCCCCGATCGGCATGCCGGCGGCCACCCGCCCCAGCACCGGCAGGCGCAGGGCGTCGTCATTGGCCGGCGGCAAGGCCAGTTCCGGCTGCAGCGCCGGCGGCAACTGCCTGACCCGGATGCCGCGCGCCCTTCCCGGCACCCGCTCGATCGCGCCGGCGGCCTCGAGCGCCTCCAGGTGGTACTGGGCGGCACGTACGCCCTTGAAGCCGAAGGCGCGCGCGATTTCGGTCTGCGAGGGCGGCATGCCCTCGGCTTCGATGCGCTCGGCGATCAGCCTCAGGATCGCCTGCTGGGTGTCGGTCAGGTCCATGGTTAGTAGTAATACTGCTAATTCCCCGGCGGCGCAACCCAAGGGAGGCTTGACGCCGGCGCCGGTTTCTTTACGTTTTACATAAACCCACCCTGCTCAAGGAGAGAGCAATGACCCCGGAAATGAAGATCCGCCGCCACGGTTACCACCTCATGTCGCTGGCTTCGCTGGGCATCGTGGCGGCCGCCGCCATCGGCCTGTTCCTCGCCCTGCTGGTGTTTTGCGGAAGCGCGATGCCGTTCGGCAACTGGGTGCTGTTCGACCTGCCCATGGACGAGGCGACCCGCCTGGGCGCCGGCGATCGCGGCCTGCTGGCGCTCGCGCTGGTGCTGGGCACGCTGGCGTACATCCTGCCGCTGGCTGCCGTGCACCGCGTAGGCAAGGCACTGCACGGGTGCGATGCGCTGTCGGCGCCCGTCGCGGCAGCGTTCATGCGCCTGGCCCACTCGCTGCCTGCGTCGCTGCTGCTCAGCGTGGCAGGTGCCTGCATGGCGGCCTGGGTCCGCAGCAGCCATGACGCCTGGCAGCTCCGGATCACGGTCTCGACCGATCCCTACCACTTCCTGGTGGCCTGCCTCTGCCTCTACAGCGTCGCCCACCTGCTGCGCCTGGCCGTGCGGGCGGCGGACGACGCACGGGGCATCGTCTGATGCCGATCGTGGTCAACCTGGACGTGATGCTGGCGCGGCGCGGGATGAAGTCGAAGGAGCTTGCCGACGCGATCGGCATCAGCGAGACCAACCTGTCGCTGCTCAAGCAGGGCCACGTCAAAGGCGTGCGCTTCGGCACCCTGGAGGCGATCTGCCGGGTGCTTGGATGCCAGCCGGGCGACCTGCTCGAGTACCGCCCGGCGGAGTAGCCGCCGTTGCGCTCCGCCGCGCGCGGACTGCCACGCGCGGTGGAGCGGTACCGATGGACGCCGGCTTACGGCCTAGCCTTTCCCGCTGCGCCAGATCGACAGCAGGATCCACATCCCGGTCAGCGCGGCGCCGATGAAGCCCAGCGCCCCGAGCGCCAGCAGCCAGCGGCTGGGGACCCCGCCGCCTGCGCTGTGCATCACGATCGACGAACCGATCACCAGCGCCGCGGTGACCACGCCCATCGTCAGGCGGTTGGCGGCGCGGTCGACCTGGTCGCCGAAGGCCTTCAGCGATGTGACCTCCATCTGCATGTGCAGGCGCCCGCGCCGGGTCATGCGCAGCAGGCGCCGCAGCTCCCGCGGCATGTCGCCGGCCAGTTCCAGCGCATCCTGCACGCCGCGCTGGCCGCGCCTGAGCAGCGCGCGCGGAGCCCAGCGCCTGAGCAGTACCCGTTCCAGGTAGGGCCGCGCGGCGGAGGCCATGTCGAAGTCCGGATCCAGCTGCCGGCCCATGCCTTCCAGGGTGAGGAAGGCCTTGATCATCAGCGCCAGGTCCGGCGGCAGGCTCAGGCCGTGGTCGCGCAGGATCGCGGTGACGTCCGACAGCATCAGGCCCATGTGCAGGTCCTTGAGCGGCACCCCGCGGTACTGGTCGACGAAGGCGCCGATGTCGGCGTGCAGGCGCGATTCGTCGAATTCGCCGGTACCCTCGGTCCACTCCATCAGCACCTCGGCCACCGCATCGGGTTCGCGCGCCACCAGGCCGTGCAGCAGCTGCACGATCTGGAAGCGGCGCTGGTCGGAAACGCGGCCGACCATGCCGAAATCGATCACGCCGATGCGGCCGCCCGGCATGTAGAAGATGTTCCCCGGGTGCGGGTCGGCGTGGAAGAAGCCGTCCTCCAGCACCATCTTCAGCACGATGTCCGCGCCGGTACGGGCCAGCGCCGCGCGGTCCAGGCCGGCGGCATCGACCGCTTCCAGGTCCGTGCCCGGGATGCCATCCAGCAGGTCCTGCACGTTGAGCCGTTCGCTGGTCCACTGCCAGTGGACCTTCGGCACCACGATGCCGTCATGGCCGGCGAAGTTGGCGGCGATGCGCTCGGCGTTGCGGCCCTCCGTGGCGAAATCCAGCTCGCGCCGCAGCGACAGGGCGAACTCGTGCACGACCTGGGTGGGACGGTAGCGGCGCAGGTCAGGGGCGCGGGCCTCGATGATCTCGGCCACGCGCGCCAGCAGGCGCAGGTCGGCCTCCACCGTGTCGCGGATGCCCGGACGGCGGACCTTCAGCACCACCGAGGTGCCGTCGTCCAGCCAGGCGCGGTACGCCTGCGCCAACGACGCGGCGGCCAGCGGCTTCTCCTCGAGGCGGGCGAAGACCTTGGCCGGGTCGGCGCCCAGGTCCTCGACCAGCTGCGGCCGGATCTGCTCGAACGGCACCGCCGGCACCGCGTTCTGCAACTTGCCCAGTTCGCTGATCCACTCCGGCGGCAGCAGGTCCACGCGCGTGGCCAGCACCTGGCCAAGCTTGACGAAGGTCGGGCCCAGCTCCTCCAGCGCGCGACGCACCCGCACCGGCGGCGGCATGTGCGCCATCGCCTCCGGGTCGCGCCAGTGGAGGATGCGCCCGGCACGCTCCAGCGCCCCGGACAGGCCGATGCGCTGGACCATGTCGCCGAAGCCGTAACCGATGAGGACCGAGGCGATCTGCTGCAGCCGGCCCAGGTCTCGGACCGTCCCGAGGGTCTCCCACATCAGGCGCCCTC